>CAYTXC010000004.1:10293-54489 GCA_964441425.1 uncultured Sphingobacterium sp. | reverse complement strand
GAATCAGTTGGGTTTTTAGAAGAGGTACAATTAGGTGATCTCGCTTTTTTTGATCTCGATGGAACAATTCTACATGTGGGAGTGATCACGGATTTAGGTGAGATCGCTCATGCATTTGGGAAGATCCGAAAAGATGATTTTACTGAAGCGGGAATAATGAATCGTGATACGGGTTTGATCACTCATTCTCTTCATAGTATTAAGAGAATATTGTAATTATTTCTTGTCGAAAAAAAGCATTTTGATAGATAGTAGCAAAAGGAATAATGCAAATATTTTTTTTAAAGTTCCCTGTGGTAATGAAAGCGCCCATTTACTCCCCAAAAAACTTCCCGCAACAAATCCCAGTGCAAGAAGAGCTACTACTTTTACATCAACATGACCTTTTTTATAGTAATTCAGCACTCCTAAAATAGCTACGGGTAGGATCAATAACCCAAGTGATGTCCCCTGTGCTTTATGTTGTGAAAATGAAAGAAAATACACCAGTGCCGGAACAATGATTAATCCTCCTCCAATACCAATCATTCCACCTAGCATGCCTGCTGCAAAACCAATAATGATGATCAAAGCAACGATTTGAGCTGTCATATGTTTTTGATTTAATTCGGACATGATTATTTAAAGGTTTCTTTGTAGAACGTCAATGCTTTTTCAACAATTTGTAGGGCTGAGGCTTTATCTCCAAATTCTTCTACCTGTACCATTTTATTTTCCAGCTTTTTATATTCTTCAAAGAAATTACGCAATTCATTGAAGAAATGTTTAGGTAGTTCTTCGATATTATTGATGTAGTTCACGCTTGGATCTTTAGTTGCTACCGCAATAATTTTATCATCTCCATCACCATTGTCAATCATCTGCATTACACCAATAATTCTGGCTTCCATCAAACATAGTGGCTGAACCTGTACACTTGAAAGTACCAGGATGTCCAATGGGTCTTTATCATCACCAAGTGTTTGTGGGATGAAACCATAATTCACAGGATACATGAACGAAGAATAGATTACTCTATCTAATTTCAATAGCCCGCTGGCTTTATCGATCTCATATTTTGCTCTTGATCCTTGTGGGATCTCGATTATGGCATTGACCACTCTTGGTGCATTCTCTCCGGGAGTAACGCCATGCCAGGGATGTAAGACGTTTACCATATCAGTATTTATTTTTTATCATTTGTCTAAAAGAATCAACTTAAAGTCCGTTCATCATTCTATGTCCAATATACACGGAAAGCAACCCTAAACCCAAACTACTCAACATATATAGAATTGCTGTACCTAAGTATCCTTGTTTTATTAATTCTATATTTTCTAAACTAAATGTAGAAAAGGTAGTAAATCCACCACAAAATCCGGTGGTTAAAAACAGCAGTGTTGTGGTTGAGAAACCTTGTTTGCTCTGCAAAGCCATCAACACACCTATTAAAAAACTACCCAAAATGTTTATAGAAAAAGTAGATAATGGGAAAGGAGCTGTTGTTACATTACTCATCCATTTGCTTACAGCGTAACGACTGATTCCGCCCAAAGCACTACCTGCTCCGATCCAAATAATTTCTTTATGCATTTTAATTTTTCTTTTCTTCAACAAAAGTATAACTGAAATCGACCAGCCATTTATCGTTCCGTTTTACCACTTTTAATTTTTGTGTTGTTTTTGTTGCCGAATTGGAATACTGCATAATAGTTGTTGTATCACCTTGATGTTGGATCTCATGGATAGTTATATTTGATTGTTTGTATTCAATCAATTCTTTTGCATCTAGTTTACGCATATATTCCACATATCGCTTATACAATTCCACATCCTCTTCATCATTCACGATATAGGCTTGCGCTTTAACATAATCTCCATCGAGTACTGCTCTAATAAATTCGCGTCCGGCATCTTCACCATCTTCAGGTTGCGCTATACCTGTTGTATTCTGACAGGAAGTAACTAATAGGGCAGATAGCACCCAGACCATTGCTTTTTTCATAATACTAAAGGTACTAAAAGAAAGGCGAAGCTCTTGCTCCGCCTTATCATGATTTTAGTTATGAAGATTTCGTTTCTTGCTGCTCACGTTCTTTGTCGTATGCTTTAATAATGGCTTTGACTAACTTATGGCGAACAACGTCTTCTTCATCCAGTTCAATATGCCCGATACCATCGATATATTTTAGGATACGTATAGCTTTATCCAAACCACTTCGCTGATTTTTTGGCAGATCTACTTGCGTTAGATCACCGGTAATGATAGCTTTTGCATTCGCACCTATCCTCGTCAGGAACATTTTTAGTTGTAGATCTGTGGCATTCTGTGCCTCATCCAAAATAATATAGGCGTGATCTAAAGTTCGTCCACGCATATAAGCAAGTGGTGCAATCTCGATCGTCCTTGTCTGCATATAATAGCCTAGCTTATCAGCCGGAATCATATCATCCAATGCATCATATAACGGTCTTAAATAGGGATCGATCTTTTCTTTAAGGTCTCCGGGTAAAAAACCTAAGCTTTCACCAGCTTCTACAGCGGGTCGAGTCAGGATAATTTTTTTAACCTGTTTATTTTTTAATGCTCTCACAGCCAATGCTACAGCAGTGTATGTTTTTCCTGTACCTGCAGGACCGATAGCAAAAATGATATCGTTTCGATCCGCTGTCGTCACTAGTTTTTTCTGATTTGTGGTGCGTGCTCTTACGGATTTTCCATTTGGTCCAAATACCAGAACATCATTTGGATTGCGTTCAACAAAATTGTCAACACTTTCCTGATCATCACCTCCCAGTATCTGTTCAAAATAATGTTCACTGAGTTGTCCATTTCTTTCCAGATATTGAACCAGTAGTTCAATTTTTTCTCTGGCCGTTTCAATTTGTTCTGGGGCACCTGCCAGTTTAATTTGTGTACCTCTGGATAGGATTTTCAATAATGGAAATTTCTTTTTTAGTATATCAAGTTTTCCGTTGTTAACGCCAAAAAATTCTATAGGATTTACGGATTCGAGGGTAATAATGGTTTCTGTCAATGTTTTGTGTTTGAGGTTAATTATCGATACATTAATTTAGTTCATTTCAAATATAAATCCTCCAGCTCATTTATGTAAACGACCATTTATCAACAGGTGGGGAAAAATAAGACAATCCTTCATTCAAGATAGTTGTCTTGATTTATGTAACGTCTAGCTAAAAGTTTAACGATTTACATCTATGGGTTAAACAGCTTGATAAACAAGTCGCCTTGTGTTATGCTTTTTTTAATTCAGCGATGGTAGCTATTGGGTCTGCAGAGGAAAATACAGTGCTGCCGGCAACTAACACATCAGCACCTGCTGCAACGATATCAGATGCATTAGCAGTGGTTACGCCACCATCAATTTCAATACGGGCAGATGATCCTTTAGCAAGAATCATGTCTTTTAATTCACGAATTCGTGTAAGTGTATAAGGTATGAATTTCTGTCCACCAAAACCTGGGTTGACGCTCATGATACAAATAAGATCAACGTCGGAAAGTATATCTTTCAAGAGGGAAACAGGTGTGTGTGGGTTGATAGCCACTCCAGCTTTCATCCCCAGATCTTTTATCTGCTGGATATTACGATGTAGATGAGGGCAAGCTTCATAATGTACCGTTAGAATATCAGCCCCTGCTTTTTTAAATGCCTCTGCATAAAGACCTGGTTCTTCGATCATGAGGTGAACATCGCAAACCTTAGTAGTAGCTTTTCTAATCGCTTCGATCACGGGTAATCCAAAACTGATATTGGGTACGAATCGGCCATCCATTACATCCAAATGAAACCATTCGGCTTCACTTCGATTTACCATAGCACATTCTTCTTCGAGCCGAAGAAAATTTGAAGCTAAAAATGAAGGGGCGATGATTACTGACATAGGACAAAGTTACGTTTCCTTACCGGAGTGCCTCATATTTTTTTTGCCAATCCTCTGCCTCTTTAAGGTTGCCTAAAGCCTTATGGGTTTCGCCTATCCAGTAATAAAGCTCTTTATTAGATGGTTCTACTTTCAAACCCAATAAAAAAGCCTCCATTGCCTCATTGAATCGTTTGCGATCATATAAGATACTGCCTTTTTCAATATAGGCATCGGTAAATTGATAGTTGGCTTCCAAGACACTATCAAGCATGGATAGGGAACGATCGATATCCCCAATATTCCCAAAATATAAAGCTTGTATGTACTTTGCCCGAAGGGAAATTTCTTCGTTTGTACTCTTCATTAACCAGTTCGTTAGACGTACCGCATTTGAATCATTTCTTGTTGTCCATAACCATGCCAGTTCCAATCCGGCGTAATCATCTCCTGGTTCCATTTGTACGTAATTCTTCAAACTCTCTATGGCACCATTAGTATCTGCTTTATTGAGTTGAAGTTGATAAAGATTTATCCAGAGCGTTTTGTTTTGTGGATTCAATTTAATGCTGTCTCTAACAATAGATAGGCTATCTATTTTCACCATTGGTCTATCTCCATCAGTTTGGCAAGAATAGCATAGGGTTATCACGATCGACAAAATGGTAAATAACTTCATAGGTTACAAAATTAGTGGGTTATGACAATTCTATGACAGTGCCGAATACGGCAACTGTTAAGATAATAGTAATTTGCGCCCCAATTAAATAGTATCTGATGAATCGTATTATCGTCCTTTATGCCTTTGTTATATTGAGTTTGCAAAGCTTTGGACAAGCTTCAGACACACTAGCATATCCTGAAGAAACACATCTAAAAAATATACAACAATTAACATTTGGTGGCGATAATGCAGAAGCCTATTTCAGTTATGATGGAAAGTACCTCATTTTTCAAAAAACATATGCCAAGGAAGGGATACCCTGTGATCAGATTTATATAGGTAAAATTCCTACTAAGCCCGGAGAACGATTTATACCCAAATTGGTTAGTACAGGAAAAGGAAGAACCACTTGTGGATATTTTATGAAAGATGGAAAGCATGTGGTGTATGGTTCTACTCATTTAGGCGGGGATGAATGCCCTCCCGTTCCTGATCGAACGAAATATGGCAACAGATATATTTGGCCGTTATATGCTTCGATGGACATTTTTATGGCAGATACCTCTGGAAGCATTGTAAAGCAACTGACCAACACACCAGGGTATGACGCAGAGGCCACTATCTCACCGGATGGGAAAAAAATGGTATTTACTAGTGTGCGTGATGGAGATATTGAGTTGTATGTTATGGATTTGAAATCTGGTAAAACAACCCGTGTTACACATGAACTGGGTTATGATGGTGGTGCATGGTTCAGTCCGGATGGTAAAAAATTAATTTGGAGAGCTTCTCGACCACAAACGCTAGAAGAAATAAAAGAATATAAAGAATTATTAGCTGAAGGGTTAGTGGCTCCAACAAAAATGGAAGTTTATACAGCCGATATTGATGGAAAGAATCTGAGAAAGGAAACTGCGCTTGGTCAGGCAAATTGGGCTCCATCTTACATGCCCGATAGCAAGCGTATCATTTTTGCTTCCAACCATGAGTATAAGAGGGGGTATCCCTTTAATTTATATGTGTTGAATCCGGATGGGAACATGGAGAAGGTGAGTCGGGATAAAGGGTTTGATGCTTTCCCTATGTTCTCTTATGATGGCAAAAAAATCGTTTTTTGTTCTAACCGAAATAATGGGGGTACAAGAGACACGAATATATTTATTGCTGATTGGAAAGAATAGTTCTGTATTTTAGTCATCTAAAAAAATACATATGTCCACTGGATTGGTGCATCTCCACAGTTTATTGCGCTGGATAATTTTGATCCTTTTAGTTCTGTCTATTGTTAAAAGTTTTACAGGATTTCGTTCCGGTAGATCGTTTCAAGATGGCGATCGTAAGACCTGGTTATTTACGATGATTTCGGCGCATATCACGTTATTATTAGGATTATATCAGTGGCTCATGGGGCGTTATGGAATCATTTCAAAAGGTTTTACAGGTGAAGGCTCATTCATGAAAGATAAATTCTATCGTTTCTATTGGATGGAACATCCGTTCCTTATGATCATCGCAATCGTTTTGATCACATTAGGATATGGAATGGCAAAAAAGGATATACCTGATCAAGAAAAATACAAAAAGGCTTTTCGATATTTTTTGGTGGCTTTGATCGTTATACTTGCGGCCATTCCTTGGCCTTTCCGCCAGGATATTGGACGAGCCTTGTTTCCGGGGCTTTAACATTGAGACGGGGTTTTCTTATCCTTTGATTTGGACTATTTATTCGTAATCTATTGAAAATGAGGTATTAGCATTGAATTGCTGTACTATTCTCTCCCTTTGTTTACCGGGAGGAGAATTTATTTAACGAATTCTTTTGCTGGGAAAATTCAATTCGTTATCTTTGCGCACCCAAAAACTATGGCTAAACAAGCACTGATCAAACAGGATGGAGTCATCACCGAGGCATTAAGTAATGCGATGTTCAAGGTGAAGCTGGAGAACGGGCATGAGATCCTGGCGACTATATCTGGAAAGATGCGAATGAACTACATCCGCATACTCCCGGGTGATAAAGTGGGAGTGGAGTTAAGCTTGTATGACTTGTCTAGGGGACGAATCATTTTCAGGTACAAATAATTTTGAAAAGATACAATCATGAAAGTAAGAGCAGCCATCAAAAAGCGTAGTACCGATTGTAAGATCGTGAGAAGAAAAGGGAAGCTTTACGTTATTAACAAGAAGAATCCACGCTATAAGCAGCGTCAGGGTTAATTTAACTTAGAAAATTTAAAAAGAACAGATAATATATGGCTCGTATTGCCGGTGTGGACCTGCCCAAGAACAAAAGAGGAGAGATTGGCCTTACCTACATTTATGGTATTGGTTCATCTACTGCGAAGTATATCCTGAACAAGTCGAACATTGACGTGAACAAGAAAGTTCATGAGTGGAATGATGATGAATTAAATGCGATTCGTTCGATCATCACTAATGAATTGAAAGTAGAAGGACAGCTTCGTTCTGAGACGCAGATGAGTATCAAGCGTTTATTAGACATTGCTTGTTATCGTGGGTTGCGTCATCGTAAAGGTCTTCCCGTTCGTGGTCAACGTACCCGTACGAACAGTCGTACCAGAAAGGGTAAGCGTAAGACTGTAGCCGGTAAGAAGAAAGCAGCTAAGAAATAATCAGCGTTGAGGCTTTGTGCTAACGAGCCTCAATTCTTTTTATATATACACCAAAAAATCGCTGTTTAACTAGATACCCTGGTGTAGGTGGAGGAAAAACAGTGGCCCTGAATGGGGTGATTTATTGACTACCTTTTAAATGTATTATGGCAAAAGCACAACAGAGCGCAAAAGCAGCAGCTAAAAAAAGAATCGTAAAGGTTGACAGCTATGGAGATGCACATATCTCGGCTACTTTCAACAACATCATCATCAGTTTGACTAACAAGCAAGGTCAAGTTATTTCATGGAGTAGTGCAGGTAAAATGGGCTTCAAGGGTTCCAAAAAGAATACTCCTTATGCCGCCCAGATGGCAGCATCTGATTGTGCAAAAGTTGCATTGGAAGCGGGTGTTAAGCGTGTAGATGTTTTCGTAAAGGGACCAGGTTCTGGTAGAGAAGGTGCTATCCGTGCTTTATCTAATTCAGGCATTGAGATCGTGATGATCAAGGACATTACGCCATTACCACACAATGGATGTCGTCCTCCCAAAAAACGTCGTGTATAATCTGGCTTTTAAATCAAAGCATAAATCAAGGCCCTCGATTCAGTTTTATGATTTTTTAATAATCGATGGTCATTCAATAAAAAATCAAGTCGAAAAAAACTATGGCACGTTACACAGGTCCCAAAACAAGAATTTCCAGGATTTTCGGAGAGCCGATTCTTGGAAATGGTAAATGGCTGAACAAAAACAGCAATCCTCCTGGTCAACATGGTGCAACTCGTAAGCGTAAAGCTCCAGGAGAGTACGCCATTCAGCTTAAGGAAAAGCAGAAGGCAAAATACACTTATGGCGTACTAGAGCGTCAGTTCCGCAATACATTTGAGGAAGCTGCTCGTATGAAAGGTGTAACCGGTGAGAATCTAATTAAATTATTGGAATCCCGTTTAGATAATACGGTATTTCGTTTAGGTATTGCGCCTAGCCGTCCAGCTGCTCGTCAGCTTGTGGCGCACAAGCACATTACCGTAAACGATGTGATCGTTAATATCCCTTCTTATACATTGAAACCAGGAGATGTGATTGGCTTGAAAGAGAAGAGTGCAGGAAATGCGAGTCTGGTTGAGAAAATCAAAGGGAAGAATCCTAAGTTCAACTGGATTGAATGGAATGAAGCAGCCAAAACTGGTACATTCATTGCCATGCCAGAAAGGGAAAGTGTTCCTGAAAACATCAAGGAACAATTGATCGTCGAATTGTACTCTAAATAATAAACCCATCCCGGCCTAAAAACCGGTCACTTTTAAACCAGAAATTTAAATATGGCCATTTTAAATTTCCAGAAGCCTGATAAGATCATTTTGCAGAAAGCAAATGATTTCGAAGCTCAATTCGAGTTTCGCCCATTGGAACCAGGTTATGGTGTAACTATCGGTAATACCCTACGCAGGGTTCTATTAAGCTCATTGGAAGGATATGCGATTTCTGGCATCTTCATTGAAGGTGCAGATCATGAATTCGCTTCTATCAAAGGAGTTGTAGAAGACGTAACAGAGATTATCCTGAATTTAAAACAAGTGCGCTTCAAAAAAGTGACGGATCAGGATATTACCAACGAAAAAATCACGTTGTCTATCAAGAATCGTACAGAATTCACTGCTGGTATGATCAGTGAGGTGAATAACGCTTTCCAGATCATGAATCCTGATTTGGTTATCTGTACTTTAGATAGCACTGCTAAATTGAACATTGAACTGACGGTTACAAAAGGTCGCGGATATGTTCCTGCAGATGAGAATAAAGTTAAGGATGCTCCATTCGGATTCATTCCTATCGACTCCATCTACACACCGATCAAAAATGTAAAATATTCGATCGAAAATACCCGTGTAGAACAGCGTACGGATTATGAGAAACTGGTTATGGATGTGGTTACTGATGGTACCATTCATCCGGAAGATGCTGTTAAGCAGGCTTCACGTATTCTGATCCAGCACCTGATGATCATCACGGATGAAAACATCACGTTTGATAATAAGGAAGAAAAGAAAGAAGATCTGGTTGATGAGCAAACCTTGCAATTACGCAAAATTCTGAAGACTCCATTGGAAGATCTGGATCTTTCAGTTAGGGCATTCAATTGCTTGAAAGCAGCTAAAATCAACAGCTTGAGTGAGTTGGTACAATATGAGCAAGAAGACCTGATGAAGTTCCGCAACTTCGGACAAAAATCGTTGTCTGAAATTGAGCAGGTTCTTCATGAGCGTGGCCTTCAGTTCGGAATGGACTTAGGTAAACTCGGTTTAGATAAAGAAGAATTTTAATCCATTTAATAATGATGCTGTATTCCTGACCGGTACAGCACTAAACAACAGTCAAATATGAGACACGGAGACAAAATCAATAATCTCAGTCGTACCAAATCACATCGTAAGGCGTTATTAAGCAACCTCGCATGCCAACTGATACAGCATAAGCGTATCGTTACTACTTTGGCTAAGGCAAGAGCGCTGAGAACTTATATCGAGCCATTGATCACTAAAACAAAGAAGACGGATAGCAAAGAGCAGATTATGCACCAGCATCGTGTAGTATTCAGCTATTTGCAGGATAAAGAAGCGATCAAGGAATTGTTCACGGTGATCGCTCCAAAAGTAGCAGCTCGTCCAGGGGGATATACTCGTATCCTTAAATTGGGAGCTCGTTTAGGTGATAATGCAGAGCGTGCGATGATTGAATTGGTTGATTTCAATGAGATCTATGGAAAAGGTAATGCAGAAGCTGCTGCTCCTGCAAAGAAAACCCGCCGTAGTGGAGGTGCTAAAAAGAAAGTGGCCGCAGAAGCAACTGTTCCGACAGTTGAAGAGGCTCCTGCTTCAGAACCATCACCAGCTCCTGAATCCACCGAAGAAAAAGCAGCTGAGTAATAAATGTTTACAAATTTTTGATATAAAGGCAGGTCATTTAGACTTGCCTTTTTTATTTTGCAACAGATTTTGAACCAACCCCACTAAAATGTCTGAAACATCCTTAAAACCTGCAGTTTTAATCTTAGAAGACGGAACTATTTTTCATGGAAAGGCATTCGGTAAAATAGGTACCACTACTGGCGAGCTTTGTTTTAATACGGGAATGACCGGCTATCAGGAAGTTTTTACGGATCCCAGTTATTATGGCCAGGTATTGATCATGAATAGCGTTCATATTGGCAACTATGGTGTAATGCCGAAAGATGTAGAATCTGCGTCAGTGAAGATAAGGGGGTTAATAGGTCGTAATCTTGAAGAAAGATATAGTCGAATTCAAGCAACAGATTCCCTTCAGAATTATTTAGAGCAGCAGAATATTGTTGCTATTGAAGATGTTGATACGAGAGCATTAGTTACTACAGTTCGTACTAAGGGAGCGATGAATTGCATCATCTCATCAGAGCATAGTGATATAGAATTTCTAAAGTCCACGTTAAAGAAAGTTCCTTCCATGGATGGGTTGGAGCTATCTTCTCATGTTAGTACCACAGAAGTATATCATTTAGGCGATCCTAATGCACCGATACGGGTAGCTGTATTGGATTTTGGGGTGAAAAAAAATATTCTTCAATGTTTAGCTGATCGTGGAGTGTATGTTCGTGTTCATCCAGCTAAAACATCATTGACGGAATTGAACAAATTTGATCCACATGGATATTTTATTTCTAATGGACCTGGTGATCCGGCAGCAATGGATTATGCCATACAAACCGTAAAAGATATTATTGCAACCAATAAACCAACATTTGGTATTTGCTTAGGCCATCAGTTACTGGCATTGGCTAATGGTATTCCTACTTTTAAAATGCATCATGGACACAGAGGATTGAATCATCCTGTACGTAATTTAATTACAGGTATGTGTGAGATCACCACACAGAATCATGGTTTCGGAGTAGATCCAGAAGCCGTGCGAAAATCAGATAATGTAGAAATTACACATATCAATTTGAATGATGATTCCATTGAAGGGATTCGCGTAAAAGGTAAGCCTGCATTCTCCGTGCAATATCATCCCGAAGCAACACCTGGGCCATTCGATAGCAGATATTTATTCGATGATTTTGTTCAACTTATGTCTGCAAGAAATTAATCAAGTCATACATATAAGTTTTATAAAGTACTAGATACATAAACATGTAGATAAAATTATTGTGTCAAAATTTGTACTTATAAACTTATTCGAGTTATTTTGAAGCGCATTTTAATTTAAACCAAAACCAAAATTGCAATGAAGAAACTTAAACAGAGTTTACTACTGCTGCTTTTGTTTTCGCTGACGGTTGCCTTTGCCATGGCTCAACAGCGAAAAACGTATTCAGGAACAGTAAGAGATGATGCTGGTAATCCAGTATCGGGTGTAACTGTTCAGATCAAGGGAACAAAATCTTATGCAGTTACAGATGCGAATGGTCTATTCACCATCAGTACAACTGCTGCTTCTGCGAAATTAATTTTCAGCGGAGTGTCTTTTAACTCAAAAGAACTCGATGCGAGCGAATCCATGAATGTATCCTTGGAGACAAAACGTAACGAGTTGAATGAAGTAGTGGTAACCGGTTTCGGTTCACGTAAGAACACAAGAAATCTTACATACTCTATCCAAGAGGTGAAAGGTGGTGATGTTGCACGTGCCGGCCAGGTTAACGTAATTAACTCGCTTCAAGGTAAAGTTGCGGGTGTTATGATCAACCAGGGTGCTGGTGGTCCTTCTTCCAGTTCAAGAATTCGTATTCGTGGTAATGCATCACTTAGTGGTAATACTATGCCATTGGTGGTTATCGATGGTATATTGATTCAACCAGGAGTTTCTGGTGCGGATAGTTGGGGTGATGCTCGTGACTTCGGTAACCAAATGAAAAACTTGAACCCAGACGATTATGAAAGCGTTACGGTACTGAAAGGTACTGCGGCTTCTGCTCTTTATGGTTCACAAGCACTTAATGGCGTATTATTAATTACCACTAAGAAAGGACGTACTCGTCCAGGTTTAGGAGTTTCGTTATCACAAACCAATACATTCGAGCAAGTATGGAGAATACCTGCTATGCAGAATGAATTTGGTGGTGGTATTAATCCATATTTTGATAAAGCTCCTGATGGAAGCGATGCGATCTTGAATAATAGTACATCTCCATATTACAGCTTCGGTCCACGTTTGGATGGAAGAATGGTGACAGATGCTGATGGAGTAAAGCGTCCCTATGTAGCCAATGATCTTATGTCATTGTTCCGTACAGGTCGTATGAACAATACGAATATCGCCGTTGAAGGGGGTTCTAATAATACTACATTCCGTTTTTCATATACAAAAACAAAGAATGAAGCGATTCAACCAACGAATGAATTCAATCGTGATAACTTCAACATTCGCGCCACTCAAAAGTTAGGCAAGTTCGTTACTATGGACGCATCTGTTGCTATGGCCATGTCTAATAGCCAGAATCCTTTATTACAAGGAGGTAATTCAAATCCATTATTCCGTTTTGCCTTTTCTAACTCGAGGAATTTGCCATTGGATTATGTCTTAAATAATTATTTAAGTCCAAATGGTGGTTCTAATATTGTAGCTCCATATTTACGTGGATCTGTTATAGGACCATTGTGGCAGCTTTATCAGGTTAAAATCAACCAAAAAGAAAATCAGATCCTGGCTAATCTGGATATGAATATTCAGGTTACTCCTTGGTTAACAGCGATGATTCGCAGTAATATGAACTCACTTTTTGTTCAGCGTGAGAACAGAACACCTGGGGATGGGCCAAATTTTGCTAACGGACCAAATGCTACTGGTGCATATTCTTTATTCCAGAGTAATTCACGTGATGCCCGTGTCCAAGCTTTGTTAACCGCAAGCCGTAAGATCGGTACTGATATCGATTATAACGTTACGGTGGGTGGAGAAACACAGCGTGGTCTAGGCGGTCGTAATCAATCTTCTTCCACTTCTGGTGGCTTGCGAATTCCAAGAATTTATTCTATTGCGAATTCAATCAATGCTGCCACCACGTCTGCAGGTATATTCCCGCAAAGTCGTTTAGATGCGATGTATGCATATGGTGATATAACCTGGAAGGATATGTTAACCGTTAATGGTAGTGTTCGTTCTGATTGGACGAGTACACTGACTTATCCTGATGGAAGCGGGGATTATCAATATTTTTACCCTTCTATAGGAACGTCCTTTGCATTCTCTGAATTATTGCAGAAAAAGAATAAAGCCAATTGGTTGACATTTGGTAAGTTCCGTGCTAGCTTAGGTTATACTGGAGCAGGTACAGGTATTTTCGCTACTACATCAGGAAACTACTCACTGTTGGGAACTCCATTGATTGCTAATGGAACTGCTTTCCCTCAGTATGGATGGCCTGGTTATGGACTTGGAAACTTAGCACTCCGCCCACAGCGTGCTCGTGAGTGGGAATTTGGTGTTGATCTTCGTATGCTTGATAACCGTATTCGCTTGGATGTTGCCTATTACAAGAAAAATACATTCAATCAGGTGTTAAGTGTTGGTGCTCCAGCTGAAAGTGGTGTATCTGGTCGCCAGGTTAATGCCGGTAATATCCAAAATCAGGGTATTGAAGCCGTTTTATCTGCTACAATCGTTCGCAAAAAAGATTTCGAATACACGACAACGTTCAATTTCTCTCGTAATCGCAACAAGGTTATTTCACTTATTGATGGAGTATCTCAAGTTGGATTGGATTTGGCATTTGGTGCTGATGTGCAGTCTGTTGCTCGTGCAGGTAGGGATTATGGTACGATCATTACGAATTACGCCTATGCAACCAATGATAAAGGACAGCGTGTATTGAACGCCAATGGTCAATTCATCCGTTCAGGGTCATATGGTCAGGGTTTCAAAGAGATCGGTACCATGATGGAGAATTTCCTTCTGAGCAACATACATGAGTTCCGTTACAAGAACTTCAGCTTATTTGCTCAATTAGATGGTAAATTCGGTGGATTAATGGCATCTGCAACGCACCAATATGGTTCTCAGTATGGTTCATTCAAGAGCACTCTTTATGGACGTACAAAAGAAACGGGTGGTGTAGCTTGGACTGATCCGGCTGGTAATCAACGCAATGATGGTATTATTCCTGATGGTGTATTCGGTAAAGGCGTTGTGATCAATGGACAAAATGTAGAAGGAATGTCTTATGCTGAAGCTGTTCAAAAAGGACTTGCTCAACCCCTTCCTGCATGGAGATATTATGATGGTATAGCCAGCTGGGGAACAGGTATTCGTGAGTATTCTATTTTTGAAAACTCATGGGTAGCCGTACGAGAAGTATCTTTGGGCTATGATTTACCAAAGTCAATGGCTAGCAAAGTTCGTATGCAACGTCTTCGTCTTAACCTGATCGGACGTAACCTCTTTTACCTTTATAATACTACACCAGATGATATCAATCCTGAAAGTGTCTTCTCTAGCCGAGCAGGTGCATTTGCGGAATATGGTGGTATGCCATGGGTAAGACAGATTGCTATATCATTAAATGCAGGTTTCTAAATCAATTAACAAACGAACACGAAAAGAAAAATGAAGATGAAGAAAAAAATATTTTCATGGGCTTTGGCGATAGGCACAATGTCTCTTGTTAGTTGTGACAAGCAGGCATTCGTTGACCTCAATACCAATCCAGATGTTTTATACTCTGTTAAGCCCGAAGAGCAATTCTTTACCGCTTCCAGATTAGCACATGGTTCTGACTTCGAGGCATTCTATGATAATTATCGTCGTATCATGCACTGGATGCAGATGACAGCTCCACAAGGTGGTGCAGCTGCAAATACGTTCACTGAATTTGGAAATACCAATCAGCGTTTTGGTATTTTCTATCCAGGTGTTGGTAGTGTCACTACCGATGTTGGCGTATTAGCAAGTAAAATGTCCGATGCGGATAAAGCTGCCCGTCAGATGGTAGTAGCTATGGCAGAAGTGCTAAAGATCTATTACGCATTTTATGTTTCTGATATCAATGGGCATATGGCCTATACCGAAGCCTTTCAGGCACGTTATGGTGGTACATTTACCCCCAAATGGGAAAGTCAACAAGAACTTTTCAAGATTTGGGATAGCCGCCTTAAAGCTCTTGCCAATACACTAAAAGCAGGTGCTGCAAATCAGGTTAATATGACCAGTTTTGATCAGTATTATGGTGGTAACAACACACGTTGGGCAAAAGCAGCAAATGCGCTTCGTATGCGTATAGCTATGCGTTTATTGAAACGCGATGCGGCAACGGCTACTGCTATCTTGAAAGAATGTGTAGGTGACCCTACATTGCTCATGTCAAGTAATGATGATAGCTGGGTTTATACTGTACATAATAGCTTTACTGCAGGTGGTAACTGGAATCCTGAAGGGTTCCGTGCTCCAGCTCCAACGGTAAACTTTATGTGGGATACTCAGGATCCTCGTATCCGTTTATTCTATCAGCGTAATAACTATACTCAGGCTAATATTACTTCGGCTATTTCAGCAAATCTTTTAGCTGCTGGTTCAACAGAGCCTGCACGTCGTTTTGTTGGTGCACCAATTAGTCCGGACGTTGCGCAAAATGCAGCGAATCGTACTATGTTCACGGGCAGACGCGTTAATGCCAGTTTAACGTTGGATACTATTTCGTATATCCAATATAGATTATGGCAGCCAACTTTCGGTGGTGGAGATGGTCAAACTTTCTTCCCATTAGTTACATATGCTGATCAGCAACTAATGCGTGCAGAATGTGCTGCTCGTGGCATCACTTCTGAAAACGCAGAAACGTTGTATAATGATGGCGTAACGGCATCTATCAATTTTTATAGTCAACGTGCTGGTCTTGCTAAAGTAGTAGATTATGTTGCGGTTACACCTTCAGAGATCACAGCATACTTAAGCCACCCAACAGTGAAGTATAGTGCATCAAAAGCCTTAGAGCAGATCGCTATCCAAGCTTATATTAACTTCTTCAAACATCCGAATGAAGCATGGGCTAACTGGAAGCGCACAGGTATGCCAAATAAGAATACCGCATTGGCTAACGAAGATATCCTGATCAATGGTTCAGTATATCAAATTGCTCGTCGTGCCGTAATCGGTAATCCTAATCCAACTGATTTGAATTACGTTAATAAAATGGCAGCACTTGAGGATATGAAAAAAGATTCAGAATTTGGATCGGATAATCTTGATCCTCTTGGTCGAATCTGGTGGGATAAGCGATAAATCAAGGTTTATCTAATTATAAAGTCCAGCTGGTTATGCCAGCTGGACTTTTTTTTAATACCTTTAGGGATGCAATTAAGATTACGTTATGCGTTAATTTATTGTATGCTATTCCTGAGTAGCTATGTGTATTCTCAATCTAGAATCCAGCCCGTATGGAGCTCTTTAACTTCAGAAAAAATATGGTCGCCTTTTGAACAGAAATATAAACCATTAAAAGATGATGGCCGTCTTCAGGTTATCATTCTTCTATCTACTGAATGCCCCATGTGTATTTCTTATTCCCGAACGATTGAAGCATTGAATCAACAATACGCATCGCAAATAAATTTTTATGGAGTGTTTCCTGGTCGGACATACTCCGATAAACAAGTAAACGAATTTGTATCTTCATATAAGCTCACTATACCTGTTTTTATAGATCCAAAAATGAAGCTTACTAAGCTATTGAGAGCCGAGGTTACGCCAGAAGCTTTTCTTTTTGATTCAAGTGGAACTTGTATTTATAGGGGGGCTATTGATAACTGGCTTGTAGAAATTGGGAAAAAGAAAATTAAAGCGGATGAACACTTTCTGCAGAATGCCATTGAACAAACGTTACGTGGAGAACAAGTTGCTATTAACTTTATAAAAGCACAGGGTTGTTTATTAAACGAATATTAATGATGAGATTTCCTTTCTCTTTTATTGCGTTACTGCTTTTTGTAAAATATGGTCAGTCTCAAGGTTTAACCTTTATAAAAGATGTTGCTCCTATTATTCATACAAAATGTACTCCTTGTCATCGACCAAATGAATCTGCTCCATTTTCGCTGATTACCTATGAAGACGTCTCTAAACGTGCTTCATTTATAAAAGAGGTCATTTCTTCTGGTTATATGCCGCCATGGAGATCTGATAATCATTATGTTTCTTATAGTAATGACAGATCGTTAACCGAGAAAGAAAAATCAACTATAATTTCATGGATCGATCAAAATGTTCCAAAAGGTACTGGTGAAATCAAGACAGTTGAATTGTCTGCAAAAGTAAGTGGTAAAACAGGATATCATCGTCCTCCCGATGCTACTATTACGATGAACAAATCTTTTATTCTACCGGGTGATAATGTAGAACGATTTATTGTATATCGTATTCCATTTGAATTAAAGGATTCAATGAATGTAGAGGCCATCGAATTCTATTCAAATAATAAAAAAATCATTCATCACGTTAATTATAGTATTCATCAGGTTCCAGAATCGATTCCTTTACAATCTGGGCCAGATATGATCAACCTAACTGAAGATGATCCTTCATTAACGGAACAGTGGAAACCGCTTAAAAAAACTATCGAATACTACGGAGGTTGGATCCCTGGAGCCTCGTATGAAAATTATCCTAAAGGAATGGGTTGGATTATGCCCAAAAGAGGTGTTATT
The DNA here is from genome assembly GCA_964441425.1 of uncultured Sphingobacterium sp. Taxonomy (GTDB): domain Bacteria; phylum Bacteroidota; class Bacteroidia; order Chitinophagales; family Chitinophagaceae; genus Pollutibacter. The sequence continues at coordinate 36,674 of CAYTXC010000004.1, read as the reverse complement.
ATGTTAACCTTGCATCTGGCTCCGGCTGCAAAAGATGAGGAGTTGATAGCAGGGGTTAATCTTTTCTATACCCCGAATAAAGTTCAGCGGAAAGTAAAAGTCATCAGTTTTGGATCCGGTGGAATTGGTGAAAAACAAATCAGTCCTCCATTGACCCTTTTTCCTAATAGAGTTCAAACATTTAATCTGCAATTGATGAATCCGTCTGAAGATTTTTCTGTGATGTATGTTTGGCCTCACATGCATCTTTTAGGTAAATCGTTTAAAGCATTCGCTATTGCTCCATCTGGAGATACGGTCCGTTTGGCTCATATCCCAAATTGGGATTTTCGATGGCAGGAAATTTATCGATTTAAAAAATTACAACATATACCAAAAGGGAGTAAGCTGTTTATCGAGGGCGTTTATGATAATACTATCAATAATCCTTTCAATCCAAATAAGCCGCCAAGGTTAGTAATGTCCACCGGTAATATGGAGACAACAAATGAAATGCTAACTATGCTTATGGTTTTTCTTCCTTATAAGTCAGGTGATGAAAATTTAGGTATCGATGTGCCAAAACCACTGAAGTAGGTATGAATTGGTTGAGAACTATTGTCTTGATTTTCTCTATACTGCTTACAGAAAGTATTCAGGCACAGCCACTTTTTAGATTAGTACCTGAATCTATTTCGGGTATTCGGTTTACCAATATGGTAAAAGAAAATGATTCATTGCATATTTTCAAATATGAGTATCTATACAATGGCCATGGAATTGGCGTAGGTGATTTTGATCAAGATGGATTAGAAGATGTTTTCATTGCAGGAAATGTTACCCCTAATAAATTGTATCTGAATAGAGGAAAACTGGCTTTTGAAGATATAACACAGTTTGCTGGTGTAAAAGGAAATGGTGCCTGGCGAACTGGGGTTAGTATTGCTGATGTTAATGGAGATGGTTGGACAGATATTTATGTATGTCACTCAGGACCAGGAACAGAAAAAGAACAGGCAAATGAATTATTTATTCATCAAGGGCTAAAGAATGGGAAACCGGTATTTAAAGAGCTTGCTGCAGAATATGGGCTTGATCTTCCTGGTACCTTGTCAACACAAGCGGCTTTTTTTGATTATGATCTGGATGGTGATTTAGATATGTTCTTGGTAAATCATTCTAATCATACGGTAAATCCTTATCTAAATACTGCTAAGATCCGATCCACTCCTAATTTTCGTTTTGGTAATCGGTTATTCAGAAATGATAGGAATACTGATGGCAAACTATATTTTACTGATGTAACAGTTGAGTCGGGAATAGTGAATAACGCCCTTAATTTTGGGTTATCCGTTGTAGTTAGTGATCTCAATTACGATGGTTGGCCGGATCTTTATACCTCCAGTGATTATACTGAACAAGACTACTGTTACATGAATAGCAAAAATGGTTCTTTTAAGCAAGTGCTTCAGCAATCATTTACGCATGTTAGCAAATATTCAATGGGTGCAGATATTGCAGATGTAAATAATGATGGACTGTCAGATGTATTTACGCTCGATATGTTGCCAGAAGATAATTTTAGACAGAAGCTTTTGAAGGGTCCAGATGAATATGATGCATATCATTTATTATTAGATAGTGGTTATTATCATCAGCAAATGCGCAATATGCTGCATTTGAATAGGGGTTTAGATCAAGATGGAAATGTACGTTTCAGTGAAATCGGCCAGTTTTCTGGGATAAGTAAAACTGACTGGAGTTGGTCAGCTATTTTTAATGATCTGGATAATGATGGCTGGAAAGATCTGATGATCACCAATGGATATCTGCGTGATTTTACCGATAATGATTTTCTTAAATATACCGTAGCAGACGAACAATTGGCTCAAGCTGCTAAAGGGAATCTTCAATTCAAAACGTATGATCTGGTTCGTAAGATGCCTTCCAATAAATTACGCAACTATCTGTATAAAAATGTTAATGGGTTAAATTTTGCCGATAGTAGTATTTCTTGGGGCTTTAATTTGTTGAGTGTATCCAATGCTGCTGTTCAAGCCGATTTTGATAATGACGGCGATCTTGATTTATTAATTGGAAATAATAATGAACCCGTTCAATTTTATGAGAATACAAAATCGAAGTGCAACTGGATCCAGTTTTCATTGAAAGGTAGAGGATTGAATACGCAAGCAATTGGTGCTAAAATTTTGCTTTATTCAAATGGGGTAATTCAGTATCAGGAACTTTATCCGGTAAGGGGGTATCAGTCTTCCGGCAGTTATGTATTACATTTTGGATTAGGTAACTCAAAACCAGACTCTGCCGTACTTATATGGCCCGATGGTTCAAAGGAAGTCATGATGTCTCCAATTATAAATAAGAGACATGCATTTAATTGGAATAAAACTGCGAAGTTCAATTTCACTTCGAATAGGTTGCTTCCCGTATTTAAAAATATGACTAAATCATCTGGATTGCAGGTGAAGCATCTGGAAAATGATTTTGTAGATTTTAAAGTTGAGGTCTTAATGCCATATCAACTTTCTAAAATGGGTCCTGCATTAGCATCTGCTGATGTTAATCGAGACGGATTTATGGATATTTTTATTGGAGGTGCTTTAGGTCAATCATCAAGTCTTTTTCTACAACAGGCTAATGGAAATTTTATTTTGGCTGCGAATCAACCATGGGACAAGGATAAGGATAGTGAAGATGTTAAAGCTCTATTTTTTGATGTAGAGAATGATGGAGATGTTGATCTGTACGTAGTTTCAGGTGGTAATGAGTATGAGGAAGGCTCACCTGAATTTGAAGATAGATTGTATGTAAACGATGGCAAAGGCCTTTTTTCTAGAGTGGTGAATGCTCTCCCAATGGGAATGTTAACCTCTAAACTTTCCATTTGTGCCGGGGATATAGATGCTGATGGTGATCTCGATCTTTTTATTGGAGGGGCTTCTATTCCTGGTATGTTTCCAAGTCCGGCAAGAAGCTATCTCTTAAGGAATGATTCTAAAATAAGTGAAATACGATTTACAGATATCACCAAAGAATGGTCTGAAGAATTATTGTATCCAGGGATTATGCATACAGCATCATTCACGGATATCAATAAAGATGGACGATTAGATTTGATGTTGGCAGGCGAGTGGACCACTATTCAACTCTATCAAAACCTCGGCAATAAATTCCATAATGTTTCTGAAATGGCAGGATTTACCGATAGTGGCTTATGGAGTTCAATGCTGATTACTGATATCAATAAGGATGGTTATCTAGACGTCATTGCCGGTAATGCAGGTACAAACCTAACTTTTCAAGCATCCGAGAAAGAGCCGGTTTCATTGATTCAAGTTGATCTGGATGATAATGGACAATATGAGTCCATATTTTGTTATTATATACAAGGTAAATGTTATCCAGCAGCTTCGCGTGATGAATTATTAGATCAGGTGGTTCCGTTGCGTAAAAAATTCGTTAAGTATCATCAATATGCATCCATAACCATTGATGATCTGATCACACCTGAAAAACGTAAGCAAGCTGATGAGTGGAAATTGACTGAATTATCCTCCGTTGTATATCTCAATGACGGTGATGGGTATTTTCAAAAGGAAATCTTACCCGCTGAAGTCCAGTTTTCACGTGTTTTTTCTATTTTGCCAATAAAAGATAAATATATTTTAGCGGGAAATTATTTTCCATGGCGAACGCAGTGGGGACGAAGTGATGCTTCATTAGGTAATTTACTTTCAATTGGTAAAGATGGAAAGTTTGCTGTTGAGCCCAATCAACAAACGGGGTTATTCTTATCTGGCGATATACGGAACGGAATGATCATTCCAGCTGCTAATGGAAAACAAATCATGATCTTGGGGGTTAATAATGATTCGGTACAAGTATGGGAGGTAGGTTTATGAAGCCAGCTTTTTTACTTTTCATGGCCGCATGTATTTCATTTCAGTCTCAAAGTCAATCTTCTGTACAATCCTTGCATCGTGCACAAAAGGCCATAACGGCTGTAATTGTACATGATATCTTTTCTCCACCAGTTGCTAGCCGAATATATCTTTATTCTAATCTTGCAGCATATGAAGCCTTAACTGTTGATAAAGATGTCAAGTCATTTTATACTATAAAAAAGAACTTTCCTGAATGGAGTAATAAGCCAGATGCTGTTTCTGTTGACCCTGAATTAAGTAGTTTGATTGCATTAATCTATACAGCTTCTCGATATGTTTTTTCTGATTCAAGTATGCTGGATTCGATGAATAATATTCTTAAACCCTATATCCATTATCCATTGTTTAAGGCTTCAGAAGCATGGGGTAAAAGGGTATCAGATAGTGTTTTTAACTGGTCTAAAACGGATGGATATTTGCGAACACGTAAACTTAGAAGATATTCATTTGGGCGAGATGCCTCTTCATGGAAACCAACCCCTCCAGGCTATATTGCAGCTGTCGAACCATATTGGGGGCAGATACGATGTATAATCCTTGATTCACTTGAAGCATTTAGGCCACCATTCGTTTTACCATTTAGTACCGATACAGCAAGTCCCTTTTATAAGCAAGCAAAAGAGGTTTATCAACAAACTAAAGAAATGAGAAAAGAAGATACGCTCATAGCTATGTACTGGGACTGTAATCCATTTTATCTCAATACACAAGGTCACTTAAATTTTGCAACAAAGAAATTGTCTCCTGGCGGTCATTGGATGAGTATTGCCGGTATTGCAGCTGAAAGTTCAAACGCCAATTTCATCAAGTCCAGTAAGGCATATTTTGCTACCTCTGTAGCATTATTTGATGGCTTTATCAGTTGCTGGGATGAAAAATACAGGAGTAATACTATACGGCCGGAAACCTATATTAATGCTTACATCAATGAGTCCTGGCGTCCTTTATTACAGACACCTCCATTCCCTGAATATACGAGTGGGCATAGTGTCATCAGTGCATCTGCAGCTGAAGTATTAACTGAAATTTTCGGTAATAATTTTGAATTTTATGATTATACCGAAACAGGATATGGATTGCCTGTCCGACATTTTAAATCATTTTATCACGCTTCAGAAGAGGCAGCCAAAAGTAGATTTTATGGAGGGATACATTACAGATCTGCTATTGAGAACGGGAGCGTACAAGGAAAAAAAATTGGAAAAGAAGTGGTCAACAAATTAGTTCAAAAGATCAAATAAAAAAGCCCTACAGATGTAGGGCTTTTTTATTGAGTTTATTTACTCCGGTAACAATACCGCAGTAAGTTTTGTAGTTGCCGATTGTACAAGCTTAGCCGCAGATTGGATATCATTTGATGTAAGGGCGTTAACGTATGACTCAAAATTAAACATACGATCAGGAGCATTATCACCCTGACGGAATTGTTGTAATTTCCCTAACCAGTATTCGTTCGTTTTCATGCTCGTTTTATGCTCTTCAATCCATTGTTTTTTTACTTTATCCAGATAGGATGGCTCAACACCTTTGGAGGCAATAGAAGCGAGTTCAGCTTTATATGCTTTGATCAACGTATCTACTTTATCCGGGCCACAGGGTAATTGTAATGCAAACTGGAAACTTCCATATGGAATTCTGTTTACGCCACCATTTGTACCCCCACCATAGATTCCCTGTATTTTCTCTCTGAGTTCTTCAATGATCTTAATATTCAGGACCTCAGACAATGCCTGCATGTTGAAGGATACTTCAGGTGAATAGGCGATTTCACCTCCTGCTAATACCAGAATCAAACTTTGTTTTTCTTTACCTTTTTTAAAGATTAATTCCTTATCTCCTTTGAATGGACGAACTTTATTATCAGTATAAGAATACATTTTAGAGCTGGTTGGTAATCCTCCGATATATTTTTCCAGCAATGGTAGGATATCGGTTTCAGAAAAGCTTCCTACAATATCAAAGTGCATCCCCGCGAAATCACTTAATCTTTCTTTATAAATAGTTACCGCTTTTTTCAGATCAACTTTATCGTAATTTTCTGCTTTGGGTAACGCTGTTGGTGCCAGTGGATTACCATTATACAATGTTTTATACAACGTATCGATAAAGGCAAATTGAGGGTTTGCTCCCATCATGGCAAATTGTGATTTAGTTTTCTGAATGTAGGATTTGAATAGACTACTATCTATTCTCGTTTCAGTTGCATAGAGATATAAAAGCTGAAGCATAGTCTCTATATCTTTATTGCTACTACTCCCTTTAAACCCTTCTCCAGTTGCTGATATATATGGATTTGCTGATGCTACTTTTCCTGCTAATGCTTTCCGAAGATCAACCGGATTAAAGTTACCTACACCCATACTGGAAACAACAGCTACAGCATTTTCTGCGCTGTATTTATCTGCTTCTGAATATCCAGCATTACCTCCATATCGATATGATGAAAGGAGTATTTGATCTGCTTTAAAATCTGTTTTCTTCAAGCTGATGGTGACGCCATTCGAAAGCTTTATTTCAGTGGTACCTAGTTTATCGTTTGTAGTTTTACTGATAATTTTTCCCGCTTTTGGCTCTTTTGAGAGTAAACTGGCTGCAATTACTTTTTCTTCATATGGTTTAATATCGGCTTTCTCTTTTGCCGATAGTGCTGCCATTAATTCTGTATCTGATGGGGCAGTTACAGATGAGGTATTCATTGGCCCCATGATATATGAAAAATAGTTCTTTTCGTTTTTAAAACGATCGGTAATCGCATTTACGTCAGCTAACTTGATATTAGGTAAAGATTGTTTTACAACTTCAAATTCTTTATCAATACCTGGAATAACTTCGTCATCTGTGAAATGGCGAATATACTCATCTGCAAATGTTGAAGATTCTCTTTTATCACGATTATTCCAACTGCGTTCATAAGCGCTAAGTTGATCTTTTTTGGCTCTTTCCAGTTCAGCTTCTGTAAATCCATATCGTTTAACCCTTTCAATTTCCTCAGTAACAGCATTTACGCTTTTTCTGATATCATTTGTTCCTGAAGATGCTGATAATTGAAAACCCTCATGAAATTTCGCATAAGCACCAAATCCTGCGCTTGCAAAAACAAATGGTGGATTTTCTTTTTGTGTCAATTCTCTTAAGCGGGAATTAAGCATGGATGTATATAATCCTTTTATTAACTCCTCACGGTATGCATCGATGGTATTTGAGGGTATTTTTTTTCTTTGTGAAAAATTCCAGCCGAAATCATAACTAGTAGCTTCATCATCTTGAATAACCATCGATTTAGCTGCTGTATAGGGCGGCACATCTTCATATTTTCTTTGACGTGGTTTTGCCGGGTTTGTTAATCCAGCAAAATGTTTCTTAATCAAGGCAACTGCCTGATCTTGTTTGATGTCACCTACAACGATAACAGCCATCAGATCTGGCCTATACCAGTCGCGATAAAAACGTCTAATGGCATCGGTAGGGAAATTGGCAATGATACTATCTACGCCTATGGGTATTCGATTCGCGTATTTAGATCCTTTGAATAACTCTGGAAATACTTTTCTGAACATCCGGTCTTCACTTCCTTTTCGGGTTCTGCTTTCTTCCAGGATAATCGCTCTTTCATTATTGATGTCTTCATCCAGATAAGTGACATTATGTGCCCAGTCTTCCAAAACCTGAAATCCTTTTTCAAGATTACCGGGCTTATCAGTAGGAATTGGCAGGATGTAAACGGTTTCATCGAAAGAAGTGTAAGCATTTAGATCGTTACCAAATCCTACACCGATATCCTGTAGGAATGATACGATTTCATTCTTTTTAAAGTTCTTTGTTCCATTAAAAGCCATATGTTCGGCCATGTGCGCTAAGCCCTGCTGATCATCATCTTCATTCACAGATCCTACTTTAACAACAAGTCTGAGTTCAACTTTTTTCTCTGGTTTGGCATTTTCTCTTACGATGTAAGTGAGTCCATTAGGTAATTTACCCTTGATTACTTTTGGGTCAATTCCAAATTTTTCAGTGTTTTGTGCAAAGGTTAGCGTGGTACAAAAAATGGACAGAAATAGTCCTTGCAAAAATTTCATTGCTTTCATATTGTTGATTTAGATTAATTTGGGGCTCCAAAGCGTTCAGAGCATGAAAATAATCATAATTAATGGACCTAACCTCAACCTTTTAGGAGTTCGTGAACCAGAGTTTTATGGGAATGAAGGCTTTAACATTTTTTTAGAAAAGTGTAGATCCAAATACCCCAATATTCAAATCGATTATTTCCAGTCCAATATTGAAGGTGAGCTGATAGATGTACTGCAGCAGTCCGGCTTTTCTTATGATGGTATCATCTTGAATCCTGGTGGATATACGCATACTTCAGTGGCAATTGGTGATACTGTTGCGGCTATTACCACTCCGGTTATTGAAGTTCATATTTCCAATATACAGGCTCGTGAGGAATTTCGAAAGTTATCTCATATAGCTGCAAAAGCTAAAGGCACCATTGCTGGTCTTGGCCTCAAAGGATATGAACTAGCGATCGAGTTTTTTTTATCTTGACCCTAGTTTGCCTTAGCGAAATTTCTTCAGTATTCCGTTTACGATTAAATCTATTTCCTTTGCTGTGATGTTACGGCCATTTAAAATTTCAGTGGACCATCCCTGCCAAACTGTTTTACTGGTTTTCGTGTCAATTGCAGTGAGTGTAATCGTGCCTTCCGTAATGCTTTCCGGAAAATGATAGGTACCCATAAATTGGATGGGATAGTAAATAGTTCCCCATAATCTGGTATAGGGATTAAAAAATGGCCTGAAATAGGGCTGGTAATATACGGGTTCGATCCTTTCTCTACTGGATCTTTCTACTAGTACGTCATATTCAAATAGCAGATCTGGATTATTCTCTGATTCCCTTAAACCAGCTTTTTCAAGATAATAATCGCCCGAAGCTTTTACATTTCTGTCGAGCAGCTGGAGTTTCCTTTCTAAACTATCTTTATTGATCCAGGTATATGTTCTGTAGGCGGATGAAATGAATTCAGGACTTTTTTCTACGTTCACCACCGGAGTACAGCTATACCATAGTCCGATTACCCATGCCACTACCCAAAACTTCATATTGATATTGTTTAAAAGACACATACCATTTACGTTCCATGATGGGAATCCATTCCTAAAAGTTTCGTTATAAATTCCAGACTTTATTTTTCCTGATGATTTCTATATATTTTTAGTATATGAAACCATTTCTGATTATTTTTTTATATGGTTACTTCATCTTACCATCTGTTCAGGCGCAACGTTGGGAAAGCTATATTATTTCGGTAAAAGGTGATACTATAAATTCGGTTGACAAGGCTAAAAAAAAGCAAGGTAAATGGGTAGTTCGGGTAGAACCTTTGCGTGGTGAACCAGGTTATGAAGAAGAGGGAGAATTTATTGATGACCTTAAAGAAGGCTACTGGAGGAGATATAATTTAACAGGTGATATACTAGCCATTGAGTTTTATAAATGGGGATACCGGGATGGGAAGCAATTATATTTTTCAGCAATGGGTGATCTGATTCGTGAAGAGGGATGGAAGGCTGTAAATCCACAAAATCCTTATGATACCATCGAAGTACCTGATCTGAATAATCCAATGGTTTCTGTTTTAAAAGTGGTGAAACATGAAGCATCGGAACTAAGACATGGGCCATGGAAATATTACAATCCATCAAGCGGACTCATCGTCAAAACAGAAAATTTCAGTTATGGGCAGCGGCTAGATGATCTTGGCCGTCCTTTACTAAATAATAAAGTTAGTATTTCACCATCTACATCTGAATCTTCTGGAAAGCCAAAGAATCCTCCTAAGCCGGCAGCAGTGTTAGAATGGGAAAAGAAAAATTCAGGAAAGAAAAAAGTTGATGTACGTGATGGCCGTACAGGTGGCTAAATTAATATTACCTTTACTTAATGTCATCCATATCCCTAAATAAATACATAAGCGACACAGGGTATTGCTCACGTCGTGAAGCAGACAGGCTTATAGAGGCGGGTAGGGTATTACTTAACAATGAAATTGCGGTAACCGGGAATCGATATGCTCCAGGTGATGAAGTGGTGGTAGATGGCAGTATTCTAGAGCCGCTTCCTAAGGAGAAAAAAGTAATTCTTGCCTTCAATAAACCTACTGGAATTACAACCACAACGGATATCAATATACCGGGGAACATCATTAGTTTTATTCATTACCCTAAGCGGATCTTTCCTATTGGCAGATTAGATAAAGATTCGCAAGGTTTGATCTTTCTGACTAATGATGGTGATCTTGTCAATAAAATCCTGAGGGCCAGAAATAACCATGAAAAAGAATACGCTGTACGCGTACATAAGCCAATAGATGGATTATTTCTAAAGAACATGTCGGAAGGAGTAAGAATTGAAGGTAAAAAAACATTACCCTGTAAAGTTCGTCAAACCGGAAAGCAGACTTTCAATATTATTTTAGTACAGGGTTTGAACAGACAGATACGAAAAATGTGTGAAGCACTTGGTTATAATGTAACATTCTTACAGCGTGTGCGCATTATGCATATTTCGTTAGGCAAAATTGCTTTAGGCAAATGGCGTCATTTGAGTGAGCCAGAAATACTGCAGCTTGAGCGTTCAATTAAAGAGTCGTCAAACGAGAAAAAGCCGGTTAAAACGCTTCAACAAAAAGTGGCTAAAGTGAAGAAAGAGATGGAGTATAAGGAAAAGAAAATGGTTAGTGCTGAGAAAAAGAAAAGTAAAACATACAGGGAGTTCAGGAGAAGCGGGAAAAAGAAATAAAAAAGGGCTTTTGGTGAGCCCTTTTTTATTTCACATTTATTTTGAGAATTGACTTCTGATGACATTCAATGCACCACCCGCTTTGAACCATTCAATCTGTTGCTCATTATACGTGTGATTTGCTTTTATAGTATCGGATGAACCATCTTTGTGATGTAATACCAGAGTAAGAGGCGCACCTGGTGCAAAGTTGGTCAGTCCCACAATATCAATAGAATCATCTTCCTGCACTTTATCATAATCCGCCTTATCAGCGAATGTTAAAGCCAACATACCTTGCTTTTTCAAATTTGTTTCGTGGATACGGGCAAAGCTGCGAACTAAGATAGCACGAACTCCAAGATGGCGTGGTTCCATCGCTGCATGTTCTCGGCTTGAACCTTCGCCGTAGTTTTCATCGCCCACTACTACAGAACCAATTCCTGCTGCTTTGTAAGCGCGCTGTGTTGCAGGAACAGGGCCATATTCGCCGGTTAATTGATTTTTTACGGTATCCGTTTTATCGTTGAAGAAATTAACCGCACCGATCAACATATTGTTGGAGATATTATCTAAGTGACCACGGAATTTCAACCATGGACCTGCCATAGAGATATGATCTGTAGTACATTTTCCTTTTGCTTTAATAAGTAGTTTTAATCCTTTCAGATCAGTTCCTTCCCATGCTGCAAATGGAGCGAGCAACTGCAAACGTTTAGAATCATCACTTACCATAACCTGAACACTGGAACCATCTTTTGCAGGTTCCTGGTATCCCGGATCATCTACGTCAAACCCACGTGGTGGAAGTTCAAAACCTGTAGGCTCAGCGAGTTTTATTTGCTCACCTTTATCGTTAGTAAGAGTATCTGTTAGCGGGTTGAACGAAATGGTACCGGCAATAGCCATAGCGGTTACTATTTCAGGAGAGGCAACGAATGCGTGTGTTCCGGCCAGTCCATCATTACGCTTGGCAAAGTTTCGGTTGAAAGAGGTGATGATGGTATTTTTACGATTTGGATCATCGATATGACGAGCCCATTGTCCAATACAAGGACCACAGGCGTTCGCAAGTACTACACCACCAACGTTTTCGAATTCGTTGATAAATCCGTCTCTTTCAATTGTATAGCGAACCAGTTCAGAACCAGGTGTGATGGTAAATTCAGAATTGGCTTTCAGTCCTTTGCTAACGGCATCCTTCACGATTGATGCGCTCCTGCTGATATCTTCATAAGAAGAGTTGGTGCATGAACCGATTAGGGCCACTTCCAGCTTTGAAGGCCATGCGTTAGAGGCAACTGCTTCCTTCAATTTTGAAATGGGTGTAGCCAGATCCGGAGTGAAAGGCCCATTGACATATGGTTCCAATTCGCTCAGATTCAGTTCCAGGAGCTCATCATAATATTTTTCAGGATTTGCATATACTTCAGCATCCGGACGTAAGTAGTCGATCACTTTATCTGCAGCGTCTGCAACTTCACTGCGGCTGGTACCTTTCAAATAAGCACTCATTTTGGCATCATAGGCAAAGAGAGAGCAGGTAGCTCCAATTTCCGCACCCATATTACAGATAGTAGCTTTACCGGTAGCACTCAAGCTATCAGCACCTTCACCAAAATATTCAACAATGGCACCGGTACCCCCTTTAACGGTTAGTTTCCCGGCCACCCATAAAATAATATCTTTTGCTGAAGTCCAGCCACTCATTTTCCCGGTCAGTTTAACACCGATTAATTTCGGCATCTTCAGTTCCCATGGGAGTCCCGCCATTACATCCACTGCATCAGCACCACCCACTCCGATGGCGATCATTCCCAAACCACCAGCATTTGGTGTATGCGAGTCTGTACCAATCATCATACCTCCAGGGAATGCATAATTTTCCAAAACCACTTGGTGTATGATACCCGCACCCGGTTTCCAGAATCCAATTCCGTATTTATTTGAAATAGACGCTAGGAAGTCATACACTTCTTTGTTAGTATCGATAGCTGTTTTAAGATCAATCTCAGCTCCAACTTTAGCCTGGATGAGGTGATCACAATGCACCGTAGAAGGAACCGCAACTTTATCTCTTCCGCAGGTCATGAACTGCAAAAGCGCCATTTGGGCTGTTGCATCCTGCATGGCTACACGGTCTGGTGCGAAATCTACATAATCTTTACCCCTTTCATAGGAAACAGATAATGGATTGTACAAATGCGCATAAAGGATTTTTTCCGCAAGGGTAAGTGGACGTCCTACTACTTGTCTTGCGGCATCTACTTTTGCCGGCATTTCGGCATAAATTTTCTTAATGAGATGGAGATCGAAAACCATGGTTGATATTTTTTGTTATACCTGCCAGAAAGCTATCCATTTGGCGTGGCAAAGGTAACAAAAAACAGAGGCGTAACCAACAACTGAATAGATTATATCTCTAAATTTACGCTATGAAAAATGAAGACTTCAGACAATTTATCGAAGGACCGGCATTCGGTGTCTGCTCGTGGATTGGCCAGAGGTTAGGAGTTCCTAGTACTACCATTCGCAAATATTTTATTTACGCATCCTGCCTTACCATTGGATCACCTGTGGTTTTATATCTGGTAATGGCATTCTGGTTGAATTTGAAGGATTATATCTGGAAGGCAAAGAGAAATCCGTTACGTTATCTGTAACCTTAGTTACGCACCAATCGCACGCTTCAGCTTCACCAGTTCCTCGAGTAGTGGCCTTAAAAGTTCTAGCTTTAACATATTTGCTCCATCACTCTTGGCTTCGGCTGGGCGAGGGTGGGTTTCAATAAATAAACCATTAGCACCTGTAGCTATGGCTGCCTTGGCAATGGTTCCAATAAGCTCTGGATTGCCTCCAGTTACACCGCTGTTTTGATTAGGTTGTTGTAAAGAATGGGTGCAATCCATAATCACGGGTACATTATGGGCTTTCATCCAGGGGATATTTCGATAATCCACGATTAAATCTTGATAACCAAAACTATTTCCTCTTTCCGTGAGCATCACCTTCTCATTGCCCGCTTTTCTGATCTTTTCCACCGCAAATTGCATTGAAGGGCCCGAAACAAATTGCCCTTTTTTTACATTTACGATCTTCCCCGTTTTAGCAGCGGCAACCAATAAATCCGTTTGACGGCATAGAAAAGCTGGGATTTGAAGGATATCAACGTATTGGGCCGCCAGTTCCGCTTCTTCAGCAGCGTGAATGTCGGTGGTAATGGGCAATTTAAGTTTGTTTCCTACTGTTTTAAGTATGGATAACGCTTTTTCATCACCTAATCCTGTAAATGAGGAGGCACTGGTACGATTAGCTTTTCTATAGGAAGCTTTTAATACATAGGGGATTCCAAGCTCCTTAGATAAGGCAGACACGGTTTCTCCAACCTCCAGCACTATTTCTTCACTTTCGACCACGCAAGGCCCGGCAATCAAAAAAAAGTTATGCGGATGATATTTCTGGCCTGCAAAAAGGTCTGTTAAAAACGGATCCATCTAAAGCTTATTTAAATTCAACCCCAAAAGTCTAATTTTTTATTGATTTTTGACTATTGAAATTTGATTATGGTAAAAGATCGTATTCTGGTCATTGGAGCCTGCGGGCAAATTGGTGTAGAACTAACCCTTGCCCTTCGGAAGATTTATGGGGGTACTAATGTAGTGGCCTCTGATCTTCGTGAAGAACATGATTTATTAAAAGGGACAGGACCATATGTAAGTATGGATGTGATGAATAAAGAAATGCTGCATGTTCAGATCATTCGGCAAAACATCACGCAGATCTATCTCCTGGCGGCGATCCTTTCAGCAACTGGAGAAAAGAACCCACCTCTGGCCTGGAATCTGAACATGACAGGACTACTAAACGTATTGGATATTGCCCGGGAAGAGAAAATCCAAAAAGTATATTGGCCGAGTTCGATTGCCGTATTTGGTCCCACCAGTCCCAAAAAAGAATGTCCACAACAAACAGTGATAGAGCCAACAACAGTTTACGGCATTAGTAAATTCGCTGGTGAATTCTGGTGTAATTATTTTCACCAGCGTTATGGTCTGGATGTTCGTAGCCTACGTTATCCCGGATTGATTAGTTATAAATCTGCTCCTGGTGGTGGCACAACCGATTATGCAGTAGAAATTTATCATGAAGCCCTGGAGCACAAGCAATATGCATGTTTTTTGAAGCCAGGCACCTATTTGCCAATGATGTATATGCCAGATGCGATACGGGCTACTATTGAATTAATGGAGGCTCCTGCCGAAAAGATTAGCATTCGAACTTCTTATAATCTGAGCGGAATGAGCTTCTCTCCGGAAGAGATAGGGGAATCTATTCAACAGCATATCCCAGCATTTGCTATGACCTACAAGCCAGATTATCGACAAGCAATTGCAGATAGCTGGCCACAAAGTATTGATGATTCCGTAGCTCGTAACGACTGGGGCTGGAAACCGGAATTTGATCTGCATCGGATGACGGAAGACATGTTGAAGAATCTCAGAACGCCATAGATATGACATCTAAACTATTTCCAATTCTCTTATTATTAGTGGGTTTGCCTGCAGTACAATATGCCCAAACATACCGAGTAGTACTATCTAGAAAGGATAGTATTCCAATTGTATTCAATATGCAGGTGAATAAACAGCAGTGGGTGATACAAAATGCTGCTGAGCGATTAAAAGTTGATTCTATCCTGCAGATCGATGATTCTTTATCTATTGATATGCCATTCTTTGATTCCCGGATCAAGGTGAGAAAAGAAAAGGATGGGGTAATGCAAGGCTATTGGTACAAGGGTACTACTGCTGCAGATGCAGTTATGCCTTTTACTGCAACTCCTGGTGTGGATTGGAGATTTAAGGCGTCAAAAGGTAATGCCCGATACAATATCACAGGTCGATTTGCTGTTGAGTTCACCAGACCAGATAAAACGAAACGATTTTCTGTAGCCGAATTTAAACAAACAGGAAATAAACTAACCGGGACCTTCCTTAATCCTTCTGGAGATTATCGTTTTTTAGAGGGTATAGTCACTGGTGACTCACTTATGCTATCTTGCTTTGATGGCAGTCATGCTTATTATTTTGGTGCTAAAATTATATCACCTGATCGGATAGTAAGCGGAGGATTTTATGCTGGGCTAACCCATTTTGAACCATGGGAGGCAACGCGAAATGCTAATGCAACCGTAGAAACTTCTGGTGCTATGATGTATTTGAAAGAAGGGGAGGATAGATTTTTTTTCCGTTATCCCGATCTGGATTCTACTATGGTATCCATTCGTGATGACCGATTTAAAGGTAAAGTAGTGGTGGTTCAATTAATGGGATCCTGGTGCCCTAACTGTATGGATGAAACTGCATTTTTAAGTACATGGTATAAGCAAAATAAGCATAGGGGGGTAGAAGTGGTAGCACTGGCTTATGAGTATAGTGCAGATTTTCATAAAGCGGCTCAAACACTCAAAAAATTTCAGCAACGGCATCAAGTAGAATACCCTATGTTGAACACTGGTGTCACCAGTTCTGATCCTCAGCGTACGGAAAAAACCTTGCCTCAGTTCACGCCTATTAAGGTATTTCCGACGACCATTTTTATTGGGAAAGATGGTAGGGTCAAAAAAGTACATGCCGGTTTCTCAGGGCCTGGTACTGGTAGTCATTATGAGGAATTCAAGAAAGAATTTAATTTAACTATAGATCAACTACTTAAATCAGAAGTTAACTAATTAATTGAACGATCTGCTCCAAATACTGCTTATCGGTTTCATCATAATGCTCCAAGAATTCAGAGTCTGCATCCAGTACACCCCACACTTCACCATTTTTAATAAGCGGCACTACAATCTCAGATTTAGAAGCACTGCTGCAGGCAATATGACCGGGAAATTTTTCAACATCTGGCACAATAAGCGTTTTAGCCTTTTCCCATGAAGTTCCGCATACGCCTCTTCCTTTACGGATTCGCGTACAGGCAACAGGGCCCTGAAATGGGCCTAAAACCAATTCCTCATTTTTAACGAGATAAAATCCAATCCACCACCACCCAAATTGTTCTTTTAGAGCGGCAGCAATATTGGCCAGATTAGCTATTTGGTCAGATTCTCCTTCCAATAAGCCTTTTAGCTGAGGGATAATCGCTTCGTATTTATCTTTTTTACTTCCTTCAATGATATGCAGATCTTCAGCCATAAACTTTGGTAGTGTTTAACGAATGGATAATACATCTTTCATAGAGAAAACGCCCCTTTTCCCAAAAATGAATTCAGCAGCCATTACCGCACCTGTAGCAAACCCGTTTCGGTTATGTGCTGTGTGTTTTATCTCGATATCATCAATTGATGATTGGTAAACTACGGAGTGTGTTCCTGGTGCCGGATCTTCTCGAATGCTTTCAATAAAGAGTTCAGTTGATAATGAAGGTTTTTCGTTGACCCAGTTTGTTTTTCTTTTTATTTGTTGCAGTATTTGTTCTGCTAAGGTTATAGCTGTACCACTGGGCGCATCTTTTTTCTGGGTATGGTGAATCTCAGTCATACTGACATCATAATTATCTTGCGTTGCCATCATTTCAGCAAGCACTCTGTTCAATTCAAAAAATAAATTTACGCCAACAGAGAAGTTGCTTGCATAGAGTAAGGCACCATCCTTTTTTTTGCAGAAGTCGGCAACGGCATCATATTGTTCTAGCCAACCTGTAGATCCACAAACAACAGGAATTCCAGCCTCCAGGCATTTCATTAGATTTTCATATGCGCTGTGAGGTCCGGTGAATTCAATGGCGACATCAGATTTACGAAGATTTTCAGGTGTAAATTCATTTACGTTATGGAGATCAATTTTCAAATTCACCGAATGGCCTCTTTCAATAGCAATCTGCTCAATGATCTTTCCCATTTTTCCATATCCGATCAGCGCAATGTTCATGAAATTATATAGTTTAAAAACCGGTAAATTGTTTGACGGGTTTGTCTGTTCTAGGTGTAAATATAAAGCTTAGTCCTGTTGTATAACCAGGATTTATGACGGGTTTTATCCTAAGGCTCAGATCGTCATTAACATTGAAACTTTTTAAATGTGCATCAACAGTTGCATCTACAATCTGTAATCCCCATATAACTAAAAAGGCTAGTACTGAGTAATCCATATCTTGTCGAAAGGTATTTCGATAATTCCTTAACGAAGCAGTGGATACCGGAGGAAGCAATCGTTGATCGATCTTATCTGTTGGCAAATCCATTACGGTTGATGTATCATTATAAAAACGGATTCTGTATGCTTCTCTAGTTTTTTTATACCAGGTAAGGTTGTAATTAAAGGTTACAACAGGTATGGCAAGGGCGCCGTAAACAATAGGTAGTTTCCAATATTTTTTATTATAGATCTGTCCCCATCCAGGTAACATAGCAGCCCGGGAAGCAGCTTTTGCGGCAAATGACTTAGGTTTTTTTTGAGCAGTATCTTGTTTGCTTAATACTGCACTATCTTTTAGAATCGACCTTATTTTGCTACTATCTTTTTTTTGTTGTGCTACACTGCCCATAGCGACGAAAGCCATTACTAGCAACAAAAATAGTTTTATGGAGTATCGATACATGTTAGTGAACCGTAATGTTCATCTTTTCGAGGATAGCATTCAATTCTTCAATAGAGAAATATTCGAAATGGATGCTTCCTCTTCCTGTTTTATGATGTTGCATTTTAACCCTGGTACTGAAATGTGTAGCCAGATTATCTTCTACTTTTTTAAAGAATGCAGGTAAGTTGTCTTTCTTGTCTTTAGAAGATGTTGTTTTATCGTTTTTGTATAGTGTACGCACCAGATTTTCAGTCTGACGAACAGATAATCCACCTTGGGTGATCTGTTTGAAAACGTATAGTTGTTTATCAACGGAGTCAACATTAATCAGTGCGCGTGCGTGGCCCATGCTTAGTGAGCCATTTCGAACAGCCACTACAATATCTGGTGGCAATTTTAGTAAACGAATATAATTGGTTACGGTAGAACGTTCTTTACCCATACGTTCAGCAACTTGCTCTTGCGTCAATGAACATTCGTCCATTAATCGCTTATAGCTTAGTCCGATTTCTATGGCGTTTAGATCTTGTCTTTGTAAGTTCTCGAGTAAAGCAAGCTCAAGTAATTCCTGATCATTAACCTCGCGAATATATACAGGCACCTCTTTTAATCCTGCCAGTTTTGAAGCTCGTAATCGTCGTTCGCCGGCGATAAGCCTGTATTTATTTGGGGCTATTGTAGATACGGTGAGCGGCTGGATGATACCGTGCATTTTTATAGAAGCGGATAGTTCTTTTAAAGCCGTATCATCAAAATCTTTTCTTGGTTGATTAGGGTTGGCAACTATCTGATCAATGGAAATAAGATTTGTAGCTGTTGTTTTTTCAACTACATTTTTTTTCAGCGGAAGATCATTCGTTTTCAGATCTGAATCCATGCTTTGTAACAGGGATCGGATGCCTTTTCCAAGAGCCTCTTTGTTATTTACCTGTGCTTTGTTTTTATTTGTAGAATTACTCATGTGGTTTAACTTAAGATACGTTCTTCCTGGCTAATTTTTGTCATATTGTTTTTTTGCAATATCTCTTTTGCCAGATTGAGATAATTTATAGATCCTTTACTTTCTGCATCATACAGAATGACCGGCTTACCTACACTTGGGGCTTCACTTAATCGGGTATTTCTGTGGATGACTGTTTCGAAAACCAGTTCATCAAAATGACGGCGAACTTCGTTAACCACTTGATTACATAAACGCAAGCGGCCATCGTACATTGTCATTAAAATACCTTCTATTTCCAGTTCAGTATTAAGGCGGCTTTGAACGATCTTGATGGTATTCAATAATTTACCAAGTCCTTCCAATGCGAAGAATTCTGTTTGAACGGGAACGACGACACTATCTGCAGCCACTAATGCATTTACGGTGATCAAACCCAAAGAGGGAGAGCAATCAATGATCACAAAATCATACTCATCTTTGATTTCTTGTAATATATTCTTCAGAACCATTTCCCGGTTGGGGTAGTTGATCATTTCAATTTCAGCACCTACCAGGTCGATATGTGATGGAAGTAAATGGAGATTTGGGATTTCAGATTTCAGCACTACATCTTTGGCCGGAAGTTGATTCACCATACAATCGTACAAACTTTGCTGAACATTGTGCAGATCAAAGCCAACGCCCGTAGTGCTATTTGCCTGTGGATCAGCATCAACCAAAAGCGTTTTGAATTCCAAAATAGCCAGACTAGCAGCCAGATTGATCGCTGTTGTTGTTTTACCAACTCCTCCTTTTTGATTGGCTATCCCAATTGTACGAACCATATGGTTAATTATTTATTTGGAGATAAATACTCCAGAACAGCAAATTTAATCGTTCGGCAGCATTTTTTGGTAATTTTGTACGATGCGTAGATTCTTAGGCTCCGGGGTATTTATCTTGATCATTTTACTGCTTGATTGGTATGTATTTCAGGCTGTTAGGCTGGTCACTCAAGGAATCTCCCCCAAGTGGCGTACCATCATCTATTTTGTGTATTGGGGCATTACCGCTGTAATGGTAACGGTCTTTCTGTTAGGTTCTTTTATCCACATAAGCGATTGGCCGAAGCAGGTAAGGACCTACGTCTTAGCAACATTATTGGGGCTGTTTATTGCCAAATTTATTGCGGCAATATTTTTTCTGGTTGATGACCTTCGTAGGTTGCTTTATTGGGGAGGAGGTACCGTGTACTATAAATACATAGCAGATGAACATTTTGATTCGGGCAGCATCTCCCGTTCTGCATTCATGAGCTGGCTTGGAATAGGTATTGGTACTACCTTGTTTGGAACTTTACTTTTTGGATATGGTAACAAATACAACTATCAGGTTCGTAAGGTAAAGCTTCATTTTCCACAGTTGCCTGAATCCTTCAGAGGTTTGAAGATCATACAATTGTCAGATATACATGCCGGCAGTTTAACTGACATTAAGGGTGTCGATCAGGGGATAAATATGGTGAACCAGCTAAAACCTGATCTTATCCTTTTTACAGGAGACCTAGTCAATGATCGTGCGGTAGAAATGGATCTTTTAAAACAAAGTTTTGCCCGTTTATCTGCTCCAATGGGCGTATTTAGCATTTTAGGCAATCACGATTATGGTGATTATTATCCTTGGCCCAATCTGGAGATGAAAGCAGCTAATCTAGAGCGGCTCAAAGAGATCCAGAAAGAAATGGGTTGGCGATTGTTACTGAATGAGCATATCATACTTGAAAAGGATGGAGATAAATTGGCACTGTTGGGCGTTGAGAACTGGGGGGCAAAAGCCAATTTCAAACGATATGGAAAACTTGCCGAAGCCTATGCCGGTTGTGAACACATCCCCTTTAAGATACTCATGAGTCATGATCCAAGTCATTGGGACGCAGAAGTAAAGAACTATTCAGATATTCATTTAACCCTGAGCGGACATACACATGGGATGCAGTTCGGATTGGAGATACCTGGATTTAAATGGAGTCCTGTGCAATATGTATATCGCCAATGGGCAGGCAAGTATGAAGAAGGCGTACAAAAGCTTTATGTTAATAGAGGGTTCGGATTCCTTGGTTATCCGGGAAGAGTAGGTATCTTACCTGAGATTACGTACATAGAGTTGGTTTAACAAAATCTTTAATATCGGTTAACACTATTTACCATAACTTTTTATTTGTTTTATCAAGAATAATTCAGCAAACTATGAAATCAAAAATCGTTTTTCTCGGGTTGGCTTTTTTACTTTACTCCGGTTACGTATCTGCCCAAGGGTTAAAGATTGGTGGCAAGATTGGTGCATCACTATACAAAATCGATGATGTTTCATTTAGTGATCAATTCGGTTGGGGTTATCATGCCGGAGGGTTTATAGAAGCGATGTGGAGCAAAACCATGGGTATTCAGCCTGAAGTAATTTTTAATCAATCGAACACTAAAACAGCAACAAGTTTTGATCAACTGTATCAGGGGGTGAATCCAGGAATATTGAAGGATGTAAAGCTGAATTATTTATCCATTCCTGTTTTACTCAATTTTAAACCGATAACGTTTGTCACCTTTCAGGCTGGTCCTCAATTCAGCCTTCTGATGTCAAAAGAAAAAACCCTTCTACAGAATGGACAAGCGGCATTTAAAAGCAATAATGTTTCCATGCTTGCAGGCGTTCAGCTCAACTTGTTTCAATTCCGCATCTACGGACGCTATGGTATTGGACTTACCAATGAAAACAATATCAATACTCAAGATAAATGGAATAATAGGGGGATACAAGTAGGAGCTGGAATAACGTTTTAATCTGTTTTTTTTGAATATGCATTTGTGCCAATCCGTCCAATTTTGCGGATTGGCATTTTTATTGACTATGCTTTAAAAAAGAAGCACTTCAAACTGAGATGTCAGGTTGTCGGTTTAACGATGAATATGAATAAACATAATATTTGGGCGATGCCGGAAGAAGATATGGACTTTATGCCCATCATCCCTTTAAATGAGGGCGAAGGCGAAAATATTGAAGAGGCTGATATTCCTGCAGATCTGCCTATACTTCCACTTAGAAATACAGTCCTATTCCCCGGGGTAGTCATACCCATAACGGTAGGGAGGGATAAGTCGATAAAAGCCGTGAATGAGGCCTATAAGACTGACAAATTGGTAGGGGTTCTGGCACAAAAAGACAGCAGCGTTGAAGATCCCCAAATCAGTGATCTCGTAGAAATCGGAACAGTAGCTAAGATCATCAAGCTGATTAAAATGCCGGATGGAGGAACCACAGTGATCATTCAGGGTACAAAGCGTTTTCAGATGCGTGAACTCGTGATGGAAGATCCCTACTTCCGTGCACGTATCGATGTGTTGCAGGAGGAAGAATTAAAAGAAGATGAACATTTTAAGGCAACCGTAGATTCGCTTAAAGATCTGGCCACTCAATTGATCAATCTTTCGCCGAATATGCCATCAGAGGCTGCTATCATTCTTAGAAATATTGAGAATGCATCATTCCTCATTCATTTTGTAAGCTCAAATTTAAACGCAGATCTTAAAGAGAAACAATCATTATTGGAAATCAAGGATCTGAATACGCGTTCTGAAAAACTTATGGGTCTGCTGCAGCGCGAGTTGCAATATGCTGAGTTGAAAAATAAAGTAACTACTAAAACTAAGACTGAGCTGGATAAGCAGCAACGTGAATATTTCCTGCAGCAGCAACTCAAAAGTATCAAGGAAGAATTGGGTGGTGATTCCAATGATCGTGAACTGCATGAGATGAAGAAAAAAGCGGAGACCAAACAATGGCCTCAGCATGCAAAAGATCTTTTCAAAAAGGAAATCGAGAAATTGGAAAGGATGCATCCCAGTACGCCAGATTATTCAACGCTGTATAATCATGTTGACCTTATGTTGGATCTTCCCTGGGAGGAGATCACTACAGATAGCTATGATCTTAAGAAAGCCAAAAAAGTATTAGATGCGGATCATTATGGAATGAATAAAATCAAGGAGCGTATCCTGGAATACCTCGCTGTATTGAAGTTGAAAGGTGATATGAAATCTCCAATTTTATGTTTTGTTGGCCCTCCCGGAATTGGAAAAACGTCATTAGGTAAAAGTATAGCCAATGCTATTGGCAGAAAGTATGTTCGGTTGAGTTTAGGTGGATTACATGATGAAAGTGAAATACGTGGACATCGTAAAACATATATTGGAGCGATGGCAGGTCGTGTGATACAATCGATCCGAAAAGTACAGTCGTCCAATCCAGTAATGATATTGGATGAGGTGGATAAGATCGGAAAAGATTTCAGAGGAGACCCTTCCTCTGCATTGCTGGAAGTGCTTGATCCAGAACAGAACCACAGTTTCTACGATAATTATTTGGAATTGGAATATGATCTCAGCAAGGTGTTGTTCATCGCCACAGCGAATGATATTTCCACTATCCAACCTGCTCTTCGGGATCGTATGGAAATCATCGATTTAAATGGTTATGCCATAGAAGAAAAGATGGAGATAGCCAAAAGACACCTGATTCCCAAGCAAAAAGAAGCACATGGTTTAAAGGACGTTGCCATCAATGTGAATGATAACGTCATAAGAGAAGTCATTGAAAATTATACGCGCGAATCTGGTGTTCGGGAACTGGATCGTCAAATTGCCTCCATCATGCGTTCACTAGCCAAAGACTTCGCCATCAACGGAAAACTTAAATCCGGTTTGCGCGTTACGGATGTGGAGCGAATATTAGGTAAACCCCGCTATAGTAATGAGATCTATAAAAGTTCATCACTGCCGGGTATAGCTGTTGGATTGGCCTGGACGTACGTAGGGGGGGACATACTTTTTATAGAAAGCATTTTGAGCGATGGTAAAGGCGATCTAAAGCTGACAGGCAATCTGGGTAATGTGATGAAGGAAAGTGCCAGTACGGCCCTTACCTACCTGAGTGCGAATGCAAAAAAGTTGGGTATTGATACTGAACTCTTTCGGAAAAAAGATATCCATATTCACGTACCCGAGGGAGCTGTTCCCAAGGACGGCCCCAGTGCCGGAGTAACCATGCTTACCGCGTTAACCTCCGCTTTCTCCGGAAGAAAGGTAAAGCCATATTTAGGGATGACTGGGGAGATCACATTAAGAGGGTTAGTATTACCCGTGGGCGGTATAAAGGAAAAAGTTTTGGCAGCCAAACGGGCGGGATTAAAAGAACTAATTCTATGCTCTCAAAATGAAAAAGATGTTCAGGAAATCAATTCCGATTTTATTAAGGGCCTGAAATTTCATTATGTTAAAAATATGCAGCAGGTACTAGACCTGGCCCTTGTATAGCAGGAAGTTTTAAGAAAGATGTTCAAGGGTCAAACCTTTTTCTTTTTTTTGCGTTCTATTAATATGTAGAATTCTTCGTTAAGAATTTTCATGTTGGTTGTTTTAAGGGTTAAAAGAAATTCCCCCATCTCTATGGGGGATTTTCATTTATTTTGGGTTCTGGTTCCAAATCATGAGGAAATCGATTTTTAGCTGCTCGTTGATCTTAATAACCCATCTGCTTAATGCTCAAACCTTAGGCGGTTCTGCTATATATAATTTTCTAAAACTTTCACCTGGCCCTCAATTATCTGCTGTTGGAGGTACCAATATTTCCTTGATCAGTCAGGATGTCTCTACAAGCTGGAATAACCCTGCTTTACTAAGAGAAACCATGCATAAACAGCTGGCAACGAATTTTACTTCTTTTTATGCCGGTATTCAGAATGGTCATGTACAGGGTGCTTGGCATGATGAGAAGTTCAGTACAACTTTTGGCCTGGGAGTTCATTATATGCATTATGGGGAAACCACGCAAACGGATGTTGCGGGAAATATTCAAGGTAGTTTCCGACCTTTTGATTTTGCCGTTCACCTTTCAGCCAGTCGCGAGTTCATAGATAAATGGCATTTTGGAACAACATTGAAATACATACAGTCGTCCTATGGAATTTATCGATCCAATGCCTTGGCTTTGGACATGGGACTAAACTATTATGATAGTACCAAAGGTTGGCAAATGGGGTTCTTGGCAAGAAATATGGGAACGCAATTAAAAACTTATGGATCATCCGGTGAAGATCTACCTTTTGATCTTCAGCTAGGGATTACCAGAAGAGTGATGAATAGCCCGTTTCAATTTTCTTTTACGGCTCAGCGAATCCATCAGTTTGATTTAATTCATAACGATACAGTATTCAACGCTAATGAAGGTCTGAATCGAAATCCGGATACATGGTTCAATAATTTGTTCAGGCATTTTGTTTTTGCTGCACAAATCTTTCCAAGTGAAAAGATTGAATGTTCTATTGGGTATAACATATTGCGCAGAGCTGAACTAGGTCAGCTTAATCAAACCAATGGTATAACAGGAATTTCATTTGGCTTAGGCGTGCACTTGAAAAAAATGCAAATACGATATGCACGAAGTCATTATCAGTCCAACACAGGATTCAATCAATTTGGGCTCAATCTTTCTTTTTAAAAAAAGCCGGGTTAACACCGGCTTTTCATGATTAGTGGAAATAACTCAGATTGGTTTTTGGCGTCAACGTAAGCAACGTTTCATACATCAACTTAATGGTATTTTCAATATCATTTCGATGTAGCATTTCAACTGTGGTGTGCATATATCGTAGTGGAATGGAGATCAATACGGATGGACACCCATCATTGGCATAGGCAAAAGAATCGGTAT
This sequence comes from uncultured Sphingobacterium sp., assembly GCA_964441425.1. Taxonomy (GTDB): domain Bacteria; phylum Bacteroidota; class Bacteroidia; order Chitinophagales; family Chitinophagaceae; genus Pollutibacter. Next base: position 10,684 of record CAYTXC010000004.1, on the reverse strand, counting down.
CTGTTCCTGTACTTCTGCTAACGGTTCTCATTTGTACGGGGATCTTATTTTTTTCTGCCACATCCTGTACAATAGCCAGCAATTTGTTATGTACGGCAGGGCCAAAAGCAAGTGAAGGTCCTTTGCCGCAAGCGATGTCACCTTCAATAGCTTTATTGATCATAGGTGTGGAGGTATCATGAGTAACGTCTGTGATGATCGCTATATCAGGCTTAATTCTTCTAGCCATCATTTCAGCACCACGTAAACCGATCTCTTCTTGAACAGCATTTACCACATATAAGGCAAAGGGAAGTTTCTTTTTGTTTTCATGTAAGAGTCTGGCCACTTCAGCGATCATGAACCCACCGATGCGGTTATCCATAGCGCGACCGATCATATAGCCATAAGC
>CAYTXC010000004.1:0-10283 GCA_964441425.1 uncultured Sphingobacterium sp. | reverse complement strand
CTCATACGTAGCCACAGAGCCGATCACAATACCCAATTCTTCAACTTCTTTTCGCGAACGGCCACCACAATCTAGAGTCAGGTTCTCTACTTTGGGCTGAGGTTCTTTATCATTACCAATCCTGGTATGAATCGCTGGCCAACCAAATACTGCTTTAATGGGCCCTTTTTTACCATGTATCAGTACGCGCATACCTGGTGCGATCTGGTGATCCACACCTCCGTTGCGCTTTACGTGTATCAAACCTTCCGGTGTGATGTAATTCACAAACCAACTTATCTCATCTGCATGGGCTTCTATAACCACTTTGAATGGTGCATTTGGATTGATAACCCCAACAGCGGATCCATATGGATCTGTAAAAAAAGTATCGACGAAAGGTTTGAGATAATCCAGCCATAATTTTTGGCCTGGATATTCAAATCCAGTAGGTGATGGATTATTGATATAGGCTTTTAGGAAAGCATGTGATGAATCCGTAATGATTGATTTGCTTGCTGTTTTTTTACCTTTCTTAACCTCTTTTGCTTTTGTTTGTCTGGCCATAGTAGATAGCATTTAAGTCGGCCTCAAAGGTAACCAAATTAAACGGCATGTAAATGGAATGGAAGGCTATTATTGACGCAGAATGATGATGGGCTGTGTTTTAACGGTATCGCTTCGATTGCCCGCAGCGTCTTTCATCCAAAAACTGAAAACCGCTGTGTCTGGGCGAATACAGCGTGGTTGAAGTTCTACCGGATAGGAGAATGAAATATATACCTCACCATCAAAATTCTTTGTTTTGGGGGCATCGTTTGGTATTCTGTACAGCAATGAATCTTTGAAATTAGATAAAGCACATCGTGTAGTTACCTTGCTTACCCATATCGTATCCACGAAATCACCCTCCTTATCTGTGAGCCGCATGCGTATTTGAAGATCTTTACCCACGGGTATGGTGGTAGAACTTACCGACTTCAAGGTTAGCTGCGGTTTACTTTGAAAAGTATCTTTGCCACAGGAAATTATGAACATTATGCTCAGAAGGGTCCATATTTGTCTTTTCATCAGCATATCTTAACCAATCAAATGTAAACCATCCCGTTGAATATTGAAACGAACCATATAAAATTCATCGAAGATCTCTTTGATTTTAACATTTTCACTTTCGAAGAAAAAGCGTTGGCTGTTTTTAACTTTCAGGCGAGGCACAATGCAGTATATAAAGAATATCTACAACTTTTAGGAATTGATCCTTCAGGTATTCATCAATTAACGGATATCCCTTTTCTGCCAATTCGATTCTTCAAATCACATACCGTGGTTACAGATGAATTTGTTCCTGACTTGCTATTTGAAAGTAGTGGCACAACCGGCATGCAAATCAGCCGGCATTTTGTGCGTGATGCAGCCCTTTATCGTAAAAGTTTTTTAACAGCATTTCAGCAATGCTATGGTAGGCCTGAAGACCTTTGTATTATTGGGTTATTACCTTCCTATTTGGAACGACAGCACTCTTCACTGGTATATATGGTAGATGAACTGGTGCGATTAAGTGGCCATTCGCAAAGTGGCTTTTATTTATATGAGCACGATAGATTACATGAGGTGTTAATGCAGCTGGAAGCATCTGGCCAAAAAACATTATTGATGGGGGTAACTTTTGGGTTACTAGATTTTGCTGAGCTTTTTTCCATGAATCTGCAACATACCATTATTATGGAAACGGGCGGAATGAAGGGCAGGAGAGCAGAATGGACCCGAGCCGAAGTACATAATTTTTTACAGGAAAAACTTGGTGTGCCTACCATTCATTCAGAATACGGTATGACTGAATTGCTTTCTCAGGGTTACTCGTTAGGTAATGGAGTATTTTATCCTTCATCTACTATGCGCATTTTGATCAGGGAAGACGAAGATCCATTCCAAGTTTCTGTTCCCTCAGAGACTCCAATTAGGGGCATCATCAATGTTATCGATCTGGCAAATATTTGGTCTTGTTCCTTCATAGCTACAGATGATGCCGGAAAATTATATAAAGATGGAAGTTTCGAAGTACTAGGCAGAGTGGATAATAGTGATATAAGAGGGTGTAGCCTTATGGTGGTATAAGTTTTTTAATTTAGCTTACTATTACATTAATTGCCGCCATGTTGTTAGCAAAGACTGTTCATGATATTTACGTTAAAGAGTTTGGAACAGCTCCCCGAATTTTTACTGCACCGGGAAGGGTAAATATCATTGGAGAACACACGGATTATAATGGGGGTTTTGTTTTGCCAGCTGCTATTGATAAGGCAGCTTATCTAGCTATTGGTCCAGCTGAAAATGGAAAAGGCAGATGGATCTCAGTTGATTTCAACGATGAGGTGGAGATTGATTTTTCTCATTTTTCCCGACAAGATAAAAACTGGCCGAATTATTTGCTTGGTGTTTTAGATCAATTCAATCGATCGGGTAAAACCCCTGCTGCATTCAATCTTGTGTTAGTAGCTGATATTCCGATAGGTGCTGGCTTGTCTTCTTCAGCAGCTATTGAAAGTGTTATAGCTACTGCTGTAAATACCATAAATGGGTATGGTTTCGACAAATTAACACTTGCCTTACTGGCACAACAAGCTGAGCATGAGTACATCGGTCTGAAATGTGGGATCATGGATATGTATGCCAGCATACATGGCAAAAAAGGACATGTCATGAAAATTGACTGCCGATCCCTGACACATGATTATTTCCCGTTGGAATTGGGTGATTATCGTATTGTTTTGCTGGATACTGGGGTGAAACACGAACTGGCATCTTCTGAATACAACATACGCCGACAACAATGCGAAGACGGTGTTCAACTTTTACAAAAGTTTTATACTGATGTGAAACAATTGCGTGATATTTCGTCTGATATGCTCGAAAAACATAAACATGAAATGGATCCTTTGATTTTCAAACGTTGTTATTATGTAGTGGAAGAGAATAAGCGAGTTAATGCGATTTGTGAATTATTGAAAATAGGATCACTGGATCAGGCCGGACAACTTTTGTATGAATCGCATAATGGACTGCAATACGATTATGAGGTCAGTTGCAGAGAGCTTGATCTATTAATTAAGCTTGTTAAAAATGAGACACATGTGTTGGGCGCTCGAATGATGGGTGGAGGATTTGGAGGCTGTACAATTAATATCATACATAAAGATGCCATTAAACCCATTCTTGAAAAAATTACTCCAGTGTATGCGGAAAATACAGGATTGAACTTAGAATTTCATGAAGTGGTAACTGGTGATGGAGCCAGAGAAATTATGGTATAATCAGATTTTGATCCTTTGTATATTTCATTTATTGCCTGTATAATCCTATACTTGTGAAAACAAGGATTTACTTTATGGGACGCTATGTTTTAGGATTCGATATAGGCTCTTCATCCGTAAAGGCGGCATTGCTTGATATTGATACAGGTTCATCCGTAGCTACTGCATTTTCTCCAGCCAATGAAATGACGATCCACGCTCCGATGCCTGGATTTGCAGAGCAGGATCCGGAAACTTGGTGGCAAGAATTACAACATGCCGTTCAGCTTTTGAAAAAGAAGGTTAGTTGGAGTAGCGAAGATGTTGCGGCAATAGGTATTTCTTACCAGATGCATGGACTGGTTTGCGTAGATAAAACATTGAAGCCACTAAGGCCTTCCATCATCTGGTGTGATTCAAGAGCTGTCAGCATTGGCGAACAGGCAAGAGCGGCATTAGGGGATTCTTTTGTACTTTCTCATTACCTCAATTCACCAGGGAATTTTACCGCTTCAAAATTGAAGTGGGTTAAGGAGAATGAGCCTGAACTCTATTCAAACATTTATAAAATTATATTACCTGGCGATTACATCGCAGCTAAACTTAGCGGTGTCATTAATACTACTGTTTCAGGTTTATCGGAAGGAATATTATGGGATTTTAAGCAACATCAAATTGCTCATGACTTGCTAAATCATTATGAAATCGATCCATCCCTTATCGCAGAAATAGTGCCAACATTTGGTGAGCAATCTGTGGTATCCGCTATGGCTGCCCATTTATTGGGGGTCAAACCTGGGATACCTATCAGTTACCGAGCAGGTGATCAGCCCAATAATGCCTGGTCACTCAATGTTTTGGAACCGGGCGAAGTTGCTGCCACTGCAGGTACATCTGGAGTGATATATGGCATAACCGAAAAGGTTAGTTACGACCTATTTTCAAGAGTTAATAGTTTTGCACATGTCAACCATACAGATACGCTCAATCGCTTAGGGGTTTTGCTTTGTATAAATGGGACTGGGATTTTAAACAGCTGGCTGCGTAAACAATTCTTTTCTTCTTTAGAGTATTCGGATATGAATGCTTTAGCTTCACAAGTTTCTATAGGTGCTGATGGGGTTAAGTTCTATCCATTTGGAAATGGTGCAGAGCGCATATTACAAAATAAAGAACCTGGTGGAGCACTGAAAGGATTATCATTTAACCGGCATGGTGCTGCACATGTGATTCGTGCTGCACAGGAAGGAATCGTATTCGCTATGAAATATGGTATGGACGTGATGCAGGAAATGGGATTGACATTTCAAATAGTTAGAGCTGGTCAGGCCAATATGTTTTTAAGTGATGTGTTTGCCAATACATTTGCCAACACTATGGATTGCACAGTTGAATTGTATAATACAGATGGAGCAGTGGGTGCTGCAAGAGGTGCGGCTTTAGGAGCGGGGATTTATAAAAATCGTTCAGAGTGTTTTGGAGGTATGAAGAAACTAAAGATGATTGAACCTGATGCTGATCAACAGAAAACGTTTTCCTTAGCTTATGAAGAATGGAAGGCAAATCTTTAGTATCTTTTAACCCTATTTTTAAACTACCAAAACATGATCACATTAGGGAATCAGGAGTATTTCAAAGGAATTGGACAAGTAAAATTCGAAGGTCGCGATTCTGATAATCCGCTTGCATTTAAATGGTACGATCCAAATCGTCCGATTGCCGGAAATACCATGAAAGAATTTTTCAAGTTTGCTGTTTGTTATTGGCATACTTTCTGTAATACTGGTGCAGATCCTTTTGGACCAGGTACTAAGCAATTTGAATGGGATCGTGCTTCTGATCCAGTGCAGCGTGCCTTAGATAAGATGGATGCTGCATTTGAATTCTATACTAAGCTTGGGGTAGAGTATTATTGTTTTCATGATGTGGATCTCGTGGAGGAAGGAAACTCCCTTTCCGAATATGAATCCCGAATGCATAAAATAACCGATTATGCAAAGGATAAAATGGCTGCAAGTAAGGTTAAATTGCTTTGGGGTACAGCCAATGTATTTAGTAACCCACGTTATATGAATGGCGCATCCACCAATCCTGATTTCTCAGCTGTAGCCTATGCCGGCACGCAGGTGAAAAATGCTTTGGATGCTACCATAAAATTAGGTGGTGAAAATTATGTGTTCTGGGGTGGAAGAGAAGGATATCTTTCTTTATTGAATACGGATATGAAGCGAGAAAAAGAACATCTGGCTCGTTTCTTACACATGGCGAAAGACTATGCCCGAAAGAATGGGTTCAAGGGTGTCTTTTTTATTGAGCCTAAACCTTGTGAACCAACGAAGCATCAATATGATTTTGATGCAGAAACGGTTATTGGATTTTTACGTCACCACGGATTAGATAATGATTTCAAATTGAACGTAGAAGTGAATCATGCAACATTAGCTGGACATACCTTTCAGCATGAATTGCAGTGTGCAGCAGATGCCGGAATGCTAGGCTCAATAGATGCGAATCGTGGTGATGCTCAGAATGGTTGGGATACTGATCAGTTTGCTATGGATCTGAATGAACTTACTGAATCCATGTTAATAGTGTTAGAAGCCGGAGGTTTTGCAGGTGGAGGCGTGAATTTTGATGCAAAGGTTCGTCGTAATTCGACAGATCTGGAAGACATCTTCTTAGCGCATATTGGCTCAATGGACGCATTTGCTCGTGCTGCTGTTATTGCGGAACAAGTGTTACTCCAATCACCATATAAATCCTTCCGCAAAAATCGCTATGCATCATTTGATTCTGGAAAGGGTAGGGAATTTGAAGACGGTAAATTGAAACTGGAAGATCTTCGTGAATTTGCTATCCAAAATGGAGAGCCTAAGCAAATATCCGGAAAACAAGAGTGGTTAGAAAACATTATTAATAGCTATATCTAATATGCGTAAATATCTTTTATGGGTAACAGCTGCTTTGCTTTCAGGGCAGCTGTTTGCACAATATGCCGATCTGGTTATACATCATGCCAATGTTTATACCGTACATATTGATCATCCAAAAGCTGAAGCTGTTGCTATAAAAGATGGTAAGATCTTATTTGTTGGATCGAATTCAGAAGTAGGGCAATTTGTAGGTAATACTACTGAACAGATTGATGCGAAGGGTCAATTCTTGATGCCTGGTTTTATAGAAGGGCATGGACATATCCATGGTATGGGAGCATCTCTAGTGAACCTAAATCTGATGAAAGCCAAGAATTGGGAAGAGATCGTATCTATGGTGGCAGACGCAGTAAAAAAGGCTAAGCCCGGCGAATGGATCATTGGTAGAGGATGGCATCAGGAAAAATGGGATCGCTCACCGGTTGCTAACTATTTAGGATATCCCTATCATGAAACGCTTGACGCTGTATCACCCAATAATCCGGTTTTATTGACACATGCCAGTGGTCACAGCAGCTATGTAAATTATATCGGCTTACAACTCGCTGGAATCAAGGCATCAACCCCAAATCCAATTGGTGGAGATATTGTAAAAGATAAAAATGGAAATATCGTTGGTGTATTGGAGGAAACTGCACAGGGTTTGGTTGGCAAGGTATATGCAGAATGGATTCGTCAGCGTCCTCTAGCGGAGCGCAAAGCAGATTGGGTCAAAAGTATTTATCTGGCTGAGCAGGAATGTTTGCGCCATGGTGTTACCAGTTTTGTAGATGCAGGATCATCATTTGATCAGGTAGCCTGGATGAAAGAATTAGCTGAAATAGGGAAACTCAATATTCGTCACTGGGTGATGGTACGAGAAGGAATCACCAATCTTCAGAAAAATGCCTCTATATTGCCTATCCAGGATGCAGGGAATGCGCATCTTACGGTCAAATCTATAAAGGTATCATTGGATGGTGCATTAGGATCTTATGGAGCTTGGTTATTAGAGCCTTATTCAGATCGTAAAGAATTTTATGGGCAAAATACGTTTGATATTACAGAATTAAAAAAGATTGCTGCGTTTGCATGGGAAAAAAATTTACAACTATGTGTGCATGCTATAGGCGATCGGGCAAATAGAGAAACAATCCATATTTTCAGTGAGCAGATCAAGCGCAATAAAGGCAAAGACCACCGTTGGAGAGTGGAGCATGCACAACATGTTGATCCCACAGAGATTCCACGGTTTAAAGAATGGAACATCATTGCATCAATGCAGGGAATACATTGTACTTCAGATGCTCCATATGTGATCAAACGATTGGGGGAAGCGCGTGCAGCATCAGGAGCATATATGTGGCGTGCATTTATGAATGCAGGAGTGTTGGTCAATAATGGAACTGATGTGCCGGTAGAAGATATTGATCCCTTTGCTAATATCTATGCTTCTGTGACCCGGAAACTTTCTGATGGCACAACTTTTTTTCCTGAACAGAAAATGAGTAGGGCAGAGGCAATATATTCTTATACGCTTGCCAATGCTAAAGCACAGTTTGAGGAAGGACAGAAGGGGTCAATAGCGGTAGGTAAATTTGCAGATCTGATTTTATTGTCAAATGATCTTATAAATTGTACTGATGAAGCGATCCAATCCACCAAGGTTGTACTAACCTTAGTGGGGGGCAAAGTATTATATAAGGCAAATTGATCAGCTGTTAATTAGTCCTTCTACTTTTATCCGACAATGTTTTTCGCTGCTTTCGAAGGCCAATTCGATGATACGAATTACGTTATATCCATGTTCAGGTTTTTCCGTCAATGGTTGTCCTTCCCGGATAGTCTTGTATAAGTTCTCATAATATTTATTGAAACCACCTTGAAGCGATGGGTAGGTTTCGCGAATGATCTTGCCGTCGATCTCGGTATGGATTAATCCATATTGTTCTTCCGGTTCTTTACCCCAATCAGGCGAATTAGGTATTTCTCCAGCTTTTAATCTTTCTTCTTGTGTATCCTCTCCGTATTTAATGAATGAACCTTTAGTACCATGCATCATATAACGAGGTCCCATTTCCCGAACGAGCATTCCCGATTTCAGGAGTACTTTAAGGAATCCATAGTCTAATCGGATGTCAAAATAATCATCCACTACAGAATAAGGTTTTTGTTTTCGGATATCAGCGATAATATATTGCGGGTGTCCAAATAATTGCAGTGCCTGATCTACCAGGTGAGGGCCTAGGTCATAGAAAACACCAGAACCGGGAAGTGGTTTTTCTCGCCATAGTCCGTAGGTGCGTGGATCTGGTCGATAGCGATCATAATGTGCTTCAAATTCATGAAGTTCACCAAGCAGACCTTGTTGATAGATCTGTTTCATGGTAAGAAAATCAGCAACATATCTTCGATTTTGATAAACTGAGCAGATCTTACCCGTTTTTTTGGCTAGATCAACTAATTCCATTGCCTCTTCAGACGTATTCGTGAATGGTTTTTCCACCACAACATGTTTACCTGCCCGTAGTGCCATTTCTGCGAAAGGAAAATGTGTTTCATTTGGAGAGGTTATGATAATGAGTTCCAGTTCGTCATCTTTCAGTAATTCTTCTATAGATCGGTAGGTTTTTACCGCAGGGTAAATTTTTTCAGCTTCATTGGTAGATCGTTCAACCACTGCAGAGAATGTATATCCAGGTACAGTGCTTAAGAAAGGTGCATGAAACGTTTTGGAAGATATACCGAAGCTTACGATTCCAGTTTTTATAGGAGCAGCCATGCGAGAAACTTTGGATTAAAAATACGGGAAGGAAATGGAAATTGCGCTTATATTTGCACACCCTGAACAAGGTTTCTGATGCCCAGGTGGCGAAATTGGTAGACGCACTGTGTTCAGGTCGCAGCGCTCGCAAGGGTGTGCTGGTTCGAATCCAGTCCTGGGCACTTTCTTCAAAAAAATGGTCGTTGGAAATTTAATCCGGCGACCATTGCTTATTTAAAAGAGTTATTTTTCATGTGTATGGATCGTCTTAACCTCGGCAATTACACTATGGTAATATCTGTACCATGACGATTTACCTTTTTGCTTAGCTTCAATATGTATCGGATGACTTGCCCATTCTCTTACTGCTTCCATATCTTTCCAATAACTGATGAATGAACCCCTTCCATCGTGCTTAAAGCTTTCATATCCTAAATATCCTGGTATTTCTTTGGCCAGTTCTATAGTTAAATCATCATATTCTTTATACCCCTCAAGACTATCTGATAAGTAGTAATGAAAAATGGATGCTAAAAAGGGTGGCTGCGGTGGGATCGATTCTTTCCATTGTATCATATTCAACTATTTATTTAGCTGTAATTTGCTCCATTAATGCATAAAAATTACTTCATCATTTGGTACTCTGAATCGTGGTCCCCAAACCCCTTCCTCTGTTCCTTTTCCAACAGCCACGATCATATTTATTTCAGCACCACGAGGTAGTTTTAATGCTCGCTTCACTCGTTTTTCATCAAATCCTTCCATGGGGCATGTATGAAATCCTTCTGCAGCAATCGATAGCATAAACGTTTGTGCAGCCAATGCGCATGATTTGTGCACAACTATTCGCTGTTTACATGATCCACCAGTTCTGAAAAATGGTTTTCTTAGACCCATAAAAAAACTAATGAGCATCCTTAGACCTGACATAAATCCAAAAGGATCTTTTACATAAATGAATGGCATGAGTTTGCCATAATATTGTAAGGAGGCCTTTTGTAGTTTGGTTGGTTCACCAATAATGCTTTCTTTAATTTTTTCCAGATTCCATTTCGCTCTTTCTCGCCATTTATCACGCCTTGTTACAAAAACAACCATGTGTTTTGCAGTTTTTGCAGCACGTTGATCAAGACAAAGGGGAACAAATTTTGCTAATTCAGCATTTGATTTGATCCAGTGAAATGCCCAGAGTTGCATATTGCTGCTGTTTGGTGAGAGAATGGCTCTTTCCAAGCTTATTTGGATTATGTCATCCGGAACATTTATACTCGAATCAAATGCACGATTTGATCTTCTGTAATTAACGATCTCCTGAAATTCTTTCGAATACATATGCTT
>CAYTXC010000003.1:91118-162030 GCA_964441425.1 uncultured Sphingobacterium sp. | reverse complement strand
TGCTTGCCATATCATTTTCATCATAGCCGAAGAGGGTATAGAGTTTTTTACCCTCAAATTCTTTCATGATAATCTTATAATAGATTGATCCAATCCATTTATTTGTTGAAGCAGGCTCATGTAAAGGATCTTGAATAGAAGCTGAATTTTCTAATAAAGGGAATAATACTAATTTACCATCAGGCGACCGCATTTGAATTGCTCCATGCCGACGTGCTAGATTTTGATCTTTCATCACTTGCCAAGTAAAGATCCTAAAAGCCGAATCTGGAGCATATAATCTGGATATTTGTATGATGGAGTCAAAAGGAAAATGGAATGAATGTGGAATCACTAATGCTCTAACTAATATTCGCGTAAAAAAACTGTCTGCTCTGAATCTGCTCTCTGCATCCTCAGCCCAAATGATTTCTCTTGCAAATTCTTTTAACGAGTCTTCCTTCTGCTCTAAAAGAACCTTATCAGATGAAGATTGTCCAACAACCATATTTACTTGGAGCAATAAAATCCAAATCAATAATCGTCTCATTTGGCAAAATAAAGGCAAATTTATGTAGTGAATGATGGTTTTTACAAACCATTAGCAAAGCTAAATAAGGATATATGGACTATATCTATGTCCGGATGCGGAATTTCAGGCAATGGTTTGTTTGATTTTATAAAAACAGTTCGCATTCCGCATGTTTTTCCGAAACGCATATCGCTCAAGGTATTTCCGATCATTATTGATTTGCTGAAATTGATTTCAGGAAAATCTTTCTTTGCCTGTATCGCCATACCAGGATTTGGTTTTCTACATGGCGAATCTGCATCTACGGACGAACAATGGTAAATTTTATCAATCTTTCCTCCAATTCGTTCTACTTCGTTTAAAAGATAAGCATGAATTTCCTCAAGATCAAGTTCTGACATCAACCCTCTACCAATACCTTTTTGGTTTGTCACGATTAACACTCTTCCAAATGTATGACTTAGATCAGCTATTGCCTCTCGAGCAGATTCAATAAACGTAAATTCATTGATGTTACGAATATAATCTCCTTCTTTTTCTAGATTAATGACTCCATCTCTATCTAAAAAAAGGGTCCAACTTTTATCAATTTCGTTGATCCAGTCGTTTTGCATTGTTCGTTAATTCAAATTTATTATTGTTTAGCAACTAGATCGCCCCATTATCTTTCTTTAAAAAATATTTCTTCAACCATTTGACAAATTATATGTCCAAGCATAATATGAGCTTCCTGAATTCTTGGAGTATTGGTAGAAGGAACGTCAAAAAGTATATCCGAACATTCTTTTAATTTTCCTCCAGATTTTCCAGTGAATCCAATGGTAAGCATATTTTTTTCTTTTGCCTTTGTAAAAGCGCGACAAATATTTGTTGAATTTCCAGAAGTGGAAAACCCAAAAAGTATATCCTGAGATGAGCAAACGCCCTCAACTAAGCGGGCATATACGTCATCATAGCTGTAGTCATTAGCTACTGCTGTTAAATAAGAGCTATTACAATGTAAAGCCTCGGCAGGCAATGCTCTTCTATCCATATAAAAACGTCCACTGAATTCAGCAGCTAAATGTTGGGCATCAGCCGCACTTCCGCCATTTCCACAAAACCATAGTCTTCCGCCACTTTCAAGGGATTTAACAGTTAATTCAATTACTTTTTGTAATGAAGAATGTAATTGCTCATCATTCAGAATAGTTTCTTTTACAAAAATCGACTCTTCTATACATTGTTTAATCTTATCCATACTATTTATGTTTCAAAGTATAATAAATATTCATCATTGGTGTTTGATTTATAATTCATTATACAAGTTCAATAATTCTTTTGAGAAATGGCTCCAGGAGAAATTCTTTTTAAATTCCCGTAATGAGGGTTTATAGTAATCCGATCCATTCGCAAATGCTTTTGCAATATGTGCTGCGATCGACTCCGCATTCGGCTCAGCTATCAAACCTGTTTTATCATCCAGCACCATATCAGGTAGTCCGCCTACTCGGGTTACGATCATAGGAATATCAAAATGATAGGCTAGGGGGGTTACACCACTTTGTGTGGCATGTCGATAGGGTTGAACAATAAAATCAGCTGTACAGCAGATGGAGGCTACTTCGTTATCGGGAACAAAATGATCATAGAGGATAATATCATTTTGTAAGCCGTAGCGTTTAATTTGTTCCAAATAAGGTTGCTTATCCTGATAGAATTCTCCAGCTACGAGTAATTTTATATTTTCTTTTTTTACAATCGAAGCTGTCATTGCTTCAATCAACAGATCCAGGCCTTTATATTTTCTAATAAATCCAAAAAATAAAAGAATCTTTTGATCAACCGCTATTCCTAATTTTTTTCTGGCAATTGCTGTTTCAATGGGTGTTCCAAAGTTATCATAAAGGGGATGGTGAATTTGTATATATTTTTTGTTGGTTTTAAATTGAGCAAGATCTTTGGTTACCTGATCACTCATGGTTATGAATGCATCTGCAACAGGAAGGAAAAATTTGGTTAATAATCGATCACCAAGTCTTTTTTCATGAGGTAGTATATTATCTGCTATACAGATGATCTTGGTGGTTTTATTTTTTTTAGCGATCCTGCATATAGTAGAAAGACAAGGAGCCATAAATGGAATCCAATATCGTACTACGATAAAATCAGGATTCATTTTTTTTAAAAAATTCCCAACCTGAATCCAATTAAAAGGATTGATTGAATTTACGACGACTCGTATATCCAGATCTGTAGGAGGGTTTTCTGTAGAAATTTGGGATTTACCTGGAAATAAGAAGGATGGATATTGAAGTGAGAATGTAAAGATGGTTACTTGATGTCCTGCCGCTTGAAACTCCCTGGCCAAGCGTTCATTGAACGTGGCCAATCCGCCACCACGCAAAGGGTACGCAGATCCTAGAATTACAATATGCTTACGATCAGGCATCTAAACCCAGTGTTTCCTCAATCATATAACTATTTCTTTCTGGCGCATTTCGCGTGATAAGTTCACCTAAAAATCCGGCAAGAAAAAATTGAGTACCCAAGATCATAGTGACCAGCGCGATATAAAAAGCTGGTTTATTGGTAAGCGAAAAATCAGGCAATATAAATTTCGCTGTAATCAGATATACAATGGAAAACATACCTATAAAAAAGAATAACGTCCCTAACAATCCAAAAAATTGCATAGGCTTTTTTCCAAACCTACCTATGAACATAATCGTATTCAAATCAAGAAACCCATTGATGAACCTATCCCAACCAAACTTGGTAACGCCATATTTACGTGCACGATGTTCAACTATTTTTTCACCTATTTTTCTGAACCCTGCCCATTTGGCTAAAACAGGTATATATCGATGCATTTCCCCATATACTTCGATTGATTTAATCACTTTACTGCGATAGGCTTTTAATCCACAATTGAAATCGTGAAGATGTATGCCAGACATTTTTCGTGTAACAGCATTGAAAAACTTAGAGGGGAGATTTTTGGTCAGCACATTATCATAACGTTTCTTTTTCCAGCCACTAACCAAATCATATCCTTCATTTTTAATCATCTTATATAGACCAGGAATTTCATCAGGACTATCCTGGAGGTCAGCATCCATAGTGATCACAACGTCCCCTTTGGCAGCGACAAAACCTTCATTTAATGCTGCACTTTTCCCATAATTCCGTTGAAATTTGATTCCTTTAATAAAAGAGTTTTGAGAAGCTAATGTTTGGATAACATTCCAGGATGCATCTGTGCTACCATCATCAACTAGAATGATCTCGTATGAAAAATTATGTTGAGCATTAACACGATCTATCCAGCTGCAAAGTTCTGGCAACGATTCTTCTTCATTTTTAAGCGGAATGATAATACTGATATCCATAATCAGGTAGTAAATTCAGGTTTATTTTTCTTTACGATTGCAGCAATGATCAAGGATAATAAAAATAAAAATATACATTGATAAAAGAATCCTCTCATTATTGAACTAAACGAATACATATTCATCGACAATATTATTTTGATCTGCTTATCTATTTCAGATTGAGGAACATTTAAACTCAACAACATCTCTTGTGTCTTTTGGACGGTAAGCTGAATGGTTCTTTCTGCAAAAGCTGTATCAATATAATTATTGAGGATAAAGCTAAATAAACTTAATCCAAAAAAAGAAAGTACAAATACACCAAAAATAATTTTAAGTGCGTCTCCAAATGGCAAATACAATTTTGATCGTTTCACTTTAACGGAAGCGATAACGGCAAATAATATTGGGATAGCATATGAAAAGTAAGCAATCGGTTTTAGATAAGATTCTGCACCCATGAGGTACAATCCAACATAATACAAAATGGATACTAATGTACTTATAAGGCCATATTGTAGCAAAACATCAGAAACAGATTCTTCCTTGCTAATATTATCCATTATTTTTTTTTGACTCTTTTGTAAATAATAATCCTTTATTCACTATACCCAACACGCTACCTTTAAGCTTTTTGCCTACAAAGGCAGAATTCTTTGAAGCCGATGCAATATCAGTTTTATCAAAGATATATTCTAAACTAGGGTTATATAATGTCAATTCAGCTGTAGAACCAACCTTTATAATCTCCTGTGGAAGCCTAAAATGTTTACGTGGCGATTCACAAATAAGTTCAATGATTTTCTTCTCTGGAATATTCAGGGAACCTAAAACGCCAAAACAACTTTCCAGGCCTATCATGCCATATTTTGCATATTCGAATTCACAGGTTTTACTATCCCAATCTTGTGGTTGGTGATGACAAGCGATCATATCAATAGTACCATCCAGTACAGCATTTTGCAATACATGCCTATCTTCCTTTGTTCTCAAAGGAAGATTCACTTTAAGATTTGTATCATAACCTTTTAAATCCTCATCACAAAAGAAAAGGTGATGAGGGGTTACAGCGCAAGTAATCTTAATACCATCAGCCTTAGCTTTTTTAATCAAGGCAACTGAACGGGCTGAAGTGATGCCGGTTATATGCAGTTTAGAGTCTGTATATTCAGCTAGTTTGATGTCTCTGGCTACCATAAGCTCTTCTGCAAGAACCGGTTTTCCAGGTAATCCTAACTGCGTAGAAACAATTCCCTCGTTTATAAGACCATTTGGATTAATACTTCGATCATCAGGCAACTGTATGATCACCGAGTCAATAGCTTTAACATACTGTAATGCCTTGATCAATAGACCTGCTGATTGTACTGATTGAAATCCATCTGAAAAAGCAATAGCCTGATATTCGAACATATCATACATTTCCGCGAGGTCTTTTCCTTCTATGTTCTTTGTAACGGCTCCAATAGGTTGAATGGTTACAGGCAGCTTTCGGCTTTTTTCGATTATATATTCAATCTGACTTTTACTATGAAGGGCAGGTGAAGTATTTGGAACTACAAAAACACGTGTAAACCCTCCGGTTGCTGCGGCATTAGCACCTGATTCTAGATTTTCTTTGTGCTCATAACCAGGATCTGCAAAATCCGAAAATGTGTCAACCCAACCTAAAGAAACATGAATATCCGAATGGTCAACTACCTGATCTACAGGGGAATTTATAAGATCACTTATTTCTGCGATAACACCATTTTGTATTAAGATGTCTTTCTGCTCACCATGAAAAGGGGAGGATGGATCTTGAATTTTTACCTTTCGAAGTAAGATACTCATGTAAACGGAATTGTGCGAAGATAATAATTCCCAGACGGATTTTGGGTAAAGGAATTAAGTCTTATTTTTGCCACCCTGTTCGGGAAGTGGCGCAGCCCGGTAGCGCACTTGTATGGGGTGCAAGGGGTCGCCAGTTCGAATCTGGTCTTCCCGACGTAACATGACAAGGTGACTTTAAGGTCACCTTGTTTCATTTTATAATACATTAATATCCAATTCTTTATATAATTTAATGGATATTCTTACTCTTTTAAAATCTATCTAAGCGAATAAAGAAAATGAGATACAGTGTTGATTAATATTTACATTAGTGTTTTAACCCAATTGATTAAAAAAAGAAAATGAACGTGCTAAAAAATATAATTCTGGGAACCCTGGTCCATTTTATTGTCTTTTCCTGCTCACCAAGAATCAATATACATAAACTTGTAGCTGATGTTGAATACCAAACAAGCGTGATGCTTGAGGAAATTCCCAAGGCAAAAGCAGCTAAAGCTACGATTTCGAGTGGTGGAACACCAGGTGCTACCGGCGAGCTAATTTCACCTAGAACATTGGAGAATGGGGAGCTGAAACTGGTTTCGTCTCGCGACTGGACAAGTGGATTTTTCCCAGGTCAACTTTGGCTTTTATATGAGTTTACCCAAAATGAATCTTGGAAAAAGCAAGCTCAGGTTTTTACTTCAAATATGGAAAAGGAAAAAACCAATGGCACTACACATGATATGGGCTTTAAAATGTATTGCAGTTTTGGGGAAGGGTATCGCCTAACTGACAATTCAGAATATCGGGATATCCTTATACAATCTGCTAAAACACTGATAACCCGTTTTAACAATAAAACGGGAACGATTCGTTCTTGGGATCATAATCGTAATAAATGGGCATATCCAGTTATCATTGATAATATGATGAATCTTGAGCTTTTATTTAAAGCCACGCAATTTACAGGGGATAGCTCTTATTATAAAATTGCCATTAGTCATGCTAATAAAACAATGGAAAATCATTTCAGGCCAGATCATAGTTCATTTCATGTAGTTGATTATGATACAGCAAATGGTCAAGTCATTCAACGACAGACTCATCAAGGCTATAGTCACGCTTCTGCATGGTCAAGAGGACAAGCTTGGGCTTTATATGGTTTTACTATGTGTTATCGATTTTCGAAGGATAAGAAATATCTAGAAAAAGCTGAAAATATTGCCCAGTTCATCTTATCACATCCCCGTTTGCCAAAAGATAAAATCCCTTTTTGGGATTTTGATGCCCCTCTTATTCCCAATGAACCACGTGATGCATCCGCTGGATCAATTATAGCATCTGCTCTTTTTGAATTGAGTCTGTATAGCCAAAATGGCCATCATTATCGATCTACAGCAACCACAATCATAAAAAATTTATCCGATCATTATCGTTCTGCTCTTAATGAAAATAGAGGTTTTCTACTTTTACATAGTACTGGGTCAGCTCCTGCTAAAAGCGAAGTTGATGTGCCTATAACGTATGCAGACTATTACTATCTTGAAGCTTTGAATCGGTATCGAAAACTTTCAGGAGGAAAATTACTCTGGTAGTAAAACATGCCCATCACATGTACAGTATTGTAAGCCTAACCATTTATCCCATTAAATCTTTGAATGGTATATCCGTTCAAGAAATTTCACTTTGTTCAACTGGTTTTGAATTAGACAGAAGATGGATGTTGGTCGATAATAATAATAAGTTTCTTACACAAAGGACTAATCCTCAACTTGCTTTGTTTCGGTTAGGGATGGAGGGTGAACATTTTTCAATAGGGCATCCCAATCATCCTAATAAACCTTTTAACTTTTCATCCATTGATTATACTAGCCAATCTTTACAAGTGAGCATTTGGGAAGATTTATGTGAAGCATTTGTAGTATCCGAAAATGCCAACAATTGGTTTTCTGAAATACTGGATCAGGAAGTCAAACTGGTTTATATGCCAGAAACTACAAAGCGAAAAGTTGATCCATCGTTTGCTATACAAGAAACGGATATCACGAGTTTTTCCGATGCCTATCCCATTCTTATGTTAAGTGAATCATCCCTTGAATTCCTGAACAATAAACTGATCACTCCAATTGGGTTTGACAGATTTCGGGCGAATATGGTCATAAATGGAATGACACCCCACGAAGAAGATCATATAAAAGAATTTTTAATTAATGATCAAATCTTTTATGGGGTAAAACCTTGTGCGCGCTGTATTATGACGACTATAGATCAGCAATCCGGGATCCCAGGAAAAGAACCTTTAAAGACATTATCTTCATATAGGGAGTATAGAGGTAAGATTTTGTTTGGTCAGAATGTTATTGGGCCTAAAACAGGAAAACTAAAAATTGGCGATAGGCTTAATGTGACTAAACGATCTTATTCTTGAGTGCCAATGAAACTGCTTCGCCTAGAGAATTTACACTAAGTTTTTGGTATATTTTTCGAATATGCGCATTAACTGTATAATAGCTAATTTCAAGTTTAGCGGCAACCATTTTATAGCTTAAACCGTCTGTTAATAATTTTAAAACCTCTTTTTCTCTTTGCGTTAATGTTATAAAATCTTTAGATGGTTCTTCCTGAATAGCATTGAAATATTTTGTTATTCGCAAGGCTATAGATGGTGTAATTACTGCTCCTCCATTAAAAACATCCATTATACTTTGAATAATCTTATCTCCAGGAGTACTTTTTAGAATATATCCTTCCGCACCAGCTTTCAAACTATTGAAAATGGTATCATCATCGTCAAAAACGGTCTGAATGATGATCTTCGTTTCAGGGGAAATGCTCTTGATTATTTTAGTACCTTGGATTCCATCTACATCTGGCATACGAATATCCATCAATACAATATCTGGTTTGATTTTACTGATCTGTTCTTCAATTTTAGTACAATCAGCAAAAGATCCAATACAGTTTATATCTTCATTGAGAGATAGAAGTAATTCTAAACTATCTCTTCGCTCTGCACTATCGTCATAGATCACTAAGTTTATCATCTACCAAAAGTATTATAAATGCAAGGGAATTCAATCACTAATATTCGCTAAGGGGATAGAGGTTTGCACCAATAATCCGCCGCCATGATGATGATTATGGATTGATAATACACCGCCTAATTGAGCAGTTCGAATTTGTAAACTATGAAGCCCATTGCCACCGGAATTATTTTTGTGAGATGTCATTCCTATTCCATTATCCTCTATTTCAAGGATTAGGCTATCTCCATTTGTTTTTAATCGAATAAATACTTTAGTAGCCCGACTATGTTTTACAACATTATTGATTGCTTCTTTTGTAATTAGAATAAGATTTTTACGGGCTATCATTCGAGTTATTTTTCTTTCTAATTCAGTATCAATTTCATAAATACATTCAATATTCTTTGCATCGAAAATTTCCATGTTAAAATCTTTTAACCGGCTGGAAAAAAGTTTTGGATTTTTTTCTCGAATATTTACTGCCCAAATAACATCATTCATATTATCCATGACTGCTCTTATCCCAATAGCAATTTTATTTAAGTATTTTTTAGCCAGATCTGGATTTCGGTCAATCTCTGATTCTACTATTGTTGAGTAAACATGCAATCCACTTAACGTTGCCCCAATATCATCATGTAGATCATTTCCTATCTCTGTCCGCTGATTAAAGAGCTCAGTCTGTTTTTGAATTTGAAGTGCTGTTTTTTCCTTTTCAATGCTTCTGGATTTATAGATCAAGGCGAAATTAAAAAAGAGAAAATTTAAAATTAATCCTGCAAACACATAATTAAAAGTGGTTATCTCAACACGTTGGGTGTTGAGTTGTATTATGATTGGCATGATGGCTATTTTAACGAGCAGTGCCATCACAATAGACCCTATCGCCAAAATGAGATTAAGTAATTTACGTGATTTTAGAAGTACATAAATTGAATAAACTTGAATAGCAATATTTAAAAAATATATGACTCTGAAAATGGGATAAAAGAAATCAAATTTTCGATTGAAAATTGTTGTATTGGATAGCATAAGCAATGCACAAAAAACTAAAATATGTTCGGTTATACGAATGATTTTATCATATTGAGGATTCAGCATAACCGTTCCTGCAAAATGACGAATAAATTTGTAGTACATAGCTGCACCTAGCATGATAAAAGTCATCGCAGATGCGAATAAACTACCATTCGACAATCGATTCCCAAAATCTTGTAAAAAAGGGACAGTAACAAAAGAAAAGAACAAGGTGAAAAAAAAGGTAAACAAAACATAATACAGAAAATCTTTTTTCCTGGAAAGTATATAGTAATAAGTCAGGTAAACAGACTGCATCGCGACTATGCCCAAGTAGAAAGGGATGATCTGCATATGGAATGAATATAGTACTAAAGTATGCTATATAAGCAAAAAGGCTCATTTGAATTTGAGCCTTTTTAAAAAGAGTATGGGTACTTAAATTAGAATTTCTCTAAACCAGAGAAGAAGAATGCACCTTCAATGGAGGCATTCTCATCGCTGTCGGATCCGTGTACGGCATTTCTACCTATACTTTCTGCATATAATTTTCTGATCGTACCTTCTGCAGCATTTTCTGGGTTAGTAGCTCCAATCAGTGTACGAAAATCTTCTACAGCATTGTCTTTTTCTAAGATTGCTGCAATGATTGGTCCGCTACTCATGAATTCACATAGTTCGCCATAAAAAGGACGTTCTTTGTGGATTGCATAAAATTCTCCGGCTTTTGCAGGCGAAAGTTGGGTAAGCTTCATGCTTACCAAGCGAAATCCTGCCTTAATGATGTGATCAAGGATAGCTCCTGAATGACCATTAGCAAATGCATCCGGTTTGATCATCGTAAATGTTCTGTTTCCCATAATTATTATGATTTCTCGGCGCAAAGAAACAGAAGGTTTACGGATATTGCAAATGAAAATCTAATCTAACTGGTTTTCAGGGCATTTCTTCCGGCTTTTAGATTATCTTCGCCACCGCATGAAGTCAATTCAGGAGTTTTATCCATTTTTAGCTCAGGGGCAAAAACGAGTTGTGGTTACAATGCATCAAAAACCCGATCCGGATGCTATGGGTTCTTCCCTAGGATTGGCACATTTTCTTAAAAAATTAGGTCACCAGGTTCAGGTAATTTCCCCTACAAATTGGGCGGATTTCTTGAAATGGATGCCAGGTTGCGAAGAGGTATTGGATTACGAATTTTCAAAAGAGAAGGCAGATAAGATTCTTTTTGAAGCAGAATGGCTTTTTTGTTTGGATTTTAATGCCCTTTACAGGACTAGGCATATGGCACAAGTTTTAGAAAAACTTACTTGCACTAAAATTTTAATTGATCACCATGAACAGCCTCAGAAAGAGTCTTTTGATTTTGGAAATAGTGTAGTACCTAAAAGTTCAACAGCTGAACTCATATTTGAATTTATTATGGAATCAGGGCATCAACATCTAATTGATGTTCCCATTTCGGAATGCCTTTATGCAGGTGTAATGTCGGATACCGGCTCATTCCGTTTTCCATCTACTACCTCATCTGTATTTGAAATGGTTGCTTTTCTTAAAAAAACCGGCTTCAATCACTCCAAAATTCACGAGGAGGTGTATGATAATTATCTTGAAAATAGACTTCGTTTTCTAGGCCATGTCCTTTCGAACCGACTTGAAATACTATACGAATACAATACAGCAGTCATTTCTATTCCTAAATCCGATATATTGCGTTTCAATATCCGAACTGGCGATACAGAAGGGCTGGTGAATTATCCACTTTCAATTAAAGGGATCAAGTTTGCCGCTCTGCTCATCGACAGAGACGAAGAGCGTAAATGGTCTTTTAGGAGCAAAGGATCCTTTGATTGCAATCAATTCGCCCGAAATTATTTTGAAGGGGGAGGCCATAAGAATGCAGCTGGTGGAAGAAGCTCTGCTTCTGTGGACGAAAACAATAAAGAATTCAAAAGAGTATTAAAAGAAGTAGCATCTCAATTACAATAATCATAATCAAATGAAAGTAAACAGTAAAATCTGGGCAGCCCTTATATCAATTGTTTTAATTGGTATAGCCTGTTCCAATATCGGGTACAAAAAAACCAAATCAGGATTAGAATATAAGATTTTCAATCAGGGTAAGGGTAAAATGTTAAAAGCAGGTGATATCATCAAGTTTAACTATAAACTTACGTACAACGATTCCGTAATCGCACAATCTTATGGAAGTCTTCCCGGATATGATTTGGTAGATAGTTCTGAGCGTGCATATGATTTTTCAGAAGTGTTGAAATTCTGTAAACCAGGAGACAGTTTGATCACGATTCAATTGGTTGATACCATCATGAAAACAAATCCTGTAGGACTACCCCCCTATATGAAGAAGGGTGGTAAAATCAAAATGGCGATAAAGATCTTGCAGGTATTTAACAAAGAGGAATTGGTCATGAAAGACTATCAAAACGAAATGGAAAAATTCAAAAATCGGGAGATAGCATCTGTTCAGGCTTATCTAAAACGCAATAATATTAAAGCTGATAAGTTAAATAGTGTTTTTGTAGAAGTAAACGATAAAGGAAATGGTCCTGCTGCTGCAACAGGTAAAATCATTTCCATAAAATATACAGGGTACAATTTTGAGGGAAAAGCTTTTGATTCCAATATGGATAGCACCAAGCAGGTGCAAAAGCATGGCATGGAACCTTTTACGTTTGTAGCCGGTGAGTCTGGTGCTATTTTTGGTATGTTGGAAGGCATCACCGCCTTTAACAAAGGTGGAAAAGGAAGAATCTTTATCCCTTCTCATATGGGATATGGACCGCAGGGGTCACCTCCCGTGATCAAGCCAAATGAAAATTTGATTTTTGAGATCGAAGTTTTGGATGTAAAAGATCAGCCAAAAATAGACAGTTCAAAATTACAGGCAGCTATTCCAGGACTTCAATAAAAAAAATTGGTGTGATTAGGGGTTGATCAACTCAATCTCTAATCACACCTTACTAAAGTAATCGCCTCTTTCGCTTGCTTCACATCATGAACTCTTAAAATATCTGCTCCTCTTTCCAAAGCCATAGTATTGAGTATGGTTGTTCCATTTAACGCTTCCTCAGGGGTAATATTCAATGTTTTATAGATCATCGATTTTCTGGAAACTCCAACTAACATAGGGGCATCTAACACTTCAAGTTTCTTTAATTCCCTCAGTAAAAATAGACTCTGCTTCGCAGTTTTTGCAAAACCGAATCCCGGATCAATGATTACATCTTTTATACCTGCTTTTTTACAGACAGACAGCGTTCGTATGAAATAATCTACAACTTCTAAAATGATATCGTCGTAAATGGCCAGATCCTGCATGTTGTCCGGTGTACCTTTCATATGCATGGCAATATAGGGCACGTCAAGGGAGGCAACTGTTGAGAGCATCATGGGATCCATAGCACCTGCACTTACATCATTAACCATTCTTGCTCCAGCCTCTATTGCCCATTTGGCAACCTGGTGATGATAGGTATCAACCGATATAATATGTTCAGGAAACACCTGGTGAATGGCATCAATAACCGGAATAACCCTTTCTGCTTCTTCTTCAGCTGTTATACGAGAGCTACCGGGCCGGGTACTCTGGCCGCCTAGGTCTAAAAAACTAGCGCCATCTTCGATCATTTGACCAGCTTGATCAATGTAAGACTGGCTGGTTTTTATATTATTTCCTGTATAAAAAGAATCGGGTGTAACATTAATTATCCCCATAATCTTGGGAATATCAAGGCTAATTAATTTCCCATTACAATTCAACGTGCGAATTGGCTTCTTTAAAGTAATTTTGGCGGTATCCATATAATTACATGCAAAATACAACAAACACAGATTGGCAATACGATCAGGCCATACAATCCTGCAGGGATATTTTTATTAAAAAAACTCGGGATTATGGTACATCCTGGCGTGTTTTGCGCACCATTTCTATTATAGACCAAATCTTTATAAAGGCTCAACGTATTCGGACCATTCAGGAAAAAAAGCATCAAAAAATAGGAGATGATATCACCTCTGAATTCAAAGGCATCATAAATTATAGCATTATTGGACTTATTCAACTGGATATGCAGGATTTATCGACCGAAGACATGCCCGTTGAAGAAGTTGAAAATCGTTATTCTGAAAAACTTAGCCTTGCAAAAAATACCATGATGGATAAAAATCATGATTATGGCGAAGCATGGAGAGATATGAGCCAAGAAAGTTTTGTGGATCTTATTTTAATGAAACTCATGCGGGTTCGTCAGATTCTTCAAAACGATGGAAAAACCTTGATAAGTGAAGGTATAGACGCCAATTTCATCGATATCATTAACTACTCCGTTTTTGCATTAATCTTAATTAAAGAAGGAAAACATTAACATGAAAAATCTTCTTACGCTTACACGTTGGGTGGTTGGGCTACTTTTTATTTTTTCAGGCTTGATCAAAGCCAATGACCCGATGGGACTTAGCTATAAAATGCAAGAATTCTTTGAAGTATGGAATATTCATGGCTTCCAGGACTTTACATTATCCATGGCAGTATTGATGATTGCTTTCGAGATTATTGCAGGTGTAGCCGTAATAGTGGGATGGCAATTCAGGTTATTCAGCTGGTTATTGTTATTACTTATCCTGTTCTTTACCTTCCTTACAGCCTATGCCTTATTCTCGGGGAAAATTAAAGAATGTGGTTGTTTCGGTGATTGCATAAAGTTGACCGCTAAGGATTCATTTATCAAAGATATAGTGCTTACTATCCTTATCGTTTTTCTTTTCTCTTATAGACATCGGGTGCGCGCTTCACTAGGCAATACCTTATCTTTTTTAATCATAGTAGGAACGACTATATTTTCTTTCGCTGCTCAATTCTATGTTTTAAAACACCTTCCTGTGCTGGATTGTCTGCCTTATAGGGTAGGAGCAAATATCATGGAATTGAGGCAAATCCCTCCAGATGCTATACCGGACAGCGTGGTTATAACATATGTTTATAAAAAAAATGGCAAAGACATTGAATTTGATGCTGATCATTTTCCAGCAGATTTTAATGATTCTACCTATACTTTTCTAAATCGTTACGACAAAGTTGTTCGCAAGGGTAATGCGGAGCCTAAGATTAAGGATTTTGCTCTAAAAACGCTATCCGATCAGGATATAACGGATTCGATTTTATCGTTAAAAGGTGAATCGATTATTATTTTTTCAAAATCCTGGAATCAGGAATGGACAAAGCCTTTTGATATACTTAAGAAACAAGCGGATGCTAAAGGAATCCCTATTTTTATCTCCACTTCAGCACCAGATCTGGTTACAAAATATGTTACTGTTCCTGTTTTAAAAACTGATTTTGTAGCCATCAAAACCGCTGCACGTGTCGATCCAACTGTATATCTTTTGGAAAATGGCACTATCAAAAACAAATCGGCCTTGGCAGACGAAAATGAACTGATTAAATCATTAAGTAATAAATAGTGGTTTTATTCCTGGTAAAAAAAATTAGTTATGGTGTGCTGGTCATGACAGGGGTGACCATAATTGTTTTTTTTCTTTTCCAAGGGTTAGGTGATCCTGCAAGATTAGTGGTGGGCCAAACAGGTGATGCTGCTACTTTAGAAAATATTCGAAAAGAACTTTACCTCGATAAACCAGTCGCTACACAATTTTTATATTATCTAAATGATATCTCTCCGATTTCTTTGTACCGACATACTGACTTTAAGGAAAAGAGTATCAATGGTGTTGCATTTGGTGGAGACATAAAGATTGTATGTAAATTTCCTTATTTAAGAAAATCATATCAGAGCAAAAGAGACGTTTCTGAAATATTATTGGATGCACTTCCAGGAACAGCTTTACTTGCCCTAACAGCGATGCTTATAGCTACAATTCTGGGAATACTCTTAGGATTACTTGCTGCTGTAAAAAAGGGCTCATGGATGGATACCGCATCCATTTTTGCCTCCGTAACCGGCATCTCCGCACCATCTTTTTTTATTGGGATTTTAATAGCTTGGTTATTTGGTTTCATATTTCATGAATGGACCGGTTTATATATGACAGGAAGTTTGTTTGAAACAGATTCATTTAAAGGAGATCAATTGAGTTTACGAAATATTATCCTTCCTGCCATAACACTAGGTATCAGACCACTCGCTATAATTGTTCAGTTGACCCGAAGTTCTGTTTTAGATGTTTTATCACAGGATTATATCCGAACAGCAAAAGCAAAAGGATTATCCTCTCAGCGTATAATCTTCAAACATGCATTACCGAATGCATTAAATCCAGTGATCACCGCTATTACAGGTTGGTTTGCAGAATTACTGGCCGGAGCCTTTTTTGTGGAATATATTTTTGGATGGAAGGGTATAGGAAAAGTTACCGTTGATGCACTAGAAAAGCTTGATTATCCTGTAGTTATGGGAAGTGTATTGCTAACCGCAACTTTATTTGTTTTTATGAACATCTTATCTGAATTTCTGTATAGCCGCCTGGATCCTCGAATCAAATTATCTTAATTTTTTTGGATACGTTGAAAAATATACTATCTTAATAGGGTAACCATGTTGAATATTTATGAAAACAGTATCACATATTTTCCAACGAAAAGGGACTCATAATATTACCGTTTCGCCTGATACTTTAGTTTTTGATGCACTTAAACTCATGGCAGATCGTAATATAGGATCTGTTGTGATCATGGAGGATGATAAATATTGTGGTTTATTTACGGAACGAGATTATGCCCGTAAAGTTATTCTTCATGGTAAATCTTCAAGTGATTTGCAAGTTGCTGAAATCATGAGCGAATATCTGCCTCAGGTATCTATGCATCATCAACTGGATGAATGTATGGAGATCATGACAGGCCATAACATAAGATATTTACCGGTTTTTGATCAGGAAAAATATATTGGAATAATTTCTATAATAGATGTTGTACGAGAAACGATTTTGGATCAAAAAGAAACGATAGATCAATTACATCATTACATTAATTCTTGATTACTGGATAACTACTTCTTTAATGGCATTGGCTCCAAGTTTTTCATTAACTCTTTGGATGATGGCTTCTTTTTGATATAATAATTCATTTTTTAATGGAGCCACACTTGTTGAAATAAAAAGTGTTTGATTGATTATTTGAATCTTATCTGTGTAGTTTGCAATCGTTTTTCCCATTATCTCTTCCCATACATCTTGTATCTGAAAAGACATGATAGTGCTTTTCATCCTGTTTTGACGAAGAAACGCTTCTAGTGCCTGACCGATCGTGAATTCTCCCATTCGCAATTATGTTATCTTTTCAAATGTACGTATTAACTGAGATTTTCGATCTGAAAACGGATATCCAGGTCCGTAAGGGCTTTTTGTAACCGTTTGGTATGTGTATCAGTTAAAAAAACCTGCCCCTGATTTTCAACACATGCCCATTGAAGCAGATTATGCATTCTGCCTTCATCAAGTTTTTCAAATACATCATCCAACAATAGAAGAGGGGCAAATCCGTTATGCTGTTTTAATGCATTGAATTCGGCGAGTTTCAGGGCGAATAAAATACTTTTTCGTTGACCTTGAGAAGCTACCTGACGAAAAGGTTGATCATGTAATTGGAAATGAATATCATCCTTATGAATTCCGATACTTGTACGAGCTGAAACTATATCCCGTTCTCGGTTCTGTTTCAGCAGATCACGGTAATTATTTTCAGCTAATTGACTGCTGTAAAAAAGAGAGATTTTTTCCTTTGATTGAGCTAATCGCTGATAACCAACTATAACATCAGGTAAAAAACCAGCCAGAAAATCTTTACGAAAAGTATAAATCGCAACACCATTTTCAATAAGCTGCTGGTCTAATATATCCAGCAACTGATCATCTCTTCGCTGTGACTCACTGATCTGTTTCAATAAACCATTTCGTTGTTGAAGAATTTTGTTATATCGAATCAATAATTGTAGATATGCTGGATTCATCTGAGCCATAAGGGTGTCCAGCATTTTCCGCCTGTCTTCGCTACCTCCATTGATCAGGATAACATCGTCTGGTGCAATCACTACAACTGGAAATTTGCCAATATGATCAGAGAATCGGTTGTACAACTCATTATTGACCTTCAACTCTTTCTTTCCGGTTTCTCTAAGTACCAGTTCAATTTGGAATGATTGCCCATTTTTTGAAAAATCACCCTCAATTCTGAATCCTTGTTTCCCGAATTGAACATTAGCTGCATCAGATCGTCCAAAATAACCTTTGGTTAGACAAAGGGAATAAATTGCATCCAGTAGATTCGTCTTACCTATACCATTAGAGCCACAGAATCCAACGATACGCTCCGGAAATTGCACCCGTTTTTCTGTATAACTTTTAAATTGAAATAAACCAAGCCCATTCAGGCGGAAAGAGCCATTCATGGATACAAACTTAAGGTAAGAGAATAGTTAAACGTACAGAATGTTCAGGGTTAAATTTGACCAATTTCCATTATATTTGCCCCTCAAATTTGAAAACGTGGCCACTACCAACTCAGTCTCTACAAAATTCAGTAAGGAAACATACCTGTACTGGTATGAATTGATGCTTTTGTTGCGCCGATTTGAAGAAAAAACAGGGCAGTTATATGGTATGCAGAAGATCAGAGGGTTCTGCCATTTATACATTGGACAAGAAGCACTTGCTGCTGGTGCCATGACGGCTACAAAGCCAGAAGATACCTTTATAACGGCTTATCGTGATCACGCACTGGCCATTGCAAAAGGAGTTTCTGCAAAATCTTGTATGGCAGAAATGTATGGTAAGGCTACCGGTTGCTCAAAAGGCAAAGGGGGAAGTATGCACTTTTTTGGTGTAAAGGAGCGGTTTTTTGGAGGGCATGGCATTGTTGGCGCCCAAATC
Organism: uncultured Sphingobacterium sp.; assembly: GCA_964441425.1. Classification (GTDB taxonomy): domain Bacteria; phylum Bacteroidota; class Bacteroidia; order Chitinophagales; family Chitinophagaceae; genus Pollutibacter. The sequence continues at coordinate 143,404 of CAYTXC010000003.1, read as the reverse complement.
GGAACTGGTGCAGGTTTAGCGTTTGCCGAAAAATACCTGGAAACAGATCATGTTTGTCTTACGTTTTTTGGAGATGGGGCCGCTCGACAGGGAATGCTTCATGAAACCTTTAACCTGGCTATGACCTGGAAATTACCCGTAATTTTCATCTGCGAGAACAATCATTATGCTATGGGTACATCTGTTACCCGTACTTCCAACGTAATTGATATTTATAAATTAGCGGATGCTTATGAAATGCCTGGTGATTCTGTAGATGGAATGGATCCGGAAGCGGTTCATGAAGCTGTCGCACGTGCGGTAAAACGAGCCCGTAATGGTGAAGGGCCTACGTTACTTGAAATGAAGACCTACAGATATAAAGGTCATTCCATGAGTGATCCTCAAAAATATCGTACAAAAGAGGAAGTGGAAGCCTATAAAGAAAAAGATCCAATAGAACATTGTAAAAATATGTTATTGGAATATTTCAACGTTGGAGAACCTGTTATAGAGGAAATCAATGAGCGGGTCCGCAAAGAAGTAGAGGAGGCTGTAACCTTTGCAGAGGAGAGTCCTTGGCCTTCTGATGATGAGTTATTAAAAGATGTTTACGTTCAGCAGGATTACCCTTTTATTCTTGATTAACTTTTAAACTATTTACGCATAAATCAAACCCATGTCAAAAAAAGAAATTATTAACCAGGCTAATCCAAACGGTGATCTAGCTAATGAAGCCCAAGGTTTTTGGGAAGCGAATAGCAAAAAAATTGTTATAGGACTGGCTTTTTTTATCCTGGCAGCAGGAGGATATCTTGGTTATAAATACCTCGTTGTTCTTCCGAATGAGACAAAGGCTCAGGAGGAAATTTTTAAAGCAGAGGCTAATTTCCGTAAAGATTCAATCAGTCTTGCACTTAATGGAAATGCTACCACACCTGGCTTTCTTAAAGTAATCAGCAAATATGGGGATACCAAAACAGGAAATCTGGCTCGTTTATATGCAGGAGAATGCTATCTGCAATTGGGAGATTATAAAAAGGCTATCCAATATTTGGAATCATTCGAGTCGAATGGTGCAAAGCAAATAGAAGCTAAAGTACAGGGACTTCTTGGAGATGCATACTCGGAATCAAAGCAAAATGATAAAGCCATTTCCTTTTATAAAAATGCAGGAAGCTTATTTCCTGAAGATGAAAATATTTCTTCAGAATATTTATTCCGTGCTGGTTTACTCTTGGAAATAAACGGTAAAACAAAAGAAGCAATCGAACTGTACAAAGAAATAAAAGAAAAATACCCACGTACCGAAAAAGGTATGAACGCGGATAAATACCTTGCCCGATTAGGGGAATTAAATTAATCAATAAATGGCGACAAAAGGAAATGCCAAATTATTATTAGATAACACAGGCGCCGGAGAGCTTTCCGGTGCCTGTGTTGTTATTGTGAAGACGGACTGGAATGCCGGAATCGTAGATGCTCTTGAAGAAGGAGCCATTCGAGTATTAAAAAATAATAATATCACCCAGGTAAAAACATTAACTGTTCCGGGAGCTGTAGAGATTCCATTTGCAATTAAAACGTACTGGAATCATATGAAATATAAGGATCAGAGGCCTCATGCTTTCATTGCATTAGGTACCGTGATAAGAGGAGACACCCCACATTTTGATTATGTTTGTCAATCCGTGACCAACGGTATCACACATCTGAACCTTGATCTGCCCGTTCCAACTATTTTCGGTATTTTAACGGTAGAGAATGAGCAGCAAGCCTACGATCGGATTGGCGGAATTCATGGTCACAAAGGTGAAGAAGCTGCTCTTACTGCCATTAACATGATGCATTTAATGATTGACATTAAAGCAAAACTATAAGCATGAAAGTTCAATTGTTCATCCCTTGTTTTATTGATCAGTTGTATCCGGACACTGCGTTCAACATGATTAAGCTTCTTGAAAAAGCGGGTTGTGAAGTATCTTATAATACGGAACAAACTTGTTGTGGCCAACCTGCATTCAATGCTGGATTTCGGGAAGAATCTAAAATGGTTTGTAGTAAGTTTATAAGTGATTTTAGTGGTAAAGATTATGTGGTTGCCCCAAGTGCGTCCTGTGTAGGATTTGTTCGAAATTATTATAGTACGTTATTTACGAAAGATTCTGCTTTCGTTTATGGTGCACAGAAATTACAATCTCGTATTTATGAACTAAGTGAATTTCTGGTAAACGTGTTGCAATACACCGATTTTGGCGCATCATTTCCTGTTAAAGCAACTTATCATGATTCATGTGCAGCTTTACGCGAATGCAAGCTAAAAGATGAACCGCGTCTATTACTAAGTAAAGTACATGGATTAGAACTTGTTGAATTAAAAGACAATGAAACCTGCTGTGGATTTGGTGGTACGTTTGCAGCAAAATTCGATGACATTTCTTGTGCAATGGCCGATCAAAAACTAGATAACGCCTTAGATACAAAGGCAACATACCTTATTTCAACAGACCAAAGTTGTCTCATGCATATTGATGGATATGGTAAAAAAAATGGTAAGCAGATCAAAACAATGCATCTGGCTGATGTGTTGGTTCAAGGCTGGTAACCTTTAATTTAGTTGTATGGCATATTGGCTTGTTAAATCAGAACCCTTTAAATATTCCTGGGATCAATTTGTAACGGATAAAAAGACGTTCTGGGATGGTGTTAGAAATTATGCAGCCCGCAATAATCTAAAAGCTATGAAAAAAGGAGATCAGCTCTTTTTTTATCATAGTAATGAAGGATTAGAGATTGTGGGTATTGCCAAAGTAGTAAAAGAGTTTTACCAGGATCCTACAACGATAGAAGAGGCATGGGTTGCTGTAGATCTTGCTCCCGTTAAAAAGCTCAAAAGACCTGTTTCATTGGCTTCGATTAAAGCCGAAAAAAGACTGGCACAAATGGCCCTGATCCGTTTAGGACGTTTATCCGTACAACCCCTAACAGATGAAGAATGGAACGTAATTATGGAATTAGCAGGTGAAAAATGAAAAATCTTATTGTACTAACCGGAGCGGGAATAAGTGCTGAAAGTGGTTTGAAAACTTTTCGGGATAGTGACGGACTTTGGGAAGGGTACAAAATTGAAGATGTGGCCACTCATGAGGCATTTCTGCATAACCCTAAATTGGTTTTGGATTTCTATAATATGCGTCGTACCCAGGTAGTTAATGCCTCTCCTAATGATGCTCATTTTAGCTTAGCAGCGTTGGAAGAATTCTTCAATGTAGTGATCATTACACAAAATGTTGATGATCTGCATGAAAGAGCAGGTAGCTCTAATGTTTTTCATCTTCATGGCGAGATATTAAAAATGAGGAGTTCAGCAAATCCAGCACTACAATATCCGGTTAAGGGGGATATTTTGGTAGGAGATTTAGCAGAAGATGGCGCACAGTTAAGACCGGATATAGTATGGTTTGGCGAACCGGTTCCAATGATGAATATGGCCATTGAATTCACAAAATTGGCCGATATTTTTGTAATAATGGGTACGTCATTAGTGGTTTATCCAGCAGCTAGCTTATTAGACTTCAAACCTGCTGATATTCCGTGGTTTGTAATAGATCAAAAAACACCAGAACTACTACACTCTAATAATTTGACCATTATTGAAGAGAAAGCATCTATTGGAAGTAAAATTTTAATTGATATGCTTAAAATGTTGATTTGAAATTAATTCCATGAGTTTTGAGCTCTTTTAATACAGGTTCATAGATTTCTTTACAGATTGGAATTTCAACACCTCTCCGAGTAACAATACCATTTAAAAGTAGTTTAGCTGCAATAGCTAAAGGTAACCCTACTGTTTTGGCCATGGCAGTATGTATTCCATTATCTCCTTTAATAACTAAGGTATCTCTTCGCCTTTTTTTAGCTCCATTTTGAACGTATTCTATTTCATGAAGCATGACAACCATATCTTTATCAGTTGTTTGTAAACAAAGAGTTTCCTCTAATTTTCTTTCCAAAATGTAAGCAGGACTAACTATTCCCATATTGATTAGAACATCATCATCAAAACCTGCATAACTAAGTTGTTCATTAATTTTTGTTGAGAATAATGTATTCTTATTTAACTTCTTATTGAAGTAATCTTTGTATATAATTGATTCAGTATTTATTAACTCATTTTCAATAGTTAACCCTGAATTTACGATTACATTCCATACTGCACAAAAATCTGGATGGCGCAAGGTTGTGCGTACTAAATTTTTTACCTTATCTAACCCATATAGCCGTTTATACGGAAGGGAATCGCGATTGGGATACCAGGCATATGTCCCGATTTCCGGAATATCAACTGTTCGATTAGGATCAAAAAGATCGTTGTACGACATATTGATAATTTGACCATTTTCTAGAAACCTGGCTCCGTCTTTACCTGCTGTGATGATGTTCTTAGGATTCCAGCTTATTTTATAATGCCATGGATTATCATCAGATTCAGGGGAGATAAGGCCTCCGCAGTGGGATCTGAATGAATGAATTTCGCCGCCATGTTCTTTAATGTTATCCATTATTTCCATAGCACTCATATGATCAATTCCAGGATCTAACCCCATTTCACTTAAAAAAAGAAGTCCTTTTTCTGTTACCTCCTCATCCAGATTTTTCATCGCTTCAGATAGATAAGAAGCATTTAAAAAATGTTTTTTCGCTTTCAGACATTGCTGAGCCACCAAGAGATGAAAACTGGGTGGAAGCATTGAAATAACCAAATCAGATAGTTCAATTAAAGGATGCCATGTTGAGGCGTCCTCAATAGTAAAAGAATACGCTATGCCGCTTTCATGACCATTGACCTTTTGCACTGCGGATCCTATACTTGCATCAGCTACATGAATGATCCAGTGCTGTTGTCCTGCCTCTTCGAGTAATGTTTTTATCAAGATTGTGGCCGATTTTCCAGCCCCCAAAATGAGAATATGACGCATCCTGCAAAATACTAAATGTCTGGGCCTTTGAAGCTTAATTTCAAATGTAGCCTAAGTAAAATAACATATACTTTTTTTATGCACAAATGTGGGTATAAAATTCTGGAATATAGCCCATATGAATAAGGTAATCAGCTCAAAATAAGGTAAATTTGACAATCGGAATTTACAGTAAATACCCCCTGTAAATTTCAATAATTGACGACTATGGAGGATTTAAATCAGCCTGAACAAACAAGAGACAATGATAGGATAATTCCTGTCAATATAGAAGAGCAAATGAAATCAGCATTTATCGATTATTCGATGAGTGTTATTGTCAGTCGTGCATTGCCTGATGTTCGAGATGGATTGAAGCCAGTGCATCGACGCATCCTACATGCGATGAATGAACTTGGTCTCGACTACAACAAACCAACGCGTAAGTGTGCACGTATCGTAGGAGAGGTATTGGGTAAATATCACCCGCATGGAGACACCGCTGTTTACGATTCATTAGTGCGTATGGCTCAGGAATGGAATATGCGGTATCCTATGGTGGATAAACAGGGAAACTTTGGATCTCCAGATGGTGAAGGTCCTGCGGCGATGCGTTACACAGAGGCCAGAATGCAACGGATCTCTCAGTACATGATGGAAGATATCGATAAGGATACGGTTGATTTTCAGTTGAACTTTGACGATTCTATCGAAGAACCTACTGTATTACCAACTAAGATTCCACAACTACTCGTTAATGGATCCAGTGGAATTGCTGTGGGCATGGCTACCAATATGATGCCTCATAATCTGTCAGAAGTAGTAGATGGATGTATAGCGTATATCGATAATAATGATATCACTATAGATGAATTGATGCAACACGTAAAGGCCCCTGATTTCCCAACAGGTGGTGTGATCTATGGTATGGAAGGTATCCGCCAGGCCATGATGACGGGACGAGGAAGAGTGGTGGTGCGTGGCAAATTACACGTAGAAACTAAATCCAGCGGTCGTGAACAGATTATCATTACACAAGTTCCATATCAGGTTAGTCGTGATGTGTTGACTTCCCGCATTGGTCAACTGATTATTGATAAAATTATTGATGGCATCGTTCACGTAAATAACGAATCAAATAAGGAAGGAACGCGTATCGTTTTGGACCTTCGTCGTGATGCTGTTGCTAATGTGATCATCAATCAGCTTTATAAATACACGGAGTTACAAACTTCTTATGGTATCAATAATGTTGCCCTGGTAAGAGGAAGGCCGAAAACTTTGAACCTAAAAGATCTTATCTCCGAGTTCGTTGATTTCCGCCATGAAGTGGTGATCAGAAGAGCCAATTATGAATTACGAGAAGCAGAAAAGAAGGCCCATATTCTGGAGGGCTATCTAATAGCTTTAGATCATTTGGATGAAGTAATCCAGTTGATCCGAAATAGTGCTAATCCAGAGATTGCCCGTGAAGGTTTGATGACGCAATTTGGCATGACCGAGATTCAGGCCAAGGCGGTACTTGAACTGCGTCTCCAGCGTTTAACAGGTATGGAACGTGAAAAGATCAAGGAGGAGTATAATGAGATCATGAAACTAATTGCTGAACTTAAAGCTTTACTAGCTGATTCAGGATTACGATTCGAAATGATCAAAAAAGAATTACTGGATGTAAAAGATAAATTTGGCGATGAGCGGAGATCTGAAATCGTTTATCTAGAGAATGAGATGAGTATTGAAGATCTGATCAAAGAAGAAGACGTCGTGATTACGGTATCTCATCTCGGCTATATTAAACGTACTACAGCTACAGACTACAGAAGTCAGCGAAGAGGGGGTCGAGGCTCAATAGGTGGCAAAACAAGAGATGAAGACTATATTGAACACATTTTCGTAGCCAGTACGCATCATACCTTAATGTTTTTTACCGAAAAAGGGCGATGCTATTGGTTAAAAGTTTATGCGATCCCTGAAGGTGAAAAAAACAGTAAGGGGAGAGCTATACAGAATCTAATTCAATTACCTCCTGATGATAAAATCAGAACCATCCTTGATGTAAAAAACCTCAACGATGAAGAGTTCGTTAAGAGCCATTACATCATGTTATGTACTAAACAAGGTATCATCAAAAAAACCGATCTGGAAGATTTCAGCAGACCCAGAGCCAATGGGGTTAATGCCATTACGATTGTTGAAGGAGATCAACTTTTAGAAGCAAAAATGACAGATGGTAATTGCGAGATCATCATGGCGGTGAAAAGTGGTAGAGCCATACGTTTCCCGGAAGAAAAAGTTCGTTCTACAGGAAGAGGAGCGATAGGAGTTGCTGGGATTGAAGTGGACGATACAACCGATGAGGTAATTGGGATGATCTGTGTAAATAGAGAGGATACCAGTAAAACGGTATTAGTTGTTTCAGAAAAAGGATATGGAAAGCGGACTCCAGTTGACGAATATAGAATTACGAATAGGGGAGGAAAAGGCGTTAAAACAATCAGCGTTACGGAAAAAACGGGTAAATTGGTAGGAATTCTAGATGTTCAGCAAACTGAAGATTTGATGATCACTTGCATATCTGGTCTTACGATACGTATGGCGGTAAAAGACATTAGTGAATTAGGAAGAGCTACCCAAGGTGTAAAATTAATTCGCTTGGATGAAGGCGATGAGATTGCAGCGATTACCAAATTAGATGAACAACAGGAAGAAATTACTGAGGAATCAGAAAATGGAAATATTGAAGAGGGCGAAAATTCTACGCCTGATGCAAGTGCTGAAAACCAAAATCAATAAAACATAAAACATGAAACGTATCTTTTGTACGGCTATGCTAGTAGCGCTTGTTGCTCCGGCATTAATGGCTCAAACCGTAAAGAAAACAAAAGAATTTATCACAGCAAACGACTGGGTAAAAGCTAAAGAATCTGCGGATGGAACTTTTGATAATCCAAAAGTTAAAAAAGAAGAGTTAGCTGAAGCATGGTATTTAAAGGCTAAAATTTATAGTACTTTATCTACTGATAAAAAGTTTTTATCACAGGCTCCCGCCGATGGTAGAATGGTCGCCTTAAATGCGATTAAGAAAGCAATGGAACTGGACAAAGAAAAAACGCAAACATTATTGACCATGGACCAGTTTGCTCCAGTAATTACTTTATATAGTGCCACCTTTCAAGATGGAGTAGATTTTTATGGGGAGCGTGACTATAAAGGAGCCTTTGAAGCATTCAAAAATACTTCTGTATTTGGAGATTATATTTTCAATCAGGGATGGGCACTAAGTAAAATAGATACAACAGTAGTTTTCTATACAGGCCTGGCAGCTTTAAATGGCAAAATGGATAATGATGCTATTAAATATTTCCTAATACTTGCAGATGCAAAAGTTGGACAAAACCCTGATTTTGCTACTGTTTATCAATACCTGGCAAAACATTTTTACGATGAAAAAGATGAATCTAATTTCACAAAATACGTGACTCTAGGAAGACAGCTTTATCCAAATGATCAGTATTTGCCTCTCCTTGAATTAGATAATATTAGAGATAAAGGTGATAAAAATGCATTGTTTGCCAAATACGAAGAAATTATAAATTCTGGAAATGATAATATTGAAGTAATGTTAAATTACACAATAGAATTATCAGAGGTTAATTTTGAAACCAATAAAGCTCGTCCGACAAACTACGACGAAAATTGTTCTAAAATTGAACGCACATTAAAAAGAATAGTAGAATTAAAACCTGAAAATACAGATGCTCAAATCGAGTTAGGTAGATTGTTCATCAATATGGCTTCGGCTCTTCAAGACGAAGCCAGATTGATAAAAGGGAGTAAACCAGAAGATGTCAATAAAAGAAATGCCTTGAATGAAAAAGTTTTGATTTTAGTAGATAAATCTATTGAGCCATTGGAAAATGTTTTCAATACTTTTGATAAAGAACCAAAACTTAAAACTCAAGATCGTTCAAAATACAAATCGGCGGTTAATATGTTATTATCTGTTTATGAGGTGAAAAAGAATGATGAAAAAACAAAATTTTACCAAAGCAGATATGATAACGCTGATAAAAAACAGTGATGGTTAATCTGAAGATTATTCTAAAAAAAGTGAGTATATACTGTACTCACTTTTTTATTATGCCTTAAACTAAACTATATGAGCCTGAAGTTAGACCGGCAATCCTTTGGTAGTCCAGAGAATATGGGTAAACTTTTGACGAAAGAAGAGGCCTATCAACTACTTGATTCATGGGTGTTAAATGAGCGCCTAAAATTACATATGTACCAGGTAGGCTATTTGATGCGATCATGGGCACTTACTAAATTATCTGCTTCAGAGGAAGTTGCATGGAAATGGGAATTGACTGGACTATTACATGATGCAGATTGGGATCAATGGCCAGGGGAACATTGCCGCAAAATAGTGGAAGAGCTAGAATCTCGCCATATAGACCCTGAGGTAATACATGGAATTGCCGCTCATGGGCCGGTACATTTTGGCGTAGAGCCGATAAATGAACTAGATAAAATGTTATATGCTTTTGATGAATTAAGTGGTTTTATTCACGCTTACTCTTTAATGCGTCCCGATGGATATGCAGGCATGGAATGTAAAGGTGTAAAGAAAAGAATGAAGGACAAAGCTTTTGCTGCTAGCGTTAGTCGGGAAGACATTCAAGATGCTAGCAACAGGGCAGGTATAGCGTTAGATGAATTGATCGAGTTTGTTATTAAATATCAGAAGGAGCACTCAATGGCTCTATAATAGATTGAAAATCAAGCCTTCATTCTACTTAACATAATATAAATTATTGGACATTTACTAATGTTTGTTTATAAGGCTATTATTCAACAGCATCAAATTGAAGCTTACATAAGCTCTTATATAAGCCATCCTTCGTAATGAGTTCGTCATGTGTGCCAGATTCCACAATCTGTCCCTTATCTAATACATAAATATTATCTGCATTTCTAACGGTAGATAATCTATGAGCAATGACAAAGGACGTACGATTTTTCATAAGGTTATCCAGTGCGTCCTGAACCAATTGTTCAGAAGCTGAATCCAAAGAACTGGTCGCTTCGTCAAGTATTAGAATCACTGGATTTTTTAAAATGGCCCTTGCTATGGCTATTCTCTGTCTTTGTCCACCACTTAGTTTAACCCCACGTTCTCCAACAATGGTATCATAGCCTTCGGGAAACCGTTCAATAAACTCATGAGCATTTGCTTGGCGAGCAGCCTCAGCTATTTCCGCGAAAGTGGCGTCCGGTTTTCCATACGCAATATTTTCTCGAATTGTTCCCCCAAATAATAAAACATCTTGGGGCACAAAGGCTATTTGTTTTCGAAGTGCAGAAATTGATACGACGTCAATGGGTTTATCATCAAAGTAAATCATCCCTTGATTCGGATGGTAAAATCGCAACAATATAGAAACCATTGTCGATTTTCCCGCACCACTCGGCCCTACCAAAGCTATTTGCTGACCAGATTTTGATTCAATAGTAACCTGCTGGAGTACATTAATTTCAGGTCGGGATGGATATGAAAACGAAACGTTTTCGAAACGAACACTTCCCATCAACCGTTCCGATTCGTTGATATCTCTTTTATCCATGTCAATAGATTCAATAGCCTCTTTTAATACCTCCCGAACTCGTTGTGTTGATCCGATGGTTTTTTGCAGCTGACTATACAGATCTGCAAATCCAGCCATACTGCCACCAACAAAGGTTGTGTAGATAACAAACGCCGTCAGATCTCCAAAGGATAACTCCCCTCGTTGCATCAAGCCTACACCATACCAAACTACAAAGACTATTGTTCCAAAAAGTGCAAATAATAAGAAGGATATAAAGCTCCCTCTATACTTTCCATTGCGAATAGCAAGTTGAACAACTCTTCCCAATGAATCCGCATATCGATTTCGTTCAAACCATTCATTAGAAAAGGCCTTTACATTAGCAATACCCTGTAATGTTTCCTGAACAATTGTATTAGAATTAGCCAGATTATCTTGCGCTTCTTTTGAAAGACCTCTTATTTTTTTACCAAATATCACGGCTACAACAATAATGACCGGAATCACGGAAAGCATCACCAGTGTCAATTTATGTGAGATATAAAAAATGAGACCGATACCAATTAGTAAGGTTAGTATCCCACGGAGTATCTCGGCCAACATCAACGTCATGGCATCCTGTATTTGGGATAGATCAGCACTAAGTCTGCTGGATAGCTCTCCCACCCTTCTTTTAGCAAAAAATTCCATGGGAAGCTGAATCATGCGATTGTAAACTTCTTTACGCAAATCAGCAAGAGCATTTTCACCTGAGTAGGTAAAGAAATATACCCTACCGAAGGAGAAACACATCTGCAAAATCAGGATACAGATCATCAATAAGGCGATCTGATTCGGACTAAAATTCCATTCCTTTTCAGTTGAAACAGCTGTATCGATCAGTTTTTTCAAAAAATATGGGAAGGATAAAGTGGTAATACTGGAAAGCGTAATAAATATCAAACCTGCAATAAAATGCCATCTATACGGTTGCATAAACCGAAACATGGATACAGTATCTCTCCAGTTCTCTTTCGTTATGCGAACTTTCTTATCAACATCATCTAATTCACGATTTTTCCGAGCCATTTCGTACCTTTTGCTTTTATTTTACTTTGCAAATGTATTGATGATATATGGATAGACGACATTTTCTCGGAATACTTCCAACATTACCTGCTCTGAACGATCTCGGATCGGAATTACCCATGGTTAATAGTCCTATCATCATATCTACTTGGGACTTTGGTCGATTTGCTAATAGAATGTCATGGAAAACCCTACTTGATGGTGGATCCGCTTTAGACGCGGTAGAAAAAGGGATCAATGTAGCAGAAGAGGATGAGCAAAATCAAACCGTAGGTAAAGGTGGGCTGCCTGATCGCGAAGGACATGTTACTCTAGATGCATGCATCATGGACCAATACAGTAATTGTGGATCGGTAATGGGGCTGGAAAATATCACCCATGCGATATCGGTGGCTCGGAAAGTGATGGAGAAGACCCCTCATGTCATTTTAATTGGCGATGGAGCGTATCAATTCGCAATTGAAAATGGTTTTAAAAAAGAAAATCTTTTACTAGCTCCAGCAGAAAAAGCCTGGAAAGATTGGTTGAAAACATCTAAGTATGAGCCTAAGATGAATATTGAAAACCAACTCTACCGCAAACAGCCGCCTATGCCAGGAGGAAAAGATAATCATGATACCATTGGCTTGATCGCAATGGATGCAAAAGGAAATATTTGCGGAGGCTGCAGTACCAGTGGAATGGCATTTAAAATGCGAGGCCGTGTTGGAGATTCTCCGGTAATTGGAGCAGGACTCTTTGTGGACAATGAAGTGGGTGCGGCTACCTCAACGGGGGTTGGTGAAGAGGTGATCCGTTGTGTAGGATCTCATCTTGTGGTAGAATTAATGCGGAATGGGTACTCTCCTGAAGAAGCCTGTAAAGAAGCTGTAATGCGTATCGTTAAAAAGAGTCCGGAAAAATCTAAAAATATTCAAGTAGGATTTTTAGCCTTAAATAAAAGAGGTGAATATGGTGCATATGCCCTTCAACCCGGTTTTTCATTTGCCGTTAAAACTGCTGATACCGAAGTCGTGATTCCTGGAAAATCATACTACAAATAAATGTATTCATTAGAAGTTATTGCCTTTAGTATAGAATCCTGTACAACCGCTGTAGAAGCTGGCGCACAACGAATTGAGCTTTGTGATAATTCATTTGAAGGTGGTACTACGCCATCTGCCGGAATGATCAAAATGGCAAGATCATTAGTTGACATTGATCTATTCCCCATTATCAGACCGCGAGGTGGAGATTTTTTATACCATGATGATGAATATAGAATAATGCAGGAAGACATCAGGCTTTGCAAAGACCTGGGATGCAATGGTGTAGTGATTGGGATCTTAACTAAAAATGGAAGCATTGATATCGATCGAACATCAAAACTGGTTGAGCTAGCCTATCCATTAGAAGTAACCTTTCATAGAGCATTTGATCGTGTCCAAAACTATGAAACAGCCTTGGAAGAAGTGATCAAATGTGGATGTAAACGTATTTTGACTAGCGGACTCCATCCAACTGTTAATGAAGGTAGAGATATCTTAAAACATCTGATTTCGTTGGCAGCTGGAAGAATCACCATCATGCCTGGTTCCGGACTTCGATCCTCAAATCTTAAAGAAATAGCCGAATATACAGGTGCTAAAGAATTCCATTCCTCTGCAAGAATTGAAAAATCTTCGTCCATGTTGTACTGGAATGAAGAAATGACTGAAGATCTCCGATACACTATTCTGGATGGTTTGGAAGTACGTAAAATGAGGCAAATACTGGATCAGCTGCCGGGTACAAATACGGAATAATTGCTATATATTTAATATAGGTTTATTCTATGCTCCGATTACTTAGCTCACAAAAATTACTGACCTTTTTGATAGTTTTCGCCGGAATCATCCTGGCATATATTCTATTAGGTGATAAACCGATTGACTTCAATACGCAGGTAAAGCCTATCCTCAATAAAAAATGCATTAGTTGTCATGGTGGTGTAAAGAAAAAAGGTGGTTTTAGTGTTTTATTTGAAGAAGAAGCTTTAGCCAAAACAGAATCTGGCAAACCGGCTATAATACCAGGAGATCCTCATGCATCAGAAATGATCATCAGGCTAACGAGTGCTGATCCTGAAGAACGAATGCCGTATAAAGAACCTTCGCTATCTGAAGAGGAGATCGACATACTAACGAATTGGGTTAAACAAGGTGCTAAATGGGGAAAGCATTGGGCTTATGAATCGGTAAAAGAACAAAAAGTTCCCTCTCTTTCTAAAAGATTTTTGGGTTTATTACCATCTTTATATACAAAGTGGGTTCGTAACCCAATCGATCATTTCATTTTAGAAAAGCTAGAAGAAAAAGAACTAACCCCATCTGCCGAGGCGGATAAATTAACTCTGTTAAGAAGGGTAAGTCTGGATATAATCGGTATGCCTGCTCCAGATTCCATAGCTATTCGTTTTTTAAACAATCCAAGTGACCAGGCGTATCCAGAACTAGTTGAGAGCCTACTCGCTCTCCCACAATTTGGAGAACGCTGGACTGCCATGTGGATGGATCTTTCCCGATATGCCGATACCAAGGGATATGAACGAGACGATCATAGACAAATATGGAGATACCGCGATTGGTTGATCAAATCTTTCAATGATGACAAACCTTATGATCAATTTATTACAGAACAACTGGCAGGTGATCTACTTCCCTCCCCTACGGATGCACAATATTTAGCCACAGCTTTTCATCGCAATACTATGACAAACGATGAAGGTGGTACAGATAACGAAGAGTTCAGAACAGCAGCCGTGATGGATCGAGTGAATACTACCTGGGAAGTATTGATGGGTACTACATTTGCTTGTGTTCAATGCCACAGTCATCCCTACGATCCATTCAAATATGAAGATTATTATAAATTCATGGCTTTCTTTAATAATACAAGAGATGAAGATAGTTACAGTGAATATCCATTACTTTATGAATTTAAAAATGAGGATAGCCTTAGATTTATACAGGTCAACAAATGGCTTAAGCAGAATGTAAATCCAAACGAAGCTGAAACCATTATCCAATTTTTACGTACTCGACAACCCTCCATAAACAGCTTGAACGCAGATCAATTTGTGAACAGTGAACTTTCAGATACCAAATGGTTAGCATTTCGGAATTATTCCAGTGCTCGTTTAAAAAAGGTCGATCTAAATTCGAGCACTAAACTTATAAGTAGATATGTTGCCTGGATACCTGATGGAAAATTAGAAATACACATTGACTCTTTAAATGGTCCGTTATTATCAATCGTCAACATCACAAATGCGAATAAAGGTTGGGTTATTGATCAATTTCCAATTAAGCGTGTTACTGGAAAGCATGATATCTTTTTTAAATATCGATCCAAGACTTTAGAAAAAGATAGAAATGGATTAATGCTCGACTGGCTTTATTTTACTAATGAATTTCCGGGTGCTACAAAACCTGATTACGATTCAATCAAAAAAGCCTTTAATTATTTGATTGCATATGGGCAGTCAACAACTACACCCATAATGATGGAAAATCCCGATCAAATGTTCCGTCCAACCCAAATTTTTGATAGAGGAAATTGGACTCAAAAAGGGGCCTTTGTAAAACCAGGTGTTCCTGCATCCTTGAATCCTATGCCCAACAATGCACCACAAAACAGATTAGGATTAGCCAGGTGGATGACGGATAAAGTAAATCCACTTACTTCAAGAACCATAACCAATCGAATTTGGGAACAACTATTCGGACAAGGATTAGTGGAAACTTTAGAGGATATGGGATCTCAAGGAATTGCCCCCACTCATCCCGAGCTTCTTGATTATCTTTCCTGGAACCTCATGCACAAATGGAACTGGAGTCTAAAATCTCTTATGCGGGAAATAGTTTTTTCTGCGACGTACAGACAAACATCCAAAGCAACTCCTCAACAAATGGATAAAGACCGTTTCAATAAATGGTATGCCAGAGGTCCGCGTTTCCGATTGACTGCTGAACAGATAAGGGATCAGGCATTAGCGGTAAGTGGTGTCATGAATACGGAATTATATGGTCCAAGTAAAATGCCCTGGCAGCCAGAAGGTATTTGGAATTCACCCTATAATGGAAATCAATGGAAAACCAGTAATGGCGATGATAAATACCGAAGAGCAATATATACCTATTGGAAAAGAACTTCGGCCTATCCGTCATTATTGACATTTGATGCCATGCAACGTGAAGTCTGTGTTTCCAGACGAATACGAACCAATACTCCGCTTCAGGCGCTCACCATACTGAATGATCCGGCATATGTTGATATATCCAGACAATGGACATTGAATCTATTGAAAGAATCATCAGACCCATTCAGTTTGATTAGAAAAGCCTATAAAAAAGCAACAGGAAAAACTGCGAGTGATCAAGTGATAAAACCATTGATCAACCTTTACTTTAAGGCATTGAATAAATATTCAAATGATATTGATGCTACTTGTGAAATGACTACCGGTTTTGTAAATGATCCTAATAATAAACCTGAAACAGCAGCTTTAATCATGGTCATACACAGCATTATGAATCTCGATGATGTCATTACCAAATCATAAACATGAGTAAACGAAGCGATAATCTGACACAAGAATGGCAATATCGGCAGCTGGAGTTGACTACCCGCAGGCATTTTTTAAGAGAATGCAGAACAGGCTTAGGTATGATGGCATTCGGTTCATTACTAAGTGGATGTGATCTTTTTAGCTCTAAATCTCAGTTTAAAACTACCATTGATTTAGCCAATCCGATGTCTCCTAAATCACCACATTTCGCAGCAAAAGTTAAATCGGTGATTTATCTGCACATGGCTGGTGCACCTTCTCAGCTTGAGCTTTTTGATTATAAACCAGATCTATATAAGTTACATGGAGAAAATTGTCCTCAGTCTTTCATAGAGGGTAAAAAATTTGCATTCATTAGAGGAGTACCTACTTTATTAGGGCCTCAGGCAAACTTCAAGCAACATGGTAAAAGTGGAGCTTGGGTTTCCGATCATCTACCCCATTTTTCAACCGTAGTGGACGAAGTAGCTTTTTTAAAAGCAGTAAATACAGATCAGTTCAATCATGCACCCGCTCAATTGCTTATGCATACAGGTTCTGCACGTTTAGGAAGACCTTCAATGGGATCTTGGGTTACTTATGGTCTAGGATCCGAAAATAGTAACCTGCCAGGTTACGTTGTCCTAACATCCGGTGGCGCAAATCCAGATGCGGGAAAAAGTATTTGGGGAAGTGGGTTTCTTCCATCCGTTTATCAGGGCGTACAATGCAGATCTGCAGGTGACCCTGTATTGTTTATCAATGATCCAAAAGGAATGGAACGTGATCTAAAAAGAGCATCACTGGATGCAATAAACGATATTAATCAACAATCCTATGAAACATTTGGAGATCCTGAAACACTAGCCAGAATTGCTCAGTATGAAATGGCCTTCAATATGCAGACCACCGTTCCGGAAGTTATGAATATTAAAGACGAACCTACCTATATACATGAAATGTATGGAACAAAACCCGGACAAACCGCTTTTGCAAATAATGCTTTATTAGCTCGAAAATTGGTTGAAAAAGGCGTTCGCTTTGTACAACTATTCGATTGGGGCTGGGATACCCATGGAACTGGACCGGATGGTTCATTGAATATTGGTTTTATAAATAAATGCCGGTCAGTTGACAAAGCTATTACCGCTTTACTATTGGATTTGAAGCAAAGAGGCCTTTTAGAAGAAACCCTTGTAGTATGGGGTGGAGAATTTGGCAGAACACCTATGCAGGAAAACCGTGAAGGAAAACAAAATGCGTTTACAGGTAGAGATCATCATTCGGATGCTTTCACAATATGGATGGCCGGGGGCGGAATTAAGAAAGGTGTTTCACATGGCACTACTGATGAAATTGGTTATCATGCGGTAGATGGAAAAGTATCAGTTTATGATATTCAAGCTACTATTTTACAGCAATTGGGATTTGACCATGAGAAATTAACGTATGAATTTCAGGGACGTCCTTTTCGATTAACCGATGTTCATGGATCCGTAATCAATCAAATTATTGCATAATGTTCTTGGTAGGAAAATTTCATCCTTTATTGGTTCATCTACCGATCGGTTTTTTACTGATAGGACTGATACTATATTGGTGGGAAACATTTGATACAAGAAAACAATTCTCAAATGTAATCGCTCCCATTTTCCTTTTGGGGTTTATTGCGGCTACCCTTTCCTGCATAACGGGATTTCAATTAATGAATAGCAGTGAATATAATAGTATAATAGTAGAAAGACACCGAAATTTGGGTATTAGTCTTGCTTGTATATCCTTTTATGTTTGGTATTTACACAAAAAAAATAAGGGAAAAAAAATATTACATTTTTTTTCTATCATCCTACTGATTCTTATTATCATTACCGGCCATTATGGAGGAACATTAACGCATGGAGCTGGATTTTTAAGTGTTAAGACAACTGAAAAATCTGAGAAGGACCCCGTAATTGTAAACATTAATGATGCATTAGTTTATAAAGACCTCATACAACCCATTTTAAAAAAGAAATGTATTGCGTGCCATGGATCAGAAAAAACAAAAGGGAATCTACGACTAGATAGTGAAGAACATATTCTAAAAGGGGGGAAAAATGGTACACCTATTTCATCAGACGCGTTATTGTTAAAAAGAATTCTTTTACCTCCTGATGATGATGAACATATGCCACCCAAGGAGAAAGGACAATTAACCAATGAAGAGATTCAATTGATCACTTGGTGGATTAAAGAGGGTGCAAATTTTAAAGTCAGGGTTAAGCAATTAAATAAAAACGCTACTATATTGGCTATTTTAAATAAAAAAACCAACCCTAAAGAGTCTATTAATGAGTTTGAACAATTACCAGAGGTTGCACCAGCCGATGCGCAAATTATACAACAATTAAAAGCTGCAGGTGCTACAATTACAGCAATTTCCAGTGAAAGTAATTTGTTACATGTAAATCTAGTCAATGTAAAAGATAGCACTACAAGATTATGGGTCAATCTAGCTAAAGTAGCCCCTCAGTTATTTACATTAAAAGCGGATCAGCCATTCATCAAAACAGAACATATACAATATTTAGTAAACGCAAATCAATTACGGAAACTTAGTTTAAAAGGATCAAACGTAGATGACACTATATTTAAAACAATACAATTATTTTCAGCTTTACAATCCCTAAATGTATCCAATACCAAAGTGACATTAACTGGATTATCACAATTAGAAAATAATAAACATTTGAGATTCCTCTACATTCTTAACATTCTTGATTCCACTGAAAAACTAAATTTAGCAAATGTTGACATCATTGATAAAGCATTTGATGTTCCTACACTAAACACTGATACCATAACTGTTAAAGAATCAAAGTAAAAGTTTCGGAAATTCGTTTTCTAGGGACTCCAATTCAGAGAGAAGTTTAATTTGATTTTTTGCCCGTATCAGATTATGATTTTCATATCGTGCTCCGTAATAATAATCATTATTCAAATAATCTGTGTAAAAACGTAAAGCTTGCATGTAAATTATACATTTACCTCCATAAAGGAAGGCCTGCTTTTCCAATTGATCTAATTCATCCCCCATCGCAGAAGAATACCCTTCAATAATTGCCTGTATGAAGTTTTTTCGGACAATTACTTTTTCCAAATCAGACTCTTCTTCATTTGAGGGCGAAAGATACGTACGCATCATATCACCAATATCACTTATAAAATATCCAGGCATGACCGTATCAAGATCGATGACAGATAAATCATTATCATACTGATCAAACAAAACATTATTGATCTTAGTATCATGATGAGTTACTCTTAACGTAAAAGATCTACTTTGGCTAATGGCAGAAAACATATCTACAATATTCTTTCTTTCGATAAGAAACTGAGCTATATTAGTTGAGGAAGCTAGTCGTTTCGTATTGCCAGTTTTCAATGCCTGATCAAACTGCTGGTATCTATGGATTAGATCATGAAATCCAGGTATAGTAGAACGAAGTTGTTGAATATCCAGTTTTGATAATAAAGATGTAAACTTTCCGAATGCTCTAGCTGCAGTATAGGCTTGATCTTCCGTGTTACATACATCAACGGTATGCGAGCCTTTTATAAAGGTAAGTAACCTAAAGTAGCATTCATCAACTCTCGCATAATCATCCCCATATATCGTTTGCAAAGGTTTGGCAAATGGATATTCAGTATGGTGCTCGTTTATAAAATCCCCAATATAATTAAGGTTAAAGGCAATATCCTCAGGTTTTTTAAAGACGTGATGATTTACTTTTTGCAAAATGAATATGGGACTATCTTTTTTAACCACCACATAGGTTTGGTGAATCAGCCCGTTACCATGTTGATGGATACTATATTCATTAGAAACAAGATTAAAGTTCTCTATAACCTGTTTGGGTATATTCATGATTAATAAAGCATACGTACTTTAATAGTTTCTTTGACGTCTTTTAATAACTGAAAGGCGTTACCTGAAATTTTCTTATCCACGTCTAATACTACATATCCTATTTCCTCATTTGTTTTCAGATATTGAGCAACGATATTGATATTTTTACTGGATAAACTGTTATTTATGGAAGATAAAACCCCAGGAACATTATTATGGATATGAAGAATTCGATGTGTACCCTCTTGTGGAGGAAGACTTAATTCTGGAATCGAATGTGAACCTGTACTAATACCCATTTCAAGGTATTGAAAAAGTTTTTGACTTACATCTACTCCAATATTCTGCTGAGCCTCTTCAGTTGAACCACCAATATGTGGAGTCAATAAAACATTAGATAAACCTTGTAAGGGGGAATTAAACGAGTCGCCATTTTTTTCTGGTTCCCAGGGTAATACATCAATCCCTGCTCCGCTAAGATGGCCAGATTCTAAGGCTTGACTCAACGCTTCTATATCAACTACTTCTCCCCTTGCATAATTTATTAGAATACTTCCTTTTTTGAATTGTTTTAAAATATTTTTATTGATTAGATTTTTTGTAGATGCTGTTTCAGGTACATGTAAGGAAATAATATCAGATTGACTAACGATTGACTTCAAAGAATCGGCGGCTTCGGCATTACCTAAAGGAAGCTTAGTTATGATATCATAAAATTTAACCTTCATTCCCATTGCTTCTGCTAAAATACTAACCTGGGTGCCGATATTCCCATAACCGATAATACCTAATGTCTTTCCTCTTAATTCAAAACTTCCTTTAGCCTCTTTATACCAAATTCCCTCATGGGCAAATTTATTTTTATCCGGTATCCGCCTAATAAGCATAATGGCCGCACCAATAACCAATTCTGCTACTGATCGTGTATTACTATAGGGAGCATTGAAAACAGCTATACCCTTTTTTGTAGCGGAAGCGATATCAACTTGATTCACACCAATACAAAAGCAACCGATCGCCTGTAGTTTATTGGCATGCGACAATATTTTCTTGGTGATCTGGGTTTTTGATCGAATCCCTAGCAAATGAACATTTTTTATTTCCTTTATCAGGTCTTCTTCACTTAATGCTCCATTTAATTTACGGACATTAACATATCCTGAATCCTTGAACTGTTTTACAGCAGTATCGCTAATATTTTCCAGGAATAAGATATTGATCTTGCTTTTGGGATAAGATGTTGGTTTGTAGTCGGGCATAGAAGGTTAAATCCTGTATTTTGCACTAAATTACTAACTATTCGCTTACCATTAATAACTAGATACGGTGATAGATAAAAAGCGTACACTGATATTACTCACTCTATTCATATGGACAGGCTGTATTTCCCCATCCAATGATAGCAATGGAGATAAACGTGATAATATTAAAGTAAATGTTCAATCGATTTCTGGAAAGGTTAAAGACCCTAAAATTTTGGAGATCATGAATCAGACCAGAGCATTTTACGAAATGTATTTACAGAATACTCAATTTAATGGGGGTATGATAGTGGCTAAAAACGGTCTGATAGTTTTTGAAAAATATGACGGACTTCACTCTTTTGAATCTAAAAAAACTAATGATCAAAACTCTCCATTTCACCTGGCTTCTATCTCAAAGACTTTCACCGGAATGGCCATTTGTAAATTGTGGGAGGAAGGTAAACTACAACTTGATGATGAGGTGAAAAAATATCTTACGAATTTTAATTTTCCAGGCATTACCATTCGAAATCTGGCCTCACATAGAAGCGGATTACCTAATTATGTATATGTATTACCTGAAACATACAGGGGCAAGAAAATACCGATTAGCAATACAGACATACTTGAGTTTCTGAATAAAAACAAAGCAACCCTGACAATAGGCACCCCTAATAAAAATTTTGTTTATTGTAATACGAATTATGCCTTGCTAGCACTTGTGATCGAAAAGGTCACTAATCTTAGTTATCCTGAATATCTTAAAAAAACTTTTTTTGAACCACTGGGTATGAACAATACGTTTGTATGCACATCAAAAATGGATCAAGATGAAAATCCATCCTATAATGTCAATGGATTTAGAGAGGCATTTACCTATTTGGATTTAGTATATGGTGATAAAAACATTTACAGTACTCCGCGAGATCTTCTTAAATGGGATATCGCGCTGAGTAATGGCAGTTTATTTAAGCCTGAAACACTGGCTGCTGCTTATTCTGGTTATAGTTTTGAAAAAAAAGGTGTAAAAAATTATGGAATTGGATGGAGACTTTATTTATATCCAAACAATCGCAAGATCATCTATCATAATGGTTGGTGGCATGGCAATAATACCGTTTTTGCAAGATTGGTAAATGATTCAGCTACCATCATTATTCTAGGGAATAAATTCAACAAGAATATCTATGAGTCACAAAAAATGTATTCTATTTTCGGCTTATATGATACAGGTACAGAGGAAGAATAATATTTGACGTTTTATGAAGATTTTAGATGCAGACCAGATTCGAGAATGGGATAACATGACCATTTCCAAACAAGGTATTACTTCTCTTGAATTAATGGAAAGAGCAGCTTTATCTTGTAAATATTATCTTTTAAAAAAGCATTTAAAACAAAACTATATCATTTTTTGTGGCCCAGGAAATAATGGTGGTGATGGTCTAGCTCTTGCCAGACTTTTATATGAAGAAAAAATAAATGTTCAAGTAATTACGGTTTGGAATGATGGAACCAATTTTTCAACCGAAAATATTTCCAATCAGAAAAGGCTGCCAAAGAAAATATCTGTCTTGAAATTTGATAGCAACTTTTCTATTCCCTTTCATGCAGCTGAAACCATAATTATAGATGCTATTCTCGGGAATGGTCAAAATAGACCCTTGGATGGAATTTATAAAAAAGCAGTAGAGTGGATAAATCAAACTTCAATAGAAGTACTGTCAATTGATATTCCAACCGGAATTTATGAGGTGTGCCATAAAAAAGAAAATGCCGCTATTGAGGCTGATAAAACGTTGTGTTTTGAAATACCTAAATTATCTTTTTTCTTTCCCGAGAATGATAGGTACATTGGAGAATGGGAAATTTTAACCATTGGCAGTGATCCTGAATTTGCGCTGCAAGCAGATGGCATTTTTTGTTATCTGACACCCGAAGAGATTCAACATTCTAAGAAAAAAAGAAGGAAGTATTCTCATAAAGGCACTTTTGGCTCGGCCTATTTATTTGCAGGACAAGTTGGAATGGCTGGTGCCGCTATTTTGGCTTCTGAAGCCTGCTTAAGGAGTGGAGCTGGCAAGTTGATCATAAGAACGCCTAAGGCATGTTTATCTATCTTACAATCAGCTATACCTGAAGCTATTTGTGATCCAGACCCAAATGAAGAAGTTTTAAGTACATTCCCTTCAGACCTCACCCAGTATCAGTCTGTAGGAATTGGTCCTGGAATTGGAAGGAGTCCTTTGACCAAAGCCCTTATTTGGAAATTATTGCGAAATGGGGTGCCCAATTTGGTTTTGGATGCAGATGCTTTGAATATTATCTCAGAAGAAGGATGGCAGTCCCAAATACCCCCCGGAGCTGTCATAACTCCTCATGTAAGGGAATTTGAACGGTTGTGGGGAATCTCAGAAAATCATTTTCAACGACTGATGTTAGCCCGAAATAAGGCTATAGAACTTAAAATCGTGATCGTAATCAAAGGTGCCCATACAGCTATTATTAGTCCAGATGGTCAGGTGAGCTTCAACACAACAGGCAATCCTGGTTTGGCCAAGGCAGGTACAGGAGATGTTTTGACAGGTATGATCACCGGGATCCTTGCCCAGGGGTACCAGGTGACTGAGGGGGTAAAAAGAGCGATTTTTATGCACGGTTTAGCGGCCGATGCTCTTACCCTAGAACGGGATGAGGCCAGTATTTTGGCCTCTGACATAGTGAAGTACATTGGAATCAGTAAATTATAGGGTTTTATCTGTAAATTTTATTGTTAAAGCCTTAACTTTGCCGCCCCGAGTTGCTGCAATAGAATGCTCAGCTCTTTTAACCTTTTTTACTTATGAATTACTTGTTTTACCTCGTTCCCCTGATGGGAATAATCGGACTGCTTTACACACTTGTAAAGTTTAAGTGGGTATCAAACCAGGATGCTGGTTCAGATCGCATGAAAGAAATCAGCAATTATATTGCTGAGGGAGCCATGGCTTTCTTAAAGGCTGAATGGAAGATTCTTGGATATTTTGTGGTGGTGGTAGCCATTTTGTTAGCAGTAATGGCACAAGCAAATCCTAATTCGCATTGGTCTATAGCCATAGCCTTTGTAATTGGCGCCGTTGCGAGTGCAACTGCAGGTTATATTGGCATGCGTATCGCAACAAAAGCAAATGTTCGTACTGCACAAGCAGCAAGAACAAGCTTGTCAAAAGCGCTGAACGTATCTTTTACCGGTGGAGCCGTTATGGGACTTGGTGTGGCTGGGCTTGCTGTTCTTGGATTAGGAGGTTTATTCATCATTTTAAAGATGATTTTTGCTCCTGATGCTGCCGTAAATTCTTCAGAAATGCTACGTACGATTGAGGTATTAACCGGTTTCTCTTTAGGAGCTGAATCTATTGCCTTATTTGCTCGTGTTGGCGGTGGTATTTATACTAAAGCTGCCGACGTTGGTGCTGATTTGGTGGGTAAAGTTGAAGCAGGTATCCCTGAAGACGATCCTAGAAACCCGGCTACTATTGCCGATAACGTAGGGGATAATGTGGGTGATGTGGCAGGTATGGGTGCAGACCTTTTCGGTTCTTATGTAGCTACAGTTTTGGCGACTATGGTTTTAGGTCAGGAAACATCAGCAGTCGATAATTTCAATGGGCTATCTCCAATCCTGCTGCCCATGTTGATTGCAGGTGTTGGAATTATCTTCTCTATAATTGGTACTTTCTTTGTTAAAATTAGTGACGCATCAGGTATCCATACTGCTGTTGTACAAAAAGCATTGAATCTTGGAAATTGGGGTTCCATTATTTTAACAGCTATTGCTTCAGTTGGATTAGTTCAATATTTACTCCCTGAAACCATGACCCTTCGCGGCCATGAATTCACGAAATGGGGTGTTCTTGGAGCTATTGGAGTAGGGCTTGTAGTAGGTACGTTAATGAGTATTATTACCGAATATTACACTGCCATGGGAAAGCGTCCTGTAATGTCTATCATCCGTCAATCTTCTACTGGTCACGCTACTAATGTAATTGGTGGTTTAGCTATTGGAATGGAATCTACGTTCCTTCCTATTCTTGTATTAGCTGCGGGTATTTATGGTTCCTTTCTATGTGCTGGTTTATATGGTGTGGCCATCGCCGCTGCCGGTATGATGGCTACAACAGCCATGCAATTGGCCATCGATGCATTCGGACCTATTGCTGACAACGCTGGTGGTATTGCAGAGATGAGTGAACTTCCTAAAGAAGTTCGAGAGAAAACAGATGTACTGGATGCTGTTGGTAACACTACTGCTGCAACTGGAAAGGGTTTTGCGATCGCCTCTGCGGCTCTCACTGCCCTTGCTTTATTTGCCGCTTTCGTAGGCGTTGCCGGTATCGAGGGTATTGATATTTATAAAGCAGATGTATTGTCGGCTTTGTTTGTTGGAGCCATGATCCCCTTCATCTTCTCTTCTCTCGCTATTCGTGCCGTTGGAGAAGCAGCCATGTCAATGGTAGAGGAGGTTAGACGCCAGTTCCGAAGCATTCCTGGAATTATGGAAGGTACTGGTCGCCCTGAATATGATAAATGTGTTGCCATCTCTACTGAAGCTTCTATTAAGAAAATGTTATTGCCGGGGGCCATTACCATAGTGTCTCCATTAATCATAGGATTTGCATTTGGAGCTGAAGCCTTAGGTGGATTTTTGGCTGGTGCTACAGTAAGTGGTGTTTTAATGGGAATGTTCCAAAACAATGCCGGAGGTGCTTGGGATAATGCAAAAAAATCATTTGAAAAAGGAGTTGAGATTAATGGTGAGATTTTCTATAAAAAATCAGAACCTCATAAAGCTTCTGTAACTGGTGATACCGTAGGTGATCCTTTCAAAGATACTTCTGGTCCTTCTATGAATATCCTAATCAAATTGATGTCCATAGTTTCTTTGGTAATCGCCCCTACTCTTGCTCAATTAGAGGGTCGTACTCCAACTCATGGATCAACTACTAAAGTAGAGAAAAAAGTAACATTGAGTCAGACTAAAACCACCGTCAACTCTATGGTGTTAGTGAAAAAATAACGATCAGCAGATCAAATAAAAAAAGCGAGACAATGTCTCGCTTTTTTTATAGTATTTACCATACATTTCTTGGACACCAATCTCCATAGCTATTATTGAGCAAGAAGCCAATTACGATCTCATGTGTCCCTCTTTGCATAGCAGACAATAGATACTGATTATTATTCAAATCATATGAATAACTAAGATTAAGTTTTTGGGAAACATTCACACCCAACATGCCAGCAAAACCTTGTTGGAATCTATAACTACCTCCAATCCAAAATTTATCCTGATATTGAACCTTCAAATTGAAATCTTTGAATATTGGCATGGATGCAATATATCGGAACATTACAGAAGGAAGTAAAGAAAAATCATCATTCAAGAATGAACGATAACCAGCTGTAAAAAACAAATGAGGAACTGCAGTAGATTGGTTAATAGAAGAATCCAGCAATAAAAATTTAGTAGGAATAATTTGCTGTGCTGATAAACCAGCAAAATATGAAGCAGAATAAAGCCATAATCCTGCATTCAATTCTGGTGTTATTTTACTCCATTCTCCAGTTCCAGTAGTTACAACCGGATCAATAGGATTAGCCAGTTGAATCTTGGATCTGTCAATTGTTGTCCCAGAAACTCCAATACCAAAACCAGCAGCTAAACTCGTTTGCCCTGAAATCCCCAAATGATATGCATAATTTGCCGTTGCATAGGTACGGGAAATATATCCAGTTTTGTAGTTGTTTATGGTGACCCCAACTCCATGATGGGGTTCTGCCGATGTATATTCTTCCCAATAGCTTTTTCCTCTTGGATTCTCCCCTCTCATACTAAACGAAGTGGGGTTTTGCTTCTCATCCTTCTTACCAATTGGTCCATGTACGGTAAGATAAAAATTAGAAGGGGCTCCATCGATACCAACCCATTGTTGACGTGCTCCAATTTTAAGATCTACATAATTTTCAATACCGGCAATTGCAGGATTTACTAAATAGTTATTCAGTATATATTGGGTATAATGTGGACGCTGTTGAGCCTTTAAAGAGATGGCTGCCAAAAGAAACAAAACAGGTAAATACCTTTTTTTCATATCATCAACTTAAACTACAATGAATCTAAAGATACAATATGCAAGAAACTATTCAAAATAGACCCTCAATATGTTTTACCCCAGTCCTCCCTTCATTGAATAATAGATCAATTATGCTAAGATTTGGATGAAATCCAATGCGATCCTGGAAAACCTGGGTATATGGTCTTAGTGCGCCTATAAATTCTTCTTGTGTATAGTTTGACGTGCGAATAAGGCTAAAGGTTGAAGAAGAAGAGCTCTCTGTAAAATTAAGCTTAACTGGAATCCCCATTATGTTACAGATCCATTTAAGTAGTTCCGCATTCCAATCAGCTAAATCTTCAAACGTTCTGTTAAAATATGGTCTTAATGTGGGCTCAAAAAATTCAAACCAGGGAGAACGACCATAAGCTGATGTTATCGTTCTCCAATGGCGCATTTGCCAAGCTTGGCTATTGTCGATCCGAATATCCATTAGATTTCCCTTAACCTCTCTTCCCCCTTTTACAGGTACAGTTAAATTGATCAACCCATTTGCGGAAACAATAATCGCACGGTTATAAAAACTCATTTTCCGAAATGGCTGAGAAAGTGATAGTTCAACTTCATCTTTGCCAATCAAATTTTTGAATTCACTAAGTGGAGGTAAATAATAAAGTTCCATGGAGAGTATTAATATTTAACGTATTGGTAAGAGCGACATGAAAATTATAATGTAATTTTCAGTCATGTTCAAAACGTATCTACTTTTTATTTTATTAACGGGTAGTTTGTTCATTTTTAAAGAACCAACATTCGTTGAGGCCCGTGGATTTAAAATTACATCATTAGGACTAAAAGAATCGGTGATACAAACGGACTTTTATTATTATAACCCTAATAATATCGGATTACAACTAAAACAGGTTGATGCAGATGTGTTTATTGAGGACAAACTGGCAGGACATTCCATTATAGACACCTTGATCCGAATCCCGGCAAAAGATACATTTGCGATCCCTGTACGATTTCGAATTGAGATGAAAAATGTTTTATCCAATGCATTTACTATACTCACTCAAGATAAAGTAAATATAAAAATGAGAGGTACTGCCTCCATTGGTAAAGCTGGATTGTTTATCAAAATTCCTATCAATTACCAAGGTAAACATTCGTTTTAATCAATTTTTTTTGTGGCCACCATCCTCTGGTTTCTTACATATTTTAGGAAGCGCTTTATAAGAATCCTCATTGGCTTTCTCTTCATCTGCATCATAGCCAATATTGGCTATGGCTATTCGAATATTTTCAGGATTTGTTCTATCTGCCAAATACAAAACTTGGGTTGATTTACTTTGGGGTGATACGGTCACTTTAACTATTCCTTCCTCTACTTTAAG
This sequence comes from uncultured Sphingobacterium sp., assembly GCA_964441425.1. Lineage (GTDB taxonomy): Bacteria > Bacteroidota > Bacteroidia > Chitinophagales > Chitinophagaceae > Pollutibacter. The sequence continues at coordinate 114,619 of CAYTXC010000003.1, read as the reverse complement.
ATATGCTTCAATCCGTGCCTTACATTGAGCACACATAGCATTAGGCGTTCAAATTTTTATCGATACTGGCTTTTTTTGCTGAGCATTAACTGTTAACCCAACACAAAAGAGCAAGAAAAAAAAAGTGAAACGCATGGCTTTATTCTTTATTTCGAAAATATTATTTTCCTGTCCAATTAGCTGGATCTTCCCTCCAGTTTAATAATGTATTTTGAATACTCTCGCTTATTGACCCTTTTTCTTTTGCAACGGCAACCAATTGTTCATAATTGGTCAGCGATAAATATTTAACTCCTTTATCAGCAAACGCTTTTTCGGCATGTGGGAAACCATAGGTAAAGATGGATACCATCCCAATCACATCCAATCCGGCCTCGCGGGCAACATCCACAACCTGTAAGCTACTTTTACCGGTTGAAATAAGATCTTCAATGATCAATGTCCTCTGCCCTTTCTGGAAATATCCCTCAATTTGATTTCCCAGCCCGTGTTCTTTGGGTTTTGGACGAACATAGATATAAGGAAGTTTCAACTGATCGGCAGCCATTGCCCCCCAGGCAATACCGGCAGTGGCTACTCCAGCTAATAATTCAGCCTCGGGAAAAGATTCAAAAATAACATTGGCCATTTCACTTTTAATGAAATCACGTATATAAGGGAATCCCAATACCTTACGATTATCACAATAAATTGGACTTTTCCAACCAGATGCCCAGGTAAAAGGCTCTTCCGGGCTGAGTTTCACCGCTTCTACCTGAAGTAATTTTTCTGCTACAACGCGTTCATTGCTCATAATAAACTTTCTTTGCAGACAAAGATAATTGCTACAATCAATGAGCTATAAAATATATTCAGGAAATGATCTTTTTGAGATGGAAGATGCTGATTTTTCTGCATTTCGAACCTCATATACCATTATCCAGGCTGCAGGTGGCATCGTCAAGGATGAAATGCATCGAATCCTTTTCATTTTTCGTAGAGGTGTGTGGGATCTCCCCAAGGGTAAACTAGATGAGGGTGAAACCTACATTGAATGTGCCAAACGGGAGGTAGAGGAAGAATGTGGGATCATTGTAGAGGCAATTGATGATCTTGTTTACACAACTTATCACACCTACGAGGAGAAAGGAAAAAAAATACTCAAAGAAACATTCTGGTTCGAGATGTGGGCATCAAATCAACAAAAGCTTACACCGCAAACAGAAGAGCAGATTTCAGCCATCGAATGGGCCGATAATTTTCGTCAGCAAGAATTACTCAAAAACACTTATCCAATGATCAGAGATATGATCATTGCAATGAATCAAAAACCTCTTTAGGGATAAAGGGTCGTGCATCCCCTCCATTTCGCAAGATATCACGTACGATCGTTGAGGCCACCGATGTATATTTAGGTTCACCTGTTAAAAAAATAGTCTCAATACTTGGATCCATCGCCCTATTGGCATCCGCTATGGTTTTCTCATATTCAAAATCAGAAACATATCGTATGCCCCTTAAAATAAAACGAGCTCCAATCTCCCTGCAATAGCGAATGGTAAGCCCATCATAAATGGCTCCTTCCACTTTTGATTCACCTTTAAAAATTTCATGAATCCAATTCACCCGTTGTTCTGGGGAAAACATAGGTTGCTTTGCCGCATTGCCTCCAATTCCCACAATAATCTTATCAAACAAAGGCATAGCCCTTTTGATAATGTCCACATGTCCTAATGTTACGGGATCAAATGTACCTGGAAACAAACAAATCCGTTCCATGTGATGAAGTTAGGATAAAATTTATTCTACGGAACGATTTCCGGCTAAAAGGTATAGAACTGCCATACGGACAGCCACACCATTTTCAACCTGATCCAGGATCAATGAATGCTCGGAATCTGCTACATCACTATCAATCTCCACTCCGCGGTTAATCGGACCCGGATGCATAATAAAAATCTGTTTATTCAAAGTATCCAACATTTTGCGGGTTACACCAAAGGCCAGGTTATACTCGCGTAAAGAAGAAAATAAAACCTGATTCTGACGTTCCAGCTGAATGCGCAGCACATTCGCTACATCACACCATTGAAGGGCTTTTTGAACGTCATAGCTTACCTGAACCTTTAACGCTTCGGTAATGTATTTGGGAATTAAAGTAGGTGGCCCTGCTACCATTACCTCGGCTCCCATTTTTTGCAATAAATAAATGTTACTCAAGGCAACTCGGGAGTGCATGATATCTCCAATAATAGCTACTTTTTTACCTTCCAGTGTACCTAATTTTTCTCGGATGGAAAAGGCGTCCAGTAAGGCCTGTGTAGGATGTTCATTGATGCCATCTCCAGCATTTACAATTACCGCAGGTATATGCTTGGCCAGAAAATGAGGGGCTCCGCTAGCACTATGTCGCATCACTACCATATCCACTTTCATCGATAGGATATTATTCACGGTATCTAACAAGGTTTCTCCTTTAGAAACAGATGATCCTGAAGCAGTAAAATTGATCGTATCTGCACTTAACCGTTTTTCCGCCAATTCAAAAGAAATGCGGGTTCGGGTTGAATTTTCGTAAAATAGATTAACAATGGTAATATCTCTCAGGGAAGGAACTTTCTTGATGGGTCGTTGGAGAACTTCCTTAAATTGAGTAGCTGTATCCAGGATTATTTGAATATCCTCTGTGGCAAGGTCCCTAATGCCCAACAGATGTTTTGTACTGAGTTGCATTAGGGTGCTAAGTTAAAGCAAATGTTTAATATAAAACAACCTTTGGGGTATCCTCCCAAATAACTTTTACGTTCTGGGTGATGATGGAGTCAATGGCTTTTCCCACATAATCGGGCTGTATGGGTAACTGGCGATTGAATTTTCGGTCGATCAGGATTACAAGTTCCACTTTTGCTGGTCTGCCAAAATCCACCAAAGCATCCATCGCAGCCCTGATGGTTCGGCCAGTATATAAAACGTCATCAATCAAAATAATCTTCTTTCCTTCAATAGAAAAGGGAAGTATGGTTTCAGTAGGCACATGAAGGCCTTTATGCAGATCATCTCTATAAAACGTAATATCCAACTTACCATACGGAATAGCCAGATCCGGATATTCAGAACGGATAAATTGAATAATCTGATCACTGATAGCAATACCCCTGGGCTGCATACCGATAATGCAGGTATCATTAAAAGGATAATGGTTTTCGATCAGCTGATGCGCAAGGCGCTTCAGCGTTAGATCAAATTGATATGAATCTAAAATAGTTACCACATTCTCGTTTTGATTCTGGATAAAGTTACGATTCTTGCATAAATGGATAACGATAATCTGTTGGAGGCACCATTGTTTCTTTTATCGTACGCGCACTTAACCAACGATATAAATTCAGTTGAGAACCAGCCTTATCGTTTGTTCCACTGGCCCTTCCTCCTCCAAACGGTTGCTGACCTACTACTGCTCCCGTTGGTTTATCATTGATGTAAAAGTTACCTGCCGAATGTTCCAATTTGCGTGTAGCCAATTCTATGGCATTTCGATCAGTGGCAATTATTGCCCCGGTAAGCGCATAAACAGATGTACTATCCAATAGGTCTAGTGCTTTTTCAAATTCTTGTTCTGGATATGTATAGATCGTTAATACCGGACCAAAGATCTCTTCACACATAGTCACGTATTTCGGATCTTTCGCTTCAATTACGGTTGGTTCCACAAAATATCCTTTCGACTTATCGCAATTTCCTCCTGCTAAAATAGAGGCATCTGAAGATTGCTTGGCATTTTCAATGTATTGCTTGATCTTATCAAAACTTTTCTCATCAATAACTGCACTAATAAAGTTTGAAAAATCTTCCACAGAACCCATCTTAAAACTCTTGATTCCCTCAACCAGCTTAGCTTTTATGGCTTCTGCAATATTGGATGGAAGATATGCCCTTGATGCTGCCGAACATTTTTGTCCCTGAAATTCAAATGCGCCACGAAGCAATGCTGTTGCTACAACATCAACATCTGCTGAAGAGTGAGCAATCACAAAATCTTTACCCCCTGTCTCTCCCACTATTCTTGGATAGGTACGATAATTTGAAATATTCTCTCCAATTGTTTTCCAGATATGATTAAAAACTCCTGTTGATCCGGTGAAATGAACACCAGCAAAATCACGATGTGTAAAGCATATATCGCCTAATGTTTTACCATCAACCACCACCATATTGATCACGCCATCAGGAAGTCCAGCTTCTTTTAATATTTTCATGAACATATTGGCAGAGTACAATTGTGTATGTGCTGGTTTCCAAACCACCACATTACCGCATAACGCTGCAGATGCGGGTAGGTTACCGCCGATCGCTGTAAAATTGAAGGGTGTGATTGCCAACACAAAGCCTTCCAAAGCACGATATTCTGACCGATTGTGTATGCCGGGAGAACTGATGGGTTGCTGCTTATATATTTCAGATAAATAATGAACGTTGAATCTCAGAAAATCGATGAGCTCACATGCTGCGTCAATCTCAGCTTGAAAAACGTTTTTACTTTGTCCCAACATGGTTGTACCATTCATATATGGGCGATATTTCGTTGCGATGAGATCGGCTGCTTTTAGGAAGATATTTGCCCTGTTCTCAAAGCTCAACGCAGACCACGAAGCTCTTGCCTTCAAAGCTGTATCAATCGCTTTTTTTACGTGAGATGCATCTCCTTCATAATAATAACCCAAGGTGTGCGCGATTTCGTGTGGAGGGTGTAAACTCTTTTTTGTATTGGTCCTTACCTCTTCACTCCCTATGTACATAGGAATATCTATAGTAGAACTTTTTAATTCAGCGAGAACTTCTTTCAAACGTTTACGTTCTGGCGAACCTGGGGCATAACTTAATACAGGCTCATTTACAGGTATTGGGTAAGCTACATAACCGGTTTGCATATCGTTACTATTTTTTTAAGATTCAGTTTCTTTTTGCATCATAAGATAAGCCTTAATAAAGCCATCGAGTTCTCCGTCCATTACAGGTTGTACATTACCAACCTCAAAATCTGTGCGATGGTCCTTGATCATTTTATAGGGATGAAATACATAGCTTCTGATCTGACTGCCCCATTCAATTTTTTTCTTACTGGCATTGTTTGCGTTTTTGATCTCCTCACGTTTCCTCATTTCTTCCTCATACAAACGACTCTTCAACATGGTCATCGCCTTTTCACGGTTTTCACCTTGTGTTCTGGCCTGCTGACATTCCACGATGATACCGGTTGGTTTATGCGTTAAACGCACAGCAGTTTCCACTTTATTAACGTTTTGACCGCCAGATCCACCACTACGGAAAAATGCCCATTCCACATCTGCAGGATTCACTTCAATTTCTATGGTATCATCAATAAGAGGATACACATAAACCGATGCAAATGAAGTATGACGTCGTGCATTGGAATCAAACGGAGAAATACGGACTAATCGATGTACCCCGCTTTCGGCTTTCAAAAAACCATACGCAAAAGGACCATCAAACTGGAAAGTACAGGTTTTTATCCCCGCACCATCACCATCCTGCCAATCTAGTTCCGTAACTGTCCAATCTTGCTTTTGTCCATACATCCGATACATCCTGGCCAACATCTCAGCCCAGTCCTGACTTTCAGTACCTCCGGCACCTGAATTGATCTGTAATACAGCAGGAAGTTCATCTTCTGGTTCGTTAAGCGTGCTTTTGAACTCCGCTTCTTCAAGGGCATTCAAAGCTTGTTGATAAGCTAACTTTACATCCTCCTCGTCTCCTTCTCCCTCTTTCCAGAACTCAAACAAGACAGCAAAATCCTCTACTGCCGCTTCTGTCGATAGGAAAAGGTTGACCCAAAATTCATTTAGTTTGATCGTTTTCAGAATTTCAGTCGCACGTTTATTATCATCCCAAAATCCGGGAGAAAGCGACAGCTGGCGGTCCTCGTTTATTTTATGTTGTCGATTGGCAACGTCAAAGAAACCTCCTCAGGACGAGAACACGGTCCCTCATATCTTTTATATGCTCTATTGTCATAACGAGGCAAAGTTAATTGAATATATCTGTTTAAAGTGAACAAAATGCTTAGTTATTGGTAGATGTTAGAGTAAATCTCAGGATTTACGCGAATTGAATACCTAATAATGATCAAAGCCTATAATTTTCTCGCCAGCTGGCAATTATTTCCCGAAAAAGGGAACTATAACTATGGAAATCGACCTAAGAGTGGAACGTATAGAATTGAGGCGGATAAAGAAAAGAAAGAACTCACCATTCATCATAATTGGGTTACCCTGGAAAATCAGGCTTTTGCGGCTGAATACAGGATCATAGCTGATGGCGAAATACACCCTTTGGAAAATGAGGTAATGGATAGTGCCTGTGTATGTTTTATTGACTCTATCCAATTTGAGATCAACTTTTTTAAGGATAAACAAATCATCCTAACCGTAAAACATGATATCCTGCCAAATGGGTATTTACAATTGACCAATACTGGACTTACCGCAGAAGGAAACTCATTTACTAACCTGGAAGTTTATCACAAGCAAATGAGTGTTCTCCCTTATGCAGCTTCAGTATCGGGCGCAATCATTAAACCTACCGAAGAAGGAATGATTCGCCATAAGGCTTTGACGGCGATGGAGGAGCAAACCAACATGCAGTTGGACCAAATCCGCAAGCAGATCGAATTGCTGGCCTTACAAGCGCAGGAAATCCAGAAGAGAAAAGAATTGTCGCTGATGATCTATAAAGCAAAATTGAATTTTCAACCCGTAATCGGTCAAGTTTATCATCTGTATGAAAAGAAAGACGAATCAATTTTTATATCGATGATATCACCTCAAGAATGGGGTCGTTCCGCTCCTTACGAACGTTTTGTAGCGAAGGTGAAATTATTAGCCGATCATACCTGGACTGAAGTAGAATAAAAAAAAGGGCCAATTGGCCCTTTTTTATTTTTTGATAAAATGATGTTTTTTTACCGCAGTTCCGTTATTTCACCTCTTCAAATTCTGCATCAGTAACATTCTCTCCAGATTGTCCGCCATCAGGATTAGCCTGCTGCTGACCATCTGTTGCACCCTGATTCGTTGCGTTGTACATATCTTGACTAGCTGCCATCCATGCATCATTTAATTCTTTAGTTCCTGCATCAACTGCATCCATATCTTGCTGCTTATGGGCTTCTTTAAGTTTAGTTAAAGCCGCTTCAATCGGAGCTTTTTTATCAGCAGGTACTTTATCGCCAAATTCTTTCAATTGTTTTTCTGTCTGGAAGATCAAACCATCAGCAGCGTTTAGCTTGTCGATTTTTTCTCTTTCTGCTTTATCTGTAGCTTCATTTGCCTTGGCCTCCGCCTTCATTTTTTCGATTTCCTCTTTGGTCAAACCACTACCCGCCTCGATACGTATCTTCTGTTCCTTTCCGGTTCCTTTATCTTTTGCACTTACATTCAGGATACCATTGGCATCAATATCGAAAGTAACCTCAATCTGTGGTACACCACGTGGTGCAGGGGGAATACCATCGAGGTTGAAAATACCTAAGCTTTTATTCTGATTTGCCATTGGACGTTCACCCTGTAAAACATGGATTTGAACTCCAGGCTGATTATCAGAAGCTGTAGAGAATACTTCACTCTTTCTCGTTGGAATGGTTGTGTTCGATGCAATCATGGTTGTCATCACCCCACCCATAGTTTCGATACCCAGGTTCAATGGAGTAACATCGAGTAGTAAAACATCCTTAACTTCTCCGGTTAGTACCCCACCTTGTACAGAAGCTCCAATGGCTACCGCTTCGTCTGGGTTAACACTCTTATTTGGCTTTTTCCCGAAAAATTTCTCTACAATCTCCTGTACTTTAGGAATACGGGTAGAACCTCCTACCAGGATAACCTCATCCACCTGAGAAGCAGACATTCCCGCATCTTTTAAAGCCTGCTCACATGGTTTTAAACAACGTTCAAATAATTTATCTGCAAGTTGCTCAAACTTAGCTTTGGTCAATTTCTTTACCAGATGCTTAGGTACACCATCTACAGCTGTGATGTAGGGTAAATTGATCTCCGTTTCAGAAGAAGCTGATAATTCAATTTTAGCCTTCTCTGCAGCCTCTTTTAAACGTTGGAGTGCCATAGGATCCTTACGCAAATCCACATTCTCTTCAGATTTGAATTCATCAGCCAACCAGTCCATGATCACTTTGTCAAAATCATCACCCCCTAAATGGGTATCTCCATTAGTTGATTTTACTTCAAAAACACCATCTCCCAATTCAAGGATGGAAATATCGAATGTACCACCACCCAAATCGAATACAGCGATCTTGCTGTCAGCCATTTTCTTATCTAGGCCATACGCTAATGCTGCTGCGGTAGGCTCGTTTATGATACGACGAACATTCAGACCGGCAATTTCACCGGCTTCTTTGGTTGCCTGACGCTGTGCATCATTAAAATAAGCCGGAACCGTTACAACTGCTTCAGTTACCTCCTGACCCAGATAATCTTCTGCTATTTTCTTCATTTTTTGAAGCACCATAGCACTGATCTCCTGGGGAGTATATAACCTGCCATCAATATCAATTCGCACTGTATTATTGTCACCTTTCTGAACCTTATAGCTCCAGTGTTGCATTTCTTCCGATACTTCATCGTGACGACGACCCATAAACCGCTTTACACTGGTAATGGTATTGATAGGATTGGTGATGGCCTGACGTTTAGCCGGATCGCCAACCTTACGCTCCCCATTCTTAAGAAAAGCGACAACAGAGGGGGTAGTTCTACGACCTTCATCATTAGCTATGACCACCGGTTCGTTACCTTCCATCACTGCCACGCAGCTATTAGTGGTGCCGAGGTCGATTCCGATAATTTTTCCCATGATAATTTCTTGTTTATTCTCTCTTTTTTAGCAAGATGTATGCCGAGGCATAGAATATGCTAAAATGTCAGAAACTGGTGCCAAAATTGACGAATTAACGGATTGGCGGATGGGTGGTTTCTGCCGAAACAGAAGACTGCTTGAACGTGTAAAAACGCTGGGTCAAATAACTGAAGGATACTACAATTACCGTTGTCAGGATTTTAGAAATGGTAGGATAAAAACCAAATTGCTCAACAAATAATTTCAAGAAGATATAGTTCAACAGAATACAAACAAAAACCAATAAGAAATATCGAATCAGTTGTACCCTTCCTCGTAATATAGAATCGGTAAAAACAATATATTTCATCAGCAAGAATCCTGTTGGAAACGTGATGAAAAAGGCTATAATAAAGGCAGCGATATGTGGACTAATGGCCAAGAACTTGAGATCAACTAATGACTTATGGAGTACAAAATGGTAACTAACGAAGTAAATAAAAATATCAAGCATCGTATTTCCACCTCCACAAGCCAGATAACGAAACGTTTTGATATCCATCCAATTTCTAAAAGGAGGATAGAAAAAGTCGATAATATGTATGATCAAATTCTTCAAAGAGATGCAAAGATAGCATATCACCTAAAACAAGCAACGCATAGTCAGATGCTTCTTGGCAAAAACAGCACCTGTTGCTTGATGTATGGCTATCATTTGTTTATTAAAATCACCCACCCAGGATAATTCCAATTCTTTATACTTCTTGGTGGGCTCTGTATATTCTTTCAACTTTATGAATAATGCAGATTCTAAGCCAAAACGCTGGAATTGTTTTCTTGTTCCCATGATCACGGCTCTCATCCGCTTATTTCCAACTGCGTATTTATTCCAAATAAAACGAATTTTCCCAATTACATTTAGTTTTCCATTCAACCCTCTGATCAATTCATTCGTATCCGGAAGAATGACCACAAAAGCTGCAGGTTTTCCATCTACATAAGCAAACCAAATCAGCTTTTCATCCACTATAGGTCTCATCTTCTCAAATGACTCCCGAATAGTGGCATCTGTTATGGGTGTAAAATTTTCGAAATCTTGCCAGGCATCATTATAGATCTCCTTGAAATCTGAAGCGAACGTATCCATCTCCTGAACCTTAAAATGTCTCATTTCTATACCAGGTTTCCCAGCAACCCAGTTTGCAATTTTAGTAAACCGTTCAGGGAATGGATTAGCCGTATCAATCTTATTTGAAATCTGTTCGTATTGTGTAACAAAACCATAGGATTCAAATAGATTTCTATAATATGCCGGATTATAATTCATGCCGTAATAAGGACTGCTAAAACCTTCAACCAATAATCCCCACCACATGTCATTCTCCCCGAAATTGATCGGGCCTAACATGGCTTGCATACCTCTTTCTTTCAACCACTCTTTGGATACATTAAATAAAAGATGCGCTGCATGAACATCATCAATGCATTCAAAAAAACCACAACCACCTGTTGGAACATCATACTGGTACGCTTTTTTTTGATTAATGAAAGCAGCGATACGACCAATATTAACTCCATTTTCATCTTGCAATATCCATCTGGTGCATTCCCCAAACGAATGAAAATTATTTTTAGTTGGATTAAAAACTGATTCAATATCATTTTCCAGTGGACAAACCCATTCCGGATCATTTTTATAGATATAGCGCGCTACATCTAAAAAAGCCTTCTTATGTGCACTGGTTTTAACTTCAATTAAACGCATGAAACAAAATTAGCATTTAGCGATCAAACAGATCAGGATAATCAGATATGATCCCATCTACCCCCATGGCCCTTAGACGTCTAATCTCTGCAGCATCGTTTATTGTCCAGGGAATAATACGCATGCCTTTATCGTGACATACTTTAATCATTTCTGCTGTCACGGTTCTATATTCAGGGCTATAAATAGAGGGCGTAAAGCCTAAATTCTTCAAATTTCCCTCAAGATCAGAAGCTTTTGAAGCTTCCAATAAAAAAGAGGTGACCATCTTAGGATATTTTTCATGCAGAACTTGTAAAGTGCGCATATCAAAAGACTGGATAACCGTGCGATTCTCAATATGCTTTGATTTAATGACACCCATCAGCAAATCAACAAATGTCGCTGGATCCGGATTAAATTTTCCATCGCCAGATGGGGAAGATTTCGTTTCAATATTATACCAAACTTTACTATTTTTCTGTTTACTTAAATACGCTTCAACAGAATCGATCAACACTGAAAGTAAAGGCTTTACTGCTGGTATTTTTTCTTGCTTTGAAAATATTGGATGCAGCTTTTTGCCTACATCCCATTTTTGAATTTCAGCATAGTTCATCTGATACAAAACAAATGATTTCTCTTCGCCCCCTTTAAGAAAACTACCATCAGGTTTAGTAGAAATAGAACTGTTAAAATATGGATCATGCGAAACAACTACCTGATTATCCTTACTGATCACTACATCCATCTCCAATGTGGTAACACCTAGATCAATAGCTCTGATCATAGCGGGAATGGTATTTTCAGGCATTAGCCCTCTGGCTCCTCTATGGCCTTGCTTATCGAATTCGGGTAATTTTTGCATATGCTTTGATGAACTACAGCTCATTAAAAATAAGATCAACCATAAGGATAACCTGTGCTTATCGTACATTTGTCATCATTTTAGGAACAAGTTAAGTAATTGTAAGATGATCGTATCAAAAATCAGGGAAGTAGCAGACCTAACGATAAGCAACATGTATGGGGCATTGGCAGAGGGATGTAGCTATCAAATCAACCAGACAAAACCTGAATTTGAGGGCGATTATACCATTGTTCTTTTCTCCCTGGTTAAACCCCTGAAAAAAAGTCCAGATACTTTAGGGCAGGAACTTGGGATGGCGCTCATCGAGTCTAATCCTACTTTATTCTCAGCATTCAATGTTATCAAGGGCTTTTTGAATCTTACGATATCCACATCGTATTGGTTGGACATCATACAAAAACAAGCGGATAATACTTGTTTTGGGCTTCATCCTAAAAATGGGAAAAAAGTAATGGTAGAATATTCATCGCCCAATACAAATAAACCATTACACCTTGGTCACCTTCGTAATAACTTCCTTGGCTGGAGTATTGCCGAAATCCTGAAAGCTGGGGGCTATGATGTGATCAAAAGCTGTATTGTTAATGATCGTGGAATTCATATATGTAAAAGTATGATCGCCTGGGAATGGTTTGGAAATGGATCCACTCCTGCCTCTACTGGTATTAAGGGAGACCATTTTGTTGGGGATTATTACGTTAAATTCAACGATGCCTATAAAGCTGAAGTGGAAAGTTTGATCGCTTCTGGAATATCCAAAGATATCGCAGAAAAAGAGGCTCCGATTATGAAAGCAGCACAACAAATGCTAGTGGATTGGGAAGCTGGTAAACCTGACGTGATTAACGTTTGGAAGACAATGAATGGATGGGTGTATGAAGGGTTTGACACCACATACAAACGAATAGGTTCTGATTTTGATCGCACCTATTACGAAAGCGAAACCTATATTCTCGGAAAAAAAATGGTGGAGGAAGGGCTATCTAAAAATATTTTTCAAAAAAAAGAAGACGGCAGTGTGTCCATAGATCTAACTGCGGATGGCCTAGATGAAAAAATTGTTCAGCGAAAAGATGGAACCGCTGTTTATATAACACAGGATATTGGATTAGCTATAGAGAAATACAATGAATATACATGTGATGAAAGTATATATGTGGTAGGCGATGAACAGAATTATCATTTCAAAGTATTGAAACTGATTTGCGAAAAACTTGGACTTCCTTCTGCAGAAGGTATCTATCATCTTTCTTATGGTATGGTAGAACTTCCATCTGGAAAAATGAAAAGCCGAGAAGGTACAGTTGTTGACGCAGATGACCTCGTTGATGAGATGGTTCGTATATCTGCTGAACATACAGAAGCATTAGGGAAAGTAAAGGATTTCAGTTCGGATGAATTGAAAGAACTTTACCTGATGTTAGGTTTAGGTGCTTTGAAATTCTTTCTTCTACGGGTTGATCCAAAGAAAAAAATGATTTTCAACCCAGAGGAATCTATTGATTTCCATGGTTTCACCGGTCCGTTTGTGCAATATACACATGCACGTATCCGCTCCATTTTAAGAAAAGAAAGTCCCGAAGCTTCTGTTCATATTGGAAACGATCTATTGCCGTTGGAAAAAGAATTGATTGTACAGTTAGAGCGTTTCGGGATGACTATTGAGCAAGCTGTAGCTGAACATAATCCCTCTCTAATTGCCATTTATGTTTTTGATCTTGCCAAGTTATTTAACTCTTTTTATGCTGAACATTCCGTAACCCAAGCAGAGAGTAATGAAAAGAAACAACTTCGGCTAAAGCTGAGTCAAATTACCGCGAATGTTATCAAATCCAGTATGAGCTTACTGGGCATTAAGGTTCCTGAGCGAATGTAGTCGATCTTCGAAGTATTATTCCTCCCAGTGGAGGTAAATTTAAGATCATATCATGGGATTCATTGATACAGATATTTGGATTATAAACATTCCCTGTACCATAGAACTGCAGGTCATCAGAGTTGAGGATCTCTTGCCAATCTCCCGGTTCACTTAGTTTAATGATCCAATCATATCGTACAACAGGTGTTAAATTTAAAACAATCAAAAGCTCATCTTTTGAAGACCGTCCTTTTCGTTTATATACAACTACAGATTCCTGTCTATGATTAAGATCAACCCATTCAAAACCTGATGGATGAAATTGCAATTCATATAAAGCGGGTTCTGATTTATAAATGTGGCATAATCGGCTAACGAAATACTTCAATTTATGATGAGGTTCATATTGTAGCAAATGCCAATCTAATTCTGACAAATAATTCCATTCTGATGTTTGTCCGAACTCATTTCCCATGAACAATAATTTTGCACCAGGATGAGTAAACATGTACAGGTAAAGCAAACGTAAATTCGCCATTTTCTGCCAATCATCTCCAGGCATTTTGAAGAGCATGGGCGATTTTCCATGAACGACTTCATCATGACTTAATGGAAGCATAAAGTTCTCATCGTAGTAATACATTAAGCTGAATGTAAACTGATCCTGTTTGTCTTTTCGATAAAAAGGATCTTGCTTAAAATAGCTTAAAGTATCATGCATCCATCCCATCATCCATTTCATTCCAAAACCTAGTCCATCCTGAAAAGTTGGACGGGATACTCCTGGCCAATCTGTTGCCTCTTCGGCAATCGTTTGAACATCTGGAAAATCACGATAAATGGTTTCATTCAGCGCTTTGATGAATTCTATAGCTTCAAGATTTCCATTACCACCAAATTCATTGGGCTCCCACTCTCCATCTTTACGAGAATAGTCCAAACGGAGCATGGAGGAAACAGCATCCACACGTATGCCATCAATATGAAATTGATCAAACCAGAAACGAGCACTACTGATCAGGAATGATCGGACCTCTCCCCTTTTATAATTGAATACATAACTATTCCAATCTGGATGAAACCCCTTACGCATATCTGCATATTCATAAGTATGCGTTCCGTCGAACATATAAAGACCATGAGCATCATAAGGAAAATGAGAAGGAACCCAATCAAGGATAATCCCTATTCCTTCCTGGTGAAAATAATCGATCATAGCCATGAATTCCTCTGGATGTCCGAAGCGTGATGTTGGGGCAAAAAAACCTGTTCCCTGATAACCCCACGAACCATCAAATGGGAATTCCATAACTGGCATGAATTCAACATGAGTAAATCCCATTTCTTTAACGTAGGGCACTAGGCGTTCCGCAATTTCCCAATATGAAAAATAAGATTCATTATTTGACGGATCAGGACGTCGCCAACTGGCCAGATGCACTTCATAAACAGAAAAAGGGGCATCTAAAGCATTATGCTTTTTTCTGAACTTCATCCATTGTTCATCTTGCCAACTATATTCAAAATTCCAAGTTATACTGGCTGTTTTAGGTTTATGTTCCCAAAAATGTGCATAAGGATCTCCTTTATCCAGTACTTTCCCTTCAAATCCTTCAATATGATACTTATAAATTTCACCACGTGGTAAATCGGGTATAAAGCCTTCCCAAATTCCACTATTATCTAAACGAACGAATAAGGGATGAGTATCATTTTGCCAGTCATTAAAATTACCCTTTACGAAAACATTTGTTGCATTAGGAGCCCAAACTGCAAAATATGAACCACTGCGGTCAAGAATGTCTATTTGTTTATTCCCAAAATATTGATAAGCAGTATAAAGTGTGCCCTGCTGAAAATTTCGAATCACGTCATCGGTAAACAACGAATAGTTCCAAACAGATCTGCTGGTATCAATGAAATGTTGTTCTTCATATTTGGGATGGTTAGCACGCATGATTATAATTCAATAAGTTGGAAGCTTTGCGGAGGAATGTCCATTTTCCCTGTAAGATTTACGACATTTCCCGTGAGAATATGTTTCCCGGAAACTTTCCCGGATAATCCTTCTTTAAATTGATTCAATTCAATAGAAGCAGGGGTATTATTAGGATTCACGATGCACATTACCCGATGTTGATCTGTATATCTGAAATATACATAAACATTTTCCCTAGGTTGATATTGCAAGGTTTTACCTGTTTGTAAAGCTGGATTCGTTTGACGATATTGAGCCAGATTTCGAAAGAAATTAAAATAATCATTCTCTTCAGCCGTTCTGCCTGAAGTCAGAAATTTATTGTCAGGATCGCCATTCCAACCACCGGGGAAATCTCTTCGAACTTCTGCATCACTTGGATTTTTGAAATTTTTCATAAGAACTTCTGTTCCATAATACACCTGAGGTATCCCCCTTATGGTGAATAATAGTCCTGTTGCTATTTTTAATTTAGCAACACTATTACCTAAAACAGATAGTATCCGGTCCATATCATGATTCTCCAGGAAAATACAATTTCGTAATGGATTTTTATAAAGCACATCTTGAGCCAACAAAGAATATAACTGATTAGTTCCGCCATTTTGTAAAACTGCATCTTTCATTCCAAATGCGATAGGAAAATCTGTTACCCCTTGAACATTATGTTTGAAAGGTACATCCAGATTATTTTGAGTGAAATAAGCACTCCCCAACGGATTATTACACCAGGATTCACCGAAGATGGTAATCTTGGGAAATTCCGCTTCCAATGCAGTGTTGATATTATTCATGAATTGTTCATCACAATACTTATAGGTATCTACTCTCCAACCATCAATACCAAATTCTTCTGTGCACCAAATAGCATTTTGAATAAGATATTTCGCTAACCATGGATTTTTTAAATTCAGATCTGGCAGATGCGGTACAAACCATCCACCAACCATGATGTTCTTATCAATCGATGAAGAATAAGGATCAAAGAATACCTCTTCCTTATGATTAGATCCTTGATAACTTGGCCAATTATTCAACCAATCTTTCATTGGTTGATCAAGTATAAACCAGTGATGGCTTCCAACATGATTATAGACCGCATCCTGAATAACCTTCATTCCTTTTGAATGAGCGGTTTCCACCATTTGCTTATAAGCCGAATTTCCACCAAATCGAGGATCTATAGTATAATGATCGGTTATCCAATAACCATGATATCCTGCCACATTATTCCCCCACTCATACTGAAGTGGCATATCATTTTCAACTACAGGTGTCATCCAAACGGAAGTAATGCCAAGATCTTTCAAATAATCGAGTTTATTTTCAACACCTTTAATATCCCCTCCATGGCGAGACCATGGATTCTTACGATCATGTAGTGTTTCTCTTAAGCCTTGTACAACATCATTTGAACTATCTCCATTGGAGAATCGATCAGGCATGATAAGATAAACCAAATCACGTGAAGTAACACCCTTAACTCTTTTTTCTCCGTTCCCTCCTATTCGCTTTTTGAGTTCATAGGAAATCGTTGTGGACGTATTACCAGAAAAAATAAATTCCAAATTACCTGGCTTAACGGTAGGCGAAATGGTTAAATCAAGGAAATAATAGTTTTTATTTTCTGGAATATAGGACTTTACCAATTTAACTCCAGCATAAGGTTTCATGGCCACTTTTTTTGTTCCGATTTCCTTTTCATGCACCATGATCTGTAGAGTCGTATGTTTCATTCCAACCCACCAATGTGAAGGATAAAGTTTTGGTTGCGCAATAAGAGAATTTGAAATAGAAATAAGTAAGCAAAAAAATAAATAGATTTTCTTCATAAAAATTTTATTTCGCTTTTTCTGCTGTATCAGCAGGGTCAAATACAAAGATAACACTGGCGGCAGCTGCAATCATAAATAGTCCAGACATCATTAAAGCAAATACAGGTTGATTTCCATAAACATATTTGACTAATGGTCCGCCTACCACTCCATTCAGAATTTGGGGAATGGTGATAAAGAAATTAAAAATTCCCATGTATATACCCATTTTGCCAGCGGGAATAGAACTAGAGAGAATGACATAAGGCATAGCTAGAATACTTGCCCATGCTATACCCACAAGTGCCATGGAAAAGATTAAAAATTCTTTATTAGGGGCGATTAAAAAAGATAATAAACCTAATCCCCCCAATGCCAATGAGAGAGCATGTGTTTTTTTGCGACCGATCTTAGCTACAATGGTTGGTAAAAGAAGGGCATAAATGGCCGATACACCATTATATACACCAAAGATGACTCCAGTCCATTGCTGTGCTTCTCTGTATTGTATTGAACTTTTATCATCAATAGAGAGTCCCATTACATGAGTAGCAATAGAATCCGTGGTGTAAACCCACATGCCAAATAAAGCGAACCAAGAAAAGAATTGAACCCAACCCAATTGTTTCATGGTTTTGGGCATTTTAAACAGATCAGTGAATATATCTAGCAAACCATGAGTAGATTCAATTTGTTTACCATGATAACGAGCATATTCCTCTGGTGGATATTCTTTTGTTTTAATGACCGTCCAAACAATGGAACCTATAAAAACGAGAGCGCCAATATAAAAAGACCATTTCACATTATCTCCCACTACACCTGCAGGAGCATCTTTTGAAACGCCAAACCAACTACTGAGTATATAAGGGAGCCAAGAACCCAAAACAGCTCCTACTCCAATTAAAAAGGTTTGTACACCAAAACCTGATGTACGTTGTTCATCGGGTAAATTATCGGCTACAAGGGCCCGGAAAGGTTCCATGGCCAAATTAAAACAGGCATCCATGATCATTAAGAAACCTGCCGCGATCAAGAGTAGAGGAGCGATTGACCCCAAAATGTTAGCATTAGGCATTAATGCAAGTGCACTCGCTGATAAAATGGCACCTGCTAAAAAATAAGGCCTTCGTCTTCCTAATCGATTCCAAGTACGATCACTGTAATAGCCTACAATAGGTTGAACGATCAAACCTACCAATGGAGCAGCGATCCAGAACCAGGAAAGATGTTCAACATCTGCCCCATAATTTCTAAGAATCCCTGATGCATTGGAATTTTGTAGGGCAAAACCGAATTGAATACCTAGAAAGCCAAGACTCATATTGAAAATCTGGCTAATACTCATTCTGGGTTTGGGTTTCAAACCAGAAGTTGAAGAAACTTGTTGGGCAACCGTTGATTCCATAAAAAAAATTAAATCACAAATCCATTTGGCAAAACTGCACCTTTTTTCACTACCACAATACCTTCTTTTACCGTATAAAGTGTATGATCGGTATTGGCGAGATGTGCCCCACCATTGATACGAACATCATCTCCTATTCGGCAGTTTTTATCGATGATGGCATTGCGAATATAACAACGTTCGCCAATACCAAGTTTGGGTAATCCACTTCTAGTTGCCTGATTCATATCATCAAAAGTTTCGTAATAATCCGACCCCATAATATAAGTATTGACCACTGTAGATCCAAGTCCTATTCGAGTCCTGATTCCAACCACACTATTTTCTACTCGTGAAGCATTTATGATACAACCATCTGCAATGATTGTTCTTTCTAAAGTAGTACCACTGATCTTTGCAGGAGGAAGCATGCGGGATCGAGTATATACGATCTTGCTATTGTCAAATAAATTAAAGGCAGGAACTTCATCACATAAAGCAAGATTAGCTTCAAAAAATGAAGAAATATTTCCGATATCTGTCCAATAGCCTTCATATTGATAACTAACTACACGATGCTTTTCAATGGAATTAGGAATGATCTCTTTACCAAAATCGGTAGAGTTTGCAAAATCCTCTTGTAATAGATCAAATAATAGTTTCCGGTTAAAAATATAGATACCCATACTGGCCAGATATATGCGACCAGCTTTACGCATATCTTCTCCAGTATCGCTTATCCAACCGGGTAACACATCTGCTTTCGGTTTTTCGATAAAAGAGGTAATATAATGATGTTCATCAGCCTTTAAAATTCCAAACTCCGTAGCATCGCGAGCGATGACCGGAATGGTAGCAATAGAAATTTCAGCTTCTGATTTTATATGATTATTCAGCATTTTTTCAAAATCCATCTGATAAAGCTGATCTCCAGACAGGATCAATACATATTCAAAATCATGTTGCTCCACATGACGGAGTGATTGACGTACGGCATCTGCCGTTCCCTGAAACCAATTTGGATTATCAGACGTTTGCTCTGCAGCGATGATATCCACAAATGCTGAACTGAAAGCACTGAAATGATAGGTATTCTTAATATGTTTATTCAGAGATGCCGAATTGAATTGGGTCAGGACAAACATTCGACCCACATTTGAATTCAGGCAATTGGAAATAGGAATATCGACCAATCGATATTTTCCCGCAATGGGAACGGCTGGTTTACTTCTTGTTGCTGTCAAGGGTTTTAATCTGCTTCCCACACCTCCGCCAAGAATTATGGCAATCACCTCTTTATTCATACATATTATTTTAAAGATTGATATACTTCTAAATATGCTTGAGCACTGCGATCCCAACTGAAATCTAGTTTCATCACGACCTGTTTTAGCTCTTCAAATCTTTCTTTGTCCTTGTATAACTGAATGGCTCTATAAATTCCTTCTGTTATATCCCCAACAGAAGCATGATAAAAATGAATTCCATATCCACCTGGATCACCAATATCAATTACCGTATCTTTCAATCCACCCGTTTTACGGACAATGGGAATAGTACCATATCGCAAAGCATAAAGCTGATTCAGACCACAAGGTTCCACTCGTGATGGCATGAGTAAAAAATCAGCACCTGCATACATTTGATGACTTAATTTTTCGTTGTAACCAATATACACATTATAATCTCCCCAAGAAATCTTTTTCAACACTTCAAGTTGTGATTCTACTTCGGGGTCACCACTTCCTAAGAGGAGAAAATTCATTTCTCTACCTAAATGATAGAAACTATCTTGAATTACCTGAGGCAGAAGATCAGCAGCCTTTTCCCCTACTAACCTCCCAATAAAAATAATCAAGGGTTTTGCTGGATCTAGATCAAAGGCATTACAGAGATCAGATTTGATCTTCTTTTTTATGCTGGAAGCATTATGCACGTTATAATGTAAATCCAGATAAGCATCTTTTTCAGGATCCCAAACATGGGTATCAATTCCGTTTAAAATACCCAGACATTTACCTTTTTCATATTCAAACAGTGGCTCAAGTCCATTACTGGATAATCGGAGTTCATCCATATAATGCTGACTAACAGTAGTCACCTTCCAGGCTGCTTTTATACCAGCAGCCAGGGGGTTAATTGATCCTCCCCATTCAAGAATACCAGATTTCCAAAGATCCCATTCAGGTAGATAATGGCTTCTATCCCAGGAAAATTGACCTTGGTATTGAGCATTATGTATCGTTAATACAACGGGAACTTTCGATAATTTTCTGTAGGCATAGCAATGTTGCATCATGAAAGGAATCAGGGCAGTATGGTGATCGTGAACATGTACCACATCTGGCCAATGTTCCCAACGGGATATCCAATCCGTTACAGCAATCTGAAAGGAAATAAATCGTTCTGTATCGTCGGAATAACCATAAACTTTTTCCCTATCCAGTAACCCATTGATATCAATCAAGTAAAGATCAAATCCATGTTTATGGGTTGATTCTCGAATGACAGTGTAATCAAACCAACTGTTACCAAGATTACCACCACCTTTATGCACCACTTCCCATTGATTTTGATACAAGTAGCTGGTTCGATACATAGGCATCACGACTTTGGCCCTATGACCTAAATCATGCTGATATTTTGGTAAAGCCCCCAACACATCCCCTAAACCTCCAGCTTTAGCTATAGGGTAACATTCTGCGGTAACATGAATGATTTCCATTAAGGCTACTAAATATTTTTGATGTTCTTCAATATATGAACGTTTTCCCGAATAGCTTATGATTATAAAAACTTTTTCTCCTTACAATTTCTTACTATTTTCAACGCTTAAACGATTAAACCCATTGTTTATGAGCCAACAAAAACAGGCAACCAACTACAGCGCCTTAAGTACTTTGGTCCTTGTGTTTTTTTTCTGGGGCTTTATAGCAGCCTCTAATAGCATCTTGATCCCCTTTTGTAAAACACATTTCAAGTTATCTCAATTTGAGTCTCAGCTGATCGGTTCCGCTTTTTATGGAGCCTATTTTATTGGTTCACTCATCCTCTTTATAATATCTAATCTTGTAGGTTACGACATCATTAATAAGATAGGCTATAAAAAAGGCATAATTTATGGTCTCGGCATATCTATTATTGGCGCTTTACTGATCATTCCTTCCGCTAATGCAGAATCATTCAACGCCATCTTAGGTGCTTTGTTTGTTGTAGCCTTGGGGTTCTCCTTACAACAAACCTGTGCTCAACCCTTTGCGATCTCGTTAGGAGATCCTGCAACTGGTTCGCATCGTTTAAATCTGGGTGGTGGAATCAATTCTTTAGGTACAACTCTCGGACCAATCATTGTTAGTTTCTTTTTATTTGGAACAGTTGGTGAGGCTCATGCAGAAGTAACCGTCAAGAACATCAATAACCTTTATTTGATCGTTGCCGGTGTATTTGCTGCCGTAGCTTTATTCTTCATGTTTTCAGGCTTACCTGAAGGGAAAAATGATGAACCGTTTGAAAGTGCCAAAAAAGCATCAGGTTCTTTGCTTTTAATGACCGGGTTGATTTTTGCCATCATTTTGGTAGGTCAGTTTACAGCGGTATCAAAACTTACACTATTGATTGCCTCTATGGCTGTTGTGCTGATTATATTGTTTTACAGCAACCATAAAGCTGCTGTACAACCTGAAGGCTGGGGCGCCATGAAATTCCCACAACTAATATATGGGATGATTGGGATTTTCGTTTACGTGGGTGTTGAAGTGACCATCGATAATAATTTTGGAGCATTACTAAAACAACCTGGTTACTTTAATGCAACTGGATTGGATGAAAGTGAAATTTCACAATATATTTCTCTTTATTGGGGGAGCTTGATGATTGGTAGATGGACAGGTGCAATCAGTGTTTTCAATCTTAAAGGAACGACCAAAACATTGGCTACTATAATTGTTCCTTTTATTGCATTCGGAGTAGTTTTATTCGTGAATAAGCTTTATGGATCAGAGATCTCTAATCTTTATCCTTATGGAATCGCTATTGCCGTTGCTATTGCTGCTTTTATGTTTGGACAGGAGAAGCCTGTCAAAACTTTAGTTACCGTCTCGGTTTTAGCAGCAGTGGCCATGATTATTGGCTCATTCACTACAGGAATTGTATCAGCATTCTCTTTTATCGCTGGAGGTCTTTTCTGCTCTGTAATGTGGCCATGTATTTTTGCCTTGAGTATAGGTGGACTAGGAAAATATACAAGTGAAGGATCCGCCATGTTGATCATGATGATTTTAGGCGGCGCCATCATCCCACCCTTACAAGGTGCTGTTGGTGATGGATGGGATCTTCATAAGTCTTATCTGGTAGCAGCCGCTTGTTTTGCTGTATTGGCCTTATTAGCTCTAAAGATGAAAGAAGTGTTGAAAAAACAAGGCCTTGACTTTGATCAGCAGATCGGTGGTGGTCACTAAATGATATTGGAAAGATGAGTATTACGATTTCACAACAATATGCCATTGGCATCGATATTGGGGGCACCAATACAAAATTTGGATTGGTCAATCATCGTGGCGATATTTCGTATCATGGAGCTATTTCTACATTAAAGCATGAGGATATTAATGATTTTA
This sequence comes from uncultured Sphingobacterium sp., assembly GCA_964441425.1. Taxonomy (GTDB): domain Bacteria; phylum Bacteroidota; class Bacteroidia; order Chitinophagales; family Chitinophagaceae; genus Pollutibacter. Next base: position 91,498 of record CAYTXC010000003.1, on the reverse strand, counting down.
TTGATGAACTATTCCATGCTCTATCCCCTGCAATAAGTGAAGTTGGAGGGAATAGCCATATCAGGGGAATTGGAATTGGCGCACCGAATGGGAATATTTATAAAGGCACCATAGAATATGCACCAAATCTGCGTTGGAAAGGAATTATACCCGTTGCAGAATTATTTGCTAAACGTTTTGGATTACCTGCACGTTTAACAAATGATGCTAATGCAGCTGCAGTTGGTGAAATGACTTATGGAGCTGCAAAGGGTATGAAAGATTTCATCATGATTACGCTTGGTACAGGTGTAGGCAGCGGAATTGTAGCGAACGGACAGCTAATTTATGGACATGATGGATTTGCAGGAGAGCTTGGACATACGATTACTATTCCCGAT
>CAYTXC010000003.1:0-91108 GCA_964441425.1 uncultured Sphingobacterium sp. | reverse complement strand
TTACCGCGTCGAGCGTATGCTTCTGCAACTGGTGTAGCTAGAACGGCAGTAGAATTCTTAGAAACAAGACCAGAGCAACCATCACTCATGCGCAACTACGATACAACCGAAATTGATTCACGTATCGTTTATGAATGTGCCATGAAAGGTGATGCATTAGCTAAAGAAGTATATGAATTTACGGGTAAAATATTGGGGATGGCCTTTGCCAATTTTGTTATGTTCAGCAGTCCTGAAGCCATAATTCTTTTTGGAGGAATGTCTAAAGCTGGAGAGTTGATTTTGAAACCAACAAGAGAGCATATGGAGAAAAATCTTCTGCCAATTTTCCAAAATAAAGTAAAAATCATTTTCTCGGAATTAAAAGAAGCAGATGCTGCAATATTGGGCGCAAGTGCCCTGGTATGGGAAAGCCGAGTAGATCAATAATTATTTTTTCGCAACGATAAAAACAGCAGGGACTGCTCGTTGACCTTCCTTATCGGAGGGTTTAATTGTTTGCTTACCATTCACTAGCAAACAACTACTTCCTCCCCCATCTAGATTCAATGCTTCTTTGCAACCCCATTTCACCAATATTTCAGCCATATCAATCAAACTGGCACCTTCTGCAATTTTTGGATTACGACCTTCTACTGCTAATATCAATAATTTACCATCAGAAGTATAGCCCATTGCTGTTCGGGGATGAAGATCTTGGATCGCCTTACCGGAGAACATACGTTCGTCATTATTCGTGATCATCATTTTCCCATCTTGAACCAATACTGGACCACCACCAATAGCTGTTTCTACTTTCCAGGATCTGGCTCTCTGACTGTATTTAGTTTCCCAGAAGGGCAATTTATGATGGGTAATGGTATCACGCCATGGTTTAGGGGGTAACTGAAAAGCTTTTGCTCTGGTCAATGAACTATCGGTAAATAACCAGGCTATATCTGCGGATCTATTTTTATAGATCCCTAAGGCACTTCTAGTGGTATGCCAAATGTGGATGCTATCCTTTCCCCTAACCACTTGATCATGTACATTAAAGGACACCAGCTTATGATTCATTACCACTGCGTTTAAATTTCGATTAGTGGCAAAATCAAAAAAAGTTCCATTTACTACTATGTAGGGATTATCATTTTTTGAAAAAAAAGTTTGAGGTGTCAGACGTCTTCCGAAACTGGTATCGGTAATAAAATCCAAAGCCTTATTCTTGAGATCTATTTCAGCTATATAAGCAATAAAAGGTCTCCCCGCAACGGGATCAGTTGTTTTAAAAATAGTAATTCCAGAGGGCAATGTTCCAAATGATGCTGTAACATTTTGCCACTCCTGACTAAAAAGAGGTTCAGTAAAAAGAATTAAAACGAATAAAAGCGAACTGAATTTATTAAACATGCAGGCTGTTTTCCCATTCTTGCTTTCCAATACCCGCCATCACATGACGTTCCGAATGATAAGAGGAACGAACTAAAGGTCCACACTCCACATAATCAAATCCGAGTTCATATCCAATTCGTGTAAGATCTTTGAATTCGTCGGGATGAACAAATCGCACAACAGGTAAATGTTTTTTGGTGGGCTGTAGATATTGTCCAATGGTAATCACGTCCACATTACTTTCACGAAGATCTTTCATCGTTTGGACTACTTCTTCCATGGATTCGCCTAATCCCAGCATAATTCCGGATTTAGTGCGCATACCGGCATCTTTAAGCGTCCGCAAAACATCCATACTTCTCCAGTATTTTGCCTGAATTCGAACCTTACGCGTAAGCCTTTCTACCGTTTCAATGTTATGTGAAACCACTTCTGGAGCTGCCTCTGCTATACGAAGGATATTATCTTTTTCACCTTTAAAATCAGGAATAAGAGTTTCTAAAGTTGTACCCGGACTTAAGGACCTTACAGCTTTTATGGTATTGTACCATATCGTACTACCACCATCTTTTAATTCATCACGATCCACTGAGGTAATAACTGCATGTTTAACTTTCATTAGAAAAATAGCTTCTGCCACACGTTGAGGCTCATCCCAATCAACGGGCTCGGGCCTACCAGTGGCAACAGCACAGAATCCACAACTTCTAGTACACACATTTCCCAGTATCATAAACGTTGCTGTTCCGGCTCCCCAACATTCACCCATATTAGGGCAATTGCCACTTTCACAAATGGTATGCAGTTTATGTGTATCTACTAAATTTCTAACATTTTTATATCCTTCACCAATGGGCAACCGAACTCTTAACCAATCGGGTTTCTTGATACGTTGTTCCACTATGTTATCCAGTACTGGTAATTCCTTCATAACTTAAAGACATCAGAGGACAAAAATAGTTTACTTTCTGTTGCCAAAAAGTACAGCGAGATAGCCATTCATAAAAAAAGCTGTAGGAGGCACACCAACCATTTGGTCAATTTTTTTGGTGTAATACTCAAAATTAAACCCGGCTTCAACTGCAGAAATGGTATTATTGAATCGACCCCAATCAAATCGTAAAGCGGTTTTAGCATGGAAACCAGGAACGATATTCATCTCATTCCATCCTTTTAATCCTGAACCACCCAAGATTTCAGGACTCATGAAGACGGCACTATCCGCTTTTGAATAGGAAATAGTCCTTACTTTACCTGAATTCGGAGGATCTTGTACATCAATATAATATGGTCTTTCTAAGCCTGCAGTTAAGCCTAAGGCATAAATACCAAAAACTCCAACCCCATTTTTATTCCCTTTTCCTCCAATCATTCGTTGCTGACCTATACCAAGTTTTACCTGATAAAAATAATTTTGCTTCCCAAAAACAAAGGGGTTTCCAAATACGAAGTTTCCACTTCCTCTGGACTGCTTTTCTTCCTTACGGTGTTTTTTTTCATTAAACTCTATCTGATAGATAGTTGTGTTGAAAATAGATTTGGATCTTCCAATCTCATATCCAAATCCATAACCATCGGTATTAAATTTAAAGTGAAAAATGCCGTGCTTAGCATATCCAGGCTCACCTTCTTCCTCTAATTTCAGCATCTGATTAATTTTAGCCCTTTTCTCATCCTTCCGATCCTGTTTATCCAACTTATTTTGAGCAATAGAACTGATGGAGCCTAAAACGGCTAAAAAACTTAAAATGGCTATTTTCACGTTATTCATTTTTCTTAATTGTAAATTTATTAAAAAATACTATGACAGCCTCTGTTGTTTATACAAAAGACCTAAGAACTTTCTGCACTCACGTACAATCAGGATCTACGATAGAAACAGATGCGCCAACCGATAATCAGGGAAAAGGCGAAAGGTTTTCTCCAACGGATCTGCTGGCTGTGTCATTAGCTTCTTGTATGCTAACGACTATGGCCATTAAAGCCAGGGATCTGGAAGCAGCTTTACAGAAGGTCCGTATTGATGTTGAAAAGATTATGAGTTGGAACCCAAGGAGAGTAAGCAAAATAATATTAACATTTCATTATCCCGAACAATTTGAGCTCTCTACAGAAAGAAAATCCGAATTGGAGGCGATTGCCTGGAGTTGTCCGGTTAAAGAAAGTATCCATCCTGATATTGATGTTCAGGTTAACTTCAATTGGCCTACAACTTAAAAACGTCACGCTATTTACGCAACAAATAACGACCTATTGCACAATCAAGACATTTTAATTGATCACAATAGGACTTTTTTAATTCTAATAACCCTTGCGAATCTTCCATATTTCGGGGGGCCATTCCAATGTTGGAAAAACCAGTCACTATAGAATTGTACTCTGATTTCATTTCTGAAGTCCACTCATCAAGGTACTGTAGTTGTTGTTGCTTACCTCTTTTTGACTGATACGCTCTTACAAAAGGTATAATGGTATTTATCATGATCTTTTCAATTAATCCTATGCCTATATTTTTTAACTGAAATGAAGTTTCTTCTCCGAAACGAAAATGAGTATTCCAATATGCACCAGCCGAAATTTTTAATAACTTCTTAATTGATTGCTGATCCTCTAAATCTTTTATAGTCCTCAATAAATCTGGATGATGATGAATCAATGAGGCTAACTGCGCCAATCGAATAGTTGGAAAATTTATTGGACGCATCCTCAAGAAATATAGAGGGAAAACATTCCGTCGTAATTTGTATTTTCTTCGTAGAAAAATAAACTCCTTATATAATTCATCCGCATATACATCCCCAGTTCCCGAATGCAATAATCCAGCCTGACCAAATATCAGAGCTTCAAGCTGTTTCAAATTATGTTGATGACGAAGTAGTATCTTATAGGGTAAATTTTCAGCCATACGTTCAAATGAATCTGCATTTACTTTATGTCCAAAGCTTCTTGCTAGTTGTCGCCAAAATGCCTCTTCCCAATCTCCCGATAATGACTCAACAAGGATCATTACTTCTTTTGACCTTTGTGTTTGTCGTTTAGCGTTAAGCCATTTCAAAAAAGGATAAACAATCTGCATATCCAACGAACCAGTACTACCAGAACAAGAAATAAAAGATTTTTGTAAAGACCAGGTTTGATATTTTGATAGTAAGAGACTAGGTACTCTTGATTCCAACTCAAGAACAGGAATAAAATTGTTGTCAAGATCATGTTGCCAAACAACATGTAAAATTACATTTTTATAATTGGGGTCCTGATCATGATGATGTAAATGCCAATCTGAAGAACGAACATGTAGCTCTATATTCCCTATCCATTGTTCTCCATTTATAAGAATACGGGCCATACCAAAATCGGGTCCCTGATTATGATTCCATTTACCGGGATTTAAAATAGTTAGCCTATCAAATTGTGTTGTAGTTAAGGCTATAGAATTAAAAATTTGATACTGCCAGATGAAATGCAATAATTTTTCATTCATAGTAGCAAGCTACCATAGTGAAAGGCAACTGGCATGTGAAAAATATCCAATCAATGGAAGAAAATAAACACTATAAAGAGTATAAAAGACGTACAACCCTACTTACAGGCAATCCCATAACATTATAAAAATCTCCATGAATTCCTTTAATACCTACTACGCCTATCCATTCTTGAATGGCATATGAACCAGCCTTATCGAAAGGTTTGTACTGATCCACATAATTTTCAATCTCTTGTTTGGATAAATCATGAAAATTAACTTCTGTAGTTTCAGCAAAAGCATATTCATCTTCACCTTTCAATATAACCACGCCCGTTATAACATGATGAGAGCGTCCTGACAAACTGCTCAACATGAATATTGCTTCATCCCTTGATGCAGGTTTACCAAGTATCTTATCCTGTATTATCACAACAGTATCCGCTGCCACAATAGGAGTATTAGTAGGATACGTATAAAATGAATCAGATTTTTTTACATCTAGTGCTTTATTTCGTGCAATATGAATCGGTATTTCGTTCAAGGGCATACCTTCAGGCCAATCCTCGGTAATATCAGACGTAATCACATCAAAATCTATTTCAGCCCATTCCAACAATTGTTTACGTCTGGGGGACTGAGATGCCAGAATGATCTTCTTCATAGATTATACCATTTGAAAAAAAGCATAGATAAAATTCCCGAAAACATGATCCATTTCAATAATGTACTAAGCTGGTGGAAATCTTGTGTCATACTAGCCTTTGCAAGTAACCTAAAAAATTTGATTAAAGGTAAGATCAAGAATAATACACTATATAAAACAGACCACCACCATTGAAGTTGAAATGCATAAAATTGTATAACGATCAAACAGCCTAATAAAACTATTATCCAGACAGAAACAAAAATTCGGGTTGAAGGAATACCCCACTCAATGGGCATGGTGTTACAACCATATCGTCTATCGCCTTCCATATCTTCCATATCTTTCACCACCTCCCGTATCAGTGATATAATGAATGCAAAACCCGCATAAAGAATTGCATATTTATATAGGCGCCTAAATAATAGAATATCTTCAAAGTTTCCTATTCCTATTTTAATAGGGGTAACCGCAACATATTGAACCATTATAACCCATCCGGTTAATAATGAAATAATTATATTTCCCGATAAAAGTTGCTTTTTAAACGTAGTAGAATAAAACCAAAGTAAAATAACAGTAATGGTATTGCATATAAAAAGCAAATAATTTTCTACCATTGATGATACGACAAAACTTAATAAGAGACCAGAAATAGAAAAACCTAAATGCCATAAAATGGCCCATCTCCGTTTGATCACTAGGTCAACTACTAACTTATTGGGTTTGTTTATTCGATCAATATTCAAATCAAAATAATCATTGATTACATATCCGCCTGCAGCAATCAATACTGATGCAGCCATCAATAAAAAAGTTCCAAAATAATCAAGAGGATCAATTTTACCGACTGCTTGAAATGCAGGCCGAATCATTGCCAAATAAAATAAAAACTGCGTGAGCCCAATAAAAATCAGATTAGGATAACGGATTAAGCGTAAAAATGCAGAGGCAGTTTTCATAAAGAAAAGATATAAGTTACGTACTCCGAATATCATTTTGCATGTTCCACTTTCCCTGAACGCGCAGTAGTTTTTCCAATATATCCCGGACACAACCTTCTCCACCTTTCACAGAGGAAATGTAATCCGCTTTATCTAAAACATCTCTTGCAGCATCAGCCGGGCAACAACTTATCCCGGCCATTTCCATAGCCATTAGATCGGGAATATCATCCCCAATAAACATGATCTCTTCTTTTTTTAATCGATATTTTTCCTGGATTGTTCGCAAACATGCTGCCTTATCTTGAATTTTTTGATATACCTCAGTTATACCCAAGGTATGCAATCTATCCACCACCGGTTGAGAGAAAGAACCCGTTACCAAAATCAATCTATACCCTGAACGAACCGCTAATTGCAAAACGTAACCATCTTTGATGTGCATTCTTCTCACCCATTCACCATCCGGTTGAATGAGAAGACTTCCATCAGTTAAAACTCCATCCATATCCATAAGGATAGTGGTAACAGGTTTGAATTTTGTTAAAACATTCATATGCTATCAATATCTTTGCGAAAGATAAGATGAAACTGGCACAGAAACTGGTAATTGAATATTTTAGGGCAAGTTTGAACCTAAGAGCTGTTATTTCCCCCAATTGGGCTGCAAAAAAAGCCTTTGTTTTATTTACGAGTCCTCGAAATCGTTCCCGTCATCCCCTTCCCGATATTTTTAAAAAGGGAGAGCGAATTTCCTTTAATCATAATGGAAATCTGATAAGAGGATATCGATGGAACAAAGGCGGGGTTAAAAGATTGTTGGTGTTGCATGGTTATGAATCAACTTGTCGAAAATTCGATCATCATATTTCCAGAAGTATCAGGCTTGGCTATGAAGTATTAGCATTTGATGCTCCCGCCCATGGTGAAAGCGAGGGAAGATCTGTACATGCATTGATGTATGCAGATATGATCAGACAAGCCATCATGCAATTTGGGAAAGTCAATACATTTATTTGCCATTCGTTTGGGGGTATAGCACTTAGCCTTTATCTCGAAACAGTGGAGCATGATGAACATACAAAAGTAGCGTTCATCGCTCCGGCTACTGAAACTACTTCAGCCATCAATGGATTCTTTCATTTTCTACAATTAGGAGGTCATATAAGAAAGGCCTTTGACCAACGTATCAAAAATATTTCTGGACAATATCCTGAACATTTTTCCATTAAAAGAGCCATGACCAATATTAAAGCTCGCATCTTATGGATACATGATGAAAATGATCAGGTTACCCCAATCGATGATGTACAACCCCTTTTCGATCAGGCTTTACCTAATATTGAATTTATGATCACAAAAGGCCTAGGACATAACCGAATTTATAGGGATAATGCTGTTAAAAAAAGGCTGTTTTCCTTCATTTCATTTGACCATACAGACGCTCTGTCTTAGGTATCTTTTTTTTGATTTTACTTCATTAATGTATTATTGCAAGGTTAAAGCAACTTACTGTAATGCTTAATATATTGATTATCAACTAATTAATATATTTATTAGGATTTCGTAATAAAAGCTTTAACAAAACGAAACCATAGAATATGGCGAAAAATTTGTTGATCGTTGAGTCTCCGGCCAAAGCTAAAACTATTGAAAAGATCCTCGGTAAGGATTTTGAAGTTAAAAGTTGCTTTGGGCACATACGTGATTTGGAGAAAGGTGATATGGGTATTGATGTTCAGAATAATTTTCAACCCAGATATATCGTTCCAGAGGATAAAGAAAAAGTGGTAAAAGAATTAAAGCAAATTGCCAAAAAATCCGATGAGGTTTGGCTCGCTACGGATGAAGACCGAGAAGGTGAAGCGATCAGCTGGCATTTATGTGAAGTTTTAGGTTTAGATCCTATTGAGACTAAACGTATTGTTTTTCATGAGATTACCAAACCTGCTATTGAAAAGGCAGTACAAACCCCAAGAAAATTAGATCTTAACCTGGTAAATGCACAACAGGCACGCCGCATTCTTGATCGAATAGTAGGATTTGAGTTGTCTCCTATTTTATGGAGAAAAATGAGTATGAAAAATAACTTGAGTGCGGGTCGTGTACAAAGTGTTGCCGTAAGAATTATTGCAGAACGTGAACGAGAGATCAATGCATTCCAGGCAGTAAGTACATTTAAAATAGATGCCATTTTCACAGCAAAAGATGTAAATAATAAGAATACATCCTTTAAAGCCGAAGGCGGAAAATATCAAAATGAAAAGGGAGCATTAGCATTTTTGGAAAGCTGTAATGGAGCAACGTATTCCGTTTCAGATATACAGGTTAAACCGGCAAAACGCACTCCTGCAGCTCCTTTCACTACATCAACTCTTCAACAGGAAGCAGGACGTAAGCTTGGGTATGGTGTGAGCCGAACCATGTTATTAGCACAAAAACTGTATGAAGCAGGACACATTACCTACATGCGAACGGATAGTGTCAATTTGAGTGAAACGGCCATTAAGGATATTGAATCGCAAATTACTCGGGAATATGGCAACAAGTATAGCCAAATACGTAAATTCAAAAACAAGAACGAGTCTGCCCAAGAAGCACATGAGGCCATTCGTCCAACGTATATGGAAAAACGTCAGGTGGACATAGCGGAGGCTCAAAAACTATACGAACTTATCTGGAAACGAACCATGGCCTGCCAAATGGCCGATGCTGAATTAGAAAAAACAACTGCCAAGATTAAGATCAGTACAAATAATGAATTGTTATCGGCATCCGGAGAAGTATTGAAGTTTGATGGATTCCTTAAGGTATATATGGAAGGCCGTGATGAAGAAGAGGAAGAAGATCAAGAAGGTATATTGCCCCCTCTCCAAATTGGTCAGGTACTTCCACTTACTGAAATGAAGGCTACAGAGAAATTTTCTCGTCCATCACCTCGTTATACAGAAGCTTCTCTCGTAAAAAAACTCGAAGAACTTGGCATCGGCCGCCCCTCAACCTATGCTCCCACTATTTCAACTATTTTGAAAAGAGGTTATGTTGAAAAACGTGATAAAGATGGTGTACAACGAGCATATCGTGTACTAATATTAAAGCAAGATAACATCAGCACCAAAAATGAAGTTGAAAATACAGGAGCAGAAAAAGCAAAGTTATTCCCTACAGATCTTGGACTTGTTGTAACGGATTTCTTAATCCAACATTTTGATGAAGTGATGGATTATGGATTTACAGCAAAAATTGAAAACGAATTTGATGAGATTGCAAATGGTAAAATGAGCTGGAATAACATGGTGGGAGAATTCTATCGCCCATTCAAATCGGATGTTGATGATACGATGGAAAATGCAGATCGAATTCGTGGAGAACGGGAATTAGGTATCGATCCTGAATCCGGGAAAAGGGTTATAGCCCGTATGGGAAGATTTGGCCCAATGGTTCAGATCGGCGAAGTAAATGAAGAAGAAAAACCAAGGTTTGCAAAATTAAAACCCAATCAAAGTATTGAGACCTTAAACTTTGACGAAGCAATGGAACTCTTTAAATTACCAAGGGTATTAGGTGATTTTGAAGACAACTCTGTTTCGGTTAGTATTGGTCGATTTGGTCCATATATAGCACACAATAAACAGTTTTACTCTTTACCAAAAGAAATGGATCCCTATGCAGTAACGCTTGAAGAAGCTACTCCGATCATTGTGGAAAAACGTCAAGCTAAACAAGAAAGGACAATAAAAATCTTTGAAAAAGAAAAAATCCAACTTTTAAGAGGCCCTTATGGTCCTTATATTAAAAGAGGTCTTAGAAACTTCCCAATTCCAAAAGAGCAACAGGAAAAAGTTGCTGATCTGACTATTGAAGAAGTAAAAAAAATGATTGAAGATGCTATTGCCAATCCCCCAAAAAAAGCAGGGAAAAAGAAAAAAGCATCGAAGTAACTCACATTTCAGTAGTTTTTATTGTGGAAAAATAAGCGAACGGCAAATTGTTCGAGAAACAGCTATTGAGTCTTAATTTCATGGAAAGAAGATCAGTTCATCTTGATCTTTAACAACCCATGGATAATAACAAAGAAATTAATGCTCTATTCCATCTTATGGACGATCCGGATGAAGATGTATATTCAACCGTAAGTGATCGTATCCTTAGTTTCGGAAAAGAGATTATCCCGAGTCTGGAGACCTTCTCAGAAACCAGTCCAGCCCAATTAGCTCAGGAAAGAATTGGACAGTTGATACATCGTTTGCAATTTGAAGATCTACTAAAGGAATTTGAAATCTGGACAAATCAAGAAGAGGCCGATATTCTTGAAGGAGCAATGCTGGTTGCTAAATTTGTTTCGCCCGACGTTGATATTGATGAATATAAAGTACAAGTAGAGAAAATAAGAAGAAATATTTGGTTAGAACTCAATAGTTATTTAACGGCACTGGAACAAGTAAATATTGTAAATAAAATTTTATTCAGTCATATACAAATAAAAGGTGAAGAGGTTTCATATGATAATAAAGAAGCTTTTTTATTGCCAGAATTGATCGACCAGAAAAAGGGAAACGCCATTTCTATTGGAATCTTGTATCAATATTTGTGTAAAATGCTTGATATTTCTGTTCAAGTTATTAACATGCCCAGGCAGTTCATTCTTGCTTATTTTGATGACTCTTTACTGGATCTTCAAACTGGCGAATCAATCAGTCAGGAAATACTTTTTTTTATTGAACCCGTAACTGGACAAGTATATACCAAAAAGGATGTAGATAATTATCTGACTAAGATCAATCAAAATCCTACAACCTATCACTTTAAACCTTTATCATCTAAAAAAATCATTGGTCTGTTTATTGATGAATTGGCAAAATGCTATGAACAGTCTCATGATGAACAAAAGAAAGATGACTTACTTCGGATGAGGGGATTGCTATAATGTACATTCCGTCAGCTATTGGGTGGATTTGATCGCTTTGCTCCACTATATTTACCCATTTTTAGGTAATTAATTTAAAAACTAGGGCTGCCTATTTAAGGTTCAAGATTGTCCATTTTTCCTAAAACCTTTACTATCTTTATAGTTCATTTTATAAGGTTTTTACAATTTTGGCATCAAATAAACGTTATTTACATTATTAACCATATTCATGAGAAAATTTTTCCTAGCCCTGCTCTCCATTTCCATATTATTTGCCTGTACTTCAAAGAAAAAAGATCAAAAACCGAATGGTAATACGGGCAGTCCGCAGGTTTTGGAGGTTGAAGGTCAGGTAGTTAATACATCATCGATTAATGAGGTGATTGAAGTGAGTGGGACGATTTTAGCCAACGAAGCCACTGAAATTCGACCCGAAATATCAGGACGACTGACTCAACTTAACATTAAAGAGGGAGCTAATGTATCCAAGGGGACGTTGCTGGCAAAAATTAACGATGCAGACCTTCAGGCACAATTAAAAAAATTACAGGTTCAATTGCAGATAGCTGAAAAGGCGGAGGAACGACAGCGGGAATTGCTCAAAATTGGCGGTATTGCCCAGCAAGACTATGATCTATCAGTTTTACAGGTAAGCAATATCAAGGCCGATATTGAACTGGTAAAAGTATCCATAACTAAAACAGAAATCAGAGCTCCCTATGATGGCCGTATAGGACTAAAAAATATAAGTCCGGGAGCCTACATTTCTCCAACCACCTTACTTACTACCATAACCCAGATTTCCCAGAAAAAAGTTGAATTCAGCGTTCCGGAAAAATATAGTGCTCAAATACGTAATGGACTTTCGGTTGTTTTATCGTTAAATGAGACAAGGTCAGTATATCAGGCTGCAGTGTTGGCAAAAGAAAGTACAGTTGATCAAAATACAAGAAACTTGAGGGTTAAAGCGCTCATCAATGGAAATGATGAAATGCTGGTTCCTGGAAGTTTTTCAAAAGTTCGAATTATTCTTGGTAGAAATGACCAGGCCATGATGATTCCCAGCAATGCCATCATTCCACAAGCACGAAATAAACAGGTTGCGGTTTACAGAGGTGGCGAAGCTAGCATGGAGATCGTCACTACCGGAATCCGCGACTCAAGCAGAGTACAAATCATTAACGGATTAAAACCTGGTGATACCATTATCACAACCGGACTTTTATTTGTAAAGGCTGGTTCAAAAATTAAGTTTTCAAAACTGACCAACTGATCTGAAATCCATTACAGATGAATTTATCTGAACTCAGTTTAAGACGCCCCGTACTCGCTATAGTTTGCTCTATCATTATAATTTTATTTGGAGCTATAGGTTTTACCTTTCTGGGAGTACGTGAATTTCCGGCAATTGATCCTGCAGTTGTTAATGTTCGTACTTCCTACGCCGGAGCAAACGCGGAAATCATAGAACAACAAATTACCGAGCCACTTGAAAAAGCTGTGAATTCTGTTGAAGGGGTTCGAACCATTACATCATCTTCGAATCAAGGTAGCAGCAATATAACAGTTGAATTCGAATTAGGAGTTGATCTGGAAAAAGCAGCTAATGATATTCGTGAAAAAGTATCACAGGCTCAAAATTCTTTACCCCAAGATATTGATGCGCCCCCATCTGTATCTAAGCAGGATTCGGATTCCGATCCTATAATGTTCATGCAAATTCAAAGTCAGAAAAGAACGCTTCTTGAATTATCTGATATTGCTGAAAATGTTATACAAGAAAGATTACAAACGATACCTGGTATCAGCTCGGTAAACATTAGAGGACTACTCTATGCTATGCGTTTATGGTTCGATCCTGCGAAACTCGCTGCTTATCGATTAACCATTCAAGATGTTAAAACTGCACTGGATCGGGAAAATATCGAATTACCAGGAGGGAAGGTAAGAGGAAATACTACTGAACTTACGGTTAAAGCCTATGGTAAGCTCTACACAGAAGAAGATTTTAATAATTTGATTGTCTATCAGGATGAAGGTAAGATCATCCGTTTTAAAGATATTGGCTTTGCCATACTTGGTCCACAGGAAGAAGAAGCTGCATCTCGCAAAAATAATTATGAAGTAACCTCTCTTCAAGTGATTGCCCAACCTGGCTCAAATCAAGTAGCTATTGCAGATGAAGTATATAAACGAATTGAACTGCTTAAAAAAGAGCTTCCTGAAGATATTGCGATTGAAGTTGGCTATGATAGAACAACATTTATCAGAAAAGCTATAGATGAGGTAAAGGAAACATTGTTTATCGCTATTGCCCTTGTTGTGATCATCATTTATCTCTTCTTCAGAGATTGGAGTATTGCCTTCCGTCCTTTAATAGATATACCGGTATCCCTTATTGGAGCTTTCTTCATTATGTATATTGCCGGATTCTCTATCAATGTTCTTACCATGCTTTCCCTTGTATTAGCAACAGGGCTAGTTGTGGATGATGGCATAGTTGTTACCGAAAATATCTTTAAAAAGATGGAAGCCGGAATGGATAAATATAAGGCTGCCAGATTAGGTGCTGCAGAAATTTATTTTGCAGTAATTGCAACATCAATCACACTTGCCATCGTTTTCCTTCCCATTATATTTTTACAAGGATTTGTAGGAAGATTATTCAGGGAGTTTGGTATTGTTGTAGCAGGTGCTGTATTGATATCCGCGTTTGTTTCCTTAACGCTAACTCCTGTTCTCAACATCTATCTAACCCCAAAATCAGGAATCAAACATTCGTGGTTCTATCATAAAACAGAACCCTTCTTTAAAGGACTGGAAAATTCATACCGTAAGTTGCTGACTAGTTTTATGCAATTACGTTGGATGGCCTTTGTTATTGTAAGCATTTGTTTGGTGACTATATATTTTGTTGGAAAAAATCTCCCTTCAGAGTTAGCACCACTTGAGGATCGTAATCGGCTTCGTGCCAGTATTCTTGCACCAGAAGGAACAGACTTCGATTTCATGAATAAAGCCACTCAGGAAATTGTACAAAAGATACTCGACTCCGTTCCGGAAAGATATGTGATCCTGTCCTTCGCTCCCTCATTTGCAGGAGCTGGCGGTTCTAACTCTGCATTTGTCAGCATTGGGTTGAATGACGCTTCTGAACGAAATAGAAGTCAAGATCAAATAGCGCAACAAATGAACAGGATGTTTAAAAATTATACACTTGTTCGAGTATTAACCATTCAGGAGCAAACGATTTCTGTTGGATTGGGCGGTCGTGGCGGATTACCTGTACAGTATGTCCTCCAAAATCTAAACTTTGATAAATTAGTGCAACATGTTCCAAAATTTGTGGAACAAGTGTCTAAAAGCCCGGTTTTTCAAGGTTTTGATGTTAACCTTAAATTCAATAAACCTGAATTACAGGTAACCATTGATAGATTAAAAGCGAGTGAACTAGGCATATCCATTTTGGATATAACCAATACACTTCAACTCGCTCTTAGCGGAAGACGCTTTGGGTATTTCATACGCAATGGTAAACAATATGAAGTTATAGGACAAGTAGATAGAAAAGATCGTGATGAACCGCTCGACCTTAAAACGTTATATGTCAGAAGCCGACAGGGAGAATTGATTCAGTTAGATAATCTTGTAAGTATCACAGAGGCTGCTAACCCTCCTACTATTTACCATTATAATCGCTTAAAAAACGCAAATGTTTCTGCTGGTTTAGCACCAGGAAAAACAATGAATGATGGGATTAAGGAAATGGATAGAATTGCTAAAGAAGTTTTAGATGAATCATTTAGTACATCATTGGCAGGCGCTTCTCGAGATTTTAAAGAGAGTTCCTCTAATACTAGTTATGCCTTCGTTCTTGCCTTGATTTTAATATTTCTTGTTCTCTCAGCTCAATTTGAAAGTTTTGTAGATCCGCTTATCATCATGATAACAGTACCCCTAGCTTTAGCTGGAGCTGTTATGAGCTTGTGGATATTTGATCAGTCAATCAATATATTTTCACAAATTGGTATAATAATGCTCATAGGGTTGGTAACTAAAAATGGAATTCTTATTGTTGAATTTGCCAACCAAAAAAGAGAGCAAGGCATCGATAAAATAAAAGCCGCAACTGATGCTGCTGTTGCTCGTTTACGCCCGATCCTAATGACCACACTGGCCACTACACTTGGAGCTCTTCCAATAGCCATGGCATTTGGATCTGCAGGAAAAAGCAGGATACCTTTAGGGATAGTGATCGTTGGAGGAATGCTTTTTGCTCTTGTTTTGACACTTTTAGTAGTTCCGGCGCTTTATAGTTTTATTTCCCGTAAAAGAACGCATCACTATCATGATTAGATATCTTATCCTTTTATTTATAGTTCCCATTTTTTCCGTTGCACAGGATTCTAGTTTGTTAGGCTCTAATGATGCAATTAAGATTGCATTGGAAAATAACCTCAGCATAAAACTGGTAGAATCGGATAAGGAAATCGCTTCTATCAATAATAATTGGGGAAATGCCGGCAAATGGCCAACTGTCAACATTAACCTTAGTAATACAGAGGCGCTAACTAATTTAAATCAGGTTCTTTCTAATGGTAATGAGATAAAAAGAAATGGTGTTACCAATAATATAGTAAACGCGAATCTAGTAGCTACATGGAGGATTTACAATGGAAAGCGAATAGAAGCAACTAAACAACGTTTGGAGGAGCTGGAAAAAATTGGTGAAATAAATGTAAAACAAGAGATGCAACGTATTTCTTATGAAGTTTTACTCGCCTATTACAATATAGTACGATTAAATCAACAGATAAAAGCAATCCATGCGATCATAGCTCTTTCGAAAGAACGCTTTACTATAGCTAAAACAAGATACGAAGTTGGAAGTGCTGCCAAAACGGATATGCTTCAATCTGAAATTGATCTTAATGAACAAAATGTAACCCTAAGTTCTCTAGAGAGACAAATAAATGTTGCTAAAGCAAATTTGAATACTTTACTCAAAAGACCTGTAGATCAACCTTTGACAATTCTTGATTCAACTTTTCGAATACCGGTTCTGAAATATAATGATGTAGTTTCCAGAATTGATACTCAAAATTTGGATCTCATGCGTGCAGAACGTCAGAGAGCCATACTTGCAGAAGATCGGAGGATTATACAATCAGGGAGATTGCCTTTTGTTGCCTTAAATAGTAATACGAATTATAATAGAAATAAGGCCTCTGGAGGTTTCTTTTTGACAAATCAAACTTATGGCCCAAACATTGGTTTATCAATTGGAATTCCAATCTTTAATTCCAATCAGTTTAAAACACAACTGAAAACAAACACTATTCAACAGCGTCAGCAAATGATGCAAAAAGAATTGTTGCAAAATCAGCTTAAACAAGATGTTTATACTGCCTTTCTAGAATGGGAAAATGCTGCCAACATAGCAGAAGTTGAAAAAACGAATGTGACTATTGCCTCTGAGAACAATAATATTGCAACAGAACGATTCCGAAAATTACAGGGAAATTCAATTGAATTACGTCAGGCTCAATTAAGTTTGATCCAGGCTCAGGACAGATTTATAGAGGCTTTATACCGACAAAAACTTGCTGCGATTTCTATTCAACTTATTCTGGGTGAAGTAGGATCAGAATAAAAATCATTTAGAGGGTAACTCATCCGGTGAAAAAGCAAGAGGAAGCAAAGAATGCGCATCAGGTATAATATAAACCTCCCCTTCCAACCCGCTTAAGATAATTCGTATAGTTTGTTTTGTCCGTACTTCATGTTCTACCAAAGCTTGACGACACACCCCACAGGGTGAAATAGGGTGATCGCTTTTAATTCCCTTTCCCTGATAACTGATAGCCATTGTACTGATAGCTTGCCCATGAGGATACAAAGAAGATATAGCAGATAGGGTAACCTGCTCCGCACAAATACCTACAGGGAAGGATGCATTCTCTTGATTAGTGCCTGTTACTATTTCACCATTTGATAATAGAGCTGCAGCTCCAACATAGAAAGTGGAATATGGAGCATATGCCAATGAAGTTATCTCTCTGGCTTTTGCAAGTAAAGTAGCATCCTCTTTTGAAAGTTCTTGATCGCTTTCCAGCACATCTACTATAAAGCCAATAGTTTTCTTCATCGATTTTATTTAATCAACTTGAATAATCGGTTCCAGCGTGGACCATTCTTCCAACTGAACCATATCAAAGAAGCTTTACCTACAACATGGTCTTCAGGAACAAAGCCCCAAAATCGGGAATCTTGGGAATTATGTCTATTATCACCCATCAACCAGTAATAATTCATTTTGAATGTATAGGTATTGGTATTTTTCCCATTGATTGTAAATCCACTTGTTGTCTCTTCCAGATTATTCCCTTCATATACGTTTATGATCCTTCTATAAACTGCAATATTTTGAGGAGTTAATGTGATAGTTGCACCTTTAGCGGGTATCCAAATAGATCCCCAATTATCTTCAGACCACTTGAAATGAAGGGTGTCATAAGGAAAAGTGTTTCCAAAACCAGCCGTATTCAATTCTTTTACTACTCCTTTAGATCCTACAAACGGAAGTGCTTTTATTTTTTCCACTTGATGGTGAGTGAGCGTCATCCTCCATACATTGGGATTGGATGACTCATTAAAAATATCCCGTTGTTCAGGATCATTGATATCTACTCCCAACTCATTCGAAAAAAAATCTTCCGTAAATCCATTTTGACCATTGGTTGTTACTATGTAAGTGGTTTGTGCTCCCTCTGGATATTCAGCCAGTTGACCATTTACATACAATACACCATCTATCATCTTCAACGTATCGCCGGGAATCCCTACACAACGTTTAATAAAATTTTCACGCTTATCCACCGGACGAACCATGATATCGTCTCTTTCTGCCAAGAGTTGTTCACGTGAACCTCCCTGAGCTGTATAACCTCTTAAATAATCATAGTAATTGAGCTCTGATTGAAATTCTCCAATTACGGTATCCCCCACAGGGTAATTGAACACCACAACATCATTTCGTTTTACCGGTGATGCGAAAATTCGTTTATAAGGAATGGTAATCCACTGTAAATAGGATTTTGAATTAGTAAAAGGTAATGTATGGTGTACAAATGGAAATGATAAAGGTGTATTTGGTAATCTTTGACCGTAACTAGATTTATTGACAAATAGAAAATCATTTACTAAAAGTGTCTTTTCCATCGAACCCGTGGGTATAGTGTAGGCTTCAAAAACAAAGGTTCTTATAATGGTTGCCGCTACTATAGCGAAGACTGCAGCATCAATCCATTCTCTAAATGAGGACTTTTTGTAATCTCTCACCATTTTTGTTCCTGCGTATCGCTCATTTTTAGAGAACCCCAAATAAGGAAAATATAAAAACGGTATAAAAACAGCAGCAGTATGATGCAGTAAGTCAAAGCGACCGAAATGCTCAACAAATTTTATGTAAATCCATATACTGATAAATTGTCCTACAATAGGAATAAACTGTAACCAGAACCAATATTTTTTTAATTCCATCTTCTCAGTCATCTCCCAGGTGTTCAGATATGGTATAAGAGCCTTCCAAGAAGCTAAATCTGCTTTCTTAAACATACCCAATAACCCAAAATGGAATCCTATCGTACCTACTATAAAAATGATCCAGCCTAAACTCATATACTGATTTATATCCTTCAAAAATAATACAAATGGTTGACTATAGACTATTCATGGCTACCATTCATCACTATAAAACATGAAATAAGATTTCATTACGTCGCGTAAATGTCATAAATTTAGTTAGTTATGCATAGCTTTTCTATAAAAGATATCGAAAATCTCAGCGGTATAAAAGCCCATACACTCCGGATCTGGGAGATGAGATATGGTATTGTAAAACCCATACGAAAGCATAGCAAACACCGAAAATACGGAGTTGAAGAATTGAAACGGATTCTTAGGATATCACATCTGTATAACCAGGGCTTTCGAATTTCCCGAATTGCTCAAATGACAGATGAAGATATCTGCCGACTTACAACTGAAAGCCAGTCGAATGCTTCACAGATACTTTACATCAATCAGTTGATAGAGGCTTCTATTGATTTTGACGAACCGCTTTTTCGTCAGATTTTTAATGCAGTAATTAATAAATTCGGATTTGAAGATGCGATTTTAGAAGTTATATATCCTTTTTTATCAAAAATCGGAATGCTTTGGCTTACTGGAAACATCTTACCGGCTCAAGAACATTTTGCCTCTCATATCATCAGAAATAAAATTGTTTTTGAAACCTATAACGAGTCCGTAGATAAAAAGATTTCAAAAGATCACTATATTCTATTTTGCCCACCAGAAGAATATCACGAGATTCCTCTTTTGTTTGTTCAATATTGCCTTAAAAAAAGAGGAATTAACAGTACTTTTCTCGGAGTAAATACTTCAGTAGATGACTTGAAAATTCTATTGTCAAAAATGAAGGCTACACACTTGTTTGTGCATTTCACCACCAATTTTTCAGATCAGGATCCAGATAGTCTGCTTACGGAATTATGTAGTTCATTCCCTTCACTTGAAGTATTCGCCGCTGGCCGTCTATTCGAAAAAACAACGATTACGTATCCAAACTTGAAAATATTTTATCAACTTCCCGACTTCTTCCCTATTCTCAAACAGCCTTTATTGTAACGGCAGCACATATCTATTTATATCCTCCTCAGTAATTTCTTTACCTGAAAGGATGATTAATCGTTCTACAACATTTCTCAATTCCCTAACATTACCTGTCCATTTGTGAACCTGTAATTTTTTTATAGCAGAATCTGTTATGGACTTTACAGGAATTCCATATTCCTGACATATTTGTACGAGGAAATGATACGTTAATTCAGGTATATCCTCTCGTCGCTCATTAAGGGAGGGAACATGAATCATGATCACACTCAAACGATGATACAAGTCTAGTCTGAACTGCTTTCTCTGGACCTCTTCTAGTAAATTTTTATTGGTTGCGGCAATGATACGCACATCTACGGTTATGTCTTTATCCCCGCCAACCCGAGTGATCTTTCCTTCTTGAAGAACCCGAAGTACCTTTGACTGAGCCTCTAAACTCATATCGCCTATTTCATCCAAAAAAAGTGTTCCACCATTTGCCTGTTCAAACTTTCCAATTCGTTGACGAATGGCTGAAGTAAAAGAACCCTTTTCATGTCCAAATAATTCGCTTTCAATTAGCTCTGATGGAATCGCTGCGCAATTCACTTCAACCATATTTGTTTTACTCCTAGAACTTTTTTCATGTATCCATCTTGCAACTAGTTCTTTTCCAACACCATTTTCTCCGGTAATTAATATCCTGGCATCCGTATAGGCAACTTTCTCAATGGTTTCTTTGATCTGCAAGATGGCGGGGGAATGACCAATCATCGTATCCACTCGAGTTACTTTTCGTCGCAATGACTTGGCTTCAGCAACCAAAGAGTTTTTATCTATTGCATTCCGAATCGTAATCAATAACCGATTCAGATCCGGAGGTTTAGCTATGAAATCAAATGCCCCTTTTTTAACTGCCTCTACAGCTGTTTCTATGGTACCATATCCCGATATCATGATCACAGGTATATCAGGTAATTGTTCTTTTAATTTATTCAATACCTCCAATCCATCGGCTTTAGGCATATTTACATCACAAAGAATAGCATCAAAAGGTTTTTTCATAGCCATATGGATACCTTCTTCCCCATCTCTAGCTTCCTCTACTTCATATCCTTCAAATGAGAGTATCTCCTTCAATGTTTTACGAATGGATCTTTCATCGTCTATGATCAATATTTGTGACATAATCCTTTAGCATTAGAACATAACCTTTATGCCCATCATCCAATTTGCTAATGGAGCAGGATTGTAATACCGCCTGCCGAAAGCATTAATATCGTTCCCCAGACTGTAACGCTCATTAAGAAGATTATCACCACTAAAAAAAAGATCGGTTCTAGGCTTTCCCAAACCCCAATTATGTTTCCACCCTACTCTTGCTTGTAATAGCCGGTAACTTTCTGCCCATATATCATTAGCATCAGTGAGGGGCAGCGATGAATTATAACTAAAATTACCTTGCATATAAAGACCACCTACAAACCCAACATCAACTCCTGTATTAACTACAGTAGCGGGTACACCTGTTAATTTTTTACCTGAATAATCAATACCTGCCGTTGAATATCGAATAAACGTAAACCTGGAAAGACTACTACTTCCAGTAATACGCCAATACCTCAATAACCCTGAAGATCGCTGATAAAGAGCCCCATCTATCAAAAGTTCCAATCCATTTTGTGCTATTCTACCGGCATTCACAAAATACTCTGAACCATTTCCAGCTACTTTACGTACTATGGCATCATTCAATACAAAACGGAAAACAGTGAGATCATATCTAAATTTAGATCTCCAGAAAGACCCTCTACCGCCAGCTTCCAGGTTCCACCCTTTTTCAGCCTGAAGGTTTGCATAAAAACCACCTGCTGACGGACGAACCTCTGATAAGGTGGGACTTGAATACCCTCTTGACAAGGAAGTATGCAAGATTACCGATGAACTTAGATTAACCAAAGCCGATATTCTGGGTAAAATTGAAAGCCTGAAATCAGGATTTAACCGATAAGTGACTGGTTGCACTCTTCGTAAATCATAATCGTAAGCATTTATACTTAGTCCACCATTCAGCACAATCTTATCGTGAAAGGATAGCTGAGCTTGAGTAAAAAGAAAACTATGTTCTGCCCTTACATTATCTCTCGCTTTTGTGCCTACTGAAATACCGCCTAGGTTCCCTGAGCTATCAATCCTATGGAAGCCCTGAATGGTTTCTGCCCCGATTACATAATTCCATTTATATCCAATGAATTCTTTTTCATAAATCCATTTTGCTCTTAAAGCAAAATTTGATTCCACCCTAGTTTCATAATTGGTTATGAATGGATTATCAAAATTAGTATGGCTTAGCGTAAAGCTTATCATCTGCTGCCAAGCTGAACTCAGTCGAACGCTATGCGTAATTCCGGAAAACAAGGTTTTATTGACTATCCCAGCCTTTTGTCCCTCAGAAGAAGGAAGCTGAGTCGTGGCAGGTCTCGCCTGTCTAGGATCTGTGTTAAACTGTGCTAGTGTCAATCCACCTGGGGTCAAATAGTTCAAATCGGAGTATATCGAGAGGAATTCCAGATTTTGCTTTGAACCTATCTTCCAAATACCAGATACCTGGGTAACTGCTCTTTTCATAGCACTATTACGCCTGTACCCATCAGCATTGGAGAAAGATTGAAATGCCTGAACATGTCCATTTTTCCCATTCCATTGCCAAGCTACCGATCCGTTTTTTGCATTGAAAGAACCAGTAGAAAATTGAGCAAATCCACCATTTCTGGAGCTATCCCCCATATCTAGTCCAGAAAAACTTACCACACCACCTGTTCCAGCACCATAGATACTACCGGCAGGCCCTTTAAGTATTTCAACAGTGCCTATACTATTTACATCCAAAAGGTTTATATATGTATTTCCACCGGCATCTGTAAGGGGCATATCCTTCCAATAAACTTTAATGTTGCGAACCCCAAAAGGAGAGCGTAACAAACTTCCTCTTATAGATAATCGGTAACTACCTGGAGAACGTTCTTCCATTCTTACTCCTGGGATCAGATTGAATACAGGAACAAGCGAAGTATTGGCAAATCGATTTAGATCCCTTTGCTTTATGATGGCAATTGAGGCTGGGACTTGAGATACAACCATTTTTAGATCCAGTCCTTTAATTTCTACTGTTTCCAAATCGTTAAATACACTATCTGCTTTTTGAGCCTGAATGTCCAAAAAAACAAAAAGTAAAAATACCAGTACAGCTGTGCGGATCATAAAACTAAAATAAAAAACCCTCCGCTAAGATTGGAGGGTTTTTCTATTAAAATGATTTTTATTTATTTTTTCAAATACATTACTTCCTTAACCAGTTTCACTGTGCGCGATACATCAGGGAGGTAAGCTGCAACCAAATTAGGGGCATAGTGCATGGGAGCATCTGCTGAAGTAATACGACGAATTGGGGCATCAAGATAATCGAATCCCTCTTTCTGGATACGATAAGATATCTCAGAACTCACGGAAGCAAATGGCCATTGTTCTTCCACAATAACCAGACGATTTGTTTTCTTAACACTTTCCAATATAGTCTGCCAATCCATTGGACGAATCGTTCGTAAGTCAATCACCTCTGCACTTATCCCTTCTTTAGCTAATTCATCAGCAGCACCCAAGGCTATTTTCATCATTTTATTAAAGCTAACGATGGTTACATCAGAACCAGGACGCTTAATATCTGCTTTCCCAATAGGGATCAAATATTCTTCCTCGGGTACTTCACCTTTATCCCCATACATGACTTCAGATTCCATAAACATAACCGGATCATCATCTCGAATAGCACTTTTCAATAATCCTTTAGCATCATAAGGATTAGAAACAGAAATAACTTTTAGGCCGGGAATGTTTGCGTATAAACTTTCAAACGCTGTAGAATGCTGAGCTCCAAGTTGCCCGGCAGAACCATTAGCACCGCGGAATACAATAGGACACCCTACCTGACCACCACTCATGGCCAACATCTTCGAAGCAGTGTTCAGTATCTGGTCTAAAGCCAAAACAGCAAAGTTCCAGGTCATGAATTCAACGATAGGACGAAGACCATTTTGGGCCGCCCCAACTGCGACTGCTGAGAATCCGAGTTCTGCAATAGGAGTATCTATAACACGCTTGGCGCCAAACTCATCAAGCATTCCCTGGCTCACTTTATATGCACCATTGTATTCTGCTACTTCTTCACCCATAAGGAAAACACGGCTATCCAAACGCATTTCTTCACTCATGGCTTCTCGTAATGCTTCTCTGAACTGAATGATTCTCGCCATTAATTAGATTTTTGAAGTCGCAAAAATAATAAAAACATCAGTATTAACCGGCTAAATTTTCAATTACCATGGCCGATGCACCACCTCCTCCATTACAAATACCAGCTGCCCCATACCGAGCTGAACGTTGCATCAGAATATGAATGAGAGATACGATAATTCTGGTACCTGAACAACCTAAAGGATGACCAATCGCCACTGCACCACCATGAACGTTTAGCTGCTCATGATGAACACCTAAACGTCGCATGTTTTCAATACCGACCACTGAAAAAGCTTCATTGATCTCCCAATAAGAAATATCTGTAGCATTAAGCCCTGCTTTTTGAATAGCCCGCGGAAGAGCTAAGGCAGGTGTAGTGGTGAACCATTCAGGAGCTTGTTCAGCATCAGCATAGGAAACAATTTTTGCCAATGGTGTAAGATTCCATTCGTTCAATTTCTCACCGCTCACCAAAACCACTGCAGCAGCGCCATCATTCATAGTAGAGGCATTGGCCGCGGTAATGGTTCCCCCTTCAATAAAGGCTGGACGCAACCCTGCTACTTTATCGTATTTAATATTCCAGGGTTCCTCATCCTTATCTACCACCACGTCATCGCCTTTTTTCTGTGGTATGACAACCGGAATTACTTCATTAGTAAAGTTTCCTTCTTCCCATGCTTTTTGTGCACGACGATAGCTCTCTATAGCAAAGGCATCTTGCTCTTCTCTTGATATCCCGCATTCAGAAGCACATTTTTCTGCAGCAACTCCCATAGCTTTTCCATCGTATGCATCAATCAAACCATCTCGGGCTATACCATCTAAAAACTGGACATGGCCATATTTATTCCCCCATCGCATGTGTTCGGAATAAAACGGTACATTACTCATGCTTTCCATGCCTCCTGCAACCACAACGTCTGCATCACCTAATAAAATAGATTGAGCTCCTTGAACTATCGCTTTTAATCCACTGGCACATACTTTATTTACGGTTGTACAAGCTACATGATCCGGCAACCCGGCCTTCCGAGCTGCCTGACGGGCAGGAGCCTGACCAAGATTGGCTTGAATCACTGAACCCATCAAGAGCTCATCAACTTTAGTCTTATCTATTCCGGATCGCTCTACTGCAGCCTTTATTGCAATAGCTCCAAGATCAATTGCCGAAAATGATTTCAATACGCCGCCAAAGCTCCCGATAGGAGTCCGAACCGCAGATACAACAAAAACTTCTTTTTTCATATGGATCCTTTCAATTATGGTTCAAACAAAATAATAGCTGAAAATGGTTCGATGGTCGAAGGAAGGGTTATAGAGGACGTTAATTGATTATTTTGAACAAAGCTACGCCAATTACCCTTTGGAAGTTGTAGCTTTTTAATGTTTGATGTCCCATTGAAGGCAACATAAATTTTCTTCCAGCTATCCCCTACTTTTTTACCATCCAGCACATAACTGATCAATCCATCAGTTGTATCAATAAAATGTAAAATATTTCGAACCATTTCACCGGTTTGCAATTGAAAAGCAGGATGTGTTTTACGCATCAAAATCAATTCTTTTACCCACTCATAAACATCCTTGTTATGATGTTTAAGATCCCAGTCAATAGCATTGATGCTATCGGGAGATTGAAAAGAATTTTCTACTCCTTGTTTTGACCTCAGGAGCTCTGTACCAGCGTGTATAAAGGATATACCCTGTGAGGTTAGTACTATAGCCAGTGCCAATTTATGCATTTGTCGATGTTCTGCAAAGGATGCATTGGGATTAGAAATTCTGATCTTATCCCACAATACATGATTATCATGACATTCACAATACGACACTACCTGTTTTGGTGAATTTGCATAAAAATCTTTGGAATAATTAACTTTGCTTACATCGACTTGTGGATGTTTGACAGCTCCTGCAATACCAAACATCACGGAAGCCTCCATACCTGGTTTTCCTGTGGCAAATCCTTTATCAGCATGTTCAAATACACTTCCTTTAATGCCGTCCCTTAGATCATCACTGAACACAGCGATATCATCGAGTAGATAAGCATTTTTCTTTAAGGCCCTAACCTCATCAGGTAGCGGACTCTTTCCAGCAGTCCAACCTTCACCATAAAGAAGAATATCTGGATTCAATTTTCGTAAGGATGAAGCAATTTTATTCATCGTCTCGATATCATGAATACCCATTAAATCAAAACGGAAACCATCAACATGAAATTCTTTTACCCAATATTCCAAAGATTCTAGAATAAACTTCCGCATCATTGGTCGCTCACTGGCCGTTTCATTATTACAAGCTGATGCATTGGAAAAACCGCCTTTTTCATCCTGTCGGTAATAATAACCGGGAACCAATTGATTGAACCAAGATTTTTCAGTAAGCATGGTATGGTTATACACTACGTCCATAACGACGCGTAAATTATTATCATGGAACGTTTTGATCAATTCCTTAAATTCTTTAATTCGGGCATAGGGATTTTGAGCATCTGTAGAATAAGATCCTTCAGGCACGTTATAATTCAAAGGATCATACCCCCAATTATATTGAGGAGAATCAGGCCGGGTTTCATCAATAGTAAAAAAGTCATAGCTGGGTAAAAGATGTACGTGCGTAATCCCAAGTTCTTTAAGATGATCTAAACCGGTTGATTCCCCAAATTCATTGGTACTACCTTTTTCGGTTAGTCCCTTAAACTTTCCTTTATTTTTTATTCCAGAAGAAGGGTGAATACTGGCATCTCGAACATGAAGCTCATAGATAACCGAAGCTGTAGAGGGAATGGAAGCTGGACGTTTATCGTTTTCCCATTCCTTTGGGTCACCCTTTCTACTATCGCCTATATAACCTCTTCTCCCATTTACACCAACGAGTTTGGCATATGGGTCAGGCACTTCATCATTCCATTTGCCATCAATATGGCAACGGAATGTGTAAAAAAGTCCTACATGATTTCCATCCAATGAGATCTGCCAAATTCCCTTTGCCGTTTTCTGCATTTGTAGCTGCTTGACTGGACTATATCCTAACGGAGTTTTATACAAGGTTAACTGAACACTATCGGCCGTTGGAGCCCAAATCTTAAATGAAGATTTACTAGGAGAATATAGTAAGCCGAGATCATTCCCATTATAAACAGGATATCTTGATTCATCTTGGTATTGAGCTTTTAGAGACATACAACAAAAGAAAAGTGCAGTACTTAGGGTAATGCTGGGAATATTGAAAAAAGTGACCATAGTGTAAAATTAACACTTTACACCAATTACCTTCCAATTCTATTGCCTCATCAACGTACCAAGGAACATTAAAAAGAAAAACAAGATTTCGTAAAAATTGGTACATATTGTGCACACATTGAGCTAATAATGTGTTCTTTTTGTAATTTCCGTTAAATTTTGCTTGACTATCTTATTGAAAATGATGAATCAACAAAAATTAATCATTCTTGCCGGTTTAAGTGCAGCTATTATCGCCGGAGTATTTGGGATCAAAGGGTTTTCTTCAGCATCTGATAATGCTGGCGGTGTTCTACCCGATGTAGTGGATTACAATTTTCATATCCGACCAATATTATCTGACAGATGTTTCAAATGCCATGGCCCTGATGTTAATAAGCGACAGGCAGGCCTCCGTTTGGATACTGAAGAAGGAGCGTATGCTGCTTTGAAGGACAATCCAGGAATGCACGCAATCGTACCCGGTGATCCTTTACAATCGGAACTTTACAAGCGAATCATTACAACGGATACCGCTGAAATGATGCCCCCCCCTTCTGAAAATCTGCCTTTGACAGGTTTTGAGATTAAACTTATAGAAAAATGGATCAAACAAGGGGCTAAATACAAAAAACATTGGGCTTTTATTCCACCTGTTAAACCCGGCCTTCCAAAAGTGGATGACGAAGAATGGCCTAAACAACCCATTGACTATTTTGTACTCTCAACCATGGAAAAAAAAGGGTACTCACCAGCAGATGAGGCTGACAAAGAACGACTACTCAGAAGGGTTAGTATGGATCTAACCGGATTACCCCCGTCACCTGAACTCCAAAATAAATTTCTAGCTGATCATTCTCCGAATGCGTATGAAAAAATTGTAGATGAGTTACTCAAATCACCCCATTATGGAGAGAAAATGGCAGTATCCTGGTTAGATATTGCTCGATATGCAGATAGTCATGGATATCAGGATGATGGATTAAGAACGATGTGGCCATGGCGTGATTGGGTCATTCATGCCTTTAATAAAAATTATTCCTACAAAAAATTTGTTCAATGGCAGCTGGCTGGTGATCTTTTCCCTAACGCCTCCTTGGAACAAACTTTAGCTACTGGATTTAATCGTAACCATAAAATCACTCAGGAAGGTGGAGTAATCGATGAAGAGTATCGCGTTGAATACGTAACAGACCGAACAAATACTTTTGGAAAAGCATTTTTGGCCATCACATATGAATGTGCAAAATGCCATGACCATAAATACGATCCCGTTTCGCAGCGCGATTATTATGGCACATTCGCCTTTTTTAACCAGGTCGATGAAAAAGGATTCCGGGGTGATATCAGCCTTGCCTCCTTAGGTGATCCACCCGTTATGAATATTACTACCAGACAAATTGATTCAGTACTTGGATTTATAAATAAAAAAGACACTGCACCCGTAACGGTAATGGTTATGAAGGATCTGGAAAATGGCAGACCAACAAGATTATTAGCGCGTGGCTCATATGATGCGCCTACGGATACAGTTCCGTTTGCTACTCCCGCTTCTATTCTTGGTTTTAATGCCAAACAATTTCCCAACAACCGAATGGGGCTAGCGGAATGGCTATTCCATAAAAATAATCCACTCACCGCTCGTGTTTATGTCAACAGAATATGGCAGCAATTCTTTGGAAGAGGTATTGTGAAAACGGTTGGTGATTTTGGCATGCAAGGTGAGCTACCCACACATCCGGAGTTGCTTGACTGGCTTGCCGTTGATTTCATGGAAAACGGTTGGGATATTAAACGACTGGTCAAACAAATCGTTACTTCTGCTACTTATCGACAATCTTCTGAACTCACCAAAAAGAAGCGGGAAAATGATCCCGAAAATATCTGGCTTTCTCGATATTCACGTAAACGATTAACTGCAGAAGAACAAAGAGATCTTGTTCTAGCATCAAGTGGCTTACTGGTCCGTGAAATTGGTGGCCCAAGTTTAAAAACATATCAGCCAAAGGGAATCTGGGAATCCAGCACTTCAGGCCGAGGTCAGCTGGCAAAATATGTGCAGGATCATGGGGATAGTTTATACCGTCGTACCATTTATGCTTTTATAAAAAGAACAGTTCCTCCTCCTTCTTTACTTGTGTTTGATGCCAGTAATCGAGACCAGTGTGAAGTAAGCCGAACACAAACAAGTACCCCATTGCAAGCACTTGTATTAATGAATGATCCACAAGTTCTTGAAGCATCCAGAGTAATGGCGGAACGCTTTATGAAAAAAGGTTCTGACATGGAGAAAACAATACAGGATATTTTTAAATTGATTGTCTGTAGAATGCCATCAAACAAAGAATCCTCCATGCTTCTAGACTATTACCAAAAAGAAGAAAAACAATTTTCAGCTAATCTGCCTAAAGCAACCAGGTTCTTATCCATTGGAGAATACCCAAGAATTCCAAAATTAAATGAACCTAAAACAGCTGCATTAATGCAGGTAATTCATACTATTTTCAACCTCGACGAAAGCACAAATAAATACTAATGAATCAAGATCTTAATAAATACAGATTAAACGTTACCCGTCGGAAATTTCTTACGGGAGCAGGTTTAGGATTAGGAACCATTGGACTTGGATCTCTGCTTGCTCCAGGCTTTTTAAAGGGTTCAGGTGCGGATGAGCAAAGTTTACCAATTGGAATCCCTCATTTTGCTCCTAAGGCAAAACGCGTCATCTATCTTTTCCAAAATGGTGCACCATCGCAATTAGAAAGTTTCGATTACAAGCCAATGTTGAATAAGATGGAGGGACAAGATCTACCTGCTTCAATTCGCATGGGCCAACGCTTAACAGGTATGACTGCCAATCAGGAAAAATTTCCATTGGTTGGATCAAAATTTGCCTTTCATCAATATGGTCAATCTGGTGCCTGGATAAGTGAATTATTTCCCAACATAGCTAAAGTGGTAGATGATATTTGTATTGTAAAAACAATTCATACAGATGCCATTAATCACGATCCCGCACTAACCTTTTTCCAGACAGGAGCACAGCAGGGTAATCGTCCAAGTATGGGGTCTTGGCTTAGTTATGGCTTAGGAAGTGAAAATAAGAACCTCCCCTCTTTTTGCGTACTGCTATCAAAAGGAAAAGGAAATGGCCAAGGTGTTTACTCAAAACTATGGAGTAATGGCTTTCTAGATTCCAGCCATCAAGGCGTTGTTTTTAGTAGCGGCGATGATCCTGTTCTATATCTGAATAACCCAGAAGGACAAGATAAAATGTCTCGAAGATCGATGCTAGATCAGATCGGAAGCTTGAATGAACTGGCATATGAACATTTCGGTGATCCAGAAATAGTAAATAAGATTCAGCAATATGAAATGGCTTATCGAATGCAGACTGCCGTTCCAGAATTAACAGACATGTCCAGAGAACCAGATCACATCATCAGAATGTATGGACCAGATGCACTGGTACCTGGAACTTTTGCTGCAAACTGTTTATTAGCTCGAAAACTCTCCGAATCGGGTGTTCGCTTTGTCCAATTATACCATCAAGGTTGGGATATGCATGGTAATTTAGTTAATGAAATGCCGATGCAGGCTAAAGATGTTGATAGAGCCTCAGCAGGTTTGATCATGGACCTCAAACAAAGAGGGTTATTAGATGAAACACTCGTGATTTGGGGCGGTGAGTTTGGAAGAACTAACTACAACCAGGGTATGATCACTAAAGATAATTACGGAAGAGACCACCATCCAAGATGTTTCAGCATATGGATGGCCGGTGGTGGAATCAAATCTGGTATCGTTTATGGTGAAACGGATGAATTTGGATATAACATTGTGAAAGATCCAGTTTCTGTTCATGATCTTCATGCTACCTTATTACATCTGCTAGGACTAGATCATGAGAAATTAACGTATAAACATTTAGGAAGACGATATCGATTAACCGATATTGCCGGAAATGTTATTGATGGATTAATGGCGTAACGAATGAAACGAACAAAACAGGTATTCTACTACCTGGCTCTTTGCCTAAATATTCTACTGATTTTTCTTTCTACTTTTTCCGACAAACTTGTTTTGCCTGAATGGCTAGGGCTATCTGGTAGATTACACCCAGTATTTCTTCATTTCCCACTAGCCTTAACTTTGGTTACCATTGGACTATATCTGGCAAAAAAGCAGCTGAATATAAAAGAGGATTCTATTTTTAAATTATTATTTTTTATCTCATCGATATCTGCAGCTGTAACAGGACTATTCGGTTTGTTTCTTTCTAAAGAAGGTGGCTATGATGAAAATATTTTAACTCAACATCAATGGTTTGGAGTTAGCATATCTCTACTTTCCTATTTTTCTTTTTTGAGTTTTTACCACTCCTTGGAAAATAAATGGATCAATTCCATCAGTATAATATCTATTTTGGTTATTATATGGGGAAGCCACTTGGGTGGAGAACTTACTCATGGAGAGGATTTCCTTTCCTTCAAATCACCTGAAAAAATAGAACAAGTAATCATTACAGACTCCTCTGTGGTGTACACATCGATGATCGAGCCTATATTAAAGGCAAAGTGTTTCTCTTGTCATAACGAACAGAAATCAAAAGGTGGCCTGGTTATGTCTTCCATCGAGAAATTACTAAAGGGCGGCGAAAATGGTAAATTATGGATACCAGGTGATCCGTTGAATAGTCATATCCTACAGCGACTTGAGCTACCCGAAGAAGATAAAGAGCACATGCCGCCAAAAGGCAAAATACAAGTTACCACAAAAGAAAGGCTGTTAATCGAAGAATGGATACGTCGTGGTGCAGATATGAAAAAAAGGATCATGGATTATCCTGCGCAGGATAGTTTCAGAATATTTCTTGCCGGATACCAACAAAAATCATCGAGTACAAGGGAGTATAGTTTTGCAGTAGCATCCGCTGCAGATATTGAATCAGCACAGTCACCATATTGCTATGTCTCTCCTGTAGCAGCCGGCTCTCCGGCCTTACAAGTTCGCTTTCTGATTCGATCTGCCTTCACCGCGGATCAAATCAAAAATTTGAATAAAGTAGCGGATAATATTGTGCAAATGAATTTGTCGAACATGACTGTAAAAGATGAAGATTTAACATTGCTGAATTCCTTTCAAAACTTAGAAATACTAAACCTGAATGGTACAGATGTGACTGGGAAAGGCTTAGCTGTTTTAAAAGCAAATAAATCGTTAGCATCTATAGCGCTTTCCAATACAAAAGTTAACCTAGAAGGATTTAAACAATTGATCAATTCGGTTCCATCATTAAAACAACTTTATTGCTGGAATACCGTTGTCAATACCTCAACGCTCAAACAACTTCAATCAATAAATCCAAAAGTTAGCTGGTACCTTGGCTACATCCCTGATGATAAGGAAATGCTTCAACTTACACCAGCCTTATTGACGGACAATGATAAATTTGTACTTGGGCAAGGTGATTCGGTTCGTTTTAAACACCCGATGCCTGGGGCTGTCATAAAATATACATTAGATGGGTCAGGTCCTGATAGTATCACATCCATGACCTATACGAAACCCCTTGTATTCAAAACCGCAACAAGAGTCAGGACCATAACTACTCTACCTGGTTGGCTTACTAGTGATACAACTGATCACACGTTTTTTGTTCGTTCGGTGTATAAGCCATCTTACATAAGATTCCTGCAGCCACCCGATAAAAATTATATGGCTCAAAAAGAACCTACTTTATTCGATAGCAAAAAAGGAGAAGCTGGAAATTTTAGAGAAGGTTTCATCGGAGTCAAAGAAAATCATTTTGATATACTATGCGGCTTTAATACTCCCCAGGCTATCACTGAAATTTTGGTCAGCACATTAAGAAATACGCCATCTTACATTATGCCGCCAGAAAGATTGGAATTATGGGCTGGAACAGATTCTGTAAACCTGAAAAAGATTGCACAGTTAATCCCTCCTAAGCTTTCTGGTCATCAATATAATAAAATTGAACTGCAGCGCCTACCGGTAAACGGCACTTATAAATTCTTTAGGATCAAGGTTTTCAATATTACCAAACTTCCCAGCTGGCATGAAGGCAGAGGCCAGAAAGGGTGGGTATTTATTGACGAGGTCTTTTTCAATTGATAGGTTCTGCTGGCTGGAAATTGCTTAATTTGCTGCCCCAATGATCCCACAGGAAACCATACAGGAGATACAAAATCGAATCGATATTATTGATATCGTTGGAAGTTTTGTAAAGCTAAAAAAAAGAGGGAGCAATTATATTGGAGTATGCCCATTCCACAATGAAAAAACGCCTTCCTTTACCGTATCACCATCAAAAGAGATATATAAATGTTTTGGATGTGGTAAATCCGGTAATACGATTAGCTTCATCATGGAGCATGAACGTTATTCCTATGTGGAAGCACTCAAATGGTTAGCAGCACGATACAATATCGAAATCCAGGAAGAATTTGCCAATCCTGAACAACGACTTCAACAACAAACAGCCGACTCGCTTTTCATTCTGAATAAATTTGCCCAGGAATTTTTTTCTAAAATGGTATGGGATGACGAGGAAGGAAAGATGATCGGACTTAGCTATTTAAGAGAACGTGGATTTACCGATGATATTATCCAAAAATTTCAATTGGGTTACTGCCCTGAAGATGGATTATCTTTTTCTAAGGCTGCCATTGCGCAACAATATAATCCTGAACTGCTGATTAAAAGTGGGTTAGCTGTTTCCAGGGATAATCGTGTTGTAGATAATTATCGAGGTAGAGTCATTTTTCCTATCCATAATCAAAGTGGTAAAGTACTGGGATTTGGGGCACGATTGATCCGAAAAAATGATAAGGCCCCAAAATACATCAACACCCCTGAAAATGAGATTTACATCAAGAGTAAGGTTTTATATGGAATGTATTTTGCCCGTCAAGCGATCGGACAAGTAGATGAATGCTTATTGGTAGAAGGTTATACTGATGTGATCTCGCTGCATCAGGCTGGAGTAGAGAATGTTGTAGCCTCTAGTGGAACCGCCCTCACTATTGAACAGCTTCGCCTGATTCGAAAATTTACACAGAATCTCACTATTATTTACGATGGGGATAGCGCAGGTATAAAGGCTGCTACAAGAGGTCTTGATCTTGCATTAGAAGAAGGTTTACATGTGAAGCTAGTCCTGATCCCAGACAATGAAGACCCAGATAGCTATGTAAAAAAAGTTGGTGCAGAGAATTTCCGGGAGTTCATCCAAAATGAAAAGAAAGACATCATTCTTTTTCAATTGGAAATCGCCATGAAAGATCTGGGTAACGACCCAGTCAAGAAATCAGCGTTGGTTAATCAGATTGCTGATTCCATATCCAGGATCAATAAAGCTGAAGACTTTACCAGACAGCAACATTATATCCAGCGTTCCGCTGAACTTTTAAAAATTGATGAAGAGGGTTTAACGAATCTGGTTAATAAGCATATTCGTGATCGGATTCAAACGGACGAAAGAAAGCAATTTCAACGTGAGCTAGATCAATCTGTTCCTACAGAGGAAATCCCAGAAACAGATTTAACACTGGATCTCATTTCCCGGGATGAACAACAGGAACGTGCTGTAGTCAAATGTTTGATTGAGTTCGGATTGAATCCCTGGGAGGATGAGAAAACAGTTGCAGATTATATTTTTGAGGAATTTGAGGATGGCGGATTAGCAGACATGTTCGATAATCAACCATTATTGAAACTCATTGCTCAATTCAAAACTTGGTATGAGCAGGGTCTGGCTCCTACTGGCAAGAATTTTCTTTATCATGAGGAACCAGAATTAAATATACTGGCAGTATCCCTAATGGATAATTCCAGTTATGAGATTAGTCCGAATTGGCATGAAAAGTTTGACCGAGGTGTACCTACTAGAGAAGAACAATATATTTACGAAGTACGTTCTTGTATTAGTTATTTAAAACTCAAAAAGATTAAACGTCTAATTGTAGAAAACCAAAAAGATCTTGAGACCAATACTGACCCAGAATTATTAAAAACATTAATTGAAACACACCAGCACCTAAAGCTTATGGAAGTTGAACTTGTAAAAAATAGCGGTACCGTTATATTAAAGTAATCCCTTAGGAATGAACCTCAGCAACTGCCGTCTCGTTTTTAGAAAAACGAATGGCTGTCCAAACATGATCCAATTCAATTTCTTGGATAGTTTCAAACCCTTTAGTTTTTAGACAGTCCCAGGAACATTGTCTATTCAGATCACTCACAATCTTTGAAGTGGCTTTAGGATAGGCAATCCAAAGTTTTCCTTCTGTATGCATGGCTGGAATAACATCGATCATTATTCCGGAAAGTTGATTTTGGTTTATAGCAAACACCAATGCAAAATCAATCTTACGCGACTTCAATAAAGGAGTTACACTTTTTGAGAAAGATAATTTGGCAAATTGTTTCTCAATTGAAGAAGGAAGACCTTGAACCAGCAGATTTTTCTCCTCATTGAGTTGAAGTTTTTCAAATACAGATTGAGACATGCTTCAACAGTTTATACGCAAGGCAAAGTTAAGGAATTGTTAGGAAATATATTGAATACCACCATGTGGAATACTATTTTACATATATAAACATTAAGATCTACGGGCGCGTCTTCTATCACGGTTTTTAAAAATCGGAGCCTTGGATTCTGCACCGTGAAGAAGTCTTGTAATGTTTTTCTGGTGGGTTAGAATAACCAGCATAGCAACTGCTATAGCAAAGATTCGATAGGTTTCATTATCTACATTAAAAACTACCAGTATGAAAACTGGAAAGGCCAAACTAGCTAAAATAGAGCTTAATGAAACGAATCGGGTCAAGTATAAAACCAAAGAAAAAACACCTACACAACCTAACGCAGTCCAGGGAGAAATACCCAGAATCAAACCAAAAAGAGTAGCCACCCCCTTACCGCCTCTAAAATCAGCCCAAATTGGAAAGATATGTCCAACTACTGCCGCTAAACCCAAACCTATTTGAAAGTTGGTACGGGCAAAATCATTCATAACGTAATAAGGAAGTATAAGGGCAAGTTTAACAGCAATAAGGCCTTTAAGCATGTCAAACAGCATGACAAAAGTCCCCCATTTGGCTCCTAATACCCTGAATGTATTTGTTGCCCCGGCATTCCCACTTCCATAATCTCGAATAT
Organism: uncultured Sphingobacterium sp.; assembly: GCA_964441425.1. Classification (GTDB taxonomy): domain Bacteria; phylum Bacteroidota; class Bacteroidia; order Chitinophagales; family Chitinophagaceae; genus Pollutibacter. The sequence goes on along the minus strand of CAYTXC010000003.1, from coordinate 54,410 downwards.
CAATATTATAAACTGATCTACTCACCCAAACAGATGTTGGTATGGATCCAATAAGATAAGCTAGTATGACTAAGGCCAATTCGTTCATCTACGGTTGGGTTGTTTAGGACGTCAAAGATAATTAATAATTTGGTAACATGGCTCACTCATGCTCAAACCGGATCAACATCCAATTCTGTTTAATTTCCTCTGAAATAGGTTCTCCCAGATCTTTTCCAAAGGTTGAACGAATAGCATCCCTATCTTCAGTTAATATACCACTCATGATTAGAATTCCGCCTTTTTCAAGCGCATCCACTAGAGAATTTGCCTGTTCTACCAAGATATGCCGATTTATATTGGCCAGAATGATATCAAACTTCAATCCTTTGGGTATAGTATCTTTCAACTCAAGCTCAATGCGGGTACAACCATTAGCCTTTACATTTTCGTTGGCATTATCCATACTCCATGCATCATGATCAATAGCCAAAATTGAACTGGCACCCATTAATTCTGCTAGAATGGCTAAAATTCCAGTTCCAGTCCCAAAGTCTAGCACCTTTTTCCCGGAAAAAGAAATATCAAGCATGGTCTTTACCATCAGATAGGTTGTAGCATGATGGCCAGTTCCAAAACTCATTTTTGGTGTAATCACTATTTCCTTTTCCACCTCCAAAATAGGCTTGTGAAAGGATGCCCTGATGGCTATTTTATCGCCGATCACAACCGGATCGAAGGATTTTTCCCACTCTGCGTTCCAATTCTGCTCTCTTATATTTCCTTTTATAAAGGTTAATCCCAGTTTTTTTGCCCATTCCGACACTACAGCCTCTTCAAACTGATCCACTTCAATATAGGTTTTTAATGTGTCGCCTTCTTCCAAAAATCCATCATATCCCAGTTCGGAGAGTTCTGCAATTAGCAGTTCAGTAATCTGCTCAGTTACTTCTTGAAATGTTATTTCAATAAATTCCTTCATAGTTTAAAAACTAAACCCTCGCATTTACGAGGGTTTGATTATTTATTCCGGATTGTCTTCCTTTTGTTCACGATCTTTATTTACCCTAATCGGGCCTCTTGCTTCCCTATTCTCATCTCTTGGTGGACGATCAGGCATTCCTTCAGGTTTGGGCATTAACGCTTTTCGGCTGAGTTTGAACTTACCTGTCTTAGGATCAAGACCAATCAATTTAACTTTCACTACATCACCTTCAGCCATCACGCCATCCATCGTTTCCAGGCGCTTCCAACTCACTTCACTAATGTGAAGCAATCCTTGTTTGCCAGGTAGAAACTCCACAAAAGCTCCGTAAGGCATGATCGACTTTACCTTGGATTCATATACTTCACCCACTTCAGGTACAGCAATGATGCCCTTAATCCAATCTACAGCTTTACTCAAACCGTCTTTATCTTTGCTAAAAATACTTACTTCACCATAGTTACCTACTTCTTCCAGGTTGATGGTTGTACCAGTTTCACGCTGGATTTCTTGAATAACCTTGCCTCCAGTTCCAATAACCGCTCCGATGAATTCTTTATCGATGAATAGCTTTTCCATACGTGGAGCATGCGCTTTTACCTCAGTTCTTGCTGCATCAATACAAGCATACATAGATTCAAGTATATGTAAACGACCACGACGAGCCTGTTCCAATGCTTCGCGCATAGTGTTCATGCTCAAGCCATCCACTTTAATGTCCATCTGAACACCGCAAATACCGTCGCGGGTACCGGTTACTTTAAAGTCCATATCTCCCAAATGATCCTCATCTCCAAGGATATCTGAAAGAATAGCATATTTTCCGTCAGCACGCGTAATCAAGCCCATGGCAATTCCACTCACATGCTTTGGAATAGGCACTCCAGCATCCATCAATGCTAAAGAACCAGCACAAACCGTAGCCATTGAAGATGAACCATTTGACTCCAGAATGTCGCTTACTACTCTAACCGTATAAGGATATTCATTTCCTGGCATCAATTGTTTCAAAGAACGCTGAGCTAAGGCTCCATGTCCAACCTCTCTACGACCGGGTCCACGAAGAAACTTTACTTCACCCGTAGAAAAAGGAGGGAAATTATAGTGCAGAATAAACTTATTGTATTCTGAAACCTGTGCACTTTCAACAAGTAACTCATCTAAAGGAGTTCCTAAAGTAACTGTTGTAAGTGATTGAGTTTCACCGCGAGTGAATAATGCAGCACCATGCGGAGAAGGAAGTACATCCACCTCCATATCCAGAGGACGGATTTGATCTAGTTGACGTCCATCCAGACGGATCCTATCGTCTAGAATCATATCACGTACTACTTCCCACTTAAGATCCTCAAAGTATTTTTTTAGCAACTTCTTATCCGCATCTGTGGATTCTTCCCCTAATGTTGCCAGTAATTCTGTTTTCAATGCATCATATGCAGCAGATCGCTCAGCTTTTGAGCTAGCAGACTTAGAAACTTCATATACTTTCTGGCGATATGCTTCCGCCTTTTTATGAAGTTCTTCATTTACTACAGGCTTAGTGTAGTCACGTTTTCCTTGAACCCCTACTTTATCCCGTAGCTCCTGCTGTGCTCTAATTTGAGTACGAATTGCATCATGAGCCAGCTCTAAAACCTTGATCATGTCCTCTTCACTACACTCCTGGGATTCACCTTCGACCATCATCAGATTCTTTTCCGTGGCTCCGATTATGAAATTCATATCCGCCTTGGCTATTTGTGAACGGGTTGGATTAACGACTAATTCCCCTTCAACTCGCGCTACACGAACTTCTGAAATGATCTCTTTAATGGGAATATCGGAAACAGCAAGCGCCGCAGAGGCTGCTAAACAGGCCAGTGAATCTGGCATGATCTCAGGATCTGAAGAAATAAGGGTGACAATCACCTGTACTTCACAGAAATAATCCTCTGGGAATAGCGGACGTAAAGCGCGGTCGATCAAACGACTGATCAGGATTTCATAATCACTTAATCTACCCTCTCTTTTAAAAAATGAACCAGGAATACGACCTGCGGATGCAAATTTTTCCATGTAATCCACGCTCAAGGGAAAGAAATCCTGCCCTTCGCGTGCTTCTTTTGCTGCTACTGCAGTGGCCAGCAATACACAATTGCCTTGTCTCACCGTAACTGCACCATCGGCCTGACGAGCTAGGCGGCCGGTTTCTAACGTTATTGTTTGTCCATTTCCTAAGTTGATAATGGAACTGATAGGTTGCGATAACATATTGTAAATTAGATAGGTATAAAAAAGACTATTCCCAACAATGTGTTGGGAATAGATAAGTCATGTTAAGGATATTATTTTCTTAATCCAAGCTTTTCCAGCAATTGGCGGTAACCCTGAAGATCGTTCTTGCTCAGGTAAGTAAGCAAGCGCTTACGCTGTCCAACCATCGCCATAAGACCACGGTGGGTAGAAAAATCTTTTTTATTCTTCTGTAAGTGACCGGAAACATGATTGATACGCTCTGTTAATAAAGCAATCTGTCCCTCTATTGAACCAGTGTTTGTTGCTTTTCCACCAAATTCTGCGAAAATTCTTGATTTTTTTTCTGAAGTGATAGCTGACATCTCAATTTTTTTTAAGGCATCCAAATTTTTCCTAAGTAATAAATAGTGGGCAAAGTTAGGTAAATATTTGGGAAAAACAGAAAAAAAAGCGAGTTAGGCCATATATTTCAACGTCCTTAGGTAAAAAACGCTGAAAAGCAACCCAATAAACAGGCTCAGCAGGAAAAAGCTCATGCCTGCCAAATTCTGGAGCCCATAAACCAATATCGGTGAACCTATATATACCCCAATTCCCATAATATAAAAACCAAAACCTTTTTTGCGCATTCTGTACATTAACAAAACACCAATCAACGTCAAAATATTGGAAAGTATTCCTAAAAGTGCACTTTGCTTAATCTTGGTTGTATCCGTCAAAATACTGAAATCGGTAAAGAGCCTGTCCATCATTTTCTGATCAGCCCCGGTGCGTATAGAGGATTTCATTAAAGCCCTGGTTTCATCCATTGTTTGACTGATACTAGTTGAAACGGAAGCAGCGTTTTCATAATTACTGAAATTGGCTACCAAACCCCAGGTACCTGCTATAAAACTTAACGTACATAGCACAACTAAAAAGGTAGGGCGTGGTTTCATCTCAGGAACAGATTCCATAGCATTTTGTTTCTGCAGCAATAATAATACTTTTGACGTAAGACATGTCGAAATCAATCTATTTTTCTGTTACCAACGACCTGACAACGGATCAGCGGATGAGGAGAATATGCACCTCTCTCCAAGTTAATGGTTATGATGTCACCATCATTGGAAGGGATCCAACAAAGCCAATTCCAGCCAGAATATATAAGCAAATTCGACTGAAAAGCTGGTTCAAAAAAGGTAAAGCGATGTATATTGAATATAACATCAGGCTGCTCTTTTCTCTTCTAACTCAAAAAAAGCCAAATGCCTTTGTCGCTATAGATCTGGATACGATTATACCGGTATATATGGCTTCGCGATTTCGATCTGTCCAACGTGTTTACGATGCGCATGAATGGTTCAGCGAAATGAAAGAAGTAATAACCCGGCCTGCTGTTAAAAGGATATGGAAATGGGTAGAAAAAACATTTGTTCCCAGATTCCCAAATGGATATACCGTAAGCTATTCCATAGCGGATTCATTCAAGCAACTGTATGTGGTCTCGTACCCTGTATTTATGAACGCAACAGATCTAACGCATTCTGGACAGATTGAACATAATCATAAACCATACTTACTTTATCAGGGTGCAGTAAATCAGGGAAGATGTCTGGAATGGTTGATACCAGCAATGAAAAAAGTGGATATGCCGTTATGGATTTGTGGAGAGGGTAATTTCATGCAACAGACCAGGAGTTTAATAGTACAACATAATTTATCAAACAAAATCCGTTTGCTTGGCAATTTACCTCCAGAAGAATTATTGAATATTACTAGAGAAGCCTATGCCGGAATAAATCTGATCGAACCATTAGGCAATAATCAGCTCATGTCTTTGGCAAATAAGTTTTTCGATTATTTTCATTGTGGAATACCTCAGCTAACCATGAATTTTACGGAATACAGAAGAATCAACGATCAAATCAAAGTAGCTGTTTTAATAGACAACCCTGATCCAGAACTAATTTCAGAATATTTGAACAAATTGATTGAAAATAAAGTTTTATATGAGGAACTAAGGTCAAATTGCAAGCATGCAGCAAAGTTATTTAACTGGGAAGTGGAACAAAGGAAGCTGCTGGATTTTTATAAAAAACTTTTTAACGAAGTATAACATTGGATCTGCATATTGTTTCATTCGAGATTCCCTATCCTGCTGATTTTGGTGGAGTATTTGATATTTTTCACAAGATCAGAAAGCTTTATGAAAAAGGAATACGCATTCATCTTCACTGTTTTCAAAAAAAACGAGAAGCACAAAAGGAACTTGAAAAATATTGTATTTCAGTAAACTATTATACTCGGAATACAGGACATAAAGGCATAAGCACATCCTTGCCTTATATTGTCAGTTCTAGAGTTAGTAAAGAATTAGAAGAAAATTTATTGAAGGATAATTTTCCCATTTTACTTGAAGGAATTCATTGTACATATCTTTTACATAGTGGTAAACTAAAAGGAAGAAAAGTAGTTGTACGCTTACATAATGTTGAATACGACTATTATCAACAACTAGCGGGTCAAACACCATCGTTACCTCGCAAGGTATTACATAGATGGGAGTCATATCTACTAAAAAAATATGAACGATCCATTGCACAGTCTGATGCCTTACTTTTAGGGATTACAGAAAAAGATTGCATAACGTATCGAAGGGAGTTCGGTGCAAAAAATATTGCTTTTCTTCCTGCTTTTATACCTTGGGATTCTCCAATAAATGAGGAAGGAATTGGCACATTCTGCCTCTATCATGGTAATTTATCCGTACCTGAAAATGAAAATGTGGCTATCTGGTTACTTGAAAAAATTTTCAATAAATTGGAAATTCCTTTTGTTATTGCAGGAAAAGATCCGTCACCTCATTTACAACGTTTAGCCCATACACAAAAACATACTTGTATTGTAGCTAATCCAAGCAGTACAGAAATGCAGGACTTGATCAGCAAAGCCCAGGTGCTTATATTGCCTTCATTTACGAATACTGGAATTAAATATAAACTACTAACCTCAGTATTTAGTGGAAGACATTGTGTGATTAATGATAAGATGGAGGAAGGTTCTGCATTAGGCCCTGCCTGCTATATCGCAAATACTAAGGATGCATTCGCATCTGTTATAACACAGTTGTATCGTAAGCCCTATGATAATCATGAAATACAAATACGCCGACAATTACTCCACGAAACCTACAATAACGAAATCACGGTAAACAGACTTATCCAATGGATATTTGAGCATTATCAATAACTTGACTTCCTTCTGTTTTAATTGTACGAGCAGGATATTTATTGATCACCATGAAATCATGTGTAGCCATCACTACAGCTGAACCGAAATCCTTTGATACTTGAAATAAGAGATTCATGATCTCATTACTTGTTTCAGGATCAAGATTACCAGTAGGTTCATCGGCTAAAATCAATTTGGGAGAATTTAAAAGGGCACGAGCTACATCTACCCGTTGTTGTTCACCACCTGAAAGTTCAAATGGATATTTATATCCTTTGGTCTTCAACCCTACTTTTTCTAAAACTTCCTGAATTTTATCTTCCATTAATTTTTTATCCTGCCACCCTGTGGCTTTTAAAACAAACTCAAGATTGTCATGCACATTTCGATCAGTGAGCAATTGAAAATCCTGGAATACTATACCAATATTTCTTCTAAGGAAGGGTACCGTTTTCCAGGTCAGTTTGGTTAGGTCAAACCCTACTACTTTTCCTTGTCCCTCTTTTAAAGGCAGCTCTCCATAAAGAGTCTTTAATAAGCTTGATTTTCCTGTACCGGTTTTTCCTACCAGATAAATAAACTCACCAGTGGAAACCGATATATTAACATGCTGAAGAATCAGGGAATTCCCCTGGTAAATATTAGCATTTTTTAATTCAAGGATGATCTCACTCATGATTCAAATTTAACGTAAATACAATTAAAATATAAGACTTCCTTCCGTTGTTTTAATTTCTAATGACATACTACTATCAGCTACCACCTTCCCTATCACTTGCGCATCTATTCCAAATGAAGATGCAATAGAGACAATGTCTTCGGCAACATCTTCTGTTGTATAGATCTCCATGCGGGTTCCCATATTGAAGACCTGATACATTTCTCGAAGATCAGCACCACCTGCCTTTTGGATAAGATGGAAAACCTCTGGCACTTCAAGCAAATTATCTTTAACAACGGATACTCCATCTGGCAAATATTTTAGACATTTTGTTTGCCCACCCCCACTACAATGTACCATTCCATGAATTGCCTGATTATGCTTTACTAAAATCTCCCGTACAACAGGCGCAAACGTCCTGGTTGGACTCAGCAACAGATGACCAATCGACAAATCTTGCCTCTTACCTCCATAATGGATAGGAACCTTATCTGTTAATCGGTATGGCCCAATGTAAATAACTTCTTTATGGGTATTGGGATCAAACGTTTCAGGAAAATGCTGTGCATAATGATTACAGAGCATATCATGTCGGGCACTGGTTAATCCATTACTGGCAATACCACTATTATAAGCGGTCTCGTATGTTGTTTGTCCATATCCTGCCAAACCCACAATAACATCGCCAGGAGTAATATGCTCATTCGTTATTAAGCTCTTTTTGGGCCATCTTGCCGTAAGTGTTCCATTGACCGCTATTGTTCGTACGACATCCCCAACATCGGCCGTTTCGCCACCTAAATAGCGGATCTGAATACCAAAGGATGATAGCGTATCAAACAGGGCCTGTGAACCATTAATTATCTCTGATAAAACCTCACCAGGTATAAGATGTTTATTTCGATCAATAGTGGAATTGAATACAAGATTATCGTAGATACCAACACAAAGAAGATCGTCAAGATTCATGACAATAGCATCTTGCGCTATGCCTCTCCAAACTGAAATATCGCCTGTTTCTTTCCAATATAGATAGGCTAAAATCGATTTAGTTCCAGCTCCATCAGCATGCATTACACTTATCCAATCAGCATCATTCCCTAAATAATCAGGATATATTTTGCAGAATGCATTAGGATACAATCCATGGTCCAAGCCTTTAGTAGCCGCATGAACCTCTTCTTTTTGAGCTGAAACGCCTCTTTGATGATATAAACTCATTTCTATGCTTTCGGAAGTACGAAGTTAGTTAAACATATAAAGGTTTTAGATATAAATTATGAACAGGTTTTTTAAATAGTTTTGCACCCCATGCGGGTCCATCATGACATATCCTCCTTACCGACTTTTAAGAATGCAGTCATCACTATTGGAACCTTTGATGGGGTGCATAGCGGCCACCTTGCCATAATCAAGCAAATGCAGGCTGAAGCGAAAATCGTTGAGGGTGAAACCATAATCATCACTTTTCACCCCCATCCGCGGCAAATCATCAAAAATGGTAAAGAAGAGCTATCCCTATTGAATACCCCTGAAGAAAAACATCAGCGATTAGCCTTATCTGGGATTGATCATCACGTCATTATCCCGTTTACCGAAGAATTTGCTTCTCTATCTGCTGAATCATACATAGACGATTTTCTTGTAAAATATTTTCGTCCGTCCAGAATTATTATAGGACATGATCATCGATTTGGTAAAGGAAGAACTGGTGATTATCAATTACTAGAAATAAGGGGACAAGAACTTGGCTTTAGTGTAGTGGAAATTCCCGCCCACGTGCAAGATTCAGTAAAGATCAGTTCCACTAAAATAAGAGGCTTACTAAAAGAAGGGGCAATTGAAAAAGCAAATGTATTTCTTAGCTATCCCTATCTCCTAAGCGGTGTGGTCATTGAAGGCGATAAAAAAGGAAGAACAATTGGTTTTCCAACAGCTAATATAAAGATCCTGGAGAAAGATAAACTTATTCCTGCTGATGGTGTGTATGCCGTAAAAATAGTTGTAAGGGGGTATTTCTATAAGGGTATGATGAATATTGGATACAGACCCACCGTATCCGGAACTTTACGTTCTGTTGAAGTACATATTTTTGATTTTTCCGAAGAAATTTATGGAGATATAATTCAGATTATGCTATATAACTTCATTAGATACGAAATGAAATTTCCATCTCTTGATGCATTGAAAATACAATTGGAATCAGATAAGCAGACCGCCTTTCATTTGCTCAAAGAAAAATAACAATTAAGCATTTACCATTTTTACTACCAACTCCTTAAGTAAGGCTGCTTCAGTTGCTCCTCCATTATTTATACCTATTGATCTTAGATTATAATGATGCAACAACAATAAAATGCTTTCGATTCCCTCTAAAGAATAATTCTTAGCTGCTATTAAGCTTTCACGAAGCTGAAAGGGCTGTACGCCCAATGCAGATGCCAGTACTCGTTCATCATGCATCGAATAGCTGAACATCATATATGTTTTACTAAAAAAAGCATACAAAGCTGGTAAAATCATTTGAATTGGAGCAGCTTTTGGATTATGCTCGAAATACTCAATTATGCGAATAGCTTTGTGAATTTCTTTTTTTGCCAATGCAGCCTGCAATTCAAAAACATTGAATTCCCGGCTAACCCCAATGAAGTTTTCAATATCCTCCTCTTTAATATCTTTTCGTGAACCCAAGTTCACTATCAATTTATCTACCTCATTAGAAATACGACTCAAATCATTTCCTATATGATCAGTTAAAATTGCTAATGCCGTTGGAGATATAACATAACCTTTTTTGTGTATTAGCTGAGACGTCCATTCTGCCAATTGATATTCAGGAATTTTTTTCGTTACCAGATGTACCGCATGTTTACCTAATAATTTACCTAGCTTACTTCTACCATCCAACTTTTTCTCTTTATGTCCCACCACAAAAATCGTTGATGATAACGGCTGCTCGATGTAGGGTTCAAGCTTCTCAATATCCCGCATCTGCTGTGCTTCTTTCAGAATGACGATCTGCTTATCGGCAAACATGGGATATTTTCGACAAGCATTCATGATCTCATTCCAGGCAGCATCTTTACCATAAAAAACGGTAAGATTAAAAGATGCCTCCTGCTCAGTAAGAATCTCATGCTCTGCATAATGGATTAACAAATCAATGTAAAACCCTTCCTCCCCTTCTAACCAATAAACAGGCTTAAATTGATTCTTTTTCCAGTCACTTAAAATCGTATCAACAGAAATACTCATAAAACGTTAACGAAACGAAGTTAACGGATTATGAGATATTGTTTACCTTCAACATTAGCAATGGCATGATTTTAGACAACAATATCTTTACTATTCAAAAATCTAATTATGAGTACTGCAAACTATTCATCTTCATCACCTCAGAAACCAGAAAAAGATAATCGAAAACTAATATATAGCCTGCTAATTGCCGCATTACTGGGTAGCTGGGGATACATATTCTATGATAAAAGCAAAACGGACGATCTTATCAAAACTAAGGATCAACAATATAATTCTCTGGACTCGTCGAGAAATCAAGTGCAAAAAGAATATGAGGATGCCTTATACCGACTAGATGACCTTTCCGGCCGAAATAGCAGCTTAGATAGTTTACTTAAAACTCGAAATAAAGAACTCGAAACAGTCAAAGCAAGAATCAATCAGCTGGTTAGAAAGCAAAACGCTTCATCAGCTGAATTGGCAGAGGCCAGACAACTGATCCAGCAATTGAATGGAAAGATTGATGGATATATTGCTGAAATTGAACGTTTACAAGGAGAGAACTTCACCTTAACACAAGAAAAAAGAACGCTGACCTCTCAAAAAGAAGAATTAGAACGAAATTTATCTACTACCCAAACAGAAAAAAAAGCTGCTGAAGATAAAGTTGATATCGCTTCTACATTACATGCATCCAATTTCAACATTCTAGCCGTAAATGAAAAAAATAGTGGTAAGGAAAAAGCTACTTCAACAGCAAAACGGGCTGATAAACTTAGAATAAGTTTTGAGCTTGATGAAAATAGGGTTGCTCCAAGTGGAGAAAAAGATATTTTCGTATTGGTTTATGACCCAGCAGGTACATTAATTTCCGAACCGGGATTGAATTCAGGTTCTTTTACAACCAGACAATCAGGTGAAAAGCAATACACGAACCGGATACTGGTCAATTATGAACAGGGAAAAAGTAAGAACATAAATTTCGATTTACGTCAAACCGAAAAATACCAACCTGGTAACTATAAAGTGGAAGTTTTCCATAATGGTTTTAAAATTGGAGAAAGTACGGTTTCCTTAAAAAAAGGGGGATTGTTTAGTTGATAGAAGATGATTCTCCTTACACTATTCAGGAGAAGAAAGAAAACTGATTGATTCTTATCCTAAGATTCAGGTACTCGCTTTGTTTTTGAATCAATGAACTCCCAAGAACGTAAATGAGGACAATGATGTTCTGCTTGTTGAATTTCCGTAAATCTTTTGATCAGATCAGCATGCTTTGATGATAAATCTGTAGTTTCAGCAATATCATTTTCAAGATCGTAAATCTCCCAAGGCGCGTCTGGATTGTTTTTCACATTAGACCGGACTCCTTTCCATTGTCCCATCCGTATGGCAACTTGACCATTTTTTTCTGGAAATTCAAAGTAAAGATATTCATGTCTCTTCTGGGACTTACCTAAAAGCTCTGGCAACAAAGAGATTCCATCATTTTCAGGAGCTTTACCGTTTACTAATTCTGCTAATGTTGCCATGATATCATATTGAGCTGATATATGTTTTGATACTGACCCTGGTTTTATTTTGCCAGGCCAGTTTACAATAAAGGGTTCACGAATACCTCCTTCATAAAGATCTTGTTTGCGTCCTCGCAAGCCACCCACACTGCTAAAAAATTTTGTATCCACGCCACCTACATCAAAAGTAGCCCCATTATCACTGGAAAACAGGATGATGGTATTCTTATCAAGCCCTAATTCTTTTAACGCAGCTACTACGCGTCCAACCTGCTTATCCAGATAGGTTATCATTGCAGCATAAGTAGCTCTTGGATATTTTACCGGAGTATATCCATTTTGTCCATAATATGGCTGATCATTGAATAGATCTTTATACTCACTAACGGCCTCCTTTGGAGCTTGTAATGCGGCATGAGGAGAAACGTAAGGAAGATAAAGAAAGAATGGCTTTGCCCGATTACGATTAAGAAATTCAACGGTTTTATCACCCAATCTATCTAACACGTAATCCTTACCAATGAATCTATCGAATGCACTATCTGGTGATCCCACGGGTATTGTTGCATGGGAATATATGATTGGATTATCAAGTGTATCCCATTTATCATTTTCCCAAAGATGGGTGGGATAATAATTATGTGCTTGTTTTTGATCGAGCAGACCATAGAAATAATCAAATCCCTGTTTGATCGGACTACCTGAGGTATAATGCATGCCTAAGCCCCATTTACCAATTACTCCGGTAGAATAACCTGCCTGTTTCATTAAATGAGCGATGGTAAAAGCACCTTCATGTAAAGGCATCTGCCCTCCCTCGGAATCATCCGTAAATCCTCCCAGTTCATAATTTCCGCGTATATACGCATTTCCTGAATGACGTCCTGTTAGCAGCATACAGCGCGCTGCTGCACAAACTGGCGCTGAAGTGTAATGATCAGTGAAACGCATTCCGGTTGATGCAAGTTTATCAAGATGAGGCGTTTTGATTTTCTGCTGACCATAACAGCCTAATTCACCATAACCCAGATCATCAGCATAGATATAAATGACATTAGGCTTTTGTTGCGCAGGTAACCACGTGCCATTCAAAAGCATAAATGCTGAAAAGAGAAATGCTCGCATCCGCTGGAATTTAGGTAAAAAAAGATGCCTCAACTTGGAGGCATCTAAAGATAAAATAATATTTTAAAATTTTTTATTCTTCACCAGACAAGCTCGCAGAAAGAAATTCGCGGTTTAAACGAGCAATGTTTACTACAGATATCCCTTTAGGGCATTCAGCTTCACAAGAATAGGTATTGGTACAGCTACCAAATCCTTCTTTATCCATTTGAGCAATCATATTCACCACTCGTTGCTTTTTCTCAGGTTGCCCCTGAGGCAACAATGACAAATGAGAAACTTTAGCGGATAGAAATAGCATGGCAGAAGAATTTTTACAAGCAGCCACACATGCTCCACATCCGATACAGGTTGCTGCAGCAAAAGCTTCATCAGCTTTATTTTTTTCAATGGGAATAGCGTTTCCATCACAGGCATTACCAGTATTCACGGAAATATAACCACCCGCTTGAATGATACGATCAAATGCACTTCTATCGACCATCAGATCTTTTAAAACCGGGAATGAATTAGCACGCCAAGGCTCCACCACAATAGTATCTCCATCGTTATATTCACGCATGTGCAATTGACAGGTTGTTGTTTCTTTCCATGGACCATGTGGTCGTCCATTGATAACCATAGAACACATGCCACATATACCTTCACGACAATCGTGATCGAAGGCTATCGGATCTTTCCCCTCAGCAATTAATTTTTCATTCAGCACATCAATCATTTCCAAGAACGACATTTCTTTTGAAACATCATTAACGGAATATGTTTCAAATCTACCAGCATCATTTCTGTTTTTTTGACGCCAAACTTTCAGCGTCAGATTCATGCTATTATGTTCCATATTGAAGAAGTTAACATTCGGTTTTAAAATTATTTATAGCTACGCTGACTTGGATGAACGATTTCATATTTCAGATCTTCTTTATGCAGTGCCCACTCACTATCGCCCTTCAATTCCCATGCGGCTACATACATATACTTTTCATCGTCACGAAGTGCTTCTCCATCTGCTGTTTGAAATTCTTCACGGAAGTGACCACCGCAACTTTCGTTTCGACTTAAGGCATCCACACACATCAATTCTCCCAGTTCAATAAAGTCAGCAACTCGTCCGGCTTTATCTAATTCAGGATTAACTCCATTGATTACACCAGGAATACGAACATCAGACCAAAATTCTTTTTTCAATGCCCTTACCTCTTCAATAGCTTGCTTTAACCCTTGCTCATTACGAGCCATTCCACATTTATCCCATATGATCTTACCTAATCGTTTATGGAAGCTTTCCACAGATTGCTTACCATTGATATTCATCAATGTTTGCAAACGATCATTCACCGCCTTTTCAGCTTCAACAAAAGCAGGATGATCTGTTGGAATCGAAGACGTGCGAATCTCATCAGCCAGATAGTTACCAATGGTATAAGGTATAACAAAATACCCATCTGCTAACCCTTGCATAAGCGCAGATGCACCTAAACGATTAGCACCATGATCACTGAAATTCGCTTCACCTAAGGCATAAAGACCAGGTATATTCGTCATTAACTCATAGTCCACCCAAAGTCCACCCATAGTGTAGTGAACTGCAGGGTAGATTCGCATAGGAACCTCATATGGATTTTCTCCGGTGATCTTTTCATACATATCGAAGAGATTACCATATTTCTCCTTTACCACTTCCTTACCTAATTCTTGAATAGTTTCTGCACTAACAGATCCGAGATTGCGCTTATTCACTTCTGCCTTACCATAGCGCTCAATAGCGGCAGCGTAATCGAGATATACTGCTTGTTTTGATGTACCTACTCCATACCCAGCATCACATCGCTCTTTTGCGGCCCTAGAAGCCACGTCACGGGGTACCAGATTTCCAAAGGCAGGATATCTGCGTTCCAAATAATAGTCACGTTCATCCTCAGGAATATCACCAGGCTTGCGATTATCTCCCTGCTTTTTGGGAACCCAAATACGACCATCATTTCGAAGAGATTCAGACATTAGAGTCAATTTCGACTGATGATCACCACTCACTGGAATACATGTTGGGTGAATTTGAGTAAAACAAGGATTGGCAAATAGGGCTCCCTTTTTATGTGCTTTCCAGGCTGCAGTAACATTTGATCCCATCGCATTGGTTGACAGGTAGAATACATTCCCATAACCACCACTACAAAGCAATACTGCATGTCCGAAATGACGCTCTAATTCTCCTGTAACTAAATTACGGGCGATAATTCCACGTGCCTTGCCATCAATCATCACTACATCCAACATTTCATGGCGAGCAAACATGTCCACATTACCAAGTGCTACCTGACGCTCAAGTGCCTGGTATGCACCTATAAGCAGCTGCTGACCCGTTTGACCTGCAGCATAAAACGTACGTTGTACTTGTGTTCCTCCAAATGAACGATTGCTTAATAAGCCGCCATATTCACGGGCAAAGGGAACACCCTGAGCCACACATTGGTCGATAATTGACGTACTAACGGTTGCCAAACGATAAACATTAGCTTCACGTGCACGATAATCTCCTCCTTTAATCGTATCATAGAAAAGGCGGAATACAGAGTCGCCATCATTTTGGTAATTCTTAGCTGCATTGATACCTCCTTGTGCTGCAATAGAATGCGCACGACGTGGAGAATCCTGGAAACAGAAAGCTTTCACTTTGTATCCAAGTTCACCCAAGGTTGCGGCAGCAGACGCACCCGCCAAACCAGTTCCTACTACAATTACCTCTAGCTTACGTTTATTGGCTGGATTAACCAGTTTAACTGTTGATTTATATGAGTTCCATTTCTCATCAAGCGGACCGGCAGGAATTTTTGCATCAAGCATATAGTTCTTCCAGTTTAATGTTTTAGAATAAGAGGGTGAGATTTCCAATTGGTATTTCAATGTTGAAATACATGAATATGGGCATCAAGGCAAATATCAATGGGACGATAATCGCATAAGCAATACCTGTTCTTTCAATTAACGTAGCATATTTACGATTCTTCCAACCAAGGGTTTGGAAGGCACTTTGAAAACCATGTAAAAGATGCCATGCTAAAGAAAAACATCCAGCTACATAAATAAAAACACTCCATTCATTCGCAAAAACTTCATCCATTTTAGCATACAAGTCATGAGTCTTTAACCCAGCATACTCTACTTCTTCCAGACCTCCAAAACGAGAGGGTGTCCAGAAATCTTTAAGATGAATAATTAAAAATAATAAGATTAACGTTCCTAATAAAGCCATTGAACGGGAATACCACGTACTCGTTTTAGAAGGAGCATCAATTGCATATTTCTGAGAGCGACGCGCATTATTCATTCTGGCTAACAGATAACCCTGATAGATGTGTACTATAAAACCGGCAAACAACCCAAACTCCATGAAACGAACCAGCATGTTTGTACTCATGAAATTAGCGGCACGATTAAAGTTTTCGGCTCCATGTTCAAACAGGACATTTACATTCACATAAGCATGAACGATCAGGAATAAAATTAGGAACAAGCCCGTAACGGCCATTACAAACTTTCTCCCAACAGAAGAGATTAGAAACTGGTTCCAATTCATAGTAAATGAAATTGATTAAATTTTGAAATCATGCAAAAATACTTCAGCATCGACTATGACAAAGTTTTTTTTTAGAAATGCACATATTTATAACAGCTTCATGCCCTTGAAGTTCAAAATAATCATTTGTTTAACCTACGCAGCATTTTATTGTCGATAGCAGTAAACAGATGTATTGGCTGTGTGGTTCGCCATTCGGAATACGAAATAAGTTCTACAAACCGATCGATATGAGCCTTACGAAAATCATATTGAGAAGCCTCTGGCATTCCAATACATACGATCCATCCTCCTCTTTCTTCTACATCTTCCTGCCATTCTTCATAATAGCAACTATCGCTGCTATGAAAATTAAGTACATTTTCAGCAATCAAAATGAATTTTTGGATACCTTGCTCTAACAGTTTGTCTATAACTTCTCGTTTTAGGGTCATGATATCATTCTCTATAGCATCATTCCACTCGCCAATTAGCTCAATGATGGAGAATTCAAGATCATAATCCGTGAATAACATTTTTATGTATAACGTTCTGGAACCAAAATCATCCCATTGAGGATGTATGTAAAAATTATATACAGTTTGGCTATATTCAAATTCACTATGCTCTCGTCCAAAAAAAGGAGAACGCGAATCCTCCTCTGCCCTGTACAAATGGCGCCAATTGTAATATGGTTCTATGTCATGCATGGATTAGCTAAATGAGCACATCAAGATTATTGAGTACTATGTGCTTCTACCGCTTTCTTAACTGTTCCATATTTAAGTAATAAGCCTTTAGCCATTTCGTAATCCGTAATCGATATTTGATTCATCAGCATTTTGACACCCCGATCAACCAGCTTTTCATTACTAAGTTGCATATTGACCATTTTATTATCCTCTACTCTACCTAACTGGATCATCACTGCAGTAGAGATCATATTCAGTACAAGTTTTTGTGCCGTTCCGCTTTTCATACGTGTGCTACCCGTTACGAATTCAGGACCAACAACTACTTCAATAGGGAAATCAGCAGATCGGGAGACAGGCGAATTGGGGTTACAGGAAATGGATCCGGTCACTATACCGGCATCTCGGCACTTGTCTAAGGCCGCAATAACATAAGGAGTTGTACCACTTGCAGCTATACCTACCACCACATCTTTGGAATTGATATTGAATTTTTGGAGATCCTGCCATCCATCTTCCTGAGAATCCTCTGCAAATTCCACTGCCTTGAACATGGCGTTTTCACCACCAGCAATAATACCGATCACCAAACCATGCGGTACACCATAAGTAGGAGGACATTCACTGGCATCAACCACACCCAAACGTCCGCTAGTACCCGCTCCTATATAAAATAATCTTCCGCCAACCAGCATTTTGTCAACAATAGCGGTAACAAGCCTCTCAATGGCAGGAATAGAATCCTGTACGGCAAGGGGTACCAACTGATCTTCTTTATTGATGTTTTCCAAAAGTTCCCCAATTGACATTTTTTCAAGATGTCTGTATTTTGAGTCCTGCTCTGTAATTTTTATAAAATCATGCATAATAAGAATACAAATTAACGATGAAAATCTACTAACCCATCCATAGGTGCTTTAAAAATTTTTCCGATCTCTAATCCATATCCTGCTGCCATTTCCTTTAACACATCTTTAAATCCAAACGCAACACTTCCGACAAAATGTATAGGGTATTTCCAGCTTTCAGGATATTTATATATATGATTGTATATAAAATCATTCAGGCCATCCTCAATAATATTTTCAATCATATAATGACCTCGGTTCTCAACGAGAAAAAGAGTAAAGGAAGCAAGAAATCGGTTAGGTAGAGATTTTTTGTAAACATTATCCAATATTTCCGAAGCAGTAGTGACGAATCGTGCATCAAATCTTGCTCTTAAATCCTCATCAAATGTATTGTACAAATAATATTGTATAACTTTTTTACCCAGATAGGCTCCACTACCCTCATCACCTAGAACATATCCTAACCCCGGTGAATTCTTCACAATCTTTGATCCATTATAATAACAAGAATTGGATCCTGTGCCCAAAATACAAGCAATGCCTTTTTCATGACCGCAAAGAGCCCTTGCTGCTCCCAAAAGATCATTTTCGACTTCAACATGAGCATGCCTAAAAACCTGTTTTATTGCTTTTAAAACAGATTTCCGGTTTTCTGGGTTTTTAGTCCCTGTACCGTAATAATGCACCTCATCTATCTCTGTTTTCCCAATTGAGGGAAGCAATTGTTCGGTTAATAACCCTACAATTTGGGGGGTATTCAGAAAATAAGGACTAATTCCATCGGTGTAAAAGGTTTTTTTCTTCCCTTTCCCTATAAGACACCATTCTGCTTTGGTAGCACCACTATCCGCAATCAATTTTATAGACGGCATATTTTATTCAACTTTATTGGGGAAATTTGCATTTTAAACTCAAGGTACAAGGTTAGTGATGAAAAATAAAAAATTACAGGTCTGGTTTCCATTATTCTTCTCCATTGCCATGATTATTGGCATGTTCTTAGGTTATAAACTACGAGACAAAATGCCGTGGGCTTCCGGAATGCTTCAAACGCATTCAAGCGGCCAATTACAAGAAGTATTGGATCTAATCCGTGGCCGATATGTTGATGATGTGAATACAGACTCTCTTAGAGAGGCAGCCATTGATGAGATGCTCTCACGTCTTGACCCACACTCCGTTTATATTCCTGCAAAAGAGCTGAAAGCAGTGAACGAAGACCTGGCTGGTCAGTTTGAAGGTATTGGAGTAGAATTCAATATTTTTGATGACACCCTGCATGTTTTAACAGTTATGAAAGACGGACCTAGTGAAAAAGCTGGTCTAAGATCGGGTGATCGAATCATAACCGTAGATGGAAAAAAAATAGCAGGACTTAAGCTTGATGCCGATTCTATTAAAGCGTTACTTAAAGGTCCTAATGCCAGTAAAGTAAAAGTGGCCATCCTTAGAGGCGGCTCAAAAAAAGAGTTCACCATAACCCGCGGCTTTATTCCTATTTATGCACTTGACGCTGCCTATATGCTTAATAACCAATCTGGTTATATCCGTATCAATAAATTTTCTGAAACAACGTATGAAGAATTTATGGCCGCTCTTGAAAAACTACAGGCCAAAGGAATGAAAAACCTAATTTTGGATCTTAGAGATAATGGAGGGGGAATTTTATCTGAAGCAGTTGATATGGCAGATGAGTTCTTGTCAGGAGATAAACTTATCGTTTATACTGAAGGGAATAAAAATCCAAAACGCCAATACACCTGTAAACGTAAAGGATTATTCGAAAATGGCGAATTGATACTGCTCATGAATGAAGGATCCGCTTCTGCCAGTGAAGTTCTTGCCGGGGCTTTACAAGATTGGGATCGCGCTACTATTATAGGCCGTAGAAGTTTTGGAAAGGGACTGGTTCAAGAACAATATACTTTAACGGATGGCGCAGCTCTCCGACTTACCGTTGCCAGATATTATACTCCTCTAGGAAGAAGTATTCAAAAATCCTATAAAAATGGGAATCAAAGCTATATGGAGGAAATTGGAAGAAGAATCCATCATCCCACTGAAGATAGCTTAATACATCAAACTAAACTATACACAACGCCTGCTGGTAAAAAAGTATATGGAGGTGGAGGTATTACACCAGATATAAAAGTAAACTTTAATACCACACGATTAGATTCCGTAATTACTGAACTGTTCAATAGAAATACTATTGGAAAATTTGTATATAGATATTACCTGAATAATGCCACATTATTCGAAAAATACAAACAACCCTCAGAATTTATTAAATCATTTTCTATAAATGAAGAGATCTTCAAATCTTTTAAAATGTTTGCACTAAAAGAGGCAATTGATCTTAAACAAATAAATCAGGTAAACAAAAAGTTTCTTGAAGGAAGAATAAAATCACTATTTGCCCGTCAAATTTGGCGTAATGAAGGATATTATGAAGTGGCGAATGCACAAGATCCCGTAATCATTCGCGCTATGGAAGTGATCAATGATCGTCTTTCCTTAACACGTAAATAACTGAACTGCATTTTTTTGAATCCATAACCGCAGATAAATTGGATTGCAGGCCATGTAATATAGCTGAAATTAAGTTCAGTTTGCCTGACCTATATTTTTCACTTAACATGCTCACATAGAAACTATCAAACCACATAGGTAACGATTTTACTAACCTAAAACCATGCTTTCGCATCAAGGTTTCCATAGAAGTAGGTGAAAAATGATACAGATGTCGGGGTACATCATAGGCAGCCCAGTATTGCTGATAGGCCAATTGATCTCTTGAAGTATGATTAGGTACAGCAACTACAAAAATACCATCTTCCGAAAGTAACGAATGAATTTTCGCCAAATAGGCATGCAATTCATGAACATGCTCTAAAACATGCCACATTGTAATGGCATCAAAACGTTGTTCTAAAGAAAATAAATTTTCAGATGATAATGCCTTTATATTTCTGGACACAGCTTTTGCTCTTGCCGCAGGATCGGGTTCAAGTCCTATACTTTGCCAACCTGAAACATTCATCGTTTCCAAAAAAGCCCCTGTTCCACATCCAATGTCTAGTATTGTACCTTGACTTTTCAACGTAAGTTTTTCAACTAAATTCTTTTTGTGTTTTAAAGTGATTTGGCGAACAAGGTGATATAATTGATTTACCAAACCTTTTTTGGTTTCGGTATGCGATATGTAATCCTCAAATTGATAATACATAGGAATTTCAGTCATATCAGGAATATCCTGAGTAAATCGAAATAAACAAGATCGACAGGCCCAAATAGGAAAAGTCTTCCCACTTACAGAGAAATCTTTTACTGAAATAACATGTTCTATATCAGAACTATCACAAACAAGACATGTATCGTAATGAATCATTCAGCTGGAATCGTTTGAAATTGTTCAGGAATTGTAGCAGGATCTACCGCACCAGTTTTATGCAGTATAAAACGATTATGCTGGAAAATAGAAATTGCCATTAACACAACACTCAAAAGGGCTAGTATTAACAAATACATATTCCACTTTTGAACAGTATGTTCATTTGCTTCGATATAATCGTCTTCAGTAATCTCCGGAATATTATCTTCCGCATTTATTAGTTCATTTTTTGAAGATGGGATAATTATATCTTTCAATTGGGCAAGCTCAATGGGGAAAGGGGTAAAATGAACTATTTCATTAACTAATTGCCATGATCCCATGTCACTCCACTCAACCCGCTCACCAGTTTTTAGTCGAATCATTATGGTATTGACAAACGAATCTAGTTGGGTACTAGCCTCAATTTCACCTATATTCATTCTTTTACTTAAGTATCCGACTACATTTTTAGAATGAGTAAGGGATGATGTTGTAAAATCAACATAATATTCAGGTGAACTAAATCTTCCAGATTCAGAATCAAACTGGGCCGGTTTTCTCTTCAACTCAAAACAACCTAACGAATTCAAGGAAATATATTTACACTGAATGAAGTATAATCTTAGTATTTCAGCCGTTTCGTTAAAAGTCATCATGTCCAAATATAAATAATTCAGATAATCCACTATGGATCAAAACGGAAAATCCCGCCAATAAGCATATTGAAGCCATAGTTCTGATATTGATTCCAGCGTTGATAAGCAGCATTAAAGATATTATTAAATTGTGACCATACAGAAATGCGCTTCGTTAGCCTGAATTCAACACCTGTATTAAGATCAATAGCACCGTTTGCTCTACCACTTTGTTTTGTATTCCGATAAATAAATAGTGGCCCCTGCCATAAGAAGAGATCCGATGTGATCGTAAGATCTTTCATCAAATGCCACCTTAATCGGCCTGAAATTTCAAGGGGCAAAAGCCCCCAAGGACTAATATCGGTATTTTGTTTAGCGAATGACAACCAATTTATTCGGGCTGAAGCTGATAAATGCTCTGCTTTTATAAAACCAATTTCTGCTTGAACTTGAAAGGCGGTAAGTAAATCTTCAAAAACAATATCAAACTGTTTTCCGCTCATCGTATCGTTCACAAATAAGGGTTTATTATGGAATTCTACGTATCCAACTGTAGCGCTATAGTTTAAATGCTTAGATAATGTCCCTTTGAGACCTAAATATCGATCAACTATACGTTCATTGCGTAATTCAGTAGGTATTGATAAATATGGATTTTGAGAAGCAAGTTGACGATAATCGCCTTTATTGAAATGATTCAACCACCCTCCTTCTAAAACCCATTTATGTCCAGAAACAGGAATATTGAATTTCAAATCAGGTAGAAGTCTAAAAGAATGATTATCCCATGAAGGAATCAGTCCGGCCTTAAATTGAAGATTTGGTGTTCTTAATGTTAACGCCACTGGAACTTGAAATAAATTATTTTGTATAGAGGTTGACTTATTTCTAGAAAAACGGGTGATATTGGCATCCATAGCAAGTTGTAATCCAAATGACTTACCAAGATATTTTTCTATAGGAGTATGAATTGCGATATTTTGCTCTCTATTTTGATTATTATCGCTAAAAAAAGCCAGGTTGATTCGAGGTTTATACGTAACACCAAACTTAGTAGGAATAATATTTTGAAAGGATACTCCCGCTTCACCAGAATAAAAAAATTGCCTTAGTTGTGTTCGATTATATGTAAACTTATTGATATCATATCCAAATAAATAGTATTTATCCTGACTAAATGCAGCACTTACATCAAGCAAGAATTGATTCTGTATTGTTTTTCTGATTTGACCCCCTATATCCGTTTCTCCATAATCTTGATTCACCATTTTACCCGAAGAAGATATATGTTCAGCTGAAAAATTGAATAGATTATTATTTGAGGGAATACTTAATCGTGTTAACAAATACGGCGTACTTAAATTTCCAAAACCAGCTTTCACAAATCGTTGAGTCAACCCTTTTCCAATTGTATCCATTGATACAGCCAATGGCTTCAGTGAAACGGGAGTGAGTTGTGGAATCACATGCTGCGATGGAATTAAGTATTGAAATTTTGGGAGTATAGTATCTGGAGGGGGTGGTGTTGCTTGAATGTCCATTTTTTCAGCATTTCTCAATACAGGCTTGAAAGAAGATGTAATCTCAATCGTCTTTTTAGTGGTATCCTGAGCCTTAGTTGGAAAAGAAAGTAAGGAGAATACAAGTATATATTGAATAAATCGATAATTATTTTTCATTATACGCAATTTGGGCGAGTTTAGATTCTGCTTCTTTTTTTAGTTCTGGGATTTCACTATTGTCCGCTACACTTTGCAACGTTGCTTTTGCATTAAAGATATCCTTCTGTTTAATAAATACATCTCCCAGTAATATATATGCTTTTGTTATCCAGTAATCATAGGATCCTGATTTGTTGATCGTCTCAAATGCCGCTTTCTCAGCAGTTTTAAGATCATTCAATGAGAAATATATTGCAGCCGTTTCATATCGTGCTTCAGCAGCATACGCCGCCTTACTCAGGGTAATCACATTTTTGTATTGGCTTAAAGCATCATTTAATTTTCCATTAGCCTGTAGAAATTTCCCCAATATCATGTAAGCCAATACCTTATCATCTGTTCCTATAGCTTTATCCTGAAGTAATTCATTTGCATTTGAAAATCCTTCCTCCCACTTCTTCAATTGATATTGACATCTAAGTAATCCACGCATGGCATCGATCCTATTGGTCGGTAATGTGGCCATAGCCTTGTATTGAATAAAATAGTTTTCAGCTTTTTCAAAATCTTTAATATTAAAATAATATAAACGAGCAGCCTGAGCAACTGACTGCTCCGCATATTTATTTGGGGCCAGCTCTGCCAGTTTTGCCAATCCATCTAAAGCTTTCTCCAATTCATTACGTTTGACATATAGATCGCTTCTCAAATACAAAGCTTCTATAACATAAGCACCTGTAGGAAATTCTTTTAAATAGGTATTGAATGAATTGATTGCCGATATTTGATCGCCATAGGCCAGTTTATTCTCAGCGGCTGCAAAGGCCAGCGAATCTTGCTCAGCTACACTAACGGATCGTCCTGCCTGTTTTGCAAACGTTACAAAATCATTGGTTCGTCCCTCTTCCAAAAATATAGCCCTTGCACTTTCCAGCGCTTCCTCCACTTCAGAAGAGTTTGGATATTCAGATACAAGACTTTCATAACTCTTCAAAGCATCTTTACTATTATCCAGGTTATAAAATGCTATCCCGAGACGTAAAAATGCCTTGGGACGCATAGAGGATGTAGGTGTTTCCGTTTTCAATAGCTGCTGTAAATAAGGAATGGCCTCTTTAAATTTTTCATCGGCTAAATAAGTATTGGATATTTCCAGATATGCTGTTGATCGAAGTGGAGATGTTGAATATTTTTTTTCAAAATTCATTAGTAATCGAATTTTTTCATCACTGCTATTTATACCCTCGATCATCGCAAGCTGGTAAGTTGCATAATCGGCTGCCGACCAATTTGAACTTATGACGGTATTATACTTTGATTTTGCTTTTACAAAATCTTTCAACATAAACGAGCAATCTGCACTTCTAATAAAGGCATCACGCTCCAATTCACTGAACGTAATCGTGGAATTTGCTGAAATTTGATCAAATTGATCTCTGGCCTTTGCGTAATTTTCACTTTTCAATAATGCATAACCTAGCGTATAGCGCGCATGAAACGTTTGGACTTCCGCTTCCTGTATTTTGGGATTATCCAAATACATATTCATGAAGCGAATAGCTTCAGAAAATTTATGCTGCCGAAAAGAAAGTTCCCCTTTCCAAAAATGCACAGCCGACATTATTCCAGCATCAGGATAATCGAAAAGTATTCTATCTAGTAAACTGTCTGCCGCTGCATTTCTTCCATCTCCGATCCATTCCATCGCTCTACCATAAAAAACACGTGGTGATAATTCCCGTATTACACTAGATGGGTTAAGCATGGATTCAATCAGACTAAACGCCTCTCTATAGTTACTGGTACCTGCTAATAACATGGCTAAAATCTCTTTCCCTTCATTTACAAATGTTGATGATGGAAACATTTGTAAAAATGATCTAAGCTCGGTAATCGCTACATCCTGATAACCTAGTTCAAAACTTAGTTTTCCATAGTTGAACATAGAAACTTCTTTCTGTTTTTCATTACTGCTATTACGAGCTGAAAATGAAAAGGCGTTTCGTGCATTTTCCGGTTGACCCGTTTTTAAGTACGCATCACCAAGCAGATACATGGCACTTTGACTCAAAGAGTCTTGCCCATCCGTCAATCCTTTGAATCCATTTATTGCTTCTGAAAATTGACGATTTTCATAAAAACAATAACTCAACTGATATAAATCTTCTCGAGACGCTTTGGGTGTTTGAGCTATATATGTTTGTAAAAAAGGTAACGCTTTTGTAAATAATTTTTTTTCAAAATATGCATGCCCCAGCATTCTTTTTAATCCTATGTCATAGGCAGCAGAAGATGACTTTTTCAAGATATCTTCAGCGTAAGTAATGGCTTGCTCTTTTTTACCCTGCTGATAATATATAGTTGCAATATAATAAGGTGCTACCTTACCATATTGAGGGTGAGTATCTACCCTTTTGAAAAATTCCAGTGCATCCTCATATCGCTGTTTATTAAAAACAAGATATCCATAATAGTAATTTGCATCTGCATAATAAGGACCATTAGCATCATTAGCAGCACGCTGTAAAAATCCCCATGCTTTATCATATTGTTGGAGGCTAAAATAACCATAACCCAAACGGAAATCCATTCCTGCTCTTTCCTCTTCACTAAGGTTTGCCGCGGAAGCCTGTTCATAAGAAATGATAGCATTTCGATAATCCTGCTGTCTGAAGTAAAATTCAGCTAGCTGAAACGACATTTTCTGTTGTAACGCATCATTGCCGTTTAATTGTACAAATAAAAGCGCTTGTTTTTCAGCGCTTGCTTCATTTCTTTTTAATTCTATGGCGATGATATAAAATTCAAGTTCGTCAGAGGCTATTTCTCCTATTGTACGCTTTGAAGGTATCTTATTCCTCAAATCCAGGAGAATAGGATATGCCAGATTATATTGCCCATTCTGGTAAAGTTCTTTAGCCTGGGAAAGGGCCTGAAGAGGATCGGTTTTTATGCGGGTTTGCTGACTTTTTGCCCCCAGAGAATAGAGAAGCAGTGCACTGAAAAGTAAAATCCTTACCATCATAATGTCAAATGTCTGCCTTAGGATGTTATTAAAAAATTAAACCTTTGAAATTATTGTATTTTTGGTATATGAAAAGGTTAATCAGCACTCATTATTCTAGTTTTGCCTTCAACCTGGCAACATTTGTATTAAGGGCTACCCTTGGGGTTTTAATGGTACCTCATGGCTATAATAAGCTTGTCCATTTTGCAGAAAAACAAAAAGAATTCATGAACTTTTTGGGAATAGGTTCAACAACATCTCTGGTCCTCGTTGTATTTGCTGAATTCTTTTGTGCCATTTTCCTGGTTATGGGACTATTCACCCGCGTAACAGCGGCTATCTTAGCCATCGTTATGGCTGTAGCTGTTTTCAAGGCCCATAATGGTGAGGTATTTGGGGACGGAGAAATGGGTATGCTATTTTTGGGTGGCTTTATTAGCATACTATTGCTTGGTGGAGGTAAGGCAAGTCTGGATGGGCTTTTAAGCAAGTAGGTCATTAAAACTACAGATATGGGAACGCAACTGGTGAAAGCCTCCGTGATTACCATTGGAGATGAGTTATTAATTGGTCAAACGATTGATACGAATAGTGCCTGGATAGCACAGGAACTAAATAAGATAGGGATTTGGGTGCATCGTCGAGTGGCCGTTGGAGATGATTGGAATTCGATCATGCATACCCTAAAAGAAGAAGAAAGTGTAAGTGAGTTGATTTTAATAACTGGTGGATTAGGCCCAACTGCCGATGATATTACGAAACCATTGTTATGCCAATATTTTGGAGGGAAATTGGTGATCAATGAAGCTGCATTGGCAAACGTTAAACATATTTTCGAAAATATACTGAAGAGACC
The DNA here is from genome assembly GCA_964441425.1 of uncultured Sphingobacterium sp. GTDB lineage: Bacteria > Bacteroidota > Bacteroidia > Chitinophagales > Chitinophagaceae > Pollutibacter. Next base: position 26,827 of record CAYTXC010000003.1, on the reverse strand, counting down.
ACTAATTGAACGAAACCTTAAGCAGGCCGAGGTTCCGGATGTATGTCGTGTTATTCAAAACAAGAGAGGAACAGCCCCTGGGATGTGGTTTTCTAAAAATGATAGGACCTTTATCAGTATGCCAGGAGTTCCTCATGAAATGAAGGGTATGATGTCCTCAGAGATCATACCTAGCCTACAGGAACTATTTACACTTCAGCCTATCATTCATAGAACGCTATTAACAGCGGGTATTGGGGAATCTTTTCTTGCAGAACGAATACAGGATTTTGAAGCACAGCTGCCATCCAATATAAAACTAGCCTATTTGCCCAACTATGGCATGGTCAAATTACGATTATCCGCAACAGGGGAAAGTGAAAAATTAATAGCAGAACTGGAAGCCGAATTTGATATGCTCAAAAGCAGATTACAAGATGTGATGGTGGTGGACAAAGACCAGACATTACAAGAGGTTATTGGCGATCTGCTTGTTCAATTGAATAAAACAATTGGAACAGCTGAAAGCTGTACCGGAGGATATCTGGCTCATTTATTAACTTCTATTGCCGGAAGTAGCCGTTATTTTCAAGGAAGTATTGTTAGCTATGCAAATCAGATCAAAGAGGATATTTTACAAGTTGATCCCGATATCATAAAACAATTTGGGGCCGTGAGCAGGGAAACTGCTGTGCAAATGGTTAAAGGTGCGCTTAAAGTCCTTAAAACAGATTACGTGATCATTACAACCGGAATTATGGGTCCAGGTGGTGGAACTCCGGAAAAACCAACGGGTACAGTCTGGGTTGGATTAGGCAATAAAGATCATATCGAAACCCATCCTTTCCATTTTCGGTTTGACCGACAGCGAAATATGGAATTAACAGCCAATCACGGACTTAATGCGCTTCGTAAATTCATTTTAAACCATCAACAGGAATAGCCTGATTTATGTACCTTTGAACGCGTTCACTGATCAAAATTGGTTGCCTTATAAAAAGAATTCGTTATGCCTATTGTTGACCTGGTCATGCCCAAAATGGGAGAAAGTATAATGGAAGCTACCATACTACGCTGGCATAAAAAGCCAGGTGATAGAGTTAGCCTTGAAGAAACAGTTTTGGAAATCGCTACAGATAAAGTGGATACAGAAGTACCTTCTACCGCTGAAGGCAACATCACGGAAATCCTTTATGCCGAAAATGATGTCGTCCCAATAGGCTCAGTCATTGCCCGTATTCAAGTGGCGGGTACTGGAGCCGTTACTGCTGAAACGCCACCCGCACCCAAGAGAGAACCCATAGCCCACATCGTTGATGTACCCTATCAGCCTACTTCTTCTGTAGTGACTAAATCAACGGGGGCTCGTTTTTATTCACCTCTGGTGATGAATATTGCACAACAAGAAGGTATAAGTCTGGCAGAATTAGAAAATATTATTGGAACGGGTAATGATGGCCGAGTTTCGAAAAAAGACATCTTGGATTATATAGCTAACCGAAATGGTGTAACCAAGACTGTACTGCCCACGACTGAGTTTGCTGTAAAACCGATCGTAGATCAAAATATTGAGTCAAATGAACTAGCCCTTCATTCCAGTGGAAATGTAGAGATCATTGAAATGGACAGAATGCGTCGTCTGATTGCAGATCACATGATCAAAAGTAAAGCTACAAGTGCTCATGTGACCAGCTTTGTGGAGGTCGATGTAACGCAGATGGTGATGTGGAGAGAGCGAAATAAAAAAGAATTTGAAAAAAGAGAAGGGGAAAAGATCACGTTCACACCACTGATGATCGAGGCTGTGGTGAAATGTCTTAAAATATTCCCTTGGCTTAATTCAAGTGTAGAAGGATCCACGATAATTTTGAAGAAAGATATCAATATTGGAATGGCGACGGCATTGCCTTCCGGGAACCTGATCGTACCCGTAATTAAAAATGCAGATCAGTTAAATCTGGTTGGACTAACTAAAAGAGTAAATGGTTTAGCCTATGCTGCCCGAAATGGCAAATTAAGACCAGATGACACGCAAGGAGGTACATTCACGTTCACAAACGTAGGAACTTTTGGCAGCTTAATGGGTACCCCTATTATAAATCAGCCTCAAGTGGCTATTCTTGCTGCAGGTGGTATAAAGAAACGTCCAGTTGTGATTGAAACAAAAGAGGGCGATACCATTGGCATTCGCCACATGATGTATATGTCTATGAGTTATGACCACCGAATTATAGATGGAGGTTTAGGTTCCACATTCTTATCGGCTGTTGCCAAAGAACTGGAACAGTTTGATCCTACCAGAACATTTTAAATAAAAACCTCCAGATTGAACTGGAGGTTTTTATTTTTTACAAGTTTACATTATGCTTTTCAGTAGCGGGAACTCCGTCTGATAACCAGCGGGGAGGCTTTTCGCCTTTCAGCAACCAATCAAAAAATTGTTGTTCCCGTATAGAGATATCTTTTCTGTTTTTCCGCTCTACCAGATTATGTTTTTCTCCGTTATAATTCAGCAACCATACTTTTTTATCTAATCTTCTCATGGCAGTAAACATTTCTATACCCTGATACCAAGGTACAGCATCATCTTCATCATTAGCCATCATTACAAGTGGGGTTTTAATAAACGGAACTTTAAATAATGGTGAGTTCTCTATATACAATTCTGGTTTTTCCCATAATGTTGCCCCTATCCTGCTCTGTGTCTTTTCATATTGAAATTGGCGATTCAATCCCGTTCCCCAGCGTATGCCACCATAAGCACTTGTCATATTAGCAACTGGCGCACCTGCCCATGCAGCTGAAAATAAATGGGTACGGGTGATCAGATAACAAACTTGATATCCACCCCAGCTCTGACCCTGTATGCCAATCTTGGTACTATCTACCCAACCTTTTTTCACCAACGCCCTTGAACCACTAACAATATAATCATAAGCACCTTTTCCTGGATACCCTTTCTGATAATGAATATCCGGTACAAACACTATATATCCTCTACTAACAAAAAAGGTTATATTCAACCGACTAGGAGTAGGTGCAGGAGCACGATATAAAAATAAACCATCTGAATCCCGTTCATAGAAATAACTGATCATGGGATATTTTTTCCCGGGCACCATGTTTTCTGGTTTGAATACCATACCGGTTGCGGTTTTCCCATCATAAGCTTTCCAGTTAAACAATTCAACAGTACCCCAGTTATAGTCCGATTGCTGTGGATTGGTATGGAGTACCACAGACTCTTGATTTTGATGACGAACAACCAACTGAGGCGACAATGTGAATGTTTCTTTTGTATAAACCAGGATATCAGCATCTCTGGACTTTAATAAAGCGCTGTAAGCATATGGACCATAAAATATCCGAAAAGGAGCAGTCTTTCCAGATAAATCTACAACACTATATCCCATCTCCTTTGTATTGTCATGCTGTACACGCATATACACTTTTTCTTCTACACCTGGAAGCCAATCTTCATCAGGTTGAGGATGTGCATAGGTGTATCGCAATTGACTTCTGCGACCACTACCTTGTGTCACATTAAGTGGAGCAGATTTACCCGATGGATCCACTCTCCAAATATCAAATCGGTCAGAAAGTAAAAGACCTGCATCCTGCTTTAACCATCGCATTCGAGCATAAGGTGGCGGATCGTTAGGGGTATCATGTTCTTCATCATAAAGTTTAAAAGGAATAGATTTTGAGATATTTACGGTAATCCCATCCTTCCATGTGAAAAATTGCTTTTGTACATCATCATACCAGGAAATATAAAGACCTAATGGAGATAATTGAGGAGTAGATGATAAACCTCGAGTAACTAATTTTCTATTACCGGTTTGTAGATCAATAGCATAAACATCTTGTAATATTTCTCCTTTCCATTGGAATTCTTTTCTTCTTGCCGTATCTGAAAGCCCAATCGCCAAATGAGCATCACCTTTAGCTGGTAAGATGATAGTTTTCATATATTCATCACCCAATGGTAAAAGTCTTTTAAAGGTGAGGTCATACATCGCGAGATAATTTCTCTTCAAGTCATTATTCAATTCGACAAGTTGCTGGGGTTGTAACCGATCATCTTGGTAATGCCAGATATCCACTTTGACTTTATCTATCTCTGCAGTAGCAGTATCTTTTGCTGGTTTTATAGCTGCAAGGCCGAAATACAAACGATTACCAGATTCACTGAAGGAGGCCTTTCTGAATTCACTGATCGTCATACCCAACTTAACTCCTTGATGATTCTTATCTATTAGCATAATAGCGGTATCCATTCCATTTTTCCAATACCAGAGCTTATGCGTTTTGACAAGTGCTTTTCTGGAGCTATCGCGCTCAGCAGTAAAAGCCACTTGATAGGCATTTTCATCGATGGCAAAATTGCCAAACTCATTCCCCCCCTTACAAATGGTATCAAATCGATTTTCAAGGGTTCGATATAGGACTATACCATTAATACCTGTTTTTGACATCGCAGCAGCCCTTGTTTCAAACATCAATAACTTGCCATTCTTACTCCACTCAAATTCGCTAACATCAGATGCTTTTACTAATGTTTTTTGATCCATATTTTCTATGATCAAATCAGTTCCCGTATCTGTATCCGCTGAAGGGGCTTTCTTTGACGTATCTGAAATTTTTGCCAGATGGTAAGCAATTAACGCATCCGCTTTTAAAGGCAATGAATAAGTCCTAACATTGGGAACTTTCCGAATAGCACCTACGGTAAGGTCAATTATTGCCAATGAATCCTTTGGCATTTCTTCAGGCTTTTTTTTCTGAATTTTTGCCTGACGTGTAGGCCCATATGGAGCAGCAATCATGGCATATGCATACTTTCCTGATTCAGAAAAATTAATATTATATCCGCGGGGGATCTCAATAATAGAGGATTGTTCAACTGAACGAAGGAAAGAGGCATTATCGCCTTCCTGAACCGCTTTTACATAAGCGATCCACTTCCCATCATTACTGATTTTTCGTTCACCAACTGACTCCCATTTATCATATACGGAATGGTCTAAAGGTTTTTTTTGAGCGCATACCGAAGTCACCAAGCATGTGCAAAGCAGGATACCATAAATTTTTACCATGTTACAAACTTAATGGTATGAATATAGTAAATGTCAAGGAGTTTTTTTATCCCAGATGCTGATAGTTTGGAATAATACAGATAAGAGTATTAAGGTAAAGCCAATATAAAAACCTTTGTCCAATTCCCGGTCTTCCCGAAAAAAGATGAAAGCCAATATGATGCCATATAAGGGCTCTAAATTATAACTGAGATTGACCGTGAAAGGTGATATTTTTTTTAAAGCATTTAAGGAAAGATGAAAAGCAACAACCGTACAAAGTAAACTTAATATGAGCAACCAGAGTATATCTCTGTAGGTAGGCAATAAACTAGTGGAAGGGAAATACATTAAATAAAATGGTAATAATAGAGACAATACCAACCATCCACCAGTAAGTTCGAAACGAGAAAGTTCTTTGGAAGAATAAACATTCAATAATCGCTTGTTGATTACTGTAAATAACGTAGCCAGAAAAGATGAAATGACTCCAAGAATAATACCAACTTGATGATGAGATTCAAAATGAAAAATCAGATAAATGCCAAGTATGACTAATAAACCAAGTACAATTTCTTTACTATCAAAGGGTCTGTTGTTTATTAGTGGATCTAGTAATGCCGTAAAAAAACCAACTGTCGAAAAACAAACTAATCCAATCGATATATTAGCGTATTTAATACTTCCGTAGAAGAAAACCCAATGCAATGAAACTAATCCGCCAGTCAAATACGGGAAAAATGGGAACGTCAGTGATCGTGATTCAGATTTGGAAAAAAAGTAAAGTACCCAAAGTACAATAATGGTAAAGAACATTCTGTACCATACAAGTAAACCTTCGTTAAGCGAAATCAGTCGTCCCATCACACCTGTAATTCCTGCCAGTAGTATGGCTAAATGCAATTGCAGGAAAGCCTTTCGCATAAGATCAGGATTGCTTACTCACCTTTCGGCGATAATTCTTAAATAAGCTTTGCCACTGGATAGAAAGCACACCTAAAATACCTTCCTTAACGATACCCTTGTTCATTTTTGAAACGCCATGTTTACGATCTACAAAGGTTATAGGCACTTCCTTGATTTTGAAACCAAGTTTCCAGGCTGCAAATTTCATTTCGATCTGGAAGGCATAACCAACAAATCGAATCTCATCAAAATTTATGGCGTTCAGAGCCTCTTTTGAATAACACATGAATCCGGCAGTAGGATCATTTATGGGCATCCAGGTAACTAATTTGGTATATAAAGCCCCTCCCTTAGATAACATGATACGATCCCAAGGCCAGTTTTTTACATGTCCACCTGAAACATAACGTGAGCCAATAGCAATATCTGCCCCATCTTTACAGACTGCATATAATCTTTCCAAGTCATCCGGATTATGGGAAAAATCGGCATCCATCTCAAAAATGTAATGATATCCTCTCTTTAATGCCCATTTAAATCCATGAATATAAGCAGTGCCTAAACCTAATTTACCCTTTCTTATTTCTAAGAAAAGATCAGAAAATTCGTTTTGTAAATTTTTAACGATATCGCCTGTACCATCTGGAGAACTATCATCCACTACTAACACATGATATCCCAAATTCATTCCCAATACATACCTGAGGATAGATTCGATATTATCCTTTTCATTATAGGTAGGTATTACAACTAGCTTTTCCAAATTTGAGATTTCTGTGTTGATTATGCCTTTTTAAGCATGGTACGATTAAAGATCTCCGTCAACTTTAGCTTTGTATGTAGTGGGAACTCTCCCTTCATCATCCAGTCGTAATATTGAGGTTCATGCTTAAGTACATCGGCTACCGGACGGCCTTTATGTTTACCGAAGTTAAAAACTTCAACGCCATTATCAAAAATAAAACGGCGAGCAAAATCCACAATTGGCTCATCACCTAAAAATTGAGATACCGATTCCATAGAATTGCCCAATTGACTATATCTATTCATTTGAGCAACTAAAATTTCCCAAGTTGCGGACGCATCGGCTTCAGCACTATGCGCGTTTTCCAGGAGTTTATCACAATAGAATTTATAGGCTGCACTCAAGGTTCGAGGTTCCATCATATGAAAAACTTTCTGAACATCAATCATGCGGCATTTAGCGAGATCGAAATCAATACCAGCCCTAAGAAATTCTTCCATAAGTAAAGGCCAGTCAAATCGATTGGAATTATAACCCGCCAAATCACAATTCATGATAAATTGCTTGATCTCATTAGCTACGGCTCTAAATACAGGTGCATCTTTTACCATCTCATCCGTAATACCATGTACGTCTGAAGATGATGCAGGTATCTTCATTTCCGGATTGATCAGCTTTCGTTTTACTTGTTTGGATCCATCCGGACTAACTTTAATGATCGCTATTTCAACAATACGATCGGTTGCCAAATTCACACCAGTGGTTTCAAGATCCATTATAGCAATTGGTCTTGTAAGGGTTATATCCATGCCGAGTAATACGTTTATTGTGGGCAAAAATCGCTAAATTATTCTTAATTCACTCAAAATATTGCATATGGCATGACTTTTATACTCTTAAATATGCCTAACTTGCCATGTATATCAGCTATCTGACTTAAAATAATCACATATGAAGCGTTTTGGATATTTCGTATTTTTTGCCTTGGCTGTCAGTTTATCATTATCAGCTTGCATGTCTTCCCGTTCTAGCGCCAGCAGAGGCTGTAAAGTCAATGCCGGCATGGTCGGTTATAGATAATAATTGATCACCATTTTAATTCATAGCTTTTTCAGGATTCTGAATTATCCTAGAAATTCAATAACCGTTTTCTAACTTATTTAGTAAAGATCATCCCCCGTGATGATCTTTCGTCTTTTCACACCCACCCAACTATATTAGATCAGAAAACATCTAGTGGAAAAATAGTATCCAGATACTAATACAAATTGATTAACGCACATCAATATGTGATGCTAATATGATGAAATATCCACTAACACTGCATGTAAATATAAAATCTCTAACCAAATTCAATAAGAGATTAATTGTACAGAAATTCTATTTAATATTCTTTTTATTCATTTTATCTGCTATCACGTTAGCACAAACACCGATAACGACATATACTGTAACGAAAACAAATGGTAACTGTTTTTCCAATAGTTCAATAGCCATCAGCTTTCCAAATCCGGGAACTAATGGGTATGAAAGTGGCTGGCTGGCTGAATTAAGTATTCAAGGATCTTCTTCAGTTCAACCATCAATCATAGAAGTGCCCATAAATGGTGCAACCATTACATTCTCAAATCTTTCGAATAATAATTATGAATTAAAATTAGTTAAAGGAGGTAGCCAATTGCCGTACTCTGGTAATCCCATTAATATAACGAGTACCTATGTAAACATGACTACAACTTCAACTTCAATCCCTCCTACCTGTCCTACGGGGACTATGAATGGACAAGAAAATGGTACCATAACGATTAATATTTCTTCAGGAGGGGTTGGACCTTTTCTATATACTGTTAACTCCCCCTCTGTTGGCATAAAAACAATTCAAACAACTGACCGAAACATTACAATTTCTGGAATGAAAGGAGGAGAAACAGTTTTGTACGCTGTACAAGATAAAGCATGCAATGCTACTGTTTCTAGTAGTTCGACAATACCAACGAATCAAAATATCCCACTTCAATTTGCGGATAGAGAATATAATTTTGTGAGAGACTGCAGTGATTGCCAATCTGTTAAATTATATGTGAATTTACGTGCCGCTTCTGTCAATATTGAAAATAGATTAACTACCATAACGGCTTTAAACAATGCCCAAATCACTATCGGAGGAATTAATTATCCGCTAACTTATTTGGGATTGGTTTCAGGGGGCGCTTATCAATTTACATATGATCCAAAATCAGGAGAACCCAAACTAAAAAATGGTGATCAGATCACCACAAGTTTTAACTGGGGATGTGGTATTTTATCAAATACCGAAACCGTAGTAATGGATGATGCTTATCTTAGGCTAACACATGCTGTTAATACAGATTATTCTAATTGCAGTATAAAATATAGGCTCATTGCTTTTGGAGAGGAAGATAATAGCCATAATCGAAATATATATTTTTGCAGGAATCCAACTGTAGTTTTAAAAAAAAGAAATCCAACAACAAACCTGTTTGACATAACAGTGGACACAAAAACCATGATAGTCGAAGGTGCTGGGAAAACTATTTACCCTGCGGCATCTATTGACTTTATTTTATCTGAGTCAGGAGAGTATCAAGTAACGGCATCAGATGGTTGTCATACGATTACCCGAACCAGGAAGATAAGCCCTGCTTCTACACCACTTAATGACATTTCCGTTTTTCCAACAAATAGTATTCTACAAGGTACTGGAGGTTTGAATATAACGTCTTCCCCTGGTACAGGTTTATACAACTTGAAATATCCACTCAAGGTAAAAATCGAAAGAGTAGATGGCCAAAAAAGCATGGTGATCCATCCTTCAGGACCGTATAATGTAGCTGGCTCTTATACTATAACCTTTCCCTTTGAATTAATATATTCAGCAAATCCTGGAAGTAATTCAAGTATTATAGACCTTCCGTTGGGGCAATACAAATTAACATTTACGGATAATTGTTTTTCAGAAACAGGTATTTCCCGGAGCATAACAGCAAGTGTTATCAATTCATCCATGTATTCGCCAACTGTTTCTGTACAAACCGGTTGTTTACAATCCAATATAGTTTCGTATGATCTACAGTCAACTTTTATTCTATTTCCTCGATCTGTCCAACTGATCAATAAGAATGTAAATGGAACGGAAGGATCCATTATTGCTCAAAATTTATTTACTAATAATAGTTCTGGAATTGATGGTATATTTTCTAATATACCCTCTGGTTCCTACTATCTAAAATATGTAAATACAGGAGTTGGCTATAGTGCAGCACGCCAAAGTTATGGTCCTTTTCATTTCCGGACAGAATTAGAAATTCCGCCATACCAGAATATTGACATTGACATATCAACTCAATTCTGTGATGTTAAAAACCAAAATTCTGGAATTGTACATGCACAAGTGAAATCTGGCTCCCTTAAATATCCATTAACAATGGCACTTTACGATCAATCTAATCCAAATGAACCCATTCAAGGTCCATATTCAATTCCAGAAGGTGAAATGGGAAAGGTATTTAAAGATGTGAGCATAGGTCATTACTTTATACGCACCTCTAGCCTATGTTACACATTCGATAAAAATTTCAGTATTCAAACGACAACAATGCCACCAATAGCAGAAGTTTCAAATATTGCGGTATGTCCCAATAGCCCTTCAACTGCCGTAGCACTTAGTGCCACTAATAATTTATATGATATCACCTGGTATTTAAAGAATACTTCTACCATTGTTGGCTATGGTATGCCGATTAGGCTAACGCCTTCAGTCACTACAACCTATACAGCAAAATTTCAATTGAAACCTTCATTTAATTGTAACAATAAGACCATATATGAATCAGACGTTACGGTCAATGTAACACCAAATCCAAATTTGATAATTCCAAAAGTCACCGATATCAACTTATGTAACAATCCAAATCCATTTGTAACGATTTCAAATTCTGAATCTGATTTCATTTATGAGGTACTAAACTCAAATTTAGAATCGTTCAATCCAAAAGCAATCGCAACAGGTAATGGTGGCCTTATACATATTGTGTTGCCAAATACTATTACACCTGGCACTAAGCTACAAATAATGTCAACCAATGGTAATGCCGGATGTAAGGGAATCTTGGCAGACGTAATTGATATTACACAAACTACCCCAAACATCACATTAGAGGTTCAAGGTTCAATGGTCTGTAATGGACATAATGGTTCAATTTCCATTCGCTCCTCAGAAAAAGGAATAATCTATACGATTCTTAAAGATGGTAAACCGCTTACGCCAAATGTATCAGCAATTGGAACCGGGTCAAATCTATTAATTGAGATACCACACGCTTCCCTTACTACAACTTTAAATGAATTTTCCATTCAAGTCACTGGAATGGGTTGTCATCCATCGGAACTGATAGAAAAAGCAACTATAATCACTCAGCGTTTGTCAACGACAACTACTATATCCAATGCCCACTGTAATGAAACAAATGGCTCATTAATTCTACATAACGTAGATGGAAGTGGGATTTATAGATATAGTCTGGATAATAATACTTGGCAATCGTCAAATTTATTTAGCCAACTTGCACCTTCTACCTATACCTATTATACCCAGGATAGTTTATCAAAATGTCAAACAAAAGGTACTATCGAGATTCTGAAAGATTGTTTTGAGATATCCAAAAAAAGTACTTCAACCTATTATAATGCTGTAGGAAATGTGATCAACTATAATATCATGGTAACCAATACTGGAACCTCTACTCTAACTAATATTAAGGTAATCGATCCAAAGGCAACGTTGCATTCTTCCAATATCATTCCATTCCTTGAACCAGGCCATCAGCTAACGTTAACCGCTTCTTACACCATTACGCAAGCGGAAATGGATGCAGGTTTTTTTGAAAATATAGCATATGCAACATATCAAAGTATATCTAAATCAGATATGGAAACCGTTTATTCAATTACGACTCCCCTTTCAAAAGACCTTGAACTTAAAGGAAGATGGGTGAATATACATGATGTTGAACTTAACTGGGTCACTACAAAAGAACGTAAAACGCATTACTTCATCATAGAAAGAAGTATAAACGGTATAGATTTTATACCAATAGGTAATCAGATAAAAGCAGCAGGAAATTCATCTACCATATTATCATACTTAGCCTATGATCGAGATCTTAAATATGCTACAAATTTATACTATAGAGTTCGAATGGTAAATTTTGATAGTACCAGTAGATTATCAAATACAGTATTGCTGAGAAAAAAAATGAATAGTGGTATTCGCGTTTATCCTAATCCAGTAAGGGATATTATAAAAATTGAATTCGATTTAATGGGTTTGTATGAAATATCGCTATATGGTTTCAATGGTCAATTGATCAAACAAATCGATACTATTCAGATTTCTTCTGGAAGCAAGGTATTTACGATTGAAAGAAATACCATTCATGAAGGAAGCTATATCTTGCGTATCCTAAATAAAAATTCTGGAGAGATCCATCATATCAAACTTATACTGCTGTAACAGTAAAATAGCGGCCGATTACATCTTGTAATATTGTTCCCATCCTTTACGAGGAGGCACTCCTTTAAGCATACTATTCGCAAGCTTATGATTGGTGATCTGCTTAGAAGAGGGATCAAATTTCAATTTTGCATTCAATTGCTGTGAAATGATACCTAGAGCAAAAATTTGACTTAACGGACCAGCTATGTGGAATGGAGATCTTGTTTTCTCCTGACCCATACAAGCTTTCAAATAATTAGCATAATGATTTGATGGACTAATGGGAACCTCTGGTAACTTAAGCTCCTTTGCAGCATCACCAAGAATACTTAATGTGGATCCATGAGAACCGCCTTTAAAAGTTAACGCTTTCGAATAGATGATCTTCCCAGGATTTAATTTGGCAGGTTGAATAGCTCCATTACTTGCTGGTGGGATGTTAGGATCCAGCTCTACATTTCCATAATTTAACGGAATAGGTGGTATGTTTTTTTGACCATCATACCAAGTAATATCTAACGCAGGCATATCCTTTCGTGCAGCAAATTTGAACTGAATGGTGGATGCCTGGGGATAAAAGAAATTATTATGGCCATCGGCATTCAACATGTTGATTTCTGTAGGTAATCCTAGTTCCAAAAATTCGTGTGCCGTATCAATTATATGTGCCCCCCAATCCCCTAATGCACCCAATCCATAATCATACCAGCAACGCCATTGTCCGTTATGAAAATCTTTATTGTAATCGTGTGGTCTAGCAACCCCCTGCCATACGTCCCAATCCATGGTTGATGGAATGGCTTCTGCTGCGGGAAATGACGTAATTTTCGTATCCCAACCATGCCATCTTCGTGCGGAATTCATATGTGCCGTGATTGCCGTAACATCTTTAATGATACCTGCTTCTTTCCAGGCCTTGAATTGGAAATAATTTGCTTCAGAATGACCCTGATTGCCCATTTGTGTGACTTGATTCGGACGTTTTTTAGCCGCAGCCATCATCAATTCAATCTCCTGGAATGTCCGCGCCATTGGCTTTTCTACAAAAACATGTTTACCCTCAGACAAGGCCAGCATGGTAATAGGAAAATGGCTGTGATCCGGCACACCAATGGCAACGGCATCAAAATCCTTACCCATCTTATCAAATAATTTTCTAAAATCCTGGAATCGGGGGAGATTTGGAAACATCTCTAACACCTTAGTTGTTTGAGGCGCCCCCATATCTACATCACATAGTGCAACGATCTCAGCTAAACCAGTTTTATGAAATGAAAATAAATCTGCAGCACCTTGATTACCAATTCCAATACAGGCTAAACGAACTTTCTCTGCACCGAATCGACCAGTGCGGATAAAAGAAGGCATAGAAAGAGATAGAATGGAAGCTTGTTTAATGAATTTTCTACGGGGATTAGTCTGATGTTGCATACTACTGTTTTAAGGATCAAGGACAACTATTATAGATTGAATGTACCTAATTTTTGAAATAGTTACAAAAATTAACGTTTTTCCCGGGAATAGACTAAAGTATGGCACGACTATCGTTTTTAAACCATTTTATCACCTGAAGTTGTAATCGATTTCAAGTTTATATCTTTCTAGGATGTATTTTGTGCTAGAATTACTAAACGTTTCGTTTATGCAAAGAATCCTGATTGCTATTTTATTGGCTATTCCGTTTAGCTCTATTGCGCAAATAGATACTACCGAAACATTCGATTATACTCAATTCGGAGATGCAGAAGGTGTAAAGCGCTTCTGTAGTCAAAAGGTGTTGAATCAATCGCCACAACGTGTAATAAGTTTAGGCTATGAATATCAAGGCGAATTTCACATGCCAGATGTAAGGCTTTCCTATATGTTGCCAGCACAACGGGATCTGCACATTAATAAAGTAACAGCTGTTCGTGCTCAAGTCAACATACCGGTCATTTCAAATAATCAAATCATTTGGCAACTTGGCGCAAATTATTGGGGAAGTAGATTTGCCGTACATGATCCAGGCACAACCCGTTTTGCCCAAAAAATCAATACCCATTCCATGGTAAGTGCCGGACTGAATTCTACCATATTCAAACCGCTGAATGAAAAAAACTTTTTGATCTTGCAGGCAAGCGCAGATATGAATGGCATATTCGAGAAATTTGGAGATCTTAATTCAAAGGCACTGACTGTAAGCGGTACCGCTATTTATGGATGGAAAACCTCTGAAAAGAATATGATTGGAACGGGTATAGCCCGTACCTACAGAGCCGGACAATTAATCCATGTGCCTGTACTATTTTGGAATAAAACATTCAACGATCATTGGGGTATGGAATTGCTCCTACCAGCACGTGGTCATGTTAGATACAACTTTTCTACATCAAGTATTCTTCAAGCTGGATTTGAACTGGAGGGTAATCAATTCTGGATGTCTTTACCCGGAACTATGAATGGAAATGTTTTTGTACAAAGAGGAGAACTAAAACCAAGAATCATGTGGGATAAAAAAATCAATGGGTTTATATGGTTTAACGCTCAAGTAGGTTTACGTTCAAATTGGAGGTTTGATGTGATGAATGAATACAATGCCAAAAAGGAAAGCATGCGCTACTTCTCCAGTAATCTTGGGAACCCAATGTATTTCAGTTTTAGTTTACAATTTGTAACTCCTTAAAATAAAAATCCCCGAAAACGGGGATTTTTATTTTTTTATTTAACGACTTGTCTTGTCCAGACATCTGTTCGTCCAATCAACGAAACACCAATATAACCTCTAACTTCAATCGTATTCGGATTGGTCAACTTTATAGTACAGGAATATGTATTTCCGTTTTTAGGATCATATATATTCCCATCATCCCACACACCTTTTGAAGTATAAGTAAATCCCCAAACATTTATTAACCCTAAGATAGGCCGTGTGCGAGAAACTTCGTCAGGGTGGTTTTTATCAATCTTAGGCTTACCTGTTTCCGGATCATTAGGTTCTTTAAGCCATACAATTTTACCCTGGTATTTTTCACCATTCTTATAAATCCTAACCATTGCTGTTCCTTCACCTGTTTTCCAGACACCTACTATGGCATCTGGATTATCAGGCATTAACGTGAAAGAAGTAGTTAAGACCAAAATAAACAGCAGCACTCCATTAAGCCATGCAAAACGCTTTCTTAATGTATTTTTTTTGTCAATCATGTATTTAAAAATTTATGAGTATAAAAATACGATTGCCGCTTAACTTTTGTGTAAAAAATTTAAGCGGCAATCAACTTTTATGAAATGAATAGTCTTAGTTGGCTACATTGGCTCTATATAAGAATGGGGATGAGTAAAAAGCACCACCCACAATATCACCACTAGAATTTGAAGCGTCGAATACCATTCCATTTAACAACTTCATTTTACCTCTAATTTGGAATTGATCTCCAGTTGCTATTTGAGCATCTGTTAATTTTAGAGCATCCTGCATTTGTTTGCCGGTTACGGTAAGGGTTGTTCTGGGATATCCAGTCGTTGGATCCTTCTTATAATCAGTTGATTTTAATGTCAACAGTGGTGCATCAGCTGCAATGGAATTGGATCCATTGGCAGGAGTATTGTCCACAAAACGAATCACCAATTCATATGTATCAAAATTAGCTCCCAGATTGGGTGTGACTGCCTCCAAAACCATTTGCATACTAGTGCCCGCCATATTAGCTCTACTAACTGAGAAAATAGGTATAGGGAATGGAGTAACCGTTCTCATGTACCCACCCTGCTGTAAATTGAATGGATCGATAGGCTCAACCATTTCCGTTTTACAAGAGGACAAGAACAACATGAAAACTGCCGCACATGTATATAAAACTCTTTTCATATTTATTATTTTCATGATTATTAGTTATTTGATGAAACCTGGAGGGTTATTATCCCAGAATACACGATCCGCAACTGTTGTCTTTTGTTTTGCATTACTATTTCTGTTAATGTAAGAAAGTGGATAATACAAAGACCTAGGGAAAGCACCTGGATTTGGATCTAACGCAGGTTGTTGACCAGCAGGCTTACCCGTTCTGCGATAAAGGTTGTAGGACTCAATTCCATTTCCGTGCAAGGATACCCAATATTCAGTAGCGATAACATCCAATTTAGCGTCGGTTGAAGGGGCAGCATCATATTGAGCCAGTACGTAGTCAACATACTTGGTTACCTCAGTATTCCAATTAATTCCCCTTGCCGCTTCGAATGCAGCAATTTTGGAAGCTTCTGCTGTTGAAAGAGCCAGTGCGCGCACATCAGCAAATGACTTTTCCAAAGCAGATTTCAACAATGCTCTCGCATCACCGGTTGTTTTTAATGTTAATGCGCATTCTGCTAACATGTAATCAACAAACGAACGCATCATAATGGGATGAACACCGGCACCGCCAGCACCACCACCAAGGGATACACCCACATTCGCATCATTATCATAACTTCCCCCAGCAGGATACAAGCCCCAAGCCGTTCTTCTTAAACCATCTGGTGGAATACCTTCATTATTCAAATGGTCGCGACCCCAATATCCAGCATTAGGAGAAGCAACACAGAATACATCTCTTGCTCCATAATGACTTGGCTTAACAAGAGTAATGCATCTCAACTCATTTACGTTAGTAGTATTGGTAATGGTTTGTCTGTAGAAATAATATCTCAAACGAGGATCCTGGAAACCACGACCGCCATCAAACAATTGTGCCATGTATGAATTTGATTGATAGTCGCCGCCACCGGTTGGGCTATACTGACCAGCATATCTTGGATGACGCGTATCTGGATTTGAAAGATTTGTTCCAAATCGGAAGGCAAAATTTTGAGCAGCAGTAGAGATCAATTTATTTTCAGAAATAAGCGTATTGATTGCTGAAGTTGATCCTGCAGGATCTATTAATCTCCGGTTAAGATAGTATTTTAGTTTCAATGTGTTGGCTAATCTGATCCAGCTATCTGTATTACCTCCGTAATAAAGATCAGAAGACGCACCAGACTTAGATCTTGCATTGAAGTTCTCGATTGCCTTATTTAAGTCAGCAAGAGCCGCATTGTAAACATCAGACCCCTTATCAACATTAGGGTTGAAGTTTGCCGGATCAAGGGCTTCTTTGTATGGCACATCACCAAAGAAATCAACCAGGTTCATGAGGACCATGGCTCGAATAACCCTGGAAATACCCGCATGAACGAAGAGTTCTCCTTTCTCTGCAATGGGAATGGTAGCCGATACATCAGCTAAAACGCCAGAGTATGAGCTACTCCAACGCCCATCCGATGAACTTGGAGAAAAAGCATTGTCATAATTAACCGCTCCAGCATTAAGCATACGAGTTAATCGCATACCTGGATCACTGAATGCATTGAAGTTACCTGCGTAACCCGTAGTAATAGAGTTTAGCAGATAATTGATATCAGCATTATTTACTGTAACTGCATTGGGATTATCTAATAAATCCAGCTCACAAGAGCTAAAAATACTTAGAACCAAAACAGCTAGTACTATTTTAAATTTCCTGATCATTTGAATGTTTTTATGTTCCAAAAAAATATTTCTTTTAGTACTGAATTAGAAAGTCATTTTAATCGTTCCACCAATTCTTCTTGCACTAGGACCTGTCAACAATTCAAGTCCAAGACCATTACCCACACCAAGACCCAAATTATCAGTATCCAAATTGACTCCTTTTGGAGTATTTGGTGCTCTATACCAAAGATTATTACCGGTTATGGCGATAGATATAGCTTTGAACGGCAGTCTGGCTTTATCCACCACTTTTCTTGGCAGATTGTATCCGAGTGATGCTTCTTGTACCCTAATGGTAGTACCATCGAACATACGACCCTGATCACCAAAGAAATAAAGATTATTGAAACCTATATCAGAAGCTGTCATTTGCTTATTATTCACTTGGCCATTAGCTAACACACCAGGGAAAATAAATGTCTGAGCTCGATCATAAACCTCTTTACGGGTATCCGATGTTAAACCTCTTCCCATCAATGCACCTATTGTACTACTATACAGCGCCCCTCCATGACGATAAGCTAACATGAATTCAAATGAAAACCCTTTATAACTGAATCGATTGGATAAATTGGTATTGAAAGCAGGATTTGGATTACCTAATTCAACTGCATTAGGTGTTGAGATTAGATTTCCGGAACCATCAATCAAGTATTGACCGGTTTTTTCATCAACCCTATAGCCAATGCCTTTAATCATATTGAATGGCTTACCTACTACGGCATAATTACCCAATGCACCTCCAAAACCTGTGATTTGTACCTCTTTCAACGTACCGCCAAGATCAACCACTAAAGGAACATTCCTATTATAATTCAACGTAACATCCCACTGGAAGTTAGAATTGGATATTGGTGTACCTGTTAATGCCAACTCTATACCGCTGTTTCGGATTTTTCCTATATTAATGGTAGTAGAAGAATAACCCGTAGAGTTGTCCAATGGTGCACTGGTAATCAGATCACGGGTATCACGTCTGTACAACGAAAGGTCAACGCCAATTATACCGCGGAATAATTTTGCTTCCAGACCAATTTCATATTCCGTATGTAACTCTGGTCGCAGATTGGGATTACCCAAAGTATTATTAACAGCATGACTTTGAACAGCAGCTCCTGAAGGTAAGAGCCAAGCTCTTGCACTTTGATCCAGCACATTTCGAGTTTGATACGGTCTTGGGAAACCTGCAGAGGTACCTACACCTGCTCTGATCTTCAAATAGTTCAGAAAATCAGATGATAACCCCGAAAATGCTGTTGTGGGAATGAAAGAAAAGTTTGCAGAAGGATAAATGATTCTGCGGTTTTCTTTCTCTACAGTTGATGTCCAGTCGTTTCTTCCGGAAACAGTCAAGAAGGCATAACCACTATAATCTAAAGTAGCCTGGCTGAAGATACCCATCCTGGTTTCTTCCTGTGTACCATCTGAAGAAACGTTATCAATGAAATTACTATGTCTGAAAAGGTTTCTAGCCAATTGGTTTTGACTCTGCACAAAAACACTTCTATAATCATCATTACGCATATTACCACCAAGCTGAGCTGTAAGATTCAATTTTTTGGTTAGTGGTTTATTATAGGTAAAGATTAATGAATTATCTAGAATAGTATTGGCAACTTCCCAAGTATTATAGTATCCATTAACAAACTGAACACCACCCTTATTGAATCTGAATTCTTGTGATTCATTATACGTATCTAAACCAAACTTATATAATAAGGATAAGCTCTTTGAGAATTGATAATTGAAATTGGTTGCAGAGAAGATACGATTTACAACTCCAGTGGTCTTATAATTTTGTAAAACCCAGCGTGGATTTGGAATGTCATTTCCGCTTCTGAAATATACTGAGTTACCCGAAGTTGGATCTGCAAATGGCCATCCCATTAAATCCACCTGTCTTGGAGTGTACATCACGTTTGCCAATACTGATGGGAAATCGTAGGCATTATTACCACCACCGCCACTAAGAGGAGGTGAAGATTGACTCGTATTTGAAAAATTAAATGAAGTTTGAACCGTTAATTTACTTGTAAGTTTTGCATTCAAGCCTAAACTAAGATTTAACTTTTTCAAACCATTCTCAGGTATATAACCTTGTTCATCTAAATATCCACCAGAGATGTTGTAACTGGCATTTTCGCCACCACCAGAAATATTTAAACTGGTATTATAGATATTTCCCCTTCTGAAAAAATCTTTAACATTATTAGGGAATACACTCATTTTATATTGACCCAGGGAAGCAACATAATCTGCCTGTCCAGCTCTCAATGCTGCATTACTTAAAAAAGCATAAGGGTGATTGGTGAGTGATGCATTGGTATTTTGAGAAGGATATATAAGAGCTTCCTGTATGGTTGGCCCCCAATTACTGAAGAAATATCCAATATTTTGTTGAAATCCTCCAACATAATCATTTTGGTATTCTGGTAAATGAGCAGTATTTGAGAAATAGGATTGAGTCACTTGAAACTCTGCTCTTCTAGATTTTTTTGAACCGCTTTTGGTCGTAACTAAGATTACCCCATTTCTACCTTGATCACCATAGGTAACCGTAGCGGCTAATCCTTTTAACACCGTAACGCTTTCTATTGCATTTGGATCCAAATCAAGGAAACGGCTTGAAGATGATTGTCCACCTTGCGTAAAACCGCCCCTCTGGTTTGTATTTGAGTTGTAGGGCACACCATCTACTACAAACAACGGCTGATTAGAGCCTGTGATGGAGGAATAACCCCTGATGATAATATTGGTACCTGTTCCTGAAACACCTGATGTTGACGTTACCGCTACCCCTGGAATCTTACCTTGAATAATCCTACCGACATCCGCCACTGGCCTGTCTTGGAGATCTTTTGAGTTAACTACAGAAACGGCGTAACCAAGCGCTTTCTTTTCTTTTGTAATACCCTGAGCAGTTACCACGACCTCCTGCAAGGCAGAAGTGGCCGTAGCCAGACGTAAATCAGAAAGATTGGAACCAGCGAGCACTCTAAGTTTTTCGAACCCAACAGATGAAATTTCTAAGGTTCGGTTAAGGTCGCTAACACTAAGCGAAAAGGTTCCATCAGCTGACGTTGATGTACCAGCAGTGCTACCTACCACTTTTACAGAAGCACCTGATACAGGCGTCCCGTCTGCACTGGAGACTTTACCCTTAATTACGGTCTGGGAAAAAGCTGACAATGCAAGAAAGATCATGGTAAATAAACCAAGTAAGATTTTTTTTCTCATGCAATTGTTTTGATTAATTCTAAAAAGGTTTATAAAAGATTCGTTAAAATAGTGAATAAACGTAATGTTAAGGACTGGGTAAAACCTTAGGTTATAAATTGATTTCAAAAACACGCATAATAAACATAAAAGTTTTTAATACTTTATAATTTCTAAGCTATTGATGATTTCTTTAGAAAATTTGGAACATGCTAAGCATAAACAGTAATAGAATTCCTAAATAAAAAAGGCGGCTCTGCAAGGAGCCGCCGTAATCACTTAATAGGAGTAAAAGTGGAGTTGGAGGGATTCGAACCCTCGTCCAAACATATTCGCCATAAGCTTTCTACATGCTTATTCCTGGATTGATTGTCGGGAAGTAACCGGATCAGGACGAACCTACCACTTCCTTAGCTGGATGTTCTTGAGTAACGAGCACAGCCTATCGTTACCGCAACCTTTTCTTTTTTGATTAAGCGGGGCAGCTTGGCAAAGGCAAGCCCGCAAACCCGGCCATAATGGATGCGCTAATCACTGATTAGGCAGCCATGGCGTAAGTAGATTCGCCATTTAAAGGTTTCGTATTAAGATTAAAGTGCTGACTACGCAACGCACTGCATGCTTACTTACAAAGATCTATGCTGTCAAAACCAGTCAACCCCGATGACGATGCAAAGGTACACATTCCATGATGCTTCTAAACGTTAAAATCGAAAAAAAGGGTAACTATGATGTTACCCTTTACCACTATTTAATAGATTTTGGGAAGTTATTTACCCCTTCCCCACCCAAACCAATCATTGCCGTTTGCATAAAGGATTAATCCAAACAATATGACCATGCCAACGATCTGCGCATATTCCAGGAACTTATCATTAGGTTTTCGACCCGTAATCATTTCATACAAAGTAAACACTACATGACCACCGTCTAATGCGGGTATAGGTAAAAGATTCATAAAGGCAAGTACAATAGAAAAGAAAGCAGTTATATTCCAAAATGCTTCCCAATTCCATCCTGTTTTAGGAAAGATGGAACCCATAGACTTAAATCCACCTATGCCTTTGTATGCACCTGTAGAAGGATTCAATATTTTTTTGAATTGTTGAACATAGAAATCCAATTTTTCAAAAGTCTTGGAAATTCCAGCAGGAAAAGATGCAAAGAATCCGTATTCACGTTTTTCGAATGTATATATATTCATTTTTTCCAACTCATCCATAGAGGGCATGACCGGACGAAAACCTATTGAGGCATCACTACTTAAAATAGTGGTCATAGTTACTGACTTACCATCACGTTCCACAGTCAGCTGAATGGTATCGTTCGCTCTACCGACAAGCATGGGTTTTACTTCATCAAAATAACGAACAGGATGGTTATCAATAGCCTTGATAATATCCTTTTCCTTTAAGCCAGCTTTTTTAGCATATAGACTATCCGACACTTCACCAACTATAGCAGGAATACGAGGAAGAACTAAAGATGTGCGTTTACCCTGCTCAACAATCTGCTCAATGAAATTAACCGGAACGGTTATATCCCTGTTCTCTCCATTTCTGTTAATGGTTATTTTTTCTCCTAACAATAATGCTGCAGGTAGATCTTCAAAATATTTTACCGGTTCATTATTGACCGCCAAAATCTTATCCCCCGTTTGTAAACCAATGCGCTGATTTATACTATCAATTGCCCATATACCATCTTTCATATTGTCAACCGGAAGTTTAGTTTCTCCCCAAGTGAACAAGATCATCGCATAGATAACAAATGCCAACAGCACATTAACTGTTACTCCACCAATCATGATGATCAAGCGTTGCCATGCCGGTTTACTTCTGAATTCCCAAGGTTGAGGTGGTTGCTTCATTTGCTCTTTATCCATACTTTCATCAACCATACCTGCAATTTTTACATATCCTCCTAGTGGAAGTATTCCAATTCCATAAATGGTTTCGCCGATCTTTTTTTTAATCACGGAGAATGGCCAATCGAAGAATAAATAAAATTTCTCTACCCGGCATTTGAAAATTTTTGCGGGAATGAAATGCCCTAATTCATGCAACACGACCAAAATGGAAAGTGAAAGAATTAATTGCCCGGCTTGAAGGCCTACAGAAGACCAGTTTATATCTAACAATACAGTATTCATCATCATAAAAATAATTCACTGATCAGATTCGAATCAGGGAAGCTGCAAAATTACGTGCCTCAGCATCGCTTTCAAAATATTCCTCAAGGGTTGGTTTTTCAATAAAAGAAATTTTGTTCATAGCCTGCTCTATAACTTCCGTCATATCCAAGAAGCCAATCCTATTTTTCAGAAAACCATATACGGCAATCTCATTTGCAGCATTCATCACACAAGGTAAATTTCCACCTTTCTCCAATGCTTCGATAGATAAGGCAAGATTTCGGAAGGTTCGAATATCGGGAGGTTCAAAATTTAATTGTGCTGATCGCGTGAAATCATATCTCGGGAATGCATTTGCTATCCTTCCTGGATAGCCCATGGCAAATTGAATAGGTAATTTCATATCAGGTAGGCCCATCTGAGCTTTGATGCTTCCGTCAACAAATTGCACCATACTGTGAATGATACTTTGTGGATGGATGACTACCTGAATTTGAGATGCATGCAAATTAAATAACCACTTAGCCTCGATCATTTCAAGGCCTTTATTCATCAACGTAGATGAATCGATCGTAATCTTTGCCCCCATATTCCAATTGGGATGCTGGAGGGCATGCTCACGTTTCACATTGACCAGAAAATTTGGCTTTCTGCCGAGGAATGGACCCCCTGAAGCGGTAAGGATGATCTTCTCTACTTCACTATCGGATTCGCCAACCAGACATTGAAAAATGGCAGAGTGTTCAGAATCTACAGGAATAACCGAAACATTATTCTCAGCAGCTTCTTTCATCACAATATCTCCAGCAACAACAAGTGTTTCTTTATTGGCCAAGGCAATTTGCTTACCCGTTCGAATTCCGGCTAATGTTGGACGAAGACCGGCGAATCCAACGATTGCCGCCATCATCATATCATATAAATCGGTTGCGGCTGCTTCTTCAAGAGCAGCTTCGCCCGCTAATACCTTTATTCCTTTAGGTTCCAGCACCTCTCTAACAGCCCCATATTTTGCCTCATCTACTATTACGACCAGTGCTGGTTGAAATAGCAAGGCTTGTTCAATCAGCAGATCATGATTGGAATGTGCCGTAAGTATAGTTGCTGAAAATGTATCCCGATTTTCAGCTATCACTTCGAGTGCCTGCTTACCGATCGATCCTGTAGATCCAAATATGCCAATCCGCTTCATGTACTAATTATCCGATTCAAAGATTTATTAAATATACGAGCTTTAGTCTATACTTATATATGGAGTAAGTACATCAGCAATCTTTCTGTCGTTGCTCAACCTCGGAACTTTATTTTGCCCACCTAATTTTCCGATAGACCGCATATAATCGATAAATGCATTTTTCTTCAAGGGCCTTATAACGAGTGGTTGAAGGATATTACCCCTAATCAGGTCATCGTAATAAATATTTTTCGCACGAAGGTTCTCATTCACGGCATTGGCAAAGGCTTTCAAATCCTCTGGCCTTGTTCCAAATTCAATGAACCATTCATGATAGGATTGTCCCTCTCCTTGCTGGATCATTGGTGCAACGGTGAATTCTGTTATATCGATCCCCGTTTCATGTGCAGCCCTCATCAAGCTATATTCAACTTCTTCACCGATCACATGTTCCCCAAAGGCTGAGATGAAATGCTTAATCCTTCCGGTGACTAGGATCTTATATGGATCTTTTGAGATGAACTTAATGGTATCCCCAATATTGTAACCCCATAATCCGGCATTGTTATTTATAATTAGGGCATAATTGACACCAATTTCAACATCTGCTAGGGAAACTCGAGTGGGGTTATCATGAAAGATTTCTCCCGCCGGAATGAATTCGAAGAAAATACCAGAATCAGTATTCAAAAGCAAGCCTTCCTCTCTGTAATTATCCTGGAAAGCAAAAAATCCTTCAGATGCCGGAAAGGTTTCAACTGTATCCACTTCCCTACCCAGGGTATTGAACAATTTAGCCTTGTAGGGTTCAAAATTGACACCCCCATGGACGAGCACAGATAGATTAGGGAATAATTCGGCTGCAGGCTTACCCGTCGCCTCCCTGAGCCTGTCGAAATACATCTGCATCCAAGGTGGAATGCCACTGATCAACCGCATATCCTGGACTCTGGTCTCTTCTACGATCTTATCAAGCTTATCTTCCCAGGCTTCAATGCAATTGGTTTCGTAGGAAGGAAGTTGATTGGTACGTAAATACCTGGGGACATGGTGATTAACAATGCCACTCAATCGACCTGTGGGTATGCCTGCTACTCTTTCCAATTCAGGAGACCCCGATAAGAAGATCATTTTCCCATCGGCAAATTGATGGTTTCCGGACTCTGTCATATAGCAAAGCAGGGCATTTCGGGCTGTATTGATATGATTAGATATAGAATCTTTAGTGATCGGGATATAT
Organism: uncultured Sphingobacterium sp.; assembly: GCA_964441425.1. Lineage (GTDB taxonomy): Bacteria > Bacteroidota > Bacteroidia > Chitinophagales > Chitinophagaceae > Pollutibacter. The sequence goes on along the minus strand of CAYTXC010000003.1, from coordinate 1,313 downwards.
TTTACTCCTGAAGTGGTACCCGAGGTTTTAGCAAAATATATAGGCTGCCCCTTCCATAATACATTGTGATGACCCTCCTTAATTTGGTCGATATAAGACCGAAAAGCCTCATAATCGCGGATCGGAACTGCTTTTTTAAAGTCCTCGTACGTCTGAACATCTTGGAAACCATGCTCTTTTCCAAACTGCGTCCCCTTTCCAGTCTTAATAAGCTCTTTTAGAATACGCTGCTGATCGCCCAAAGCTGAAAGCATGGAACGGCGGATATGTTTATGTATATAGGAGGCAAATGGCCTGGCCAGATAAGATTTTAGCTTCATCAGCGGTGTCTGAATTGGCGACAAAGATAATTTTACAATCTCATCTTTGCTCCAGACGGGAAAATAACTTTTTTCAGTTTATTCTTTGGGTTTTTGGAATTAAATGTTACCTTTGCCCTCCTAAATTTTGGCATATCATGTTTGCAGTTGTAAAAATCGCAGGTCAGCAGTTCAAAGTCCAGGAAGGGCAGAATCTGTATGTTCCGCATATCGCAGGGAACGCCGGCGACAAAGTTGAATTCACAGATGTACTTTTTACCGATAATGATGGTCAGGTTGCTGTTGGACAAGACGTTAAAGCGAAAGTTAGCGCTGAGATCCTTGGAGAAAAACAAGGGGACAAGGTTATCGCTTTCAAAATGAAAAGAAGAAAAGGATTTCGCAAGAAGAGAGGACATCGTACATTATACACTCAAATCAAGATCAACAAAATCGCGTAAGCGAATTTTAAATTTAATTTACCATGGCACATAAAAAAGGTGAAGGTAGTGTAAAGAACGGCCGCGACTCACAAAGTAAGCGTCTTGGCGTAAAAATTTACGGTGGTCAACCTGCTTCAGCTGGTAGTATCATCGTTCGTCAGCGCGGAACAGAATACCATCCGGGTAAAAATGTAGGGGTTGGTAAAGATTTTACCATCTTCGCACTTACCGATGGCGTGGTGGAATTTAAGAAAGGAAAAAACGATAAAACGTTCATTTCTGTTGCCCCAATCGCTGGTTAATCTGCCCTGCTGATATAACTTATTTTGACAATAAAATCATTTTTGCAAAAAAAAATTTTTGCGGGAATGATTTTTTTTTATTTTTACGGGTCTTTTATTACTAACCATTAAATCAAAAGAACATGGCAACAGCCAAGAAAGCTGCTAAGAAAGCAGCCCCAAAGAAAGCTGCTAAGAAAGCTGCTCCTAAGAAAGCCGCTAAGAAAGCTGCTCCTAAGAAAGCTGCTAAGAAAGCTGCTCCTAAGAAGAAAGCTGCTAAGAAAGCTGCT
>CAYTXC010000002.1:205619-213698 GCA_964441425.1 uncultured Sphingobacterium sp. | reverse complement strand
CAGCAAGCCCATATGCGAACTTTACCTTGTTTGCCCCAGATAATGCCGCTTTTAATCGTTTATTTGCTGCATTGGGACTTCCTCAGGATATTGCGACCATTCAGGCTTTACCGGTAAATACACTAATTGGAATTGTGGCCTATCATGTTATGATCAGAGGTGTACTTAACCCAACTACGGCCCCTGCTCCAGATCTTATTCGTGTTTTTTCCACGAATCTTCCAGCAACAGCAACAACTACTCCAACATTTTTAAACATGATCAACCCTGCTGCTCCTCGTTTAACGGTGAGTACAGCCGGTGTTAAAGGAGCCGTAAATCCAACAACGGCTTCATTTATCAGAACGGATATACATGTTCTAAATGGAGTGATCCATAGTGTTAACCAGGTATTGCTACCCCAATAACATTTAATAAACGAATTGAACAAAAGCCGGTCCTAATGGATCGGCTTTTTTATTAATAGCTGAACTATGGTGGAAGAAATTAAGACGGCAAAAGCTCCAATAACATTTAGCCAAAGCCAACCAATGTCTGAAAAATAATACGTTGCAATCACCAGAATCTGTGAAACTATCCCACCCCAGAAAACAGCCGTGCCTTTAATTTTTGGCAAATAAAACGCTACAAGAAATATTCCCAGCATTACACCATAAAACCAGGATCCTAAAACATTTACAGCTTCGATCAAGCTCCCCATGCCCGTTACAAACATCGCCGAAATAATGGTAAATATCCCCCATAATAAACTATACCATTTTGAGATGGTATAATCCTGCTTCTCTGTAAGATTTTTATTTAAAAATTTTTTATGGAAATCAATTACCGAAGCGGATGCTAACGAATTTAAGGCTGCAGCAATACTTCCCCATGCCGCTAAAAATATTACCGCTATCAATAACCCTACTAACCCTTTAGGTAGTTTGTTTACCACAAACCATAAGAAAATATAGTTGGTATCATTATTATCACCAATACCTGCAGCTTTAATAAATCGTTTTGCCTCCCTACGTAATTCTTCCTGCTGCACATTAGCTTTTTTTAATTGTTGAAGCGCATACTCATCGTATTCTCCTTCTTGAATTGATCCAGCTAATTCCGTGGCCCATTTTTGCTTTATAGGAACTAAAGCTTCCTGTTTTCGCTGTAACACTTTTATTGAATCTCCATAACTCGTCTGTAATGTCTGTTCAATAGGTTGTTTATTGAAAAACAGAGGTGTCTCATTAAACTGGTAAAAAGTAAAAAGTAAGACTCCTATTAGTAGAATAAAAAACTGCATAGGTACTTTCACCAAACCATTCAACAACAAGCCAAGTTTGCTTTCATTTTCTGAACGTGCGGTTAGATATCTACCTACTTGACTTTGATCTGTGCCAAAATAGGAAAGTGCCAGAAAAAATCCACCTATTATCCCACTGAATAGATTAAATCGATCGTTCCAATCGAAACCTTTATCCCCTATTCCTGTAGTTATTACATTCATTTTACCAAGCTTTCCCCCGATCTGAAGAGCATCAATAAAACCAACACCATCTGGAAGCATCTGTACACATAAATAGGAAGCAAGAAATAATCCAGAAAAAATGATAATCAGCTGTAGTTTCTGGGTGTGTGCTACGGCCTTAGCTCCACCCGTAACCGTATAAATGATCAATAGACCACCCATGAACAGAATAGTCCAATAAATATCCCATCCCAATATGGAAGATAAAATGATGGCAGGGGCATATACACTGATCCCTGTAGAAAGACCCCTAGAAATGAGAAATAGTGCAGAGGTGAATATTCTGGTCTTTACATCAAATCTATTTTCCAGATATTCATATGCAGTATAAACATTCAGTTTTCGAAAAATCGGCACAAAGGTGATACAGAGTACAATCATCGCCAGAGGCAAACCAAAATAATATTGCACAAAACGCATCCCATCGGTATAGGCTTGACCAGGTGCCGAAAGAAAGGTAACCGCACTGGCCTGGGTACCCATTATCCCCAGCAACACAAGATACCAGGGCATTTCCCGATTGCCTCTAAAATATCCATCTAAATCTTTTGAGGAGCGACTTTTATATATCCCATAACAAATAGTCACCGAAAGAGTTAGTAGCAATATGATCCAGTCGAAACTACTCATGTAAAGTATTGAGTGACCCAATTAAAAAATAAAATCTGTAGAACCAGCATGATGAATAGGAACACGTACCAACCATTCCATGTTCTAAATAGAGGTAATTTATCTTTCTTCATTTGATCTACTTGCTGAACGATATAATAAAAAAGCTACTAGGATACCTAATAATAAACCCATAGCAAGTTTTTTCATCAGTAAGCCTAGTACAAGTCCACCTACTATACCCACAATCAAGCCTTTCTGTGTCATTTCGATTTATAATTTGGATTTGCAATCAAGTTAGCAAATAATCGATACGCTCCCGGTACTGCAGCTGGTAATTGTCGAAATAAAACTAATCCTGTATAAATAAAACGGCCTTTTCCATGCGAAGCCATTACAATACTACCTAGCCTGTCTTCTTTTTCACCTGGATCCCGCATAGCTAATACAGGTTTATATTCAGCACTCCATCTATCAGCAAAATAAATTCCTCTTTCCTGTATCCAACCATTAAAATCAGCATTAGATATTTTATTTGGCCAATTTAGTAAGGGATGACCTGGATCAACAAACTGAACTGCACTATTTTCATCTGTTATCCTACCATTACTTATAGTGAGGTCATATGGACCAATTTTTATTCCACGCAATGGCCCAACAAAACTGTTGGTATTGTATTGAGCTAACAAAACGCCACCTTCCTCTACGTATTTCATCAAAGCTGGATAAGCCCCAACTAACCATTCGTGTATGTTATACGCACGAACACCCATCACAATAACATCATATTCAGATAAAGTACCTGAAAGCGCTTTTTCATCGAGATAATCTACCTGATAACCCAGCTGAATTAAGGCTTCTGGAATTTTATCGCCAGCTCCTTTAACATATCCCGCTTTTTTACCTGAAGTCCTAATATCCAGATTCAAAACACTTATACCATCCTGATAAAAATATTTTATAGGTGGGATATGATCATATTGTATAGACGCCAGAGCTAAATAATTGGCTTGATTTAATTTGCTATTCTTATATTCCAAACTTGATTGGATCAAATCTACATCGGTACCATTCAACTCACTATTTGAATATTGAACAACAACATTCTTATTCATACCTTTTGATATGGCTAAGGAAATATTTTTAATATCCTTCTCTTTTTGCTGAGTACGGTTATGAAGGGTGGCGATTGAAGAATCAATTCGTGTATAAGCGGTAGCTGAAACAGTATAAGGTTTGCTTTGCATTTGATCCTTTCTAAACAATAAAATACCCGGATCTGTATTTAAAGATACCGGAGGTACCACTGCCAAAGGCTCAAACAACTCACCTTTCACCGGATCCGTGTGTTTATACCATACAGGCCTAGTAATGGTAAATTTCTCTTGCTCTATCTCAATTTCAAATTGCGCTTCGAATGAAGGACCATTTTCTGCTTTGCCAATCAACTCCTGATTAACTACTTGAAACGATCCAGGATTCATTTTTTCACGCAACCAATAGGGTTGGGAGATCTCATAATCTTCTGAAACAGGTAAGCTGTTGCTAATTGATATACTTTGATTAAATGGAAGTTTGATCTGAACAGTAGAATCAAAACGATTCAACTTCATGTTGATAAGTTGCATAACGGTCTGACTGCGATTGATCATCTGAAGATTAAATCGTATAGAATCACCCTGAACTATATAAGGCTGCGTAGAATATGCTTCAACATATAAAGCTGAACAGGCTTCAATTAGCTGTTGAATCTCCTTTAATTTTTGAGATTTCCAATAGGAATCTGATAAAGATCTTACCTTTTTATATAACGTGACCAACTGTTTTACAGATTGAGAGGGTTGGTGATAAGAAAACGATTGTATCAATTCATTGATTAACATTTTAATTTCATCTGCTCCTTCAACCCGATCCCAATTGGTTGTTATTCCATCCATCAAAGAGGATTTTATGGGTTCTCCGCCAGTAAGGGTAAAAAATTCAAAACTGGAACCTCGACTGGCTGGTACTCCAAACCCCTGACTTTTATGTTGACTTCTGCTTTCAGCAGCGATCTCACCATATCCCTTACCTAAAAGTGCATTATATGTACCGATGTCAACCTTGAACTGATCATTACTGATCGTATTGTTACCCCCAAAATTGAATGTATTCCACAAAATACGTTTGGCTTGCCAAGGCTTAACCCCTTTGGAAAATTGTTCTGTAAATCGATTGGGATCTCCGGCAGCTTTGAAAGCCTCTATGGCGAGTACAGCTGAGCCAGAATGATGCCCATGCCCAGCACGAGCATCTGGAGGAAAGCGGGTAATGATAATATCGGGCTGAAATTTTCGAATCACCCAAACTACGTCAGCTAAAATCTTCTCTTTATCCCAAACACGTAATGCTTCTTCCGTACTTTTTGAAAAACCAAAATCATAGGCACGAGTAAAGTACTGCTCAGCACCATCTATCCGTCGTGCTGCCAATAACTCCTGTGTACGGATTAAACCCAGTGCTACGCCCTGCTCTTCCCCTATCAAATTCTGCCCACCATCCCCTCGGGTTATAGATAAATAACCTGTCCTATACTGCCTGTCCCTTGCTAACCAAGCCAGTAAACGAGTATTTTCATCATCGGGATGAGCGGCAACATACAAAACGGAACCTAACACGTTCAACTTCTCCATGGAAGAAAGTATTTCTGCACTGCTCCAGGTCTTTGGAGTTTGGGCCAGGAGATTGATACCACCCTTAAAAAATAGTAAAATAAATAAAATGCTTCTGATCATATGTTTAGTGTACAATAAATACGGCATTTGACAAAAGTAACTTTCCACTCTCCCAGAAATTCCTGAAAATAGGATCAATGTTCATCATAATCAACTGACCAGTACCCATCTGACGAGCTCCTAGGATCAATCCGTCATTCATTATAGCTTTAGTATGATGACCAACAAATCCAGTTACATAATTATCTCTTTTTATCACTCCCACATTCCAACCATCTTGAATAAATTCAAATAATACTGCATCACGTTTTAAGGCAAAGAAATGACCCGGAAACCCAAAACCCAAAGGATGACTATTATCTAAGTCAACTTTATAAACAGCACCTGGTATAGCTGATGTCAATGCATCTCTTTCCGATTGCTCATAACGCTTAAGGTTAGTATATGAATCTTTTTCCGATTTTTCATCAGTCTTTTTTAAAGCAAATCCCCAATCAAATTTGGTAATTTGTACAGCCGCGTCTTCGAGAGCAATTAATCTACCGCCCTGAGAAATCCAGCTTTTCAAAGATTCCTGTGCCTGCTTGTCGTTAAGAAACTTATAATTCCCATCAGGCATAATGATTACATTATAATCATTCCAACGAATGCGAGAGGCTGAGGATACATCTATTAAGGTAAGTGGATATTTGAGCTCCTGCTCAAAATAATGCCAGATGGTTCCTGCTGCTAACGCAGAAACTCCTTCTCCTGTTAACATAGCTACTCTCGGAGCGGAAATTGATCTTACAGAAGAGCTTCCAAAATCATACCCCTCATCCACAAATCCTGTATTGACAGGCGTTACATTAGCTAAAAAACCAACAGACTCAACTGCTTGCTGAATTAGATTAGGAAGTTGAGATCCGAAACGTTGATTAGAAGTATTCAACACTATTAGTGAACCCTTCTCAAATGATTTTCCATTTACGTTAAAGGAATGCTCAGCAACACGGACTTTTATACCCGATTTCAACAAAGCAGCTAATAATTTTGCTGATGAAGAGCTATTCCAAGGAATCACATATCCCATTGCGGATGGTAAGTTGGCCACAACTTGCTGATTCATGATAGCTTGACTTGCAACGGGTAATTTTTCTGTTGTTGCAAAAGCTTCTACACCCCATGCATACGGGATTGACCATGCGGTTATATCGTAAGTAACCGTATCGGTAATTTTAGATCTCGGCTCAAGCAATACTCTTGCAAATGCAGCCCTTGGCTGATAAGAAGAGATAACCAAATCATTAGCCGCAGAACTGATCAATTCTTCCTTGCCATTATAATAATTATATGCTTTAAAGGGTTTACCGGTAATAGCATATTCAAAACGAATACCATTTTTAGCCAGGAACTTTTTTATTCCATCCATTACATCTGGTCGTGAGGCGTCATGGCGAATGAGATAAGATTTGTATAGACCAGCTCCATTGGTTACAGCATCATCGAAGAATTTCTTAAACTCATTAATAAGCTTATCCGCATTTTTAGAGGCAATTTCTATAGTTGACAATCCTGTTGTATAGTGATGTTCTAATCTATCTTTTAAGGTTAGTGTATCTCCATCTTCGTTAATAATGGCCAATCCTGCGCGAATACCACCCTGCTCATACGTCATACCAATTGCCCCATTGTACGTTGGATAAGTATCTCCATAACTCGGATAAAAGAGATCAAAACGTTCTTTTGTAAAATATAACCAGCCTTTTGCATCAAAATATTTAGCATGATTCTTTCCGATTGTACTCTGGAAAGTACGTTGCCAAGGCGTGATTACTTCATGGTAAGGTTCTGCTGCTGGTGCGAAATAATAAGGTTCATTATACCCTTGCTCATGGAAATCTACATGGATTTGAGGAAGCCATTTATTGTAGAGTGCGATGCGTTGTTGAGATTCGATCTGCGATTGCCAAGCCCAATCACGATTTAGGTCAAAGTTATAATGATTGGTCCGAGCTCCAGGCCAAGGTTCAACATGTTCGCGCGCTGCAGGATTCACATCAGGAAGTACAGAGGCAACAGAATGATACCAATTGGCATAACGATCACGACCATCCGGATTGATGCATGGGTCAATAGCGATAACCGTATTTTTTAGCCACTCTTTTGTTTGGGTATTCATCGGATCCAACAAGGCATGTAATGTTTTCATTACCGCTTCACTGGAAGAAGCTTCATTACCATGCACATTATAACTCATCCATACAATGGCGGGTGTGTTTAATATACCGGATTGCTGATCTCCAGATTGACGAGCCAATCGTAGATTATTGATTCGGATATTCTCAAGGTTAGCTATATGATCCGGATTGGAAATGAAAGCTACCAGAAGAGGTCTGCCTTCGTAAGATTTTCCGTAATATTCCAGCTTTACCATATCCGGTCTAGCTTTTGCTAATGCCTCTACATACTGAACTATTTTATAGTGCAATGTAAAGCGGGAACCAAGTGGATATCCCAGAAAAGCATCCGGTGTTTGGACCGTTTGGGCAATCAAAGCAGTGGTTAGAAAAAAATGTACAACAAACAGGATCGATCTTAATCGCATAACATTTTTTTTAGGCAGGTGAAAATAATACTTTTACCCTATGAAAACATGGTTATTATTCGTATTTACGGGTTGGATTTTATTTGCGCAGGCGCAATTAGATCCGTTTCACTACTCTATTACTAAACAGGTTACGGCCAAAAAAGCAGCCGTAGTATCTGTTCACCCTCTGGCCTCCGATGCAGGTTTGCAGGTTCTAAAACAAGGTGGTAATGCCTTTGATGCTGCCATTGCCACCCAGTTAGCACTTGCAGTAGTCTATCCTGGTGCAGGAAATTTAGGTGGTGGTGGCTTCCTGGTAGCCAGTTTGAGTAAAGGAAACACATTAGCCATAGATTATCGGGAAAAGGCCCCTGGAGCAGCATTTCGGGACATGTACCTTGATCAAAAAGGTGAAGTAATCCCTAATCTGAGTATTTCTGGTCACAGAGCTGCTGGAGTACCTGGAACTGTAGCCGGATTATTTCAAACTCATAAATATGCAAAGCTTCCTTTCAAACAACTGATTGAGCCCGCCATTACATTAGCCCGAGGATTTGTGATTACAGAGAGTGAGGCCAATGGTCTGAATTTTACAAAAAATGAGTTTTTAAAGTATAATACGCGCTCTACCGCTTTTGTAAAAGAAGGAAAATGGAAAGCTGGTGATACGTTAGTTCAGG
>CAYTXC010000002.1:0-205609 GCA_964441425.1 uncultured Sphingobacterium sp. | reverse complement strand
CAATTTATCACCTATTTTTGTTTCCCCTAGTTGCCGTGATAATCATTCGTACCATATTGACCGGAGTCCTTTTTATTGCCTGTACTGCAGGTAGGGGACAATTTATCAGTGAAATATCAGGAGGAATTGGCACAAACATTGGAAAGGATTCGAGACCTCGGCATGGATGGATTTTATAAAGGTAAAACCGCCGAATTGATCGTAGAAGAAATGAAAAGAGGTAATGGGTTGATTACTTTGGATGATCTCGCCTCATACCAGGCGATAAAAAGAGAAGCCGTTGTTTTCCCCTATAAAAATTATACAATCGTTACCATGTCTCTTCCCAGTTCAGGAGGTATTTTATTGCCACAGATGATGGGAATGATTCGGAACAGATCGCTGGGTAAAAAAGGATTTCATTCCCCTGAAGCCGTCCAATTAATGGTTGAAGTAGAACGAAGAGCCTATGCAGATCGAGCGGAGTATTTGGGAGATACTGATTTTGTAAAAGTTCCCGTGAAAAGTTTGGTACAAGATGGTTATTTGCAATCTCGAATGGCTGATTATATAGTCAATAAAGCTGGAAGCAGTGATATCACAAAACCTGGATTATTTCCCGAATCAGAAGAAACAACCCATTTATCTGTAGTGGATGAAGAAGGAAATGCTGTAGCGGTTACCACAACCTTAAATGGTGGTTATGGGTCTAAAACCGTTGTTGGGGGAGCTGGTTTTTTATTGAATAATGAAATGGACGATTTCAGTGTAAAACCAGGAGTCCCCAATATGTATGGCGCATTAGGAACCGAGGCCAATGCGATTGCTCCGGGCAAAAGGATGCTTAGCTCTATGACCCCCACCATTGTACTAAAAAAGGGGAAACCATTTATTATCGTTGGAACTCCAGGAGGCACAACCATCCCTACTTCCGTTTTTCAAAGTTTGGTGAACATTATAGAATTTAAATTATCTGCAGCTGATGCAGTCAATATGCCTAAGTTTCATCACCAGTGGAAACCAGATGTGGTATTTGTAGAAAAAGATTTTCCTGAATCAACAATTGAGATGTTAACCAAGATGGGATATAAGATACAGAAACGAGGTAATATAGGCCACACTGAACTAATCCTTATAAAAGGGAAAAAAATAGAAGCCGTTGGAGATAAGCGCGGAGACGATACAGCTCTGGGGTATTAGAATTGACTAATCTCTATTTTTAAAAATGATATAAATAAAAAAGGGAGCTAAATGCTCCCTTTTTTATTTAGTAACCCTCATTTTGTTTCAGGTTCTTATTTACGTCAATTTCACGTTGTGGAATTGGGAATATCAGTTTTGGAGAATTCCAAGCCAATGAACCGATGTTCTGTTTCATGCGCTTCTTTTCTGGCATATTATGGCCTTCAAAAGCCAATTCCAGATAACGCTCTTTTAGAATATCGTTCAACGTTACTGCTGATAATGAAGCTAAGCCGGCGCGATTACGAATACGGTTAACATCATCCAGCGGACTTGCCCCAACTGTTGTACCCAAACGTTGATTACATTCTGCACGGGTAAGGAACATTTCTGCTAAACGAATAACAGGTACATCACCCCAGCGATCCAAATGCTTGCGTGTATAGTTGAAACCTCCAGAAAGGATAAAATAATTACGCTGATCACCTGCTTCATATTTGGCAATATGTGCAGCACGAATCTTACAGTCACTACGGCCAGCTGTTCCAGGAATAGAGCCAATAGTTCTTCCAAAATACGTATTGATAGCATTTACACCATCCTGATTGGTAACTTTGATATAAAATAAATATTCTCCAGGAGTTGTACCACCTAGATTGATATACGTAAACCAAAGTGAATTGAAGGTAGAAGCCAATGTTCTTCCGCTACCAGCAATTACACGGTTTGCTGCATCACGAGCTGCCGCATAATTTCCTAACATCAGATTTACTCGTGATAACATAGCAGCTGCTGCCCATTTGTTAGCATAACGAGAATTGGATGATGGTAATAAAGATTCGGCTTTCGTAAGATCAGCAATTACTCTATCATATACTTCCTTAACTGAATTTCTGGAAACATATGAAGATTCATCAACTACTGAAGTAGGTGTAAGAATCAATGGTACTCCAGGATTAGAAGCCATATCGCCATCACCAGGGAATTTCGCATACAAACGAACCAGTTCAAAAAATAACGATGAACGGAGGAATAAAGCTTCACCTTCTACTTTGTTTTTATTAGCAGGTGATGAAACTACTTTATCTAAATTGGCCAGTACATTGTTACAACGATTTATGGCATTGTAAGCAGAGCCCCAAGTTGATGTAGCAAAAGAATTATTTGCCACCATCAATCCCTGATAAGCATCGCTCAACCCAGCAAATGTTCCAGTAAACTGAATGTCGTCAGTATTACCAATTAGATCATTCAAAACCATGATCTCACCACCATACAATGCACCGCTTTGTACTCCATCATAGGCTCCAATCAGAGTTGCATTTACATCACCTTCCGTTTTTAATGCCTGCTCAGCAGAGATCGTTTGTGTAGGCTGAACATCTAGCTTGTCTTGACAGGCTACCATAAAGATGGAAGCAGATGCTACCATGCCTATATGCCTGATGTTATATATGATTGATTTCATAATATTTACATTTAATTAATTAGAAATTCAGATTTATACCAAACAGAATAGTCCTTGGCTGTGGTGGTGTATAGAAATCATTACCCTTGGCAATATTCGAATCAAATGAATCTGCATTTACTTCAGGATCCCAATAAGGATAATCTGTAAAAGTTAACAGGTTGAATGCAGTAGCATAAAGACGTAATTTTTCAATCTTAGCTCTCTTCAACATGTTACCACTAAAGGTATATCCTAATGATAGAGTACGAAGACGAATATAAGATCCATCAACGATGTAACGACTACTTGCCTGTGAACCATTAACACGATATAGACGAACCTGAGGAATATCCGTTATATCACCAGGCTTTCTCCAACGTCTTAACTGATCGGCAGTATTATTATCTTCATACAACATAGAGGCAGAAGAATATCTACCCATTCCATAAATATTGTTTTGATTACCTGACACTCCATTGAAGAATACAGAAAGATCAAAACCTTTATATGAGAAATTATTCGTGAAACCCCAGATCATATCTGGATTTGGATCACCTACAACTATACGTTGAGCCTCAGAATAATTGCTTGTTGTTGTTTTATCCAAGCTGCCATCCGCCTTCTTCGTATTCTTATAGAAAAGGGCATTTCCATTTTGAGGATCTACTCCTGCAAATTCAACTGTGTAGAAAACACCTACGTTGTATCCTTCTGCTACTCTATTCATGCTACTTACACCACCTTCAATAATCTGACCCTGAATATCCTGAACAGTTCCTTTATTCAAAGCAAGATTCAAACTGGTATTCCATTTGAAAGCACCAACTAAATTCTGAGTATTCAACACAAACTCCCATCCTTTATTCTCCATCTTACCTACGTTCTTGAAAATGGAATTAAATCCAGTAGTAGCCGGAACATTCACACTAAGTAAAAGACCACTGGTTTTTTTAACATAATAATCAATCTCACCCGTTACTCTGTTGTTAAACAATCCGAAATCAATACCTGCATCTAACTGACGGGTAGTTTCCCAACGAAGTGATGGATTAGCTAATTGTGATGGACGTTGTCCTGGAGTTCCTGCATAACCGGCATCACCAGAGAATAGACCCAATGCTGGGAAGTTAGGAATCTCAGCATTACCCACCTCACCGTAGCTAGTACGTAATTTGAGGAAGCTTACAACATTAGACATTTTACTTAGGAACTTCTCTTCACTCAATATCCAACCAGCAGAAACCGCTGGGAAGAAACCGTAACGAGAATCTTTACCAAAGCGAGATGATCCGTCAATACGTCCACTCACAGATAATAAATATTTGTCGTTCAGGTTATAATTGGCACGAGCGAAATACGAAAGGAACCTGTAGTCCGTTTGAGATGAACTACCACCTGTTTTGTTAGCAGCACTGGCAACCTTACGATAGGCATCAGATGGGAAATCTGTACCTTCTGTAAAATTATATTTCGCAGTAGATTGCTGATACTGCATACCAGCTGTTGCATTTATACTATGCCCCTTTATTTGCTTTACGTAAGTAAAATAAGAGTTAGTATTATAATTGGTTACGAAAGCACCACTATTAGATCCTATTCCACGTGAAGCTCTTGATTGATTTCGAACGGTTTGAGATCCGAAAAATCCTTCCTCATTCTGACTTAAATAATCTAGTCCAAATTCAGTTTGGAAAGATAAGCCAGGAAGAAGTTTAGCTTTAAAATATGAATTACCGAAAGTACGATATGATTCCTGGTAGTACTTAGCGTAATCTACTGTTAGAATAGGGTTGTAATACAAAGGTATATTCACATCACCGGGAGGTGCACCAGCGGGCAAACCTGTGGTTGGATCCGTGAACGGAGTCATAGGCATAAGAGCGATAGCCTGGAGTGGATTTGAAAACGCGTTATCATCAGGTAAACGACGATTGTAGGTGCGTGACAAACTCATGTTCACACCAAGATCTAACCAGTCATTAGCTTTTTGATCAATATTCAAACGACCTGTAGAACGCACCAGATTGTTTCCAATGATGGTTCCGGTTTGATCAAGGTGTTGAAATGAAGAAAAGAATTTTGTACGATCATTACCACCACGAATCTGAAGATCCGCTTGTTGATAAGGAGCTTTTTGGAATACGACATCTTGCCAATCATAGGTTTTTGTCTTATCCTTCGACCATTCTCCGTAACTGAAATAATCCATTACATCATTACGAACATAGGTAGTCCAGCTGTAAGGATCATTATATGGAGTACCATCCAGATCATCTCTGTACCTAGCACCTTCTTCGATTAATTCTGCATATTGCTCGGAATTCAACATCGGTAAACGACGAGTTGCTTCGCCATAACCTGTCTGTACGTTCAACGTTACTTGAGTACGTCCAGCCTTACCACGCTTAGTCGTAACCAGTACTACCCCGTTTGCCGCACGTGAACCATATATGGCACCAGCAGAAGCATCTTTCAATACCTCAATTGATTCAATATCATTAGGGTTGAGATCAGCTAATGGGTTGGTAGCTCCACCGTATGAACTCTGACTGTTTGATGTTATCGGAATACCATCAATAACATATAATGGCTGACTATTGGCACTAATTGAAGAATTACCACGAACACGAACGGTAACCGCTTGTCCAAGCTTACCGGACTGGCTGTTCACAAAAACCCCTGCTGCTTTACCTTGAAGGGCTGCATCAATGGTTGGGGTAGGAAGATATTCGATATCCTTACCTCTAACTCTGGCAATGTTACCCGTCAACTCTTTCTTGATCTGGGCACCGCCAAAACCGGTTACCACAACCTCTGATAATCCTCGAACGCTCGATGATAAGGAGAGGTTAAGATTTGCGGAACTTGCCACCATTTCCTTGCTGTCGAATCCAACAGCAGAAAATACAAGTACAGCGCCTTTAGATACGGATATTTTAAAATTACCGGACTCATCCGTAGTAGTTCCTGATTTCTTACCTTTTTCTGTAATACTCACAGAACCTAATGGAGATCCGTTCTCGTCAGTCACCTTTCCGGAGACTTGAAACGTTTGGGAGATGGCCAGATTCAAACAAAGAATAAGAGCCATCACACTGAACATAAACTTTTTTCTCATGTGATATGCTTTAGGTTTTAGTACAAATTTAACATTTGACAAGCAAATTTGTTGATTCGCTGCAAAAAAAACTGATTTTAGCCTCTAATATTTAATTTCGTATAAATTTCACTACTGAAAAAAGCGCTTAAAATACTAGGGTGGCTTCTAGCTTCCTTGTTTTTTCTTTTGATCTCCGCTGCCCTGTTGATCCAAACAGACTGGGCCCAAAATATCATTATACGCCAGGTTACTCAAAAACTATCTAAAAACCTGAAGACTACGGTCAAAATAGACCATGTTTCCATAGATTTTTTCAACCGCTTAAACCTCAATGGTGCCTTGATACTGGACCAAAATAAAGATACAATGCTCTATGCTGGTTCGGTAAAGGTTCGAATCACCGACTGGTTTTTCTTTAAAGATCAGGCAGAATTAGAATATCTGGGGTTGGAAAATGCATACATCCAATTACAACGGAAAGATTCAACATGGAATTATGCTTTTTTGGAGAAGGCGTTTAGCACATCTACTACTTCCAAAAAGCAAAATCAAATTCAGTTTCATATTAAAGATATTGATCTGAAAAATATTCGTTTAGCTTATAAGGATGGTTGGATTGGTGAAAATATTCTAGGATCGATCGGATCATTGGAATTGCGAGCTCATGACATAAATCTCACCAAAAAGCAAATTGACATTCGATACGTATCACTTGACCGTCCAAGTTTTAGTCTCATCGATTATACGGGAAATAGACCCGATTCAATGGCACCTTCAAAAACATTAAAACCGTTTAAGCCTGGTGTATTAAAATGGAATCCAGAAGGCTGGTCTATGAATATTGATAAAGTTAAACTCAATGAGGGTGCCTTTTATTTTCAGGCAGACACCAAAAAATTAATTCTACCCTATTTTGATCCTAATCATATACAATTCACCCGAATTACCGGTTCAATTGACAATTTAACTTTCCAACAGGATACTCTAGCTGGAAAAATTGAATTAAAAACAAATGAGAGGTCAGGTTTCACCATATCAAGTTTGAAGGCCGATTGGTCATTTGATCCTGATGCCATGACATTCAAACAATTAGCGTTGTCAACTCCATATAGTAGCATTGGAGATACATACATCATGCGTTATGATCGGTTCAGAAAAGATATGAGAGATTTCATTTCTAAAGTAACACTGGAGCTTTCATTAAAGAATAGTTTAATTCATACTAGAGATATAGCATTTTTTGCTCCTGAATTAGATGGATGGAATAAAAAATTTAATATTAACGGTGAGGCTAAAGGAACTGTAGATAATTTTAAGACCGAAAATTTGTACGTGAGATATGGAACGAATACGGTGCTAAAAGGTGATCTATCCATGAAAGGATTACCAGATATCAATAACACCTTCATCTCTTTTACTAAATCTGATTTATCTACTACGTACAAAGATGCTTTGTCTTTTTACCCAGAACTAGCTAAAATCAAAAAACCCGATTTAACTAAAATATCCTACCTAAAATTTAATGGAGATATTTCTGGAAAAATAAATGCATTCACTACAAAAGGAAAGTTATCAACGGAGTTTGGTCAGGTTTATGCAGATGCAAGATTTGTAATGCCTGAAAGAGGGCGGGCAAGCTATTCCGGCATGGTCAATATAAGCAACTTTAACCTGGGAAAACTCCTAGACGCCCCACAGATTGACCTGGTGTCTTTCAATGGTAAAATTTCAGGGAATGGCTTTGATAAAAATGCTGATATCTACTTAAATGGTACGGTTCCAAGATTTGACTTTAACCATTACGCCTATCAACATATCCATATTGATGGAAAACTACATTCAAATGAATTTACAGGTAAATTAAATGTGGATGACCCAAATTTAAAAATGTACGTAAATGGATTGGTCAACATGAAAAATCCTGAAAAGCCAACAATAAATGTTGAAACTGAAATTTCAAATGCTAGCCTGAAAGCACTTCAATTCTCAAATCAGGATATCCAATTTACGGGTAAAGGGCGATTTAATCTTGCAGGAAAAACAATCGATGATCTCATTGGCGAAGCAACACTTTACGATCTGGCATTAAAAAAGAATGATGAAACATTTACAGTTGATTCACTTTCCCTAAGTTCTATGAATATTGATGGCCATAAGCGTATAGAAGTAAAAAACAATGATCTTTCAGCTGTCTTGGATGGAAAATTTACTTTATCTACATTGGGTACAAATATTTCGAACTATCTGTTTAAATATTATCCATCATATTTCAAATATGATAATCGACCGCTACCTGTTCAGGATTTCACTTTCAAAGTAGATTTTGAAAACATTGAACAGTATTTACGATTATTCAATGAAAAAATTACAGGATTCAACTATAGTTCACTTGAATCTGAATTTCATACGGAAAAACAAATTTTTAAACTTAATGCGAGCATTCCCCTTGCAGAATTTGGAAAATACCGAATAGAAGATTTCCGTTTTAGAGGTAATGCAGATCTCGATAGTCTGCGATTCCATGCAGCAGCAGGAACAATTATCATTAATGATAGTCTTCAACTACCCAATACGTCGCTTGACATTTTGGCTTTAGGCGACATCTCAGACATTTCTATTAATACTGGAGGTAACCAAAAGTTGAATGCAGCAAATTTATCGGCTCAAATACAACATCTTTCAGATGGTCTCAGTATTCAGTTCAAACCTTCGTCTATTGTCATCAATGAAAAAACATGGAAAATTGATAAAGGTGGAGAATTGACAATCACAAAATCGGTAGTGGATGCATCTGAAATAAAAATTTATAATGGTGAACAGCAATTGCTGATCTCATCAATTCCATCTGAAATTGGAAATAGTCATGATATCATTATTGAATTACAAAAAGTGAATCTTGGCGATCTTCTCCCCTACGTTGTACAAGAACCCAGAATTCAAGGAATTACAAGTGGTGAGATCACAATAGAAGATCCCTTGAATAAATTTAAAGTTTACATAAACGCTCAAACTGATCAAACACGGTTTGAAAATGATTCAATTGGCATCACCACCCTTAATGGATACTATGATAAGCAGCTGAAAAAAATAAGTTTCAACATGCAATCAGAAAATCCCGGATATACATTCTTGATTGATGGAAAAGTGAATATTTCAGATTCAAGTAAACCGATAATAGATGCTTCAATTGATCTGGATGAAACTAAAATATCAGTATTGGAAACCTATCTGGAAGCTATTTTTTCCAAGATGGATGGTTATGCTAGCGGAAAAATAAATATACAAGGTGATGCTAATTCGCCGGATCTTATAGGAACAGTAAAATTAAAAAATGTAGGTATTGAAATCGATTTTACAAAAGTTTACTATAAACTAAACGATACTGAAATTGAGTTTAAAAGCGGAGAACTTGATTTGGGAACCATTCAGATTACCGATCCTTTGGGGAACACTGGTTCTGTTAGTGGCAAACTAAAACATCAGTTCTTCAAGGAGATGGAATATGATTTCAAAGCAACCTCCCCAAAAATTTTGGCCATAAACACCACAAGAAAAGATAATAATCTCTTTCATGGTAAAGCCATTGCCAGAGTCGGATTTAGCTTCAGTGGCAATGAACAGAATATGAAAATGTATATTAATGGTGCGGCTGTTGATAGTTCTAATATAACCATTGAAACTACCGCAAGTACTAAACAAACTGGGGAGGTTGATTACATTAAATGGCGACAGTATGGAAGAGAAATGAATACAGATTCTTTAAAAAGAGAAAATAGTAACCTATCAATGGACTTCGATTTGGTCGCCAGTCCAATTCTAAAAATGACCGTAGTACTTGATCCGCTGACTGGAGATAGCATTACAGCTACTGGTTCTGGTAATCTTAAAATTCTAACGGGAACAAATGAAGCGCTTACATTAAATGGAAGATATAATATCGAAAGCGGAGTTTATAATTTTAATTTTCAGGACATCTTTAATAAACCATTCTACATTGAGCAAAACTCAGGAAGTTATTTGAGTTGGACTGGCGATCCCTATAATGCAGAAATAAATATCAATACAAAATATATTGCTGAAAAAGTAAGAATGAGTACGTTGTTTGATGCTGGCAATGCTACAGGTATTTCCACGGCAAATTCAGATGTAATGAGAGAAATTAGTGACATATGGGTTATGTGTACATTAACGGGAACATTAAATTCTCCAAACACATCTTTCCAGTTATTACTTCCTCCAACAAGTGCTGTTAAAAATAATCCCACAATAGAAAATAAATTGAAGACCATCAATAGAGATCAGAATGAAGTCAGCAAACAATCAACTTATCTAATTGTATTTAAAAGTTTTGCGCCAGAGGCTGCCATTGTTACGACAAATCTGAATCTTGAATTGCTTAGTAATACCATATCTGGCGTAATTAACAGCATATTATCAAATAGTGTACAAAACTTCTTCTATAAATTATTTGGTTCATCTGTTGATGTCAATTTTAATTACTCAAGAGTAGCCACCAATTTAGGTGGAACTCCTACAAGCTCATCAACTCAAAATCAGAATACTCGTGAAAATGTAAGTTTAGAATTTATTAAATCATTGGTTAATAACAGACTTATCCTAACATTTGGAAGTGACTTTAATTTTAATGCGGTAGGAAATACTGTTGTCACCAATCAAAACTTTCTTTTTCTTCCAGATGTAAATGTTGAATATAAAATAACACCAGATGGCAAGTTGAGAACATCATTTTTTTACCGAAGTAGCTTCGACGTATTATCCAGCTCAGGAAGACGAGAACGCACGGGTGGAAACTTATCGTTCAGAACAGAATTTGATCATTTATTCAGAAGAAAGAATAAGAACTGAATTGCCGATCATTGAAAAAATGTTCAACCTCTGTCAACTCACAAATCATGCCCCATCTTCTCTTTTTTGGTTTGAAGATATTTGGCATTATGCGGATTCGGCGGGATGCAAACCGGAACACTTTCTACAATTTCTAACCCATAACCACTTAAGGCTACTCTTTTCTTTGGATTGTTACTAATGAGCTTGAGTTTTGTTACATTTAGATAACGGAGAATTTGAGCACCTATTCCATAATCCCGCTTATCCATTGGGAAACCAAGGTGTAGGTTTGCTTCTACAGTATCCATTCCACTCTCCTGCAGCTTATATGCTTTTAATTTATTCAGCAATCCTATACCACGGCCCTCTTGATTCATATAGAGCACTACCCCCTTTCCAGCTTTTTCGACCATGGACATAGCTTCATGAAGCTGATCACCACAATCACATCGCATCGAGCCCAGTATATCACCTGTAAAACAAGACGAGTGAACCCGAACGAGAACCGGCTCATCCTTATCCCATTTCCCTTTTACTAAAGCCATGTGTTCCCCAGATGCTGGATTATTCCTTTCCTGAAATACATATAATTGAAAATCACCGAATTTGGTAGGCATTTGAACATTTACCAATTCCTCAATCAGCGAATCTCTTTGCATCCGAAATTCAATTAGATCTTTGATGGTGATGAGCTTCATCCCAAGCTGACTGGAAAGTTCCTCTAATTGAGGCAATCGAGCCATCGAGCCATCCTCATTCATGATTTCCACCAAAACGCCAGCAGGCTCTAACCCTGCCAAACGTGCCAGATCTATAGCCGCTTCAGTATGGCCTGGACGGCGCAAAACCCCTCCCTGTTTAGCTCGTAAAGGGAAAATATGACCGGGACGGCCCAAGTCTTCTGGTTTGGTCTTTGGATTTACCAGCGCTTTTATCGTTTTGGCCCGATCATGAGCAGAGATTCCTGTTGTACAACCCTGGCCAATCAAATCTACCGAAACTGTAAAGGCCGTTTCATGAACCGCTGTTACCTCGGAAACCATTAAATCCAGCTTTAGCTCTTTACAACGGTCTTCTAGCAGAGACACACAGATCAACCCCCTGCCATATTTACTCATAAAATTGATGATCTCAGGGGTTATTTGACTAGCGGCAGCGATGAAATCGCCCTCATTTTCACGATCCTCATCATCCACCACAATGACCATTTTACCGTTTCGGATGTCTTCAATAGCACTGGCAATAGTATCCACAGCAGCATTTTTAATTGAAAACAAAGGTACTGCTTTTAAGAAAAACTGACTCTCGACATATTTTCAATGGGTTTTCAACATTAATTGTGTGTAAATGTTATGGGATATTGGGGGTATCAAGCCTCTTTTTATTAATTTTGTGCATCAAAAACTAAAATTGCATTACATGAGAATCTTGAAATTCTTAGGTGTATTGTTATTGTTCCCTGTTGCTCTGATGGCTCAGGTTACTACCAGTAACATTACAGGTGTTGTTAAAGACGCTTCCGGTAAAGGTTTGGAGGCCGCTACTATTACAGCAACCCATACACCTTCAGGTACAAAGTATGTTACAGTCTCCAAAAAAGAGGGTGTATTTACTATTCCTAACGCCCGTATTGGTGGTCCATATGTAGTCGTTATCAATTTTGTTGGTTTAAAGGCTGTGACCTTTGAGAACATCAACTTGTTGTTAGGAGAACCCTATTTCCTTGACGCTATTTTAGGGGAAACATCAACTACATCATTGACAGAAGTTACCGTAACTGGTAAAAAACGTAGAATTGGTGCTGATAAAACTGGAGCTTCTACGAATATTGGGTTACGTCAATTCCAAACATTACCAACTATTTCCAGAAGTATTACCGACTTTACTCGTCTTACTCCACAGGCAAATGGTAACAGCTTTGGTGGTCGTGATGCTCGTTTCAATAACATTCAAGTAGATGGTGCCAATCTGAATAATAACTTTGGATTAAGCAATGACCCACTTCCTGGTGGTGGTAACCAACCTATTTCACTGGATGCTTTCGAAGAGATATCTATAAACCTCGCACCATATGATGTTCGCCAATCTGGATTTACAGGTGCGGGTATCAATGCTGTTACCAAGAGTGGTACAAATACCCTCAAGGGAAGTGCATATGGTTATTTCCGTAATCAAAACTTCAATGGTCGTAATGTTGGCAGTACTAAACTGCCACCGGCTGTTCTTTCAGAAAGTCAAACATTTGGGGGGACGTTAGGCGGAGCATTGATAAAGAATAAGTTATTCTTTTTCGTTAGTGCAGAGAAAGAAACGCGAGAATTCCCTGGTATCACTTTCAGCCCAGCTGGAGGCTCAGGTCAAGGAAACGTTTCTTCTACACCTGTTGACTCACTCAGAAAACTATCTGATTTCTTAAAGAGCAAGTATGGCTATGAAACAGGTGCTTTTGATAACTTCCCTAACTTCCAGGCGGAGAATACCAAAATTTTAGCCAAGATTGATTGGAACATAAGTGATGTACATAAACTAACGGCAAAGTACAATGAGTTGATTAGCACAAATGATGTTTCACTTAATGGATCAAGTATTCCAAACGGTGGTGGATTTACCCCTGCAGGTGGTTCTAACACCACTCGTCTTCCGGTAAACCGCTTTAGTTTGCAATCGATGTCGTTTGCTAATTCCAATTATGGATTCAAAGATGTAGTACGTTCAGGTGTTTTGGAATTGAATTCAAATTTCAAGGGTAAATTCTCTAATCAGTTATTAGCTACCATAACTAAAGTTCGTGCCACTCGTACTTCGCCAAGTCAGGTATTTCCATTCATTGATATTATGAATGGTGCTGGCCAAAACTATATGAGTGCTGGTTATGAGCCTTATTCCTATAATAATGATGTAATTAACGATGTATTCAGTGTGATCAATAACTTCACCATGTATAAGGGTAAACACACCGTAACTGGTGGTGTTTCTTATGAATACCAGCGTGTAGGTAATATGTTTATGCCAGGATCACAGAGTTACTATGTGTTCAGCTCATTAAATGACTTTATCACTAATCAGGCTCCAGCCTATTATGCTTACACTTATTCACTGGTGCCAGGCAAACAATCCGTATATAGTGCAGAGCTCAAGATTGGTCAATTAGGAGCATATATACAGGATGAATTGGCTTTCAATAACAAATTCAAACTGATTTATGGTATTCGTGCGGATAAACCAATTTTCAATGAACAACCACTAGAGAATCCTGCAGTAACAGCACTTAAATTCCCTAACCAAAATGGAGAAATGGTAAGCTATACTACAGGAGCATGGCCAAAAAGCTCTGTTTTATGGTCTCCACGTGTTGGTTTCCGCTGGGATGTGTATGGAGATAAAAGCCTAATTGTACGCGGTGGAACGGGTATCTTCACTGGCCGTATTCCATTCGTATGGTACACTAACATGCCAACCAATAGTGGTATGTACCAGTTTGGAGCAAATGTAAGATCAGCTTCCGCACTTGCTAATTATCGCTTTAATCCTGATCCAAACTTCTACAGAAATACTTTCCCATCAACAGCTGGAACATCAGTTCCTTCTAACATTGTATTGATGGACCCTAATTTTAAATTCCCTCAGATCGCAAGAACCAATATTGCATTTGATAAGCAATTTGAAAAAGGATGGACATTAACTATGGAAGCCATAGTGTCTAAAGATATTAATGCAGTAAGAATGCGTAATGCCAACCAAAAAGAGCCAAATGGTGTATTTGCTGGCTTGGATTCCCGTCCTCGCTACTTAGCATCAGCTGACCGTTCTTATTACAGTAATCTTACTACAGCTGTAGTTTTAGAAAATACCAACAAAGGCGGTGGTGTTTCATTTACTACTCAATTAACTAAAGCTGCCTCTAAAGGGTTCTATGGTTTTGCTGCCTATACATACACCTATTATAATGAAGTGACTGCAAACCCAGGTTCACAAGCTTCATCTGTATGGAATGCTAACCCAACGATCGGAACCCAGAACAGCTTGGAATTATACAATGGTCAGAACGTATTGCCTCATCGTGTAATTGCTGCTGTGTCTTATCGTAAAGAATATCTTAAGCATTTAGGAACTACTATTTCTCTATTCTATGAAGGGGCTGTTCAGGGTAGATTTTCCTATGTTTACAATGGAGATTTGAATAACGATGGTAATAATTCAACAGATCTACTGTATGTTCCTAGAAACCCATCAGAAATTATTTTCTTAGCTCAGTCTGCAACATCTTCTTTGGCAGCATTTAGTGCACAACAACAATCAGATGCATTCTTCCAGCTAATCGAGAATACACCATATCTGCGTAATAATAAAGGTAAATATGTACAACGTAACGGTGCATTACTACCTTGGTACGACAGACTTGATTTCAAATTATTGCAGGATGTATTCACCAATATCGGAGATCGTCGCAATACATTACAGTTTAGTCTGGATATCCTGAATTTTGCAAATATGCTGAATAAAGAATGGGGTGTGATCAAACAAACAACAGTTCGTAACCCATTGGTGCCTGCAGGAGCAAATGCTGCTGGTCAACCTCAGTATAGAATGACCCAGGTTAACAGACAACTTCCTACTACTCCATTCACAACAGTGAACTCTTTCGCTAGTACATGGAGTCTTCAATTAGGTTTCCGTTATATATTCTAACCCCACCTTGTTGATATATAAAGGCTGTCTCTCTATGAGACAGCCTTTATCTTTTACAGCCATATTGAACAATAAAATTGAAATGTATGCCCTCGATATCAGACTTAAAAGAAAAGCAACTAGCGGAAGGACTTGTTGGTAGATATGTACATGGTGAACATATAAGTTTTGGCGTCGTTACTATCAGAGAAGGAAGCAAACTACCTTTGCATCATCATATTCATGAGCAGATTACGTTCATCATTGAAGGCAAATTAGAAATGGTTATTGGCGATGAAACACATATCCTTACATCCGGCTCTTATTATGTGATCCCTTCTAATGTACCTCATTCCGCAATGGCGCATACGGATTGCAAATTAATTGACGTATTCAATCCAGTTAGGGAAGATTACAAAAGTGAGTAGTAATGCTTTATTCCTCTTCCGCTACATTTTTTAGAGCACCTAAAATAGTGAAAGCATTTTTTGTAACCACCTGACCTTTGATTTCAGCAGCATTAACGATCTCCAAATAACCATTTTCTCGAGCTCCAGTCTGAACAGCAGTCATGAAAAATGTATTGGCACCAACTTCAACAAAAACATATTGTTTACCTTCAAAATTTACTACAGAAGTTTCTGGCAAGGCAGATACCTCCCGTGGTGAACTTCTAATTTTTCCACTAAGAAACATACCGGGTAATATTTTCTCTGGACGATCTTCAAAATGACAATGAATCATAGCTGATCGGGTATCATCTAAATTTCTATTGGTTAAAATTACCCTCCCTCTGTACTCTTTTTCAGGGTTATTCACTAACGAAAGAGTAACGGATTGACCAACTTCAACTTTAGCTATATCTTTTTGAAATACGGTTAGAGCCGCGTGCAAATCACCAGGATCAATTAGTTCAAATAATACTTCTGATGGTTGAATGTACTTCCCTATATTCACCAGTATCTTCGAAACATATCCACTGATCGGTGAACGCAAAGGAACTATTCTGGATAAATTATCGGCATGCAGAGAAGATGGTTCAATACCTATTAACCTCAATTTTTCAGACATTGATTTTACTAACACACGCTGACTATTAAGATCTGCTTGTGTTTGTTGAAAAATTTTAGTAGCGTTAACCTGGTTATCATTCAATTCTTTTTGACGATTAAATTCTAACTCTAAATATTGTAATCGTTCTTTACCAACTAAATATTCTTCCTGAAATTTTACAATTTGCTGATCTTCAATATAACCAACCACTTCACCTTTCTTTACTTGCATCCCCGGTAATAGTTTAGTGCTTTTTAAATATCCTCCTAGAGGAAAACTTATAGAAACAATATTCTGTGGAGGAACATCCGCTACTCCATTCACAGTTATCAAATCAGCTAAATTCTTTGATTCAACTGCACCTAATTCAATTGAAGAAGCTTTTATTTGATCATTTGTTAAAGAAATAGTATTTCCAATTTCCGGAGAATCAGCCTCCCCTTTTACAGGTTCATTTTTTGAAGAACAGGATAAAAAGAAAAAAGTAAACACTAATATATACAGGTTACGCATGGTACAGCTTAGTTTAGATTTAAATATTCGAGTTCAGTTATGGTCATCATTAAATCAAGAATGGCATCATTAAATCCATTTCGAATATCAACAACCTGCTTCATCAAATTGATCCATTCGGTATATCCGATTTCTCCGGCTTTATACGCTTGAATGGCTTTTTGTTGAATCAATTCGGATTGTGGTAAGGCAATTTTGATATAATGATCTAGGGAAGCAGTATGCTTTTTCATCTCAACAGATAAAGCAGCATATTGATTTTGCCACTCCTCCTGAGCTTGTCTTTCCTTCAACTTAGCGGCTTGAATATTTTTCTCTGCTGCTTCCATACGTGCTTTTGCCGCACTATTAAAAATGGAAACTCCTATCCCAAGATTAATTGCATTGAATCGTTCATTGCCTTTATAATATTTCTGGGTTACACCATCTGATGATTGCCAGCCAATCAAAGAAAGATTATTGTACCCCAATGTAACGTCAGGCAATAAAGTAGCCTTCTCCTGACGTTTCTCTGAAGCATATATCTGTTGCCTATTTTGCCAAAATGCAATAGTAGGATGTAACCCATTCGACATACCTAAATGGACTCTCTTCAGATCCTGACCAGGCATAGGAAGGAATTTTTCATTTGTATGTAAGAGTAATCCAAATTTTTCCTGTAGGATATCAAGATCAGCTAGCAGCCGCGTTCTACTTAAGTGAAGTCGGGCATATTCAGCCTCAGCTGCCGTTTGTTCAAGCAAAGGAGACTCGCCTGTTTTATAGCGAAGTCCAGCAGCTTTAATAAATCCTGAATATACAGAATCAAGAAGATCAATTAATGATAGTCTGCGTAACAGATCTTCCATCTGAAAATAGGTATAACGAACTCTTCTTTTGATTTCCAGTTCCTGAAGTTGAACATCTATTTGGCCCAGTTTTCTTTCGGCTGCATAGTATGCTTTTCTACTTTTATATACTTCAGGCATTAAAAAACTTTGAGAGATATACGCTCGGGTATCCCTATTAAAACTATTGATATTTCCGTATTCAATACCTATTCCTGTTTTTGGAAATTCAAATACTTGTTTTTCTAATACATCCCATTTATCCTGCATTCGCCGTGCTGCTTCAAGAGATAGATTCTTTCGCATAGAAACGGCGATTAATGTATCCAAAGGAAGACTCTTCCCTTTTGGTTCGAGTCGTTCCTGAGCCGTTGTGTCAAGTGATAAAAACAAGCCAACTACGAGTAAGGCCTTTAATTTAGATGATCTTCTTCCTCCATTAAACCAATAATATAATATAGGCAGCACAATTAATGTCAATATAGTTGCTGTTATCAGGCCTCCAATAACTACTGTGGCCAGCGGACGCTGTACTTCAGCCCCTGCAGCTTGACTTAATGCCATTGGTAAAAATCCAAAGGAAGCAACAGCTGCCGTCATCAAAACAGGACGTAACCGTAATGCTGTTCCCTCTTTGATAATTTTTTTTACATCAGTAATGCCATCCGCTTTGAGACGATTGAATTCGGTAATCAGAACAATACCATTTAAAACTGCTACACCAAATAAGGCTATGAACCCAACACCAGCTGAGATACTAAAAGGCATATCGCGTAACCATAATGAAAGTACACCCCCAATTGCAGATAATGGGATGGCGGAAAAAATCAATATACCATATTTCAATGAGCCAAATGCAAAATAGAGCATAGCAAAAATCAAGGCTAACGCAATGGGAACAGCAATAGATAATCTTTTCTTGGCTTCCACCAGATTTTCAAATTGTCCCCCAAACTCAACATAATAACCGGAAGGAAGAGATAATTTCTTATTAATCTTTTGTTGTAACTCAGCAACTACAGTTTCTACATCCCGTCCGCGAGTATTAAAACCTACCATTATCCTGCGCTTTGCATCTTCACGTTGAATCTGATTAGGCCCTTGTTCAATTTGAATATCTGCTACGGCAACCAACGGCACTTGTTCACCTGTATTGGTAGGCAACATCAGCTGACGAATATCCTCAATATCGGTTCTGAATTGATCAGATAGCCTTACCACCAAATCATACCGACGTTCATTCTCATAAATCTTACCCGCTGATTCACCAGCAAATGCAGTACGAATGGTTCGATTCACGTCTGCTATATCTAATCCATACATCGTCAAAACATCTCGTTTGTAACGTACTACAATTTGAGGCAGTCCAGTAACTGCTTCCACATAAATATCAGAGGCACCTTCAATACCTTTTGCTAAAGAACCAAGTTTCCCAGCATATGCGGCTAGTGTATCAATATTCTCTCCAAATATCTTACATACCACATCCTGCCGTGCACCTGCTACGAGTTCATTAAATCGCATTTGTATTGGAAATTGAAAACCCGAAGTCATTCCTGGAATTTGTTGCAGAGCCTTACTCATCGTATCGGCTAATTCTTCAAAACTTTCTGCAGTTTTCCAGGTCTTTTTATCCTTCAACGTGATCATAATATCTGTCATTTCAACCGGCATAGGATCTGTAGGTATTTCACTACTACCAATTCTGGTTACTATATTTTCTACCTCAGGAAATTTCTTAAGAATTTTAGCTGCTTCCAAAGAATTATGTACAGTAGCGGTAAGTGACGACCCTGTAAGAATACGGGCATCAACGGCGAAGTCTCCCTCCTCTAATTTGGGAATAAATTCACCACCCAAACGAGAGGCTACCAATGCCGCTATAAAAAATAAGACAACAGAGCCGAGCATAATAGACTTAGGAAAACGGAAACTTCTCTCAAGAAGGGAACCATAAACTCTTTTTACTTTTTCCATGAATCTGTCCGTTATACTTTCTCTAACCTGTACTTTTTTATGCAACATCAAAGACGTCACCATGGGTACATAGGATAATGATAAAATGAAAGCACCCAATAAGGCAAAAATTACAGTTTGAGCCATAGGACGGAACATTTTCCCTTCAATACCTGAGAGGGAAAGAATGGGAAGATATACGATCAAAATGATGGCTTGTCCAAATACAGCAGCATTCATCATTCGTGATGAAGAGGTTTCTACAGCATTATCCAAATCCTCACGGGACAGGAAACCACTATACATTTTACTATGATATAAACGATATATAACCGCTTCTACAATAATCACAGCACCATCAACAATCAAACCAAAATCCAATGCTCCTAAACTCATCAGATTACCTGATACGCCAAAAAGGTTCATCATTCCAACGGCAAATAACATCGATAATGGAATAACCGAGGCTACAATAAAACTGGCACGAAGATTCCCCAAAAAGAAAACCAGAATAAAAATGACGATCAATGCTCCTTCTAGTAGATTCGCTTTTACTGTATCAATAGCACGATCCACAATTTTAGTTCGATCGTAAAACGTGATCAGTTCTACTCCTTGAGGGAGCGTTGAACGAATTTTTTCAATTCGTTTTTTTACTTCAGAGACTACATTCGATGCATTTTCTCCTTTCAACATCAATACAACAGCGCCAGCTACTTCATTTTCAGATCCATAAGTCATAGCCCCATAACGTACGGCTTTACCTATCTTAACTTCTGCAATCGTACCTATATAAACGGGTATCCCATCTGTGGTTGTTTTGATCCGTATTCGTTCGATGTCTTCGATCGAACTGGTCAGACCTTCCGTCCGGATAAAAAGCATTTCATTACCCTTCTCTATGTAAGCACCACCTGAATTTTGATTATTCTTTTCAAGTGCATTAAAAACATCAGCAATGGTCAGCCCCATCGATTTTAATCGTTGAGTATTGACGGCCACTTCATACTGTTTTAGAAATCCGCCAAAGCTGCTCACATCTGCCACACCGGGTGTCCCCATTAATTGACGCCTCACCACCCAGTCCTGAATACTGCGTAGATCATCCAGTCCATACTGTTGTTCGTAACCCTTCTTGGGTTTCAATACATATTGATAGATTTCTCCCAAACCTGTAGTTAGAGGAGCTAATTCAGGAATACCTGCATCTTTCGGAATATCATCGCGAACGCGTACCAATCTTTCCTGTACCTGTTGACGAGCCCAGTAAATGTCTGTTCCATCGCTGAACACAACCGTAACAACTGAAAGTCCAAATCGCGAAATAGATCGAATTTCTTTTATTCCTTGAATATTTGAACAGGCTTGTTCTATGGGAAAGGTGATTATGCGTTCTACTTCAGGAGAGGCTAAAGCTGGCGTGGTGGTGATAACCTGCACCTGATTACTGGTAATATCCGGTAAAGCATCAATTGGTAATTTTAATAACTCTAAAATTCCCCATACAATCCAGACAACCGTAAGAATTCCTATGATCAGTTTATTTCGAACGGAAAAACGGATAATCGCATTCAACATAGCGGATTAAAGGTACGATTTATGCCTTTTTATAGCTTCTGATTATAATCACATAAAACACACATTTTTATGGGATTTTGTACCTGATCCCTACAAAAAAACGCCTTGCCTGATTCGGGGCATAGCTATATGTAGGATCGAAAGTTAAAGCATAGGGATTATCAGGTGTAGCTTTAATTTGCCCCTGTACATCATATTCAACCCTTTTATCAAAAGGGTCTGTTGATCTTGCAATTAAGAATGGGAGATTTCGGGCCGGGGTCCAGTTTAAAATATTTTTAATACCGGCAATTAATTCGAACTGACCTGTTCGCTTCGTGAGTTGTATATTTTGAATACTCCATATTGGAGAATATTGCGGTCGAGGATCTAAGTCGCCAAGTAGAGGAAGACGCATGGGACTATATAAATTACCCGTATAATCCATAGTGATGTTAACTTTAGTGATGGTATAACCCAGATTCCAAACCCCACTCCATTTTTCTGTTAGAACGGGTCTTGTTTTTACAAGTTCGTTATTGATTTGATAAACATCCTGAATAGTAGTTCCAATCATACCTCTGAAAATATCAGACAAATTCCAGTTCATTGCTACTGAAAAGCCTTTCGAAACGGAATGCCCATTCAAATTTGAATAGATGATCTTATTGGGATCAGTATCATAATCGGGTAGTATTCTGTTGGAAAATCGAGTGTACCAGATACTAGCATCTAAAGTCATCTGACTTTTTTTAGACATAAACCAACGTTTTTGGCTATTGATATTGATGTTCCAGCTTTTCTCCGGACGAATCCTTTCTTTTATTTCCACCTGCCTTGCTCCCGTTAACGCAGCATGGTCTTCTGTAAAAATATTAACCACTCTGAATCCTGTTCCTGAATTGATCCTAAATACTAGATCATCTTTAACACTCCATTTCCAGGCTATCCTGGGTGTTAAAATATTCCTATGTTGCGTATGATAATCATACCTCAATCCTAACAAGAATGTTTGTTTGCTGGACATCTTCCATTCCTCTTGAAAAAATAATACGGGCAATACGACACTATATGGTTGATTATTTCCAGTTGTGGGATTTCTTGTTGCTGCAGTATTATCATCAAAAAAAGTATATCTAATCGCTGCACCGGCTAGCAAATTATGTTTTCCTATTTCTTTCATCCAAATCAACTGACTAAATGCAATACGTTGATCGGCCATAAATGGAACAATACCATAATACGAATCTTGTAAGTGTTTGATATATGACCAAGAAAAGGTTATATTTTCTCTTATGGGTAATTGATACTTGCCTATCCATTCAAAGCGATTGGTAAGTATGCTTTCACCATATAAACTATCTGAACCTTTAAATAGCTTATTCCATTGCATTTGACCACCCCACCGATCTTCATGATAGAATCGTATTCCCG
This sequence comes from uncultured Sphingobacterium sp., assembly GCA_964441425.1. Taxonomy (GTDB): domain Bacteria; phylum Bacteroidota; class Bacteroidia; order Chitinophagales; family Chitinophagaceae; genus Pollutibacter. The sequence goes on along the minus strand of CAYTXC010000002.1, from coordinate 183,042 downwards.
TTTCCGCAATTCGATTAAATCGCCTTTCCCATTTCCATTTATTGAAAACGGACATTCTTTTCTGAAGGGTTAGATCAGTGAATCCATCATGATTTTTATCCAGTGGATTGTCATACTGAAAGAAATGCAGTCCTAATAGCGAATGATGTTTTTTATTCTTGATGGAGGCAGTAAGATCACCCTGGAATTCATTCCAACTGGTTGACATAACATTAGCAGAAAATATAGGTGCATTTTTAGCAGATTTGGTGATGATATTGATCAGTCCGCCAACAGCCTCTGATCCGTATAGTCCAGAGGCAGGGCCCTTTATCAACTCAATTCTTTCGATCATCTCGTTCGGAATACCAAATAAACCATAAACAGATGATAATCCACTTACAATCGGCATACCATCGATCGTAATCATGGTATAAGGGCCTTCCAAACCATTGATCCGTATATCACCCGTACTACAAATATTGCAATTCAATTGCGGACGAATTCCATTGATCATTTGCAATGCTTCGAATATACTCGGTACAGGATTATGCTTGAGAAAATGAGAAGAATATACTTCAACATTTACCGAACTTTCCATTTTCCGAATTGACCTTAATGTACCTGAAATAACAACCTCATCCAACTCCGTATTGACTATCCTTGAAGCAGTGTCATACTTATAAGCCGTATCAACTTGCGATCTTACCTCATTCGCAAAGAGTAACCCTATGATCAAAAATAACCTAAACATATTTTTAGACTTGTCTAAAATAAAGATTAGGTAAATTTAGAATATATTGCCTATTTACAGCAATTTTTTCGAAAAAGGCGGCGAAGAAACCCTCTAACCGACTTTAGAAAATCAATTATGAAGTTCACTTGGGAGATCTTAAGGCGTTTAAAAAGGTGCGCTCGATGCTGATATGAAAACTATTGTTCGCCATCCGGTTCATATTACCAGCTACTTGAAATCGATAACCAACATTTAGCTTAGTATTACTGGTAAAGATCAGCTGTAAAGCGGGGGCGAGATCCAGAAATGCTGTTTTTGTATCTACTGCCTGACTGCCTAAACATTCTAAATAGATATTGAAATTCGTTTGATTATAGCTCTTGTAGCTTCTAGGATATAGCAGATACCCACCTGATAAACTATAATTAAATGCATTATAATTATGCGAATGACCAATGCCTTTTATCCGATCTTGCAAAGAATATACATAAGATAAAGTGGTGGAAACAGCTAATTTATGAACGAGCTGAGTTAAAATGACCCCTCCCCGAAGTCCCGATTGATCTCCTTCCAAATTAAGTTCATCGAATCGAACAGGATTGATACTACTAGAGAACTCACCAAAAGCAGCTGCCCGAAAATGCTTATGTACATCATCTACAGATAATAAGCGATACTTAGAATAGATCCTGAATGACTCCCAACGTACATTAGGTGAATACATATCAGAAATTGTGGAAGCCACATGAGTCATCCATTTTTTATTATGCCCAAACTGCAATTCTAATCCATGTCTTTGCTCATTTTTCAACGTATTTTTATTTTCTAAAAATTTTCCAGAATACTTCAAGCCAAATGCCCTGGCTGGCATATTAGATGCAGGTTCAGAGTAGATATATAGTTCTTGTGCCACTATTGGATGAAATATTTCAAACAGCAATATAAATAGGGTAAAAATTCGCATAATCATACTATTAAATGATATACCCTTTGAGGTTCATCAGTTTTTTCTATATTACAGCAATCAGAAACATATCCTGTGGAATAACAAGGCAGTTTAGTAAGATGTTGAATCTTCTTTTGATCTTTCAACAAGATGAAGTTCTTATCAACAATTTTGATTGTTTGTTCCCCATTAAGGATGGACTTTTTTGACCCTACAAAATGAAAAATCATACCTTGATAGCTTATATGCTTGTCCGCTTCAATTTCAGTATTTATGAAAGTTGCCGTAAGTTCTAATCCCGCTACACTGAATCCAGCATCCTCTACTTTTTTACGTATCGCATCTAAATCGATTTGCTTTCCATTAAATTCCAAAATAAAGGCCGATCCATTTAAATCTGTATCAATTTTCTGAATGAAAGGAAGCGATTCCAAATTGGCATATACTGCTTTAGCACATAGTGCACAGGTTAAACCACTGGCCTGAAGTTTAGCTTGACGAATTTGAGCTTCTGCCTGAATGGAAATGATCCATATGCAAAGAAGCCATATTATCTTTTTCATGATATAAGTATATAAACTTGAGCGGACAAGCCGCTCAAGTTCGTCTTAGAAATAAAGTAGAAATAATGAAAAATTAGGCTTTCTTGCAGCAATCTTTACCAGATGTGCATTTGCCGTCTTTGCAGCAATCAGTACATTTACCATTTCCTTCTTTGCAGTTTTTGCAATCAGTACAAGCGGTAGAATGCTTTTCACATTTTCCCTCTTTGCAGCAATCCATACCTTTTTGCCCTGCCCCAGAAGTAGTTATAGTTTTACGATCATATTTGCAGCATCCATGGAGTTTATTATATACTTCATCAGGAGCCGTAAAGCGCTCTGTATCATATCCAGAATTAGCTATAGCTTGTTCAATTTTAGATAAATCTGTTTTTTTGCCCTTATACGAAACAGTCAGAACTTTAGTTTCCTTATTCCAATCAGCATCAGTAGCTCCAGCTGCTTTAGCTGCTTTTTCAATGGTGTTCTCACACATGCCACAGTTACCCCAAACCTTTACAGTTTCATTTTTTTGAGCAGAAACTGAACCTAAAATAAAGAATAAAAAAATGGTGGATATAATAGTTGTTTTCATAATAAATGATTTGATAATGAATTAAGAAATTGAAAATAAAATAAAATAAAATAAGTACTACCCTATTCACTTATCAAATACGATATACACATAGAAACGCATGCCTATCAATGTCTAAAGGCGGAGCTAGACCATGTGTAAAAACAACCCTTTTATTTTCCGGGAAATAATTTGAAAAATGAGGTTTTTCAACCGGAGAAAGAGAAATAACGTCTAAACCTGTGTAGAGGGAATTGGCTACCTGATGATTATCATCAATTTTATAAATATTCAAATCATCGTGGCAACAACCTTCATTGGTCATACCACATACTGTACAAAGATGTTCATCATTCTGCCCTAAAGCATAACCTGCTACTTCACCCATACAATAATGCGTGCTGACCACTACACCACAGGTGGCAATCAGATAAAACAACGCTACTATAATGGTCAAGCATTTACGCATAGTGATGGCACAAAGATATAAAAAGAACTACTTACTATAACCTTAAACAAATTGTTAAAGAAATTAATTTATCATAACCCAGAAAAAGCCAATTCTCAGCAACAAACCAGGCATCGGATACAGGTGAGTTGGTACATTACTGTTTTTAAACCCAAAACCATTGGTAAATGTCAGTGAATTAAGATTTTCTAATCTTGTAAACCCAGTAAAGTTTCTGATCTTAAAGTTTACATAAGTGGCTATATCTGGTCGTATGACAATATTTTCTTGATCCTGAAAATAAAATTGTCCTAAAACGGGAGAATACCCTGGAGAGGCATATGGAGTATTATATCTAACATCTATCCCGGTGGACAAACGCAGATTGGTGAATAACTTACCTTCATAAGCAAATCTGGAGCGGGCATAAAGCAGTGGAACATTAACTGGCGGATTTCCGGTTATGGTTTGCAGATAAGCGTCCAAATACCATTTCCAGTTTTTGGCTATTTTAAATTCTTTATTGAGCCCTAACCGTAATAAATTAAAGATGGCTGCTTCCTGATTTACTTTATAAAAATCAGAAACATAAACATAATTCGAAAGTAGGTAGTAATCTGCAGCTAATCTTAATTTTAGCAGTGGGTTATACGTAGAAGCATATAAATGAAGCGTATTCTCATCATTCAAATCATTTTTCAATAAAACGGGGAATGATGTTTTACGAAGAAATAAATAAGAAGGATCCCGGTTTACATTTTGCGCTCCAATTTCGACATAACCCCACCTGCCACCTAAAAAAGAACGAATACTGGCCTGTACATCATAATTTCCAATGCTCCTACCTACTGAGTAGAAAGAACCCTTTAGTAAAAGATCCCATTTTCTGTTTTTAGTACGATTTCGGTACTCCCCATGCAACATAACATTGGAGAACTTATCATTTCCGTTTGAAAAACTACCTGAATAGTTGAATAACGTTGCTCCAACTTTTAGAGATTGTAAGGGGTTAGTTGGGTCAGGAAATTGAACAACTGAAAAATCATTGGATAATTCACTCCATTTGTCTTTGAATTTAATAGGTACAGAATCAGTTGTTATGTTAAGATCATAAAACTCCCGAAAATATGGCGAATCCAATACCACTTGATTGTCCAGAAAAGTAAATGCATAACTATTAAATTGAATGGTATGTTCGAACCGAAACCGTGGGAGAAAAAATCTATTGACAGTTGAATCGGTAACTACAGAATCTTTTTTGCCGACATCATATTGATGTCTGAACAAAAACTGTCCATTTGAATATTTATTCCCTGTATTTAGCTTAACATTAAAAAAGTCTCTTCTAACATTTGGCACTTTTGCTATTCTGGTAGGGATATTGAAAAAGTCGTTATAAACCGTATTGCTGTTGAGTAAAAACGTATCACTGATGATGCCTCCGTTTTCTGAAGCCTGTATTCCATTTGAAATGGCAACAAAAAATGCATTATACCGCTTATTCTTAGATGTAAAATTAGAGTGGAATCGAATATTCTTATGATTGGTATTCTGTGAACTGAAAAATCCCGGAGCATTAATTAGTCGATATTGAATTCCAGCATTCCAATCTGGTTTAATATTTTGAGTATGTAAAACACCTATCGTCTGTTCTGCCTTACTACCCAATAAATAGGTAAGCTCCGTATATGGTTTATCGGTTACCATAAACCGGGTATCATTCACCGAAAACAAAAAAGGGTCAAAAGCATGAAAACCATGGTCCCAACCAGCTTTCATATTTGGTCTGAACATTAGAGAACGTGTAGCAGTACCATTATTTCCCAGGTTTACATATTCCGGCTTCATTGGTGTACGATCGAAAAAGTCGGATATACTGGAATCTAGAGCCCTATACCGTGCCGAATCTAGATATCGGTATCGGATAGCAGCTGTATCATCTGCAAAATTTCTTTTTTCAAAGGTTAGTGAATCTTTTCCTCCTGCATTGGCTTGTCCACCCCCCATATTAGAAAAGCCTCCAAATCGGCTTAATGGGTTACGTTGTGCGTAAACCATTTGAACCAATCCGGTTATGATTAGGAAAAAAATCAATGGCTTCCTCATGTTGTATAAAGGTAATGGATACTATGGGGCAATTTTTGTTTCATCAGGCTTCAACAATGATGTGTTTGAATATTGCAGACATCTTAGGTTCTGCTGCCTGGGCAGCTTCAAGAACTTCCTCATGCGTAATGATATTCGATTCTTCCCGGATACCGATATCGGTAATAACACTCATAGCAAAAATCTTTAACCCTACATGACAAGCTGCAATCACTTCCTGAACGGTACTCATTCCTACAGCATCTGCACCAACTATTTTGATCATCTGATATTCTGCTCGAGTCTCATATGTTGGGCCTGAAACACCAAAATAAACCCCTTCGTGTACATCAATTCCTTCTTCCTTGGCAAATCTTTTTGCTTTCTTGATCAGTTCTTTGCTATAGGGTTCACTCATATCCGGAAAGCGCGGACCCAACTCATCAATATTTTTGCCGATAAGAGGATTACTTATGCCCAGTCCAATATGATCCCGGATGATCATAAGATCTCCGACTTTAAAAGAAGGATTAACACCTCCAGCAGCATTGGATAACATTAAAAGCCGAATACCCAAAAACTTCAAAACTCTTATAGGAAAGACGACTTCTTCAGCTGAATACCCCTCATAAAAATGGAATCTACCCGCCATAGCAACGATTCGTTTTCCCTCCATCGTTCCAAAAATAAGACGGCCAGAATGCCCTTGTACAGTAGATACTGGAAAATGAGGTATATCACTATATGGAATCTCATGATCAATCTCAATTCCTTTACTGAAATTACCTAATCCACTTCCCAAGACTACCCCAACTTCAGGGGTATGAGGATAACCATTCTGTATAAATCTGACTGTTTCTTGGATTCTTGAAAACACTGACATAAAAATAGGGTTCTTAGCGGACAAAGATAGGATTATTGGCAGTTTTGCCATATTCCATTCGTTCATGTTAGCCGAGATTGACTATCTTCGCGGCAAATATTCATGCTATGAATCTTCACGAATATCAGGCTAAGGAATTATTGAAAAAATACAATGTAACCGTGCAGGAAGGTTATGCCTGTTCTACGGTAAAGGAAGCTGAGGAAGCATATCGCCAAATTCATACACAAACTGGTTCTAAGTTTGCGGTAATTAAAGCACAAATTCATGCTGGCGGACGCGGAAAGGGCACCATTAAAGAAAATGGGCTGAACGGGGTTAAAGTTGGAAAAAGTGCTGAGGACATCACAGAATTCTCTACAAAACTATTGGGTGGAACACTCGTGACTCTTCAAACTGGCCCCTCCGGGAAGGTAGTAAATAAAATATTGGTGGCACAGGACATGTATTACGATGGCCCTTCAGAACGTAAAGAATTTTATTTGTCTATCCTCCTCGACAGGGCAAAAGGCCAGAATGTGATCATGTATTCTACTGAAGGGGGTATGAATATCGAAGATGTGGCACATGATACGCCAGAAAAAATATTCCGCGAATGGGTGCATCCAGGAAGTGGCTTACCTGGTTTCCAAGCGAGAAAAATTGCCTTTAATCTGGGATTGTCAGGTGATGCATTCAAGAACATGGTCAAATTTGTTACGAATCTATATAACGCCTATGTGGGTCTTGATTGCTCAATGTTGGAAATCAACCCGCTTTTTAAAGCTGCTGATGACAAGATCGTTGCAGTTGACTGTAAAATGAATATTGATGACAACGCCCTGATGAGACATCCGGATGTAGCCTCTCTACGAGATATTACAGAGGAAGATCCAACTGAAGTCGAAGCTGGTCAGTTTAACTTGAATTTTGTTAAACTAGATGGGAACGTAGGTTGTATGGTAAATGGTGCCGGGTTGGCTATGGCTACTATGGATATGATCAAATTAAGTGGTGGTGAACCCGCGAACTTCCTGGATGTGGGTGGTACGGCAAATGCACAAACCGTCGAAGCCGGCTTCAAAATCATCATGAAAGATCCTAATGTAAAAGCAATTCTGATCAACATTTTTGGAGGTATAGTACGTTGTGACCGAGTTGCTCAGGGTGTTATTGATGCGTATAAAAATCTGGGCAATATAAACATTCCAATAATCGTTCGTTTACAAGGAACAAACGCAGTTGAAGCTAAAAAACTAATTGATGAAAGTGGCTTGAAAGTAAAAAGTGCTATACTACTTTCTGAGGCGGCAGATCTTGTCCGAACTTCCATAAATTAATGGACAACCATACTAATTGCCTAAAAACAATTTAGGCAATTAGTTTAACCTAATACGCATTTTCATCGCCCCGTAATGAAACAAAAATAGTGGCCAATATAAGTCGAATATCTTCCCAGAGTGTCCAGTTCTCCAAATAGAGAAGATCATATTCAATTCGCTTTTTTAATAGCCCTACATTTCTGATTTCGCCCCTAAACCCATTAATCTGAGCTAATCCAGTTACTCCAGGTTTTATAAAATGCCTGACCATATACTCCTCATGTAGTCCATCAAATTCAAGAGTATGCTTTAACATATGAGGACGTGGACCAACAACACTCATGGTACCCATCAAAACATTAAAAAATTGTGGCAACTCATCCAGATTGGATTTACGTAAAAATTTACCCAATTTGGTAACCCTACCATCATTCTTAGTTACCTGCCTTGATTCTAAAATATTATTTCTATAAAGTGACCTAAACTTAAAACACGTAAATGATTTATTACTTTTACCTGAACGTAATTGAGTAAAAAAAACAGGCCCCTTTGATTCCAATTTGATTAAAATAGCCAGTAAAGGGGTAAGCCAAGACATGATAAAAATAATAACAAAAAGGCTTACTATAATATCTAAGAATCTTTTTACCATTCTATTAGATAACTTGTCAAGTGGAAAAGAACGAAGAGCTAAAACAGGTAGGTCATAAACATAATCTACCAGTGAAGCATCACGAATAAAAATACTCAAATCGGGAATAAACTTCAATTGTATAAAATGCTTCTCAGCTAGTTTAGCAAAATCATATAATTCGGGTCTGAGTTCAGGTGATAAAGTAGAATAAATTTCAGAAATATTATTGATAATAGAATACGATAAACAATCCTGTAAGCTCTCCAAATAAAAAGAGTGAAAATATGGCTTTGGCTGATGTTTAATTTTACGATGAATGAAGGATTGCGTTCGATCCATTGTATTGTAATTATGAATTATTTTTTTTGAAAACCCGTCATCTACATTTCCGTTTACAAGTATATCATTGTCTTTAAATATATTGGAATGAAAAGACAACTTAGAATATTCTGGTTCAGTATCTTCAATAAAGCATGCTTGTACTCTTACAAATGAAAATGGCTCTTTAAAATAAGGAACTAATTTTGATATAGATTTTTTATCCCCCATAAGAACAACTTTTTTCACTATTCTATCTTCCCCAATCATTAATGAATAATAAATAATTAATCTACTAACCATTAAGGTGATAAATAAAATGTAGATTATCCTAAAAATAAAGTATCTAGTGTAATTTGTTGAATCTATATAAAAAAATAATAGAATAAATAAAGCAGTCAAAATAAATGCTAGAAATGATTTTTTTATAAATAATATATAATCAAACTTTTGAACATAATTATAAAGACCAATTATAAAAACAGAAACCAACCATGATAAATTTAATACATAGAAAAAATATAAATAATACTTTCGTTGAATAGAACTAAAGTCGTTTACCAATGAAGCCACCAGTAAATAAATAACCATTAACAATAACCAATCAAAAAAACAAATTAAAATACGATAAAAAGATAAACCACCCTTTTGCATCACCACTATTCATTAAAACACAAAAATTCTTTGAACTTTAATGTATATACTAATTTCAAGCCACCCTATTATATCTATAAAAAAAGTGATTCAATCTTGAACCACTTTTTTAAGTATTTTTTAGTTTAATATACGCTCATTTACCTTTGAGTACTGATAATCATATTGATTAATTAAAGAAACAGTTTCTTGAATATTCTGTTTAGATGATGCGCCAAATAAAATTGAATCAACTCCTGATAATGAGGTAACATATTCGATTGCCTCTCTGGCAGATATGGCTCCTCCCGCTAATACCTGCATAGCGATCACCCTACATTTCCGATCGGCTAAAATTCTTTCATAAAGGGCTCTCCCTCCAGCCATACGAAAACCAATTTTATTGATCGATGTGCAAATTATGGGATCGGAGACCCCTGAAGAAATCAAAACGTCCAATAATTTTGGGTAGTTCATGGTAATAAATCCTGCTTCAGCATTATACTTTTTTCGAACATAATGATAAAATGAAGATAAAACTTCATTCATTTGCAAACCAAGTAATAAATCTGTAATTACATTTTGCAAAAAAATTACTGGAGTATATAGTCCTTTAAACATTTTCATTTCACTATCGATCATCAATTCCATTATAGAAATATAATCTTTAGATAACATAGCCACCCCACCCTTAAAAAATGCACTGATAAAAGATCCCGGCAAATATTTTTTTAAGGTGCCCGATATGCCATTTTCAGTGATACTATTGGCGTATTTATGGGCATATGGCATACAAGGATAGATCTGGTATTCTTGATAAGAAAAGCTCTGCCGCATAAGATCACATACTTCTCCAATTCTTTCATGTGTTGTACACATGAATGTATTAATACCTGTATCACGGGAATAATCAAGTGTCTGCAAAATTGCCTTATTATCCTTAAACCGAATGGACTGCCTCATCGATTTTTCATCAGATATATGATTGACAGCAAAAAATTGATTATCTCCAAATAATATTCTATCCATTTTATTTAAATTCTTTTATTAATGAAATCGCTAAATCAGTATGCGCAGCAGACCTAAATGAATTCAAAGGATTATCAATAGTATTCTCGATTTGCTCAATAAAATAATCTAATTGTGCGGTATATTCTTCTCCTCTTAAATAGAAATTTACTGGAGGTGTTAAATCGGTTATATACCGTACATTCCATCCTTTTTCATAATCAGTGGGCACATTGCTACTTTTGAAATAAATCTTTAACTCATTTGCATCTGCTATTATTTTACCAGACGTCCCGTTCAGTTGTATAGAAGTGGACATTTTTCTGTAGGTCTCATCACTCCAGTTAACAGAAAGCATGCCCTTAATCTTACTGGATAAAGTCAATACCGCATAAACGGCATCTTCAACATTCTTTGAAAATACTTTCCTCAAATCACCTGAATCTACAGATTCTACTGGCCCCAATATATACTGAACAAGATCAATCACATGTGAGGCATAATCCATTAAACAGCCTCCACCCTCTACATTATTTGACCGCCATGAAGTTTGATAAGGCCTTAGAACCACTGGGCCATATGCTTGTGCGTGAAAATGATAAATATCACCAATCCAACCTTCAGTAACCAACCTTCGTACTTCAGTAAAGGTTCCAATAAACCTATTATGGAATCCCACTTGATTGACTACCCCATAATGTTCTGCCAAAGATGCCAATCTATTTGAATCCTCTACATGCATACAAAAAGGCTTTTCAACAAAAACATGTTTTTTCAATCTAATCAATTCCTCTACAATGGATGCATGTAATTTAGTAGGAACAGCCACTAGAAATGCATCTGCAGAAATTGTTGAAATCATACTATGGTAATCGGTAAAACAAGGAAAAGGTGAAAATCTTGAAATAACATCGGTTACCATTGAGGATGAATCACAAACCCCCGTAATCTGAACTTTAGGATGTGCTCCTAAAATAGAAAGGTGTGACAATCCCATTTTCCCTATACCAATTAAGGCCAATTTTATCATAAATACATTTTTTAAAAAGGTCTGTAAATCGGTTCTTTTTTTAACCGGATAAATACCAATAATAAATCCCAGAAAAACTTGAGTTGATTTCCAATATTTCTCTTGAAAATTTCTGGACGTAAAATTATTCGGATAAACCATCCTAAACGAAGTGAAAACCAAAATGGATGAATTGGTTTCTGCGTTCCAGCAAACCAGTCAAAAACATTTCCTATACAAATAATCAATCCTGCATCTACCCTTTTCCTATTTCGAATACTCCAGATTTCCTGCTTTGGGCAGGTCATACCTACAAAAACTATATCCGGTCTTATACTATTTATCGCATTGACTATATCTAACTCTTGTTGTTCAGAAAATACATCCGTAAAAGGTGGTGAATATGTATAAACACTAATATTTGGATAACGAAATTCAGCCTGCTTTTTGATCAAATCCAGTGTATTTATTGTAGAACCTAAAAAAAATGCTTTTCCACTCATTCTATTCAATCTCCCCATAAAATGATAAAAAACATCAGGACCTTGATTTTTTTGAATATTTTTACAGCGCAATAAAATGGCCGCCAGAGAAAAATAAACACCATCCAATACCAAATAATCAGTTGACTTTAAAGCCTGATCCAAAGCCAAATTCCGTGTAGATAAACCATAAGAATTCGGACTGATGGTGTTGATAACACTTGTATTACTTTGTCTAATAGGTATTTTAGATAGATGATCAGAAAATACCTTAAAACCAAATATAATCTCTTCCCTTATTTTACTAGCATTCATTTGCGAGTTGCCCATATAAATTATTTAGTCTTGCCGCAACAATATTGATATCAAATTTTTCAAATAATTTTTGTCTGGATGATTTTACCATTTTTTCACCTATATCGGGGTAAAGTATAAGCATATCCAATTTCATCGCTAATTCTTTGATAGCCCCAGGCTGAATGAAAAGTACATCTTCACTATCCGAAAAAATATCCAAAACTCCCCCAACGGGTGTAGTAATAACAGGTATATCAAAACTCATTGCATCAATAACAGCCATAGGGAATCCTTCAGCATAACTTGGCAAACAGAAAATAGATGCTGATCTGAAAAGCTCATCCTTATCCTCACCATTAATCCATCCTGGGAAACTTACATGTTTTGATATACCTAATTTATCCGCAAGTTGTCTGCCGCCTAACAAATCTCCATTACCAGCCATAATGAGATGCCAATCTTTATGCCAACGATGAACGTAAGAAAACGCTTCCAATAAATCCTTATACCCTTTTCGGGGTATAAGTGACCCCGCAAATAAAATAATCTTTCTTCTAGGTGAATCTACACAGCTTAATTTAGCTGGATTGTGGATAATACATAACCGAGCAGGATTTTTCATAATAGCTGAAACTTGCAGTTTCCAATAATTAGATAATACAACAACTGCATCTGCATTATCAAACATCCATTTATATAATTTTTTATATATACTTTTTATAGTGGTCTCAGCAGAAAAAGAGTGAAAATGAAGTATAATTTTCCTGTTTAATAACCTTGAAGGGTACATAAAGAAAAATTTACGAATTGCTGAAGGAGGTTCACTAAAGTGTATATGTACAATCTGATACTTATGTATAATGAAAAAAAAAGTGATAAAGGATTTAATAAAATACCATGTTTTTATTACTTGGTTACGATCTATATGGGTTTCAAGCCAATAACAACCATGATAATTCCAGATTTTATGCTGCTCAAGTAATTTAACAACTGAAGTTATACCTCCACGTGTTTTTCTACTTGGAGCGATAACCAAAACATCATATACTTTATGTTGCCTCACCAATTTAATTTTGTAATCCAATTGAATGTATGTACTCATTAACCATATGCTGCTCCCCAAAATGTTGGACTGTCCAACCCCTAATAAATTCCTTATCATTATCCCTTTTCAATATACTTGCCCAAGAACAAGCGATTGATAAAGGATCACAAGCAGTACACAAATCCCCAAGTCTAGAATCAGTTATCAATTCTCTTGCCCCACCAACATCAGTTAATGAACAGGGCAATCCCATACTCAATGCTTCTAAAACAGCTAAAGAAAATGTTTCACTAATGGATGTCAAGGCAAAAAGATCAGCGGTAAGCAAATATGGGCGAACGTCTAATTGTGCCCCTTCAAAATGAACTAGTTTATGAATAGTTAAATCTTCCGCGGTAGATAAAAGCTGATTACGAATATCATTTGAACCTTGACCTACAAAAACCAGATGTACGTTCATAGCATACATCCTATATAAATGAATAAGAGCTTCTACAGCATATATATTTCCTTTTTCAGGTGACAACCTACCTACAATAACAATAACTGGATCAGTATCTGAAATTCCCAGTCTTTTCCGCCATGACAATTGTTCCAGCGAGAGTTCTGCTAAAGTTCTTTCGGGAGAAAAATGATCAATATCAATACCATTATAAATAACATGTGAAAAAAAAGGGATAAAATAATAAGATTTTTTAAAGCATATTTTTTGATATTGACAAATAAAAATAACCTTATCCTGAACTGAGGATATGCTCAAAAATAAAATATCTAAAACTCTTTTTTTCCATAATGTAGGTTTTGAATGATGCAGTGATAAAAATATGTTACGTTTTTTCCTATTTATTAAGTCGCCGATTTTGGTAAGAAAAAACGCATATGGCTCCACGCATAAAACTTTTTTAATTTTTTTTAAACTTAATATTTTACTAATCTCAAGTGAAATAGATATATCATATTTATACCTTCTTGAAAGTATAAAACAATCTATTCGATTGTCCAATTTGATCAATAAAGGATTATCACGTTCAAGTAAAACTAATAATACATTAAACCCCCTTTCAGAAAATCGATTGGACAGTGATAATACAAATTTTTCAGATCCCCCGAATTTTAATGAATGTATCACAATTGCTAAATCATATATCTTTTCATTCATTATGTAAAAGATTAAAACTTGAATTTGCAATTAATGTGCTGATAAATAGCATTGCAGTAGCAGAAATCAATTCTTCATTCTGGCCAAAGGAATAAAATAGTATGAAAAAGAGAACCAAAAATAGAGGTGAAAAGTTAGACCTTATACCAGAAAATATAGCTTGAATAAAAATATACAAGTACATGATAAATCCAATTAAACCAGACTCCACAAGAATATATAAAAGCCCATTATGTGGATTCAATCCATTCTGTCCAAGATTACGTTGAAGATATCCACCAATACCAACTCCCATCAATTGATCCCGTATAGGAAATCTCAAATAAGCTTCCCAAGCTATGGATGCAGACTCTTTACGCCAATCCATTGCATCCAGATTTTGAACATTATAGCTCAATCCCATATATTTTCTAATTACCGCAACTGGTTCCTCAACCAGCCTATATGTTATATTGGATATGAAACTATAATCGAGATCTAAGAATGATGATAGGGAAAGGAATAAAAATAATATACCTGCAATAATTACCCCCATAATTCCCAAAGTGGTGTAAACTTTACCGCTCAGTATCGGATTCCTTGAACCAATATAAAGAATTATTGACGAAGCTATAATCAAACCAAATATGGTACTTCTTGATGTGGACATTAAAACTCCTAGAAAAAGTAAAGGCAGCAATAAAAATAAATAATTGCTCCATCTATCTCCATCCCAAATAAAGCGGGAGAAAAGTAAAACAAAACCGATACCGCAAATAAATCCATAAAAGTTATGATTGGTATCATTGATTTCTTCTAAAATACTTGAATTTGGGAAAAACAAATAATATAAACGCTGAACAGGAAAATTTCCAATTATCTTATAAGTATATAGAAGGTCAGAAAAACAGATCATACCTGAAAGTAATATGGCAGTTTCCAAAATCGCAGTATTTTGGCGAATTGTATATGCATAGCATCCCAAATAGGCCGTAATAACACTGAGCATAATCAAACGAAAAATATCAGGCTTCAATGTATCATTACCCCATGATAACATGATGATATATAGAAAAAATAAAAAAATCCACTTCATTCCAGTGTTTCCTAACATTCTGAATGTATCTAGACCTGGAGTAAAAAAAGATCGAGCTACTAATAAAATCGCTAATAATGGCCTATATCGTATATTACCTAAAGGAAGATCAAAATTTATAGCAGAAATCGTTAGCGTAAAAAATAATAACAATAACCACTCTGGTTTTTTTATAAGTAATGCAATAGTAATGATTAACAGAATTGAAGAACCCAGCATATACTAAAAATCTAAAACGTTTTTTCTCTTTATTAGATTGTCGAGTATTTTACCTCCGAAAATGGTTATATATTGCCATCTATTATATTTAAATAATGGATTAGCTATCAATCGACTATACTCCCCACCCTTTAAACAAACTGACAACCATCTCCTAATCAAAAACCGTTTTGCAATATGTATATCGGCATATTCCTTGAAATAAAACATATGTACTAATTTGATTATCCATTTCTCTAATTCCTGAAACCCTATACGCCTTAAATACACTATATTATAAGATAAAAATGCATGATGAATTAAAAATTCATCTCTTGTATATGAAAAGCCATAATGATTTAAAAAATATGCATGAATTCTACTCACATTACTCAGCATTGCAAGTCGATTTTTCATACTAATATTATCATTATGCAGTCGATAGTGGATTAAAGGCTCAGATAAAATAGCTACTTTACTTTGATCAATTAATCTTGACCATAAATCATAATCTTCACATAGTTGATAAGCCTGACGATAAACATTATCCTGTAAAGCATTTTTCCGTATCATAACAGAAGAATGGCATATACAATTACAAAAAAAAAGCAATGTCCTTATTTCTATATCCAACGAGGGTGAAAATACCCTATACTTTTTTCGCCCATTAGTATTGATCACATCATATGAAGAAGCACAAATAGAATGATCGGGGTTCCTAAGCAAAAACTGAACTTGCCGGAATAATCTATCAGGTTTTGCAATATCATCAGCATCTAAACGGGCAATAAAATCACCAGCAGAATATCGTAATCCCTCATTCAACGTACTGATCAATCCCCTATTTATCGAATGTTTAAAATATCGGATTCTTTTATCCTTGTAGCGTAAAATCAGCTGTTCAGAATGATCTGTCGATCCATCATTTATTATAATCAATTCAAAATTCAAAAATGATTGCTGTAATACACTTTCAATTGATGTACTAATAAATTTCTCAGCATTAAAAACAGGCATGATTACAGAAATGAGGGGAATCATAGAAAGCTATAGTTCATGCTGTATAAACAATGTGCCATTATAGCATGAGCTTTTTAACTTGTGTTATAACCAGTACACGGCAAAATCATTATCCACATATATACTCAAAACCAATATACGATCGGCAATTTGGCAACATATTTGTTAATCAGAATCAGACGGCTAATAAATTCATTAGTATATAAAATTCTGTTTAACATTATGAAAACTATTTATCAAAGACTAAACCTTGTGATCAGCAATTTTTCTAATTGTGCATATCCTCTGATCATCGTTTTACTATTGTTTGCGGGTAAAGAACGAGCGTATTCTCAAACTTCTTTTTCATTTACAGAAATTCCTTTTGCCGATCCTGATTTTATTGCACCACATCGAGGTACTGAAGAATGGATGGTAATGAACCAAGTAAATATACCTATTGAAGGCACCTATACTCATCCAATGGATGCCTATTACCGTTTTGAATGGACAGAAATTGAAACTGCAAAAGGTGTTTATAACTGGACAAGTTTTGATGCAGCGTTTAAACGAGCAATAGATAAGGGGCAGAAATTTAGTTTTGGTATTATGCCTTTATGTTCTAATTGTACAGGCAGCACAATAGATGGAGCTAAACTTACATATCCAAGTTATCTTCATTATGAAATGCAAACAGAATCGGTAAAAGACTGGATACACAATGGTATATGGATACCGAACTGGAATAGTAATTATTACCTTATAGCATGGGAAAACATGCTAAAGGCTGTTGCCACCCACATGAATACTACTTATATTAATAATGTAAAACTTAGCTCCATCGTAAATTATATAGATATCAGAGGATATGGTAACTGGGGGGAATGGCATAACTACCCTTATGGGGATGTAGAACCTACAGCCAACAGAGCTACTGCAAACAGTTTATTAAGAATTTTAAATGCGCATAAAATAGCATTCCCGGATATCAGATTAATCACTTTATCTGATGCTTTTGATGTTAGTAACTGGAGTCGCGTTCCAGCTGAAGTTGGTTATGCGTTACTTACAGGATCAAATAATGTAGGGGAATTTGGTTGGAGAAGAGACAATTGGGGAGATCCTGCATTTTGGTTTAAAAACAAACTCGAAAATAATACTACCACATTTAATGGCAGGGTTTTTAGTGAAATGATCATGAACAAATGGAAAAACGCTCCCATTGTTGGCGAACCTTCTTCATGTTGTACCATAAATGGAGGAAGCTGCCAATATTGGGAATTGGAAACACAGATAAGAAGATACCATACGCTTTCATTTGGGAATGGCAATATTGAGGCCTCCTCAACTGCATGTGTTCGCGACAATATTCGTAAAGCTTCTAAAGCTGCAGGGTACAGACTTGTTTTAGCTGGGGGATCTATGACCACCAATCTGGTAAGTGGTAGTCCGTTTATGATTCAAATGAATTGGCAAAATAAGGGGATAACGCCAACATATGAAAAATGGGATGTAATCTATCAATTGAGAAATAGTTCAAATTTGATTGTATGGTCGGGAACCTCCACTTTTAAACCCTCTATGTTCCTACCTCAATTATCAGCAACAACAATACAAGATAATTTTAACTTGCCTGCTACCATTCAAACAGGTACATATAACCTGGTAATTATGGTCGTAGATCCTGCTAATTACCGCAGGCCTCTTCCATTAGCTATAAATGGAAGAAATACGGATGGTAGTTACCTAATCCGATCTGTTTCTATAACACAAGGAACAATCATTAGCAATAAACCACCAGTTGCAAATGCAGGTGTTGATCAAATCATAACACTACCAACTAATACAACAACTCTAAATGGATCACAATCTACTGATCCAGAAGGAGGAAGCCTAGCCTATAAATGGAGCCAAGTTGGAGGTCCTAGTCAAGCATTTTTTACAAATAATAATCAGGTAACTGCAACAGTAAATAATCTTTTGCAAGGGATATACCAATTCCGATTAACTGTGTATGATGGAGCTAAGGATTCTGCATACGATGATATTTCCGTAACTGTTAATGCAGACCCTAGTACACTTATACCCCCAATTAAAGGAATTATCTCAGATGTAAAAAACGCAACTTGCTATGGTGCAGCAAATGGTTCTCTAACAGTTACTGTAACAGGAGGAACGGCACCCTATACGTATGCATGGAATACATCACCGATCCAAACAAGTTCTACTGCTCGTAATCTTACGGCAGGTAGTTATACCGTAACGATAATAGATTCCTTAGGAAAATCAGGAACAACAACAGGTGTCATTACACAACCAGATAAACTAGTCTTGACGGTTGCTGCTGGTACCATAACTACATATGGTGGCACTACAACGGTATCTTTAAATGCTACTGGAGGTACACCATCTTACGTATATCAGGGGCCAACAACAAATGTAAGTGCGGGCACTTATACTTATGTAGTTCTTGATGCAAATAGCTGCAGTGATTCAAAAACAATTACAATAGATCAACCACCTTATAGGAGAATTAAGAAAAGATACAGATACCTATTGAATGGAACGAATTTAAATTCAAGTATATCACAAAGTTTTTCTGAAATCCCAGCTGAAAAAATCATTCAACTATTTCCAAATCCTGTAAGAGAAGAAGTAAATGTACAAATGAATAACGAATGGGCAGGAAAAGGAATTATTCAAATATTCAATGTAGAGGGCATATCTGTGAAACAAGAATTTTTTACGAAACCTTCAGGTTATTATCAGCTGAAAATAAATACAGCAAAACTTACCAGTGGCATGTACATAATGCTTATACAAAACAGTGAAATGAATTTCCAAACTATAAAATTCATAAAACAGTAATCAATATTAATGAACAAATAAAATATGTCGGAATTTAATCATCATCAATACTAAATAAAAAGCATGACTGGTAGCATAGGCAATAACTACACCTTTAACACCAATCCAATTTATAAATAAAATGGATAACAAAATAAATATTAAATAATTGAATATCTCCGTTATTATATAGGTTTTAACCATTGCCTTTGCTACCATTATATAACCCAATATCCAACCTGTTACTTTTAAAATATCCCCAATTAATTGAAAAGAAAATAATTTCTCCATTTCCTGGAAATCAATAGTAAATAATAAAGAAATAATACTATTACGAAAAATATATATTATTAGTGACGTGCATAGTAGAAACGGAAGAAGGATACTATATACATGTCTTACCTCGTAAGTATATTCACTATCCTCCTTTAATTCAGCTAAACGAGGCAGGTAATAAATACTCAAAGAACTAATTATAATCTGGAGATACATACTTGAAATTCTATTAACTCCTTCCCACATACCAGCATCTGAAGTAGAGATATGATCAACAATATACCCTCTAACAAATATTTGGCTAAAAGGGATAACTATTGCACTAACCAAGGCCATTAATGAATATTGAAAAAGTTGAGATGCGGCAAAATAGCTAAAATCAAATCTGATAAACGACCATGAAATAATACCCGTATGAAATAGCCATATTACTGAAATAAAAAAAACAACAGATTGATAGGTAACAACCGATAGCATTGCTCCCTTTAGTCCAAGTGTAAATGCCAATACAACTGAAAAAATTAAACTAACAACACTACCTAATAAATTAATATTTATGAAAATACGGTATTGCTTATAACCATTTAAAATGGCCATTAATAAAGCATTCAATGCATATATAATAATTGAAAAACCAAATATTCTGAAAATGAAGGTGTAATCAAATGAGCTAAACAAAAGCTCTGAGAATTGACTACCAAATAAAACCAAAATAAATCCAGCACTACAAGAGCCTAATAAAGTTAACTTTAATGCTGTTCCTATATATACATTTACCTTGTCTCTATCATGAACATGCTCAGAAATATATCTTGTCAATCCAGTAGTAATCCCGCCTCCGGCTATACTCTGAATAATAACGGTAAAATTATTAAGTTGGCCAAGCAGCGCCATTCCAGTGGGTCCAACAATAGAAGCTACAGCCTTTATGCTAATTAATCCTGAAAACATTTTAAAGAAAGTACCTAAACCATTAAAAAAAGAAACTTTGACTAGATCTGTTTTTAATAAACGCTGAAACTTCAAAACTAAATCCTTCATTAGGCAACAATTCTGTTCCTTTTTTTACCATAACTAACATATGACATCCGATCATCGAAACCATATCCATAACCATTACCATAACTATATTTCCCTATTCCTCTCGATTTTATGCCATTAAATACAATTTGAACCTGCCCAATCTGATGTTGACGAAATTCCTGATCTAATAGCTGTAAAGCATTTTTTGGGGTATGATCATGTCTAACGACAAATAAAACAAGATCACAATAGCTCGCTATTTCATAAGCATCAGAAACTGGACGAATAGGTGGTGTATCAATCACTATAACATCAAATTGTACAGCTAAAAGATCTAAATATTTTTGTAAACGATTGCTTGCTAATAATTCATTGGGGGTTTCAACATAAGTACCTGCTGTGATCATGGATAAACCCGTAATAGATGTTTGTTTCATGATATCGTCTATTTCTTTATTCCCCAATAACCAATCAGACATACCCCATCCTATTTCAATATTGAATAATTCATGGATCTTAGGTTGATATAAATCAAGGCCTACTAATAATACTTTTTTCCCACTTCTGGCAAGGCTAATAGCGAAATTTGCTGCTATAAAACTTTTACCATCTCCCGCAATGGATGAAGTAACCATAATCTTATGCTGATCATATTTATCAAATTTTAAATGTCGATAAGCCGATCTAAGATGCCTAAACTGTTCCTGAACAAAACTTCTTGTTCCAGCATTAGCCAATACATCTTTTTCTTTTGGATCAAATCCTACTTCAGCAATGATAGGATATTGAGTTAAAGACTCAATATCGGATCGATATAAGACTTTTCCATTGATGTACTCTCTAAAAGATATAAGACCCATTCCAACGACTAACGGTAAAATCAAATTAAATACAGCAATAAAAGGTAACTTAGGCGATACAGGCTTTTTACCTGAGGCTGGAATTTCAATAATCTGCATATCGGATACCGAACTTTTAAGGGCATACATAGCCTCTTCCTTTTTTTGAAGTAGAAAAGAATAGATCTCAGATTTAATATTACGTTGCCGGCTCACATCTAATAATTCTTTTTCTTTTCTAGGAATTGAATTTAACATGGCATTATACTTTCCAGAGACCCCAACTAAAAATGATTGCCCTGCCACAATATTTTTTCGATGATTGGCGATGTTCTCAGAAATCCCTGATTTAATTCTATTGATCTCACCATCAATTGAAGTCAATATAGGATTATTCTCCGCAGTAGTTCGCTTTAATTTTTCTCGCTCCTGCTCCTTTACATATAGCCTATCTAATTGTTGCGCTAAAGTAGGATCGGCAATATTAGAAATAGATGGAGCTAAAATATTCTGATTTTTATTTTGTAAATAATTTTCAACTTCATCAATTACAGCAAGCTGCATTTTCATTTTATTTAATTCAAAATCCGTTTGCTCAATACTTCTTAAATATTGACTACTTTGTTCATTGATATCTACAATACCACTTGCATTTCTATAATACTCAATACCTCTTTCCACGGAATCAAGCTCAGATGTGACATTATTTAATCTATTTTCAATAAATTTTAATGTATGCTGTGCCGTTTCATTTTTCTTTCGAATAGCAGCTATAGCGTATGTTTTGATAATCTCAAGCAATATAGATTCACCACGTTCAGGTACTTCATCTTTCAATTTGATAAAAACAACAGAAGCCTGCTTACTAGTAGGAGAAATCATTAAACGAGAAGATAAAATATCTGCAGCTTTTTCATTTGTAATGAGTTGTACATAAAATCGACCATCTTCTTTAGCATAACCTTTCCAATAATTTGGATTAGATATAAATCTAATCTGTACCTCAGGTAATTCAAGCCATTCACCAATTTTAACTGATTTACCATTAACCTTAATGTATTCATTTCCAGCAACTTCAAAATAAATCTTACCCAAATTCTTATGCAAAACACTATCCTTAACTTCAACTAAAACTGGGGAAGAATGATAAGCACTTCGTTTCTGTTTCCCAGCCCATCCAGTCTCTTCCCAAATTGGCGCATTTAATTTAAGGTTATTGGCTACCTCACGTAATAGAGTATTTGACTTCAATACTTCTACTTCATTTTCCACAATATTTTTCTGACTGAAGACATTAAGAACCTCCTCCATTTTAGAATCTACTTGACCTCGTTTTTCATCCTTTATCAATACACTGGTAAATGATTCATAAAGAGGTATGCTGGTACGTACGTAAACAAACGACAATAACCCTACAATTGTATATAATATTAGAAATAGATACCAGAATGGTCTGTATGCTCGTAAAATTCTATTTAACGATGGTTCTTTAAAAGGGTCTTTTCGAGGAGCTTTATATATTTCCATCACAGATTATAATTTTATTATAATCATACATTACTAATAATAATTATGCCTAGGGAAATCAGGCTAATTATAATTGGAAATAAGAACTGATTTCGTTCACGTTGAATCTTATTTTGACTTGGCTCTACATAAACTATATCATTCGACTGTAAATAATAATATGGAGATGAAAAAAATGTTTGTGAGTTGAGATTCAAACGATGCAATCGCTTTATACCATTTTCTTCTTCACGGATAACCATAACATTATCTTTTTTCCCATATATAGTAATATCGCCTGCTAATCCAATTGCCTCTAACAAACTTAATTTCTCATTAGGGATCGCATATACACCTGGCCGGTTCACTTCACCTAAAACACTTACCCTGAAATTCATAAATCGAATATTAACAATGGGATCTACTAATAATTTTTTATCATTCAACTCCTTAGTCAAAGATGTAGCTAATTCAGATTTAGTCATCCCAGCGGCTTTAATTTTACCGAGTATAGGGAAAGAGATCATTCCCTGCTGATCAACTAGATAACCTGCAGGTGTTACGTTGCCAATAGCTGTTGGGGTATGAATACCGGATGCGGATATATTGGGTGCATTGAATACTACGGATGCCTCTGGATTTAAACTATTCACGTTAATACTCAACAAATCATCTTTTTGAATCAAAGATTCATGGATAGCTGATGCTTCATATTTATTTTCTATGGAATCATTAAAATAGAGCAATTTAGAACTGCTATAACAAGAAGATAACCCAATCCAAAAACAAACAGTCCAAACACCCTTAGACTTGCTCATATTATTTTACCAAATTCTATAAAAAACAAATGCCCAAGGCTGCCATTTTTTGTAATTTGCACGTATGAAATTGAATCTCGATTCTATTGAAATTAGACCAATATCTAAAAATGATAACGAGGAGCTGGCTAAAGTGATACGGGATACGTTAAAGGAATTCGGTGCTAATCGACCAGGAACGGTTTACTTTGATCCTACTACCGACAATCTATTTGAGTTATTTCAAAAGCCAAAATCATTTTATCAGGTTGCGGTATATAATGGACAAATAACAGGAGGAGGAGGCATATTCCCCTCAGATGGCCTTCCGGAAGATACTTGCGAACTGGTGAAAATGTATTTATTGCCGGAATTCAGGGGTATCGGACTAGGAAGTAGATTAATTCAGGATTGTCTAAATATGGCATCAACATTGAATTTCAAAAATGTATATCTGGAGACGATGCCTGAACTAAAAAATGCACTAAAATCCTATGAGAAATTCGGATTTAACTATCTCAATAGGCCCTTAGGCAATACCGGACATTTTGGATGTGGCCTTTGGATGCTTAAAGAGCTTTAAAGCCCAAAATATTTTTTAACTTCATAGACCGGACTGAATAAATATACTTTACCATTGGAAACTTCTAGACATCGAAATCTTTTTCTTAATTTTTCTTCCCGTCTGAATACACGACCGTCAGTTAATTGAAAATATTCACCTTGTTCCAATTCTTCTACAAAAAAAATATCTTTTTTTCCCAAATCATATCTTCGAAATACCCTAAGCAGACCATCTTCTGCACAACTTGAGGCTGAAGGATTATTCATTGACTCTGCAATAGCTTTACGTATATCCGGAGGAAAAACATCAGCATGTACAAATTCTTTTAGCAGAGCTGAGAATTGCTGTTTCCACTCTTTTCCATGAGAGGGAACTTTATGTCCGTATGTAGTAAACGTAAGCAGGTGAGCGATCTCATGAATCAAGGTATATAGAAAAGCGAACTTATTCAAATTACCATTAACAGAAATTCTATGATTTTTCCCTTGTACAGCATTACGATAGTCACCAAGTACGGATGTTCGTGCGCGCGTTATAGTAAGATGTATGTTATGCTCATAAATATAAGTGGAGAGTTTTTCAAAAGTACCTTCCGGTAAAAAAGAACGTAAAGCTTCTAATGGAGCTTCTTTTTTAGACATCCTTTTTTGTTTGTTTAAGCAATGATGATATTTCGATGTAGGTATATACCAGATAGATCCCCATCAATGTGAAGATGCCAATTTTGTTGACATTTGATCTTTTAATAAAGGCATAAACCAATACAGCTATGGCAACGATTAAAAATTTAATAAGAAAACTACCATAAACCCCTCTTAAAAAAGAGGCTGAGTTAGCGGCTTTCATACTTCCCAATAATAGTTTAGAAGATAAAAAAGTCATCAGAAAAATTATTCCATTTCCAATGATCAACATATGGACATCAAAGCCAATTGACTGCAACCAAGGCTTGAAAATGATAAAAACAGCAATGATAAGTAAGAATAATAAAAGTATTGGGCGTTGCGGAGAACCTTTCTTCATCTCTATTTTTTTGAACTATCGCGGATGATGCCTATGATCATAGCGCCAATAGCTAACAAAGGTAATATCCAAACCCATACAGGGAATTGCCAATTTACCCACTCATCTAATTTAAATCCGCTAAATACGGAAATACCAATAACTATCAGAAACTGAGTTGCCAATCCGGCATAACGCATCAAATCTCTATTGGGCGATGGCATGTTTTTGATCCTCTTTATTCATTTCCACCACATTATTTTCTCCCATCTGGCACTTACCATTAAAAGTAACGGTCGATTCAATTTCAAGCTTTCCGGCGACTATATCCCCATTAACCGTAGCATTACCCCTCAAGCTCAGTAATTCTTTGATCATTAGTTTTCCTCTCACAGTACCCATGATATCAGCCTGCCTACCCTCAATATTGCCTTCCACTAGTCCATCTTTACCCAAAAGGATCTTAGCACTACCCGAAATATTCCCTTTCAGAATTCCGTCTATACGTACATCCACATTACTTACGACATCTCCGGTAATAATGGTTCCAGGTGCTATTAGGGTATTACCCGTTTGCAAATTGTTTTCTTGTATCGCTTTTTCTTTTTGATTAAACATATTATTGGATTTACTCTTTAGTTTGATCAACTGGAGGCACATTCAATGTGGATGTGTCCTTCTCGGAGACTTCGCCATTTAGCACTTTTCGGACATCTTCCCAGTACACATCCCTATTCTGTAATTGCTTTTCCAAAGAATCTACCCGAAACTTCATCTCCATCAACTGCTTACGCTCGGATCGGTCACCAAATCCCGGAATATAGTACTTAAGTGGCGTAAACACTATTAAAGCAACGGTCAGCCCCACTAAAACTACAAAAACGGTACATAAAGCCACATATACACTTAAACGATTGAGTTTGAAGGCCGTTACCTCCTCGTACGTATCATCATTCATGATAACGAGTCTGTAACGGTTTTTTAGCCGTTGTAACGTAGCATTAGTATCGAAAAATTTCGCCATTCCCACCAACTTATACGGCAAAATACTGTAAAATATGTTTGGCCGATTAAATATCTTTGAAACATATTACCCCCGCAGAGGTATTATATTATTTAACACTGTCAGAACTTAAATTTAGGCATTTCGAGAGTAATTTTACGTAAATTTTCACATCGTTGATTCATTTTAAGCCATTTTCTAGCACGCTGATCGTGTTGATGTTCTTATTATCACTCCATTACACCACCTGGGGTCAACCTGGTGCTGTGGTAAATATCGATAAGCCATCAAAATACGAAAAGAGAGTACTGCCTTCAGAAAAGCCTACAGATAAGCCATTAAATCCCCTTAAAAAAGTTACCCAAAACCTCGGTAGCCATTATAACTATCACTTCAATGGTACGCAAAAACTAAATGAAGTTCTATTCAATGCCCGTACAGCCCAAAAAGATGATTTTAGCAAACTTCTTTCATTTTACCCTATTTCTCTAGATGCAACGGCAAGTCAGGAAGGTGAACTTGATTCTGTATTAATTAAATGCAATGATGCTATTTTACTTCACGATTTAAGATCTGACTGGGTAGATGACTTTTACTTATTAATGGGGAAAGCTTATTTCTACAGAAAAGATTTCGATTCAGCCCTACTGGCATTCCAATATCTGAATTATGCATTCCAGCCCAGAAAAAAAGATGAAATTGGTTTCCCAAAATATATTGGAAGTAATTTAGAAGAAGGGGGTAATTCTTTCACCATTTCAACGAAAGAAAAACATAATTTACTGAGCAGTTTTATCAGCAATCCCCCAGCAAGAAATGAAGCACTAGTTTGGACAATTCGTTCATTGATTGAAAAAGAACAGCATCAAGATGCTTGGAGCCTTATTGAAACGCTAAAAAGAGACAAAAACTTCCCTGCTCGTCTAGCACCCACATTAAAAGAATTGCAAGCATTACTCTATTACAATGAGAAACAATTTGATAGTGCAGCTTTTTATCTTGAATCTTGCCTGAATACTTTTCCACAGTCTGATAAATCAAGACAGGAATATTTATTAGCTCAACTTTATGAAAAAAGTCAATATTCGTTAAAAGCGGATTACTATTATGAAAAGGCTATTGGTCATACTACTGATCTGATCATGGAGGCATTTGCCAGAATAAATAGGATCAAACTAATTAAAGACAAATCGTCAAATGAGCAGATAAGTGAGCAGATAAGTGAGCTAATGAAAATGATAAAAAAAGAAAAGTATGCTGATTATCAACATTTCATTTATTATGCTGCTGCACAAATGGAAAATACAAGAGATTCCGTTTCGCGTGCGTTGACCTTCTTGAGAAAAAGTGCTCAGTATAGTACAAATGATCCAGAATTTCGAAACAAAGCATTTCTTGAATTAGGTGATCTAGCCTGGAAACACCGTCAGTATAGAATAGCGGCATTAGGTTATGATAGTGTTGTGGTAAATGATTCTTCTGTAGGCATAAATGCCATAGAACTTAATGAAAGAAAAGGAATATTATCAAAAATCATACCTCATTTAGATAATATTTTGATAGAAGATAGCCTTCTTCGTGTGGCATCTATGTCGGAAGCAGATAGAAATTCGTATGTTAGAAATCTTCTCCGACAGTTGCGAAAAGAAAAAGGCTTACAAGATGAACCAACCAGTTTTGGAAGTGGCGGAAGTCGTATTGTTGATCCAACAAAAGAAGATAAACCAGCTGATCTTTTTGCAGAAAATACGTCAAAAGGAGAATGGTATTTTTATAATGTTTCGATCAGATCAAAAGGGATGAGAGAGTTTGAAGTTACATGGGGTAAAAGACCTAATGTTGATAATTGGAGAAGAGAGAAAGCCATAATCGCTGGAAATGCATTGATTACTCAACAAGGAGAAGCTGCAGATGCAGATTCCACTCGGGCCGAGAATTCAAAGCAGACACCATCTATACTTACGCTGGAAGCATTGGTAGCGAATCTACCCTTGACACCCGAACAAAAGCAAGCTTCACAGGATACTATTGAAACTTCCATGTATTTACTGGGAAAGATCTATAGAGAAAGTTTAAACGATTGTTCTGCTGCCATTGATATCAATGAAGAACTTTTAAAACGCTATCCAAAATCTAAATATCTTGAAGAAGTAGTCTATGGACTCTATTTCTGTTATACCCAAATAAGAAATAATTCAAAAGCAGAAACCTATAAAAATTTTCTAACTACTAATTTCAAAAAAAGTCCATTCACCCGTCTTATACTTGATCCCGTTGGAGTAGCTAAAGAAATAAAACAGTTGGATCAAATGGCCACGTTAGCCTATGAACAAGTATATACTTCTTTCATAGAAGGCAATTTTAAAAAAGCTATCTTAGAAAAAAAGATTGCTGACAGCAGTTTTGGCGAAAATTTTTGGACTCCTCAACTTTTATATATTGAATCCGTTTATTATGTCCGGGAAAAAAATGATAGTCTGGCACTGGATATTTTAAAAAAACTTCAGATGCTTTTTCCCACATCTGCCATTACGCCAAAGGCAAAAATTCTAGCAGATGTAGTAGGCAAAAGAGCAGAATTAGAAAAATATCTTACAGAGTTGGATGTTGTCCGAGTAAATGAGGTAGAACAAACAATTGATCCAGCACTAATAGATTCAGGTCTTACAAATAAAGATTCAGTAAAATTGATTACCTCAATTCCAGAAAACATCGATTCTACAAAAAATAAACCTAATCCGTCTGAACGTAATATTGACGGATATACATTTAATCCATCAGATTTACATGTTGTTGTCTTAGTACTGCAAAAAGTTGATTTTGTGTATTTGAACGAAGCTAGAAATGCGCTTAGAAAATATAATCGGGAGCAGTTAATTGAATTACCAATTATCAATACAACAGATTACGGAAAAGATATACGTTTCTTGAGCCTAGGTAATTTTTCAAATAGAACGGAAGCCAATGCCTATCTAGCTAAGGTCAACACAGAAAGTTCCAGATCTATCTTTCCATGGCTACCCAAAGAAAAATATTATTTTTTAGCTATAAGCACTATCAATTTTGAACAAATGGTAAAAAAGCAGGAACTTGAAAGATATCAACAGATAATAAAAGAACATACTCCTTATAAATAACTATAACTATTACAATAACTGATTTATATGTCGAATGCCGTAAGACTTTTCTGGAAAATTTTTCTGTGGAGTTGGGCAGTTTTTATACTGTTTCTGATTACGTTAAACTTTGGTTTATTTGGAAAGCTGCCTTCGCTTGAGGAATTGGAAAACCCTTCTATGCTGTCCTCATCTGAAGTATATGCAGCCGATGGAACGCTAATGGGAAAATTTTATCTGAAGGATAGAACGAATGTTAAGTATGGAGATATTTCCCAAAATGTAGTTAAAGCCTTGATCTCAACAGAAGATGAGCGATTCTATCAGCATGCTGGTATAGACATAAAAAGTTTATTACGTGCCGTGGTATATCTTGGGAAAGAAGGTGGTGCCAGTACTTTAACACAACAGCTGGCAAAAAATCTGCTTAATCAAGGTACCTCTAATAAGGTAATGCGTGTAATTGAAAAATTCAAGGAATGGATTGTAGCCATTAAACTTGAAAGGAATTTTACGAAAGAAGAGATCATTGCTCTTTACTTAAACATGGTAAGCTATGGTGATGAAATCTATGGTATCCGTAATGCGGCCAAAACATATTTTCAAAAAGAGCCGTCTCGGCTTTCTGTAGAAGAAGCTGCAGTACTTGTAGGACTGTTAAAGGGTAATACCATATATAACCCACGTAGAAATCCCAAAGCTGCACTTGATAGGAGAAATACGGTAATTGATCAAATGGTAAGGAATAATTACTTATCTGAGTCGGAGGCCAATGACATTAAACCAAAACCTATTCAATTAAAATATAAAAAACTGAATGAAAATGCAGGTATTGCGCCTTATTTCCGTGATGTATTAAGAGATGAAGTAAAAAAATGGTGTAAGGAAAATAAAAATCCTAAGACTGACGAACCATATGATATCTATAAAGATGGTTTAAAAATTTATACCACGATAAATCCAAGGATGCAAGAATACGCAGAGATTGCCGTATTCAGACATATGCAAAATCTTCAGAAAGTATTTTCCAATCAATCTAATATTAAAAATGGAACTATTTGGAATTCTGCGGAAGGAAAGCGATTGCTGGAATCCGAAATGAAGCAAACGGATCGCTGGAAAAGTTTATTAGAAGAAGGCCTAAGTGATGAAGAGATCAGGGAGAACTTTTACCAAAAAGTTCCAATGAAAGTATTTGCATGGAATGCGAAAAGAGAAAAAGATACCATCATGACTCCCATTGATTCCATCAAATATCACAAGCAGATGCTGCAAACCGGATTTTTAGCCATGGATCCACAAACTGGAGAAGTAAAAGCATGGGTAGGTGGTATTGATTTCAAAACGTATAAATTTGATCATGTTAATGTAAATACTAAACGTCAGGTTGGTTCAACATTTAAACCATTATTATACACCCTTGGTGTTACGAATGGATATAAACCCGAAACGCCAATTCCTGGTGGACCAATCCGAATGGGTAGTAAAGTCATTTCTGGTGGCGGAGGCCCATTGGCAATATGTTTGGCGTATTCAAAAAACCCGGCTGCTGTGTATTTGATCAACCAGCTAGGTGTGCAGCAAACCATTGATTTTGCAAAAAAATGTGGAATCGAAAGTAAAATCCCCCCCTATCCATCTATTTCACTTGGGGCTGCCAATATTTCTTTAATTGAAATGGTAAGGTCTTATACCATGTTCCCCGGAAGAGGGTTTAATGTAAAGCCCTATTTTATCACCCGTATTGAAGATAGAAATGGAAATCTTCTGGCTAGTTTCTCGAGTAAATCAGAAGAAGTGATTAGTGAAGCAGATGCCTATATTATGACGAAAATGATGCAAGGGGTGGTCAATTTTGGAACAGGTCGAAATCTGAGAAATGTTTATGGAATAAATAGCGAAGCTGCTGGTAAAACAGGAACAACTAATGATAATGCAGATGGTTGGTTCATAGGCTTTACACCCCAACTACTTGCCGGAGTTTGGGTGGGTGCAGATAATCCATTTTTGAAACTTTTATATACAACAGGTGGTGCTCAAATGGCCATGCCAGCTTGGGGCTATTTTTTACAGGAAGTATATAAAGATAAAACCCTTGGCATAGACCCAACTGCTAAATTTATTGTTCCAGAATCTCTAGAAAACGAGATCATCTATGATTATCAACAACTTTCTGGTGGGGAGTTACCTCCGCCAGCAGAAGGAGAGAATATGGGGGCTGGAAGTTCCGCTGATTTTATCGATATACCGGTAAGTGATGGTACGGAAGCGGTATCGGCAGAATCACAAAAAATTATGGAAGAGGATAAACCTGAAAAAAGCAAAGAATCGCCTAAAATCATCACACCCGTTAATACCCCTAATAACAATCAGGATACCACTCGGAAAAAGAAGAATATCTTGCAACGAGTATTTGGAAATAAAAAACAATAACACCAAAAAAAGAACGGGTCGCTTTTGAGCGACCCGTTTCATTTTAGATTACTAACCCTTTTATTTGCTGAGATTAGCAGCAAACCCAACTCCCCAGAAAATATGAGATGCCCCATTATTGGTCGTAATAGGTGCTCTGTACTGAGATTGTAAGAAGATGAAAGATTCATCTGATAAATTGACTTGTAAACCTGCACCTAGTGGCATATAAGCTGATAAATAACCACCCCATGAAGAAGCACCAGCTCCTAAAGAGAGATAAGGAACAACAACAAAATTATCAGGTATTAATTTGATGTTCAAATTAACGTCGGCCTCAAGCAATAATTTATCAACTAAAGCTTTTTTATCGGGAACAGGATAAGTGAGCACTGAACCACCAACCCTGGTCATTAAATCTAAATTATTAGATAATCCAGTTATGTAAGAAACGGCCAACCCTGCAGATTTAGTTGACATACTTGACCAACCACTTTTGGTAAGTACGTTTGATAATCCATTTGCCTTAATATCTGATGCGGTTGCAAAATCATGAGTGGTAAAATGAACCCCCAAAACTTTAGATTTTTTGTATTGGTCTTTAGCTGGAGTTTGAGCAAAAGCACCGATTACGGATATAAGCATCAGCGAACCAAGCATAAGTTTTCTCATAAAAGACAGTTTATTAAATGATTGCAAAAATAATGTCGTACCAGTTAGGTAAAAAATTAATTATTCAACACTCTAAAATTACCATAACTAACGTTTATAAACAGACAAAGTTCAAAAAGCTAAATCGCGAGAGCGCCATCCAGCTACTTCAAATTAAATAAGAAGCTATCTTATAAAGTATTTGATAATCAATTTATTATCTTCCCCGTAAATATCGTCATAAAACTTAATTGCCCCATTTTCACCTACCTCAGCAGTAAAATATCGCAAATAGACTGGCAATTTGCGCTTTACCGGGATATTATGTTTTTCCTGCTTGGTAAGCCAATCCTGCAGGTTTTCAACACTTACTCCTGAAGAATCTCGGCTAACAATATAACGGGCTAATGTATCCCAAGCCTGAACTCTTACACATCCATGACTTAAAGCCCGATTCTCCCTTCCAAATAATGATCTGGCATTGGTATCATGAAGATATACCGAATAGCTATTGGGAAAGTTAAATTTCATTACACCTAAGGAATTATCGTCACCCTGACGCTGCCGAATTACGTAAGGAAAATTACCCCCTCCCATTTCAGACCAATTAACTGATGAAGGGTCAATTACACTATCAAATTTATCTACAATCATCAGGTTTTGCCTTTTCAAATACGCAAGATCTTGTTTTATTTTGGGTATCATCTCATTAAAAATAATACTTCTCGGCACTGTCCATTGTGGATATGTGACAAGACTTGAGATCTCACTATGCAACAAAGGAGTCCTCGTAGTTGATTTCCCTACAATAACCTTAGATTCAATTACTAAATTTTCATCTTCTATAACCTGAAGCTTGAACGCAGGAAGGTTTACAAAAATATAGGCATCAGGCATTTGATCTGGCAAATGCTTATAGCGATCTAAATTGATCGCAATTCTCCTAAAACGATCTATATCTGTTTCATTAATTCGGCGAACAAACTTAGGTCCTGGTTTACCATCTATGGTAATACCTAAAGACTTCTGGGCTAATCTTACGGCTTGAGCAAGCTCGATAGAATCAGGCATACGATCATTGAATGCAATAAAACCATCTTCATAAAGCCTCTGCCTCAATTCCTTTACAAAACTGATGGAATCCTTTTTAGGGAAACGGATATACGTATATTTCTTTGTATTCATACCCCCAACAAAGACTGGCAAGGCATTTCTTAACGATTGATATGCTTTATGCTTTGGCTCAAGATCCTCCAAGGTTAATCTTGGCATGCTATCCATCATTTTTTTAAAGAGAGATAAATAAAAATCAGCAGTGACAACGGTGTCAGGATTTAATGTTTCAGCATCCTTTGGAATTCTACCCAAATGCAAATCATGAGCAAATGAAATAAATGCATCCGATAATAAAAGATCAGCTTTTGCCCAATAGGAAACCTTTTGCTGATTCTCCTCCTTTTTTAAATCAGTAATTAATCCTTTTAATTGTTGAAAATGATAGTCCTCTGAAAATAATCCATAATACGCTGCAAATTGTATCATAGAAAAAAAACTATCGGCCCGTGGATGCAAGGCAGTGCTACTAGACCAAAGTCTATAGTAATCATTTTTACTATAAACCTTATCCAAAAGTTCAATATTATGATACCCTCGCGCTGTCTTTTGGTTAATCTCCTTTTCTCTACTTATTGAAGTTAATATCGAATCCCTGATTGCTTTTTCAATATTACTCGCATCATGCGATACAATAAAATCATTCCCGGAATCAGATTTTCCCTCACCATTAGATAGATCACAGGAAAAAAATAAAAGATTAGCCAAAAACAGATATACGTAATACTTTGTTTTCATTATTATGGGAATTCATAAGGAAAGATATATTGAATATATAAATAAAAAGGTTAGTATTAGTGTGAATTTATACCCATGGCAAATCTTTTGATTACCTGGATAGTAGTGGAATCGGTGTTAAATACCGAATACCAACCTTGTGCTTCATGTGGAGGATCACCAATAAAGTTATCTCCCTTTTTCCACATAGCTTTTGGAGAAGAAGGTCGCCCTTCCCCGCCCCATGCCCAAAAATTAACTCCGGCTAGTGCAGATTTTCCTGATTTAACCTCTTTATCCACTATTTTGAAAATTTCTTCGTAAAACTTGTCTCGAATGGTTACCGGAGTTCCTGCAGCATGGTTATTTGTATCTCTTGAAATTCCATACTCTTCAAGAACTACAGGCTTACCCAATTTCTTTGCTTTTTCTAATTGCCACTTTATATAATCTTGCGCAAATTTGACTGAGGGTCCATACGTTGAATCTGCCTTATACGGGTTATAAAAATCCCAGTTTTGTACCCATAAATGAATGGTTGCATAATCGATAGATGGGAAATGATGATCATTAAAAATATCGGTTCCTGCAAGTGGACCAGAGGTATTCCCTTCGCTACCAGTAGTAATTAAATGGTTAGGGTCAAGGCTCCGGATCAAATCAGATGTTTTTCTTATCCAGCTATGCATTCCCGCAATATTATTGGAGCCTCTTGGCTCATTAGCGAGTTCCCAGCTCATAATAACGGGATCGTCTTTATATAACTTGCCTGAGATGTGGTTTTTTCTATTGATAACAGTACGGATATGATCTTCAAAAAGCTTTGTGGCCTTTTCATGACTGTAAAAGCTGGATGCAAATTCCTGATATAATTTCCAGTCGCCACCAGGTGCTGATGGATTGGGAATAGAATCTGCTGCACCAGCCCAAACCAAATATTGACCCACTCCGCCACTCCAATTCCAGTAATTATTCAAACACATTACAGCCACCATATCTCGTTTACCCATCTCTACCAGGAGAAAATCCAATCCTTTGAATACCTCTTCGTTATACCGGCCAGGAGCAGATTGCAATGAAGGCAACATTCGGTAACCTTCTGTGTCGGGACCCTCTGTACCTGCCATTACCCGAAGATTTTTCACCCCTATTGAAGCAAGATGATCGAGTTCCCTAATCAATCTTTCCCTATCTCCACCTTCACCTGTTGAACCAAGATTTAAACCATACCAAAAGTTTGTACCCATAAAAGTATAAGGCTTACCCTTTCGAATAAAACCTGAACCAGATACTTTTACATATGGATCAACTTTTTGGGGAGTTTGGCACCCCAGCGAAACGACCATTACAGTAAATAAAATAAAAGAAGATATTTTCATGCTGAATTCTTAAATCAATCTTGAAATCTTATTTTCTACATACATAAGATCAACTAATACGATAGCTGTAATTGCCTCCAAAACAGGTGGTACCCTTAACGCTATACAAAGGTCATGACGTCCCTTAACTGAAAAATCTTCTGTTTCTCCCGTCTCCCAATTTAATGTATGTTGGACTTTGGGGGTAGATGATGTTGGCTTTATCGCGATTCGAAAAATCAGCTCATTACCATTGGTGATGCCCCCAACAATACCCCCGGAGTGATTTGTAGCCGTTTGTCCTGAAGTGTCAAGTATGGCATCATTATGTTGCACACCATACATTCTTGCTGCAGCAAATCCAGTACCAAACTCTATACCTCTAACAGCTGGAATGGCAAAGGCAGCATGCGCCAATAATGATTCAACCGAATCAAAAAAAGGTTCGCCTAAACCAATTGGCAAACCAAGAACTCTACATTCTACTATACCGCCTACTGAATCTTTTTCATCGATCGCTTTTTGTAAACCTTTTTCGATATCGGTATCGCCACCTATCTCGGTTATACTAGACGTTATGGTTATATCACGTAATAATTTCTTTGCAATGACGCCAGCACTTACCAAGGGTAATGTAAGTCTCCCACTGAAATGACCACCCCCTCTATAATCTTCATGTCCACCAAATTTTTGATGGGCTACAAAATCAGCATGACCTGGACGAGGAATGGCTCTCAACTTTTCATAATCACCTGAACGGATATTCTTATTCTCAAAAAAAATAGTGATTGGAGCTCCAGTTGTTTTTCCATTAAAAACACCACTCTTGAAAATAGGTAGATCATCTTCCTGTCGTGGAGTTGTTCCTTTCATTGTACCGCCTTTTCTTCTCTCTAGATCAGGAAGAAAATCTTGTACATCCAGCGATAATCCCGCAGGACATCCGTCAATATTGACGCCAACTGACTCCCCATGAGATTCTCCAAAAATGTTAACCCTGAATAGCCTACCAAATCCGTTCATGTTCTTATTTTATTAAAGCGCCCAGTTGACGCATATCGTTGTAAAAATCAGGATAAGATTTACGAATGGCATCTGCCGCTTCAATCGTTACATCCCCTTCTGCTCGCAATGCCGCCACCGCACAAGCCATGGCGATCCTATGATCGTGATGTGAATTGGTTACAGCAGATTTTACTCTTTTCCCACCTTCGATCAGCATAAGATCGTCCTGTATGGTAATCTTTACCCCTAATTTACTAAATTCTTCCTGCAATGTTAGCGCCCGATTACTTTCTTTATGGGTAAGTCGAAGTGCACCTGTGATTGCGGTGGTCCCATTACAGAATGAGGCCAAAGCTACTAAAGGCGGAAAAAGGTCTGGACACTCTGTAGCATCAAAATGAAATGCCATCAATGTTGATTTTTTAATCTCAATCTGATCTGGCTGAATGCTCATTTGAACCCCCGCATTTTGCAATGCACCAAGTACCGCTTTATCCGCCTGAGTTGAAAATGGATCTAAACCCATTACTACAATATCCCCGGCCAAAGCTCCAGCAACGAGTAGGAAAGCGGCACCACTCCAATCTCCCTCAACTTTATAATGGATCGCTTCTTTGTAATCGTATTTGCCTGAAAAAATAAACTGCCTGTGGTCCTTATGGGTTACTTCCCAGCCAAATGACGATAATACAGCTAAAGTTAGATCGATGTATGGCTTACTTTTTAAGTCTTTTACATCTATAGTTACTTCATTTGCTCCAGATGCAGCAAATGCCATTAATAAACCTGTAAGGAATTGTGAACTTAACGACCCATCCACTTCGATTGATCTTGGCTGCAATGGTCCTTGAATTTGCAATGGTAACCTGCCATCTTGTGATGAAATCTGAATTCCAAGTAAGGGAAATATCTCATCAAAAAAATTCATAGGCCTCATCTTCAAACTGCCACTACCCGTTATAGTTAGTTTTTCTGGACTTAAAGCAGCAATAGGTGTGAACATTCTGATGCCCAGCCCACTTTCGCCACAGTCCAGAATATTATCCTTAGGATAAATACCTCTACTTTCAATGATCAATTGATTATCTTTTTGGGATAAAATGGCTCCAAGCTTTTTGCAGTTGTCAATGGCAGCAAGATCATCATTACTATTTCCCGGATTTTGAATATAAGTTACCCCTTTATGCAATAAAGCAGCTGCGACAGCTCGTTGCATGCAACTTTTAGAAGCTGGTGCTTCAATTTGTCCAACAAGAAATGAAGGTGTAATTGTTACATTCATGATCTAGCTATAGTGAGAAGTTGTTTTTCCAGAGTTTTTAACTCAATTGGAAAAATAATTCCTTTACCAATTTTTTCCAACATAATATAATTCATGTGTTTACTATTTCGCTTTTTATCCATCCTCAAAATAGTTAATACTTTTTCCATTTTGAAAGAAGCTGCCACTGGTAATCCATACTGGGTGAGTACTTTCTCAATTTTTTCAGTATCCTTGAAACCAAGATAAAGCTCGGACAACCTGGCTGCATATACCATACCTAATGAAACAGCTTGGCCATGTGTTAAATCGTATTGCGTCTCTATGGCATGTCCTAAAGTATGACCGAAATTCAACAATTTTCTTTCTCCAACTTCAAATTCATCCTGCTGTACCACTTTAGATTTTAAAAGTGCATTCCTTTGAATGATCCAGGAAAGCATTTTTTTATCTTGCTGCATTCGCTCAAGATCATTTTGCTCCAAAATGCGAAAAGCTGATCTGTCTTTTATACAAGCATGCTTTATGATTTCTGCAAATCCATCTGCCCAATGCATGGTAGGAAGCGTTTGAAGTAAGGATTGATCATATAACAGAAATGCTGGTTGGCGAATGATCCCTACCATATTCTTATACTCCCCTACATCAATACCATTTTTCCCACCGATGGCTGCATCAACCATTGCCAATAGTGTTGTTGGAACAAAACCAAAGCGGATACCACGCATATAAATTGAAGCGATGTATCCGGTAAGATCAGTAATTACCCCACCACCAATTCCTATTAAAGTGGTTGTACGGTCTGCCTGCATTTCAATCAATGTTTCTATTACCGCATCAACCGTAGCTTGTACTTTATACTCTTCTCCAGGCTTTAATGTGATCACATTCCAGCCTCGCATCTTGTCTTTATGCGCAGCGAAAACATGATCATCTGTAATGATCACCGATGTCTTTTTTTCGGCAAGCTTACTTAGGTGCTTAAGAGAACCATTAAAATAATAGTGAACGTTGCTGTGAGCAAAACGTATGTTTTTAGGATTCATCTATTTTAATTCGATTTTTATCAATCAGTTCTAGCTCCTGCTCTAACGTTTTTTGCTGATGAAACTCATCTTGTTTCGCAAGATATTCTATAGTTTGCGTATAATTTGAAGGGCTTACAGAGAATGCTCTGTAATCTGATTCCCAATGAAATGGCTCGGTTAATAATTTACTATCATCTATGAATCTATGAGATTCTTCTTTTAACCATTTCACCACCTGGAGTAGATTTTGTGCAGGATGCAATTGTATGAAAAAATGAACATGATCTGCCGCCCCTCCTACGGAATGAATACGATATCCCTTTTCATTTGCATGCTTTTTAAACCAGGCATAATATACAGCCCTAAGAGAAGGCTTAAGCATTGGCTTTCGCCCTTCTACTTCAACAATCACATGAAGAAAAATATAGACTTTATTTTCACTCATCTTCTTATGAATTCATGATCGAGTTTTGTCGGTTGATAGATTCCATATGTACAGCATCCATATATCGGGTTATGAACTCACGGCTTAAACCAAGTTTGTCTGATTTCTGATATGCTCGTTCCAAGATCTCATTCCAACGATTTGTCTGCAGAATGGTTACGTTATTATTTTTTTTATAATTGCCGATCTGATCTGCAATTTTCATTCGCTGACTGAGCAATTGCATCAATTCATCATCCAATTGGTTGATCTGCTCACGTAATTTATCTAAAGCAAGATGAAAACTTTCAGAAGATACATCCTCATGACGCCATTTGATATCGTTAATCATTTCTGCCAAGCGTTCAGGGGTTACCTGTTGTTTGGCATCACTCCAAGCATTATCCGGATCTATATGACTTTCGATCATTAGTCCGTCAAAATCAAGATCTATTGCTTCCTGTGCTACTTCCATCAAGAGATCCCGACGTCCACAAATATGAGAAGGATCATTGATCAT
Source organism: uncultured Sphingobacterium sp. (assembly GCA_964441425.1). GTDB lineage: Bacteria > Bacteroidota > Bacteroidia > Chitinophagales > Chitinophagaceae > Pollutibacter. The sequence continues at coordinate 143,228 of CAYTXC010000002.1, read as the reverse complement.
CATCAGTTCTGGATTACGCCTTTTCATCTCTATTGCCAAGTGCCACATAGGGGCATTACGAAATTGAGTATTCCCATAAGAGGCAAATCCTCTATGTATCAAACCAATATTACGAATACCTGCCTTAGTCATACGCTCTACTGCACCAGTCCAAAGTTCCAGATCAGCATTAATAGGATTCTTGATCAAAATAGGTATATCTACTCCGCGAAGGGAGTCAGCCAGCTCCTGAACAGAAAAAGGATTAACTGTTGTACGAGCCCCAATCCAAAGTATATCCACTCCAAAATGTAGAGCGTCTTCAACTTGTTTTGCCGTTGCCACTTCTACAGCTACAGGCAATCCTGTTTGCTTTTTGGCTTGTTGCAACCAGGGAAGACCTTTTGTCCCGATACCTTCAAAGCTTCCGGGGCGGGTTCTTGGTTTCCAAATGCCGGCACGCAATACATCTACCTTTCCGGTATTTGCCAATCGCATGGCAGTTTCTAAAACCTGCTCCTCAGTTTCAGCACTACAAGGTCCAGAAATGATTAAAGGTCTTTTACTCCATATTTCATTAACATTCATATTGGTAATTTAAGCGTTTTTATTGTTATTTAAGGATTCGTTTGATTCGATTGGCACCTTCCATCAGTTCTTTTAAATAGTCAACGTTTTCTTTTTCCAGACAACTTTTGAATTTTCGAAGCTGTGAGATATGTTCATTTAAAACATCTAAGACATTCTCTTTGTTTTGCATCAGAATGGGAATCCACATTTCCGGATTACTTTTTGCCAGTCTAACCGTACTTTCAAAACCACCACTTGCCATTTCAAAAATGGCATGATCTTCTCTTTCCTTTTCTAAAACTGTATTCGCCAATGCAAATGATGTAATATGAGAAATATGACTTACGTAAGCTGCATGAAGATCATGATCTTTTGAGGTCATTTCGATCTGGTGCATACCTATACTTTTAAACATAAACCGAGTCCAGCTGATGGCATCCTCATCTGAGTCGTTAGCATCACAGATTACTACAGCTTTATCTTCAAAAGCTCCTTTCAGGGCTGCAGTAGGACCACTATATTCTGTACCCCACATGGGGTGAGTAGGTACGTAACGACCTCTTCTCTCGTGGTCTTTAACTGTTTCGACCAATAATGATTTGGTAGATCCAAGATCTATAACAATTTGATCACTGATTCTATTCAGCACTTCTGGAAGTATGCGTACTATACTATCTACCGGTATAGCTAAAATAATCACATCAGTATTAGCTATAGCCTCTTCAAGAGTTTCAATTTTATCTACCAAACCTAGTTCAAGTGCTTTCTGTTGATGGACTTCAGAATGATCTACTCCAATAATCTCTTTTGATAATCCTCTATCTTTTAATTGAAGAGCCAGAGATCCTCCCATTAAGCCCACTCCAAGTATCGCTATACGTTTTTGATTATCCATTTGATTTAGCTGATAAATATTTCTCTAATCGTTTACGACTTTCAACTATTTTCTCCTTAGGGGTGCAAAGACTGATTCGGATATATCGCTTACCTGCATTTCCAAAAATCTCTCCTGGCGTTATAAATACTCCCGCATTTTGAAGCATCTCATCACTAAAAGAAAAGCTATTGGTATAGGTAGAGGGAATATTTGCCCAAACAAACAACCCCGTTTGTTTTTTGTCATATCGTGCACCTAAAAGATCCATGATCTCAAATACTTTCTCTCTCCTTTCTCGATAAATTGTATTAAGATTATCATACCAGGTTTTCCCTAAATCCAGTGCTTTTGCAGCCGCCAGTTGAACAGGGAGAAACATGCCACTATCCATATTACTCTTGAAGGTTAGTATTTCATCGATCCTATTTGCCGCACCACATAACATACCAACCCTCCACCCAGCCATATTTTGAGCTTTACTTAAAGAATTCAGTTCGATCACTACATCTTTAGCGCCGGGAATACTTAATAAACTAATTGGATGATCATTCAGAATAAAGCTATATGGATTATCATGACAGATCAGAATATTATTTCGCTTACCGAAGGCCACAAGTTTTTCAAAAAATGCAATGGTAGGCATTGCACCCGTTGGCATATGCGGATAATTTACCCACATGATCTTTACACCATCAAGTCCTTGTTCTTCTAAAGCCTCTAAATCTGGGAACCAATCATTTTCTTCCAGTAGCATATATTCCCGTATAATTCCACCGGCCAATTGAACTGCGCTTCTGTACGTTGGATATCCAGGATCTGGTATCAACACTTCATCACCTCGTTGCAAATAGGTCATACAAATATGCATGATGCCTTCTTTACTACCCATTAATGGTAGTATTTCAGTATGAGGATCCAAAATGGTATGGTACCAATCCTTATACCATTTAGACATCGCCTCTCTTAAAACAGAAGATCCTTTATAACTTTGATATCCATGCACAACAGGTTTAGCAGATTCTTCCTGTAGAATTTTTATCACATCGGGATGAGGCGGTAAATCAGGACTACCAATACCCAGATTTATGATCTGCTTTCCCAGGCGATTCAGTTCGTCAATTTCTCTCAATTTTTGAGAAAAATAATATTCCCCGATACCTTCCAGCCTTTCTGATGTTTTGATCTTGAGCATATCAATTTTTTTTATCCATTCCACTTCTGTAAATGCCATACACATTAAAGCTCGCCGTTAGTGGTTTTATTTGCTTTACGACACGTTCAAATTGCTCCAGCTTTTCAAACTCCATATCGGCATGGAAACTATATTTAAAATCAGATCCAGGAATTGGAAAACTTTGCAGTTTACTCAAATTAACCCCAGCTTCTGCTATCTTAGTAAGTACCCGTGCTAAGCTCCCTCGAGAATGATCAGTATGAAAGTTTACAGAGGCTTTATTCACTCGTTCATCCATTTCTACCTCCCTTTTCAAAATTAGAAAGCGAGTGTAATTATTCTTCAGGGTATGAATATTGGGAACCAAAATTTCCAGATCAAACATTTCCGCTGCCAACTTACTGGCTATGGCCGCAATATGTTTGGATCTTTTCTGATGAAGATATTTAGCTGAGAGCGCCGTATCATCGGTTTCAACCAATTTCCAGTTATACTGATCTAAAAACTCCAGACATTGCTGCAGAGCCATGGGATGTGAATGTACCTCTTTGATATCCTCAAGACATACCCCTGGATTCACTAATAGATTTTGTTTTATCTGCAAATAAACTTCTCCAACCACTTTTAGGGAGGATTTTTGCAAAAGGTTGTAATTAGGGAGAATGCTACCCGCTATAGAATTCTCAATCGCCATTACCCCACCATCACTCTCCTTTTTATTAGACGCTATCCTAATCACCTCTTTAAAGGTAGTACAAGGTATTACCTCAATCTCTTTTCCAAAAAATTGACGAGCGGCTACCTGATGAAATGATCCTTCAAATCCTTGTATGCTTACTCGTTGAGATCTGTTTTTTAGATTTACTTCTTTTTTCATAATAAAAAATCCCGCCTTTAAGCGGGATTCTATGTTGGTTTCGTTAGGTATTGTATTTGAAGGCAACTATAGGGATCCCGCTTTACTAGTAAAATAGTAACCAAAATAAAAATAACGGTATGCCTTGTTGCTGATCATCATATCAAAAGTAAAAAAAATGAAAATCGTGAAAAGTCAAAATATTGTTCATTTTACGACGTCCAAATTAAGAATTTGTTTTGAATACTTTGTCCTTATTGCTTTTCAGTAGATCTACCTCTACGATTTCCACCCCCTGAATCAGCATCATTCATTCGAATCTGGCGCCCTTTGAACTTCTTACCATCAATTGATTTGATCATCCGATTGGCTGCCGCAGGCTCGATCTCGATCCAACTATTCATTTCTTTCATATCAATCTTTCCCAATACTTCTTTCTTTAGATCGCTCATATCGAGAATGAATTGTAGGAAACTGGCTTTATAGAATCCGTCTTTTGTTCCTAGATTGACAAATAATCTTTTGTATTGGCCATTACCTGCGCTTCTTCCCCGGCGTGCGTCTCCTCTATCCCGATCTGCTCTTTCTCCTCGATTAGATGGTTCTCTTCTCGATCCTCCAGCTTCTTTGTTTAGGTCAACCGCATTCTCATAATATTGCAAAAACCGATCGAACTCAAGAGCAGCAACACGTTGAAGGATCTCTTCTTTGGTTACTTCTGCAAATTTTTCTTGTAAAGTAGGAAGATAGGCCTCATACTCACCATGACTAATATCAGCCTGAAGCATTTTATCGATGAAATGAAAGAACTGTTTTCTGCATACATCTTTTCCGGATGGAATATCCAGCTTATGAAAACGATTGTTCACCATCTTCTCAATCTGGCGGATACGATAAGTTTCCCTTGGGGTCACGATTGATAAACAAATTCCACTTTTACCAGCTCGACCTGTACGACCACTACGATGTGTATATACTTCCGGATCATCTGGCAATTCATAGTTGATCACATGAGTTATACCCTGTACATCAATACCTCTAGCCGCAACATCCGTGGCAATAAGCAATTGAAGGCTTTTTTCCCGGAATCGGCCCATAACTTTATCACGCTGCTGTTGGGTTAGGTCACCATGCAAAGCCTCAATATCATAGCCTTCACGAATGATCTTTTCTGTTATTTCCTGAGCGTCTGCTTTTGTGCGGGTAAAGATGATACCATAAATTCCTGGATTAAAATCGATGATTCGCTTCAGCGTTTCATAGCGATTGTGGTGTACCGTTACATAATATTGATGATCAATATTGACATTGGTGGCATTCACTTTCCCAATGGTCAGTTCAAAGGGATCATCCATGTATTTGCGGCTTACCTGCTTTACTTCAGTAGGCATGGTGGCACTAAAAAGCCAAGTACTTTCTCTTGCCGGAGTATTTTGAAGGATGAATTCAATATCATCCCTAAAACCCATGTTCAACATTTCGTCGGCCTCATCTAAAACAATGTATTTAATCTGTTCAAGATTTATTGCCCTTCTTTCGATCAGATCAATCAGCCGTCCAGGCGTTGCCACTACGATCTGAGTTCCTCTTTTTAGGTCTTTGATCTGCATAGATATCGAAGCCCCTCCATAAACAGCCGTCACCGAAATAGGAGCATATTTTTTCTTGAAATTGAGCAGATCATTCGTTATCTGCATGCACAATTCACGCGTTGGACAAACGATAAGTGCCTGAGGTGATTTATTCCCTTTATCAATTAATTGAAGCAATGGAAGTCCGAAAGATGCAGTTTTACCAGTACCTGTCTGAGCCAGACCTACAAAATCTTTAGTCCCTTGAAGCAATACCGGAATTGATTTTTCCTGTATTGGGGTGGGTTGGACGAACCCTAATGCGGTAATGGATTGAAGCAAACCTTCATCCAAACCCAATTGGTCAAATGTTATCATTCAACAAAGATACGAAATCACAGGGCAGCAGCACTAAATAAGCGATATTATAAGCGCTTGAGAGGTAATAAGCTCTGAAAATGAGGAAATACATAACATCAGAGATGATAAAATTCCTTTGAATCGTAACGCTTCAATAAGCTTAGGTATGGATTTGAAGTCTGCTTTAGCCAAAATATTTCTTCGATGCGCATAAATAGTTGCTTTGGATACATTCATTTCTTTAGCTATTTCCTCATTTGTATAGCCATTCGAAGTGAGTTTAAGCATCTCTAATTCACGAATCGTAAATTCAGTCAACCCCTCTTTTACTAGATCATGTGTAAACGGACTAAATGATTTGAGTATGCCTTGACTCGAAGATATGTTTACGATGGGTTGCCCTTCTCGGTGAAGATGGGTGATATCAGTAAAAAAGCCACCAACCAAAACCAGGTTGTTGCTTTTCCATAATAAAGGGGTGAATTGTGAAAGTAAACGTCGGGAATCGCCGTTTTTGGTCAGAATAGCATAATCCATGGTCACGTGAACATCCGTTCTATTGACAAAGTCTGCCACAAGTGAATTATAGCATGCCTGATGCACTTTGGTAGTGATCAGCGCTTGTTCTGGGTGAAATATATTCGAGAACGTGTCGGGGACAATATTGTTGATCAACTCTGAAGAGTCAAAACCCGAAATTTCTTTAAATGTTTGCTCTATGTAGATGAATTTCTGGGTAGAGAAATTAAATAAAAAGACAGCATTTACCCCCAAAGAAAATCCTCGTGGTAACGATCTAATGTAGGATTCAATTTCCTCTTCAGTTATGTTCAGTTCTATGGGATCAGACGCTATAGGTTCCAAGCACTCCTGAATACCCTGGCGAATTAAATTTCTGGTGTTTGCCATATAGGCAAATATAAAGATGAGGGTGTTGATTTTTATAATTTTTCCAAATTTGATCGACGGTCAAGTCAGCTTTTTAACGTTTCTACAAAAAGGATTAGGGCATTTTACCTAAAAACAGCAATTTTGGGCAAAAAAAAGCCATCTTACTTTCGTAAGATGGCTGATACGATTGCTATTCCTAATTACTTAGTAGCTGGAGAATCAACTTTAGCAGCTGGAGAATCAACAGCAACAGCTGGAGAATCAACGGCAGGTGCAGCAGCTGGAGAATCAACTGTTACAGCAGCAGAATCAGTTGCAGGAGCAGCAGTTTCAGAACCACCGCAAGATGCTAAGGCTACGATAGCCAGGATTGCGAATACTTTTTTCATTTTCTTGGTTTTTGAATAAATTTTAAAATCTATGTACAAATTAATACACAATTTTGGCAAAGGTAACCCAGTTTTTGAAAAAAAAAATTATTTTTCGTTTTTTGGGTTACAAAACCCCTTTTCACGTATAAATTATTGATAGGTGAGTAAATATCTCAGAGACAAGGAATTATTGGAAGGACTAGCCCAAAATGACAAATCAGCCACAGAATCCATTTATAAGGAAAACTTTGGCTTGGTTCAACAATTGGTGGTCCAAAATAATGGGTCTGAGGATGAGGCCAGGGATATATTTCAGGAAACATTGATCATTTTATATCAAAAAGCGCTTTCTGATGATTTTGAACTTCAATGCCAGATCCGAACCTACATATATTCCGTTAGTCGCAGACTTTGGCTCAAGAGACTTCAATTAAAGAAGATTTACGATACTCCTATAGACAACTATGAAGAGCAGGTAGCTGTAGAGGAAGATATCGAGACCCATGAAAAACAAGACTTCCAGTATGGTGTAATGAAAAGCGCACTTGGGAAAATTGGAGAACCATGTAAGAGTTTGCTTGAAGCTTATTATATCCATAACAAAAATATGCAGGAGATTTCCGCATTTTTTGGATATACCAATGCTGACAATGCAAAAAACCAAAAGTATAAATGTCTTATGAGGCTAAAGAAATTATTCTTTGCCCAATATAAAAACGGAAATTAATGGACCAGATTCAATTAATAGATTTTACAGAAAGGTATCTCAGAGGAGAAATGTCTCCTGCTGAGATTAGTGCATTTGAAGATCTTCGTAAGAGCAACCCTTCTATAGATCAGTTTGTAGTAGAACATCATTTGTTCACAGACGAACTAAATGAGTATGCCAAAATAAAACGTTTCAGGTCCACACTATTTGATATTCACCACAACCTAAAGGAGTCTGGGGATATTGCTGATCTGCATTTACCTGAAAAAGGACGAATTGTAGCTCTATGGACTAAATATAAAAGAACAATAGCCGTAGCTGCATCCATTGCCGGAATTACTGCCTTAATAACCAGCACACTTACCTTATTTTTTTCTCCTAAATCTCCAATTGGCGATATAGAAGAACTAAGAAGAAAGGTTAATACGCTTGAAGTTCGCACGAATACTCAAGATGTGAAACTAAAAGAGGTTGATCAAAAAATCGACCCTAATGCATCCATTACCTTTGGAGGTACTTCATTCCTTATTGACCCGAAAGGCTATCTGGTAACCTCAGCGCATGTCGTGGATAATGCAGATCAACTTTTTGTACAAAACAAAGAAGGTCGAGACTTCAAAGTTGAACTGGTTTTTATCGACAAGCCCAGAGATATCGCCGTTTTAAAAATGAATGACGCAGACTTTAAAAGTCCTGCCTCACTTCCTTACAGTTTCCGCCAATCGAATAGTGATCTCGCAGAACCTGTATTTACTTTAGGTTATCCAAAAGATGAAATTGTATATGGCGAGGGATATTTAAGCGCCTTAACGGGTTTAAAAGGGGATACCTTATCTAATCAGATCAGCATTTCAGCTAATCCTGGTAATTCTGGAGGTCCTATACTTAACCGAAATGGAGAGATAATTGGTATCCTAAATGCACGTCAGGCAACTGCAGAAGGAGTGGTATTTACCATCACATCCAGACAACTCATGCGGTCAATAGAAGAGCATAAATCCAATACCATACCTCAGATAAAACTTCCAGTAAGATCCACGATCCGAGGATTAGACAGAATTCAACAGGTTAAAAGAATTGACGACCATGTTTACATGGTTAAAGTAATCGGCAATAACTAAACGATTAATACATTAAAAAGGGCCCTACCCCTTTTTTAATCTATTAACCCCACAAATTAGAAGGATATACACCCGTTTGTACTAACGTATCGATGCTAGCTTGTACAGCAGGAGCATCCTCCTTATATGTCACGCCAAACCATGATGAACGGGTTCGAATGACCCGAATATTACCTTTTCCTTCCTTAATAAACTCATCGGCTACCAGAGGAATGAAAAATTCTGACTTAGGCACATTGATCTGCTGATCTAAAAAATGATTGAATAACGTTTCCGTATAAGAAAATACTTCAACAGGGAAACACCAAAAATTCATAGACACCATAGAGTCTCTCGAAATTTCTCTTGGATCTAGTGCATCATCTCCAATTATTTTTCCCTCTACTTCACTAATATTTAATCTTTCTCTAATCGAACGGAGATTCCCCTTGTCATCCAATTCACATACACCACGATTAACTGTACCATGTTCGGATAAAGTATTTAATAACTCATAACCAATGATAGACCAAGTTGCTCCAGCACATTCCGAAGTTAAAAACTGATAGGCCTTTTCGAATGCATCCCGACCATAATAATCATCTGCATTAATCACGGCAAATGGTTCACTTACTATTTCCTTTGCACAGAGTACTGCATGTGCCGTACCCCAAGGTTTAGTTCGATCTGTAGGCAATTCTCTATCACCAATGAATGAATCTAATTCCTGGTAAACATACCCAGTCTCCACCTTACCTTTTAATTTAGGTTCAAATATGGATTTAAAATTATCTGCAAACTCACTACGAATGATGAATACGACTTTCCCAAAACCAGCTCGGATGGCGTCATAAATAGAATAATCCATTATAGTTTCACCAGATGGGCCAAAAGCTTCGATCTGTTTCATGCTTCCATAACGGGAGGCCATTCCGGCCGCTAAGATCAATAAAGTTGGTTTCATGGTTTATATTTATCTCCAAATGGCAAAAGTATAGCAATGGTTTCAAATAAATGGGATATAGTAAAGAAATGGGTTGATGACAGATTAAACGTTACTGTACCCGTTCAAACAGTTCCCTACTCAGTATATGAGCGAGCGGGAATTACTTGGGATATTTTACGCACTGATTTGATTCATCCTGTTTGCTCCGGTAATAAATTATTTAAACTCAAATACTATCTGCTCGACGCCACCCAAAAAAATTATACCAAGATCCAAACTGAAGGTGGACCATGGTCTAACCATATTGTAGCTACAGCATTTGCAGCAAAAGAAATAGGCTTAACAGCAATGGGTATAATACATGGGGATGAACCAACTGAAAAATCAAGAGCACTTCAGGATGCCGAAAATTATGGAATGGAATTACACTACAAAGGTTGGGGCTTATCCACAACAAATTCTGACCATTTCACAGATACTTTCCAAATTCCGCAGGGCGGGTTTGGACATTTAGGGGTAAAGGGAGCAAAAGAAATCATCCCCCAAAAACTCTCCAAAGAATACTCGCATATTATATGTGCCGTTGGCACAGGAACGATGTTAGCCGGTATTAGTATGGCAGCCTCTAATACCAACGTAATCGGCATACCTGTCTTAAAAAATACAAACATTACGCTTCCTATTCAACAGCTAATTGGAACCCTTACTCTTCGATTGATTCATGATTATCATTTTGGTGGGTATGCTAAAAAAACGAATGAACTACTAAACTTCATGAATCAATTTTATTCAATTTCCAACATCCCGCTTGATTTTGTATATACGGGAAAGTTAATGTTTGCTATACATGATCTCATTCAAAACAAATACTTTCCGGAAGGGAGTAAAATCTTAGCTATACATAGCGGTGGTTTACAAGGAAACCGATCATTAACAAAAGGTGAACTAATTTTTTGACCATGCTTCACCTATCTTTGCTGTCTTACATCCTGATTTCACCATGATAAGATTACTCCTGATCTTGTTCCTTTGTATCATTTTCTATTCTGTTTCCTTTGCACAGGATAGCCTACCTAGATTTTCTGTAAAAAACAGATCCGGCAAGGTCATCGTAGGTTGGAACAATCCATTTAAGGATGTTGTTCTGATCAATATTCAACGTTCTCCTGATTCTGTAAGCGGTTTTAAAACCATTTTAAGCGTAGCAGATCCAACTTCGGTTACAAATGGTTTCCTTGATGCTAAGGCCCCCGATTTCAAACAATTTTACAGATTATATGTACAAAGACAAGGAGGTGTTTATTTCTTTACAACATCTTCAAAACCCATCCCCGATACGCTAAAAACGACCTCTTTATCAAACAACAATGCAGCACCATCTGCGTCCGCCGACTCTACAAATAGATTTAATTCGATTTCCAAAATTTCAAGTACAACAGCTAAGAATCAATCCTCCAGAAATTTACCAATTGCCGATAGCATTAAAATTGAGGTTCCTTCAACTGAAAAAATCTTTACCCCTTCCGTATTTGTATATACTAACCCTCAAGGTCATGTTGTTCTTGCCTTGCCTACTGAAAAATCACAAGTGTATAGCATAAAGTTCTACCGAGAAGATGGCACTCCACTATTTACAATGAATAAGATAAAAGAACCTTACTTAACCATCGATAAAACAAACTTTATCCGATCCGGATGGTTCAATTTTGAACTTTATGAAAATAATGTAATGAAAGAAAAATATAAGTTTTTTATTCCGCGTGAACGCTAGTTAAAAATTTCTTTAAAATTTTTTAAGACGAGATTTTTGACCTCATTCATATCTACACGATAACCTAATTCCTTTTCTAGTGAGGTCACCTGCTTATCCTGAATTCCACAAGGAACAATATTTCTAAAATAATGCAGATCAACATTAACATTAAAAGCAAAACCATGCATAGTTATCCATCTGCTGCAACGTACTCCCATAGCGCAGATTTTTCTCTCTTTCCCTTTAATGGAAGGATCTAACCATACTCCTGTTTCACCTGCACTTCTTTCACCTTTCAATCCATAATGGGCCATCACCTTTATGATCAACTCTTCCAGGTTACGTAAATATCTGCCAATATCCGTATAATGTTTCTCCAGATCGAGTATTGGATATCCAACTAATTGACCTGGACCATGATACGTAATATCCCCTCCTCTGTTGGTATGAAAAAATGAGATCCCATTTTGCTGCATCTCTTGCTCGCTGATCAGCACATTTGAAATATCTCCACTTTTCCCTAAGGTATATACATGCGGGTGCTCTACAAATAACAGATATTGGCGGGTAGCCACCTGAAAAGGGTCCGCTATACCATCTAGCCTTGCCTTCGTTTTTAAAACCACATTCTCCTGTAAAAGCTTTTCCTGTAAATCCCAGGCATCTTTATACGAAAGCAGACCCAAATCCCTGAATTCAATATCCATAGCACAAAATTAACCCGAATTAGTAATTTTGCAGCATGCAATTTCATGATGATCCGGAATTAGAATCAAATGGTACAGAAGAATCCGATGAACTGTATGAGCGACTTACCATAACAGTGGACCGGGGTCAGGAACCCTTGCGCATAGATAAATTTCTGCAGCAGCGTGTAGTTAAAGCTACCCGGAATAAAATACAGAAAGCGATTGATCTCGGCCATGTTACCGTAAATGGACATCCTATAAAATCGAATTATAAGATCAAGCCAGGAGACCTAATCATTTCTTATTCAGATACAGCACCTGAATCAACAGAGATCATTCCAGAAAATTTACCATTGAATATGGTTTATGAGGATGATGATTTGATGGTTATCAACAAACCTGCAGGACTGGTTGTACATCCTGGAAGTGGTAATTATACCGGAACCCTGCTGAATGGCGTAGCATGGCATCTGAAACAACAAAACCCAACTATTGATGAGGAGGCTCTACCCAGATTTGGAATGGTTCATCGTATAGATAAAAATACTAGTGGCCTTATTGTTCTCGCAAAATCAGATAAGGCTGCTATGGATCTTGCCAAGCAATTTTTTGATCATACCGTGGATAGAAAATATGTCGCCTTAGTTTGGGGGAATTTTGAAGAAGATCACGGGACGATCACTGGTCATGTTGGCAGACATCAGCGCTTTCGCAAGATCATGGATGTATTTCCAGATGGCGAATACGGCAAGGAAGCTATCACGCATTATTCTATATTGGAACGATTCAATTATGTAACACTAGTAGAATGCAGGCTTGAAACCGGCAGAACACATCAGATCAGAGTACACATGCAACATATTGGACATTCCCTTTTTAATGATGATACCTATGGTGGCGACAGGATCTTAAAAGGAACCATTTTCGCGAAGTACAAACAATTCGTTGATAACTGCTTTGAGATCTGTCCTCGCCATGCCTTACATGCAAAAACATTAGGTTTTGTTCATCCACGAACACGCCAAAAAATGGAATTCAACAGTGACCTTCCTTCAGATATGGTTTCTGTTATTGAAAAATGGAGACGCTATTCTAACGCCCCCCAAAATCAGTTAACGTAGCGGTAAATACTCCACGTTCTTTTTGTTTAGGGAATACTCTCCATTCGCCATTATATCTGATAACCGTTGGCACCAACAGCGTTTTATATCGCGAAAGATCTACTTCCATATATACATTAAAAGAATATACGCCTGCTGAATAACTGAGAGCATAAGTTCGGGAAACAACATCCATGGTTTGATAATCGAACCAGGTTGTCATTTTATCAATGACCAATTTATCAGCATCGCCACCCTCCTCTGCTGATTTCCCTTCTGCGCTGAATACATAATAATCCTTCCCACTTTTGGTTTCTATGTCAATAGAAAAATTATACCATTTGGACATGTCATTGTCAAATAAGGCCGCCTTATCCCCCATTAAAGGAATACCAGGAATTTTCATACCTGGATTAAAAAATAACATTTTTAGCTGCTCCTTGTGCTTCTCCATTCCCGATTTATTCCGAAGATTGCGATCTACACCTTTTACGACATTAGTTTCGCCACAAATGGGTTTAAATGCCCAGAACAACGAACTATATAAAGAAGCAGTGTAATAATTATACTCCCCATCTTCATTATAAAAGTCGCCAGTGGTTTGTTCCGATAATTTCCGGGTGAATCGACACCCGCCATTCCTTTCTTGACGGGTTTGTCCATTTAAGGACGCAGTCAATTTTCCTTTTTTATCAAACATACGTATATCGTTATACGCAGTAAATTCCAAAACTCTAAGATTCTTGAATGCTTTATAAAAACTGGTATCTAATTTAACCCGATTCACAAATCCTTTTACATCAGTATTATTTCTAACTACAACTTCTGATAAAGTTATCAATCTTCCATCTATGGTATCCTTGACCTGAGCCATCAGATCTGGAAGAAAAAAAAAGAATGATATGAATAGAAAGAAATTTCGCATCACTTTGGGAACAACATTCTATAATCCACCCTTACTTTTCCTTTAGAAATATCATCCAGTTTACTTTTGATCAATTTACGTTTTAACAGCGAAATATGATCGATAAACAGTTTTCCTTCGATATGATCGTATTCGTGTAAAATAACACGTGCTGTTATTCCATTGAATTTCTTAACGTAAGTCTGGAATTGTTCATCTTGAAATTCGAGTTCCACCTCTTCCGGTCGCATCACATCTTCCCTAACTTTAGGAATACTTAAACAGCCTTCATTATAAGGCCATTCTTCCCCATTTAGACTACGTATTTTTGCATTGATAAAAACCTGCTTTATACCAGGGGCATCGGGGTATTTTTTCTTTTCATCTTCTTCCAATCCTTCAAAAATTTGCGTACTATCAACTAAAAATAATCGTATCGATCGATTAACCTGTGGAGCAGCAATGCCTACGCCATTTGATGAATACATGGTCTCCCACATATCTTCGATCAACTTATCCAATTGAGGATGATCAGCATCAATATTTTTGGCTACTTCACGTAATACTGAGTGCCCATATGCAACTATTGGAAGAATCATAATACAAAGGTAATAAAAAAGAGAGCAAGGTTATAAACCCTCAGGATTTAGGTGGTTTAGCCTTATGGTCAAGATATTCCTGAAGAAGCATAGTGGCAGCAATTTCATCAATCAGTTCTTTTTTCATCCGGTCTTTCTTCTTCATACCCATATCGATCATAGCTTGTGAAGCTAATTTAGAACTATATCGTTCATCAACAGTTTCAATGGTTATCCCTGGAAAATGTCTTTTTAGTTTCTTAATAAATTCTAATGCTGCTGAAGTGGCATCAGTTGGGCTATCATCCAGATTTCTTGGTTCGCCCACTATGATCGTACTTACTTGTTCTTTTTGAATATAGTCGCGCAAAAAAACCAATGCCATATGCGTTTCAACCGTAGTCAAACCTTGCGCTATTATTTGCATAGGATCTGAAACAGCTATTCCCGTTCTTTTTTTACCAAAATCGATGGCTAATATTCGCATATCAAATAAACAAATCCGTAATTACAAAAAAAGCAAATGCAACACTCGCAATACCATTCGCAGTCATAAAAGCTAAATTCACTCTACTGAGATCATACGGCTTGACTAAACGTTGTTGATAACACAACATTCCACAAAATCCAACCACGCCTAACCAATAAATCCAACTAAATGGCACTAAAAATCCGGCAGCCATAATAAAGGAAGCAGATAGAAAATGAAGAATTCTGGAAACAAATAATGCTTTTTCCTTTCCTAACCCGGTTGGTATAGAATATAATGATTGTGAACGATCAAATTCCTCATCCTGCAAAGAATAAATGATATCAAATCCACTTACCCAGCAGATAACAGATAATGAAAACAAAACGGGTAACCATGCAAATTTTCCAGTAACTGCTATGAAAGCTCCAATGGGAGCTAAAGAAAGTCCAAGTCCAAGAACGAGATGGCAAAGAGAGGTAAATCGTTTGGTGTAACTATAACCAAGTATAACCAATAAGGCTACTGGCGACAGATAAAAGCATAATGAATTAATACACCCACTCAATACTATAAATAATAACGCATTGAAAACAGTAAACATCAGGGCATTCCCCGGTTTGATGACACCCCTGGGAATTTCCCTGATCGCTGTTCTGGGATTCAATGCATCAATATCACGATCTAAATATCTATTAAAGGCCATGGCTGCCGTTCTGGCTGTAACCATACAAGACAACACGAGTAGAAATTGTATAACCTCTTTACTTCCAAAAAGTGAAGTAATACTAATACGATCCGGTTGAGTTAAAGCATATGATATATCTCCATAATGACGGTGCAATAGTCCGAGAAAAAAACCAATCAATGCAAATGGTAAAGCAAAGATGGTATGCGAAAATTTGATGAGCGACAAATATTGCTTAACAGTTGACATGAGTACAAAGGTAGCGATTGTCAATGGGATGCTTGCCTGATTCTAAACTGACTGAAAACTTCCCAAAGTACCATTCCGGTTGCAACAGCAATATTTAAAGAATGTTTCATACCTAATTGAGGAATTTCAAGACAACCATCACATTTGTTGAGAACTTCATCCTGAACACCTTCAACCTCATTGCCAAAAATTAGGGCTAAAGGGTTGCTATCCCACTGATACTTATCCAATAAAGTACTTCCTATAGTTTGCTCAACCGCAAACAACTTATAGCCCTGATTTTTTAATCGGGCAAGCAATTCCAGAATTTTGGGTTCGTATTCCCATGTTACTGTATCAGTAGCCCCCAATGCCGTTTTATGAATGTCCCGATGTGGGGGACAGGGGGTAAATCCACACAAATAGATCGATTCGATCAGAAATGCATCTGATGTTCTGAATATACTCCCCACATTATGCATACTTCGAACATTATCCAGGATAACCACAACTGGCATCTTAGAGGCCTGTTTTACGTCATCCGCCGTTTTCCGGTCAAGCTCCTGCATACTTAATTTTCTGAACATATCGCAAATCTAGTTCTTCAACCGCTTAATCCTGTTTTTTTGCCTGATCATATACGTAGATTTTGTTTTCCACAATGGTGAAAACACTAAGCACCCTAGACGTTACACGCTTATTTTTGTGATAATGTCGAAATCTGCCGATACACCGTTAATGCAGCAGCATCGGGCCATAAAGCAACGTTATCCCGATGCAATACTCCTTTTTCGAGTGGGGGACTTCTATGAAACTTTTGGAGAAGATGCCATTATTGCCTCATCTGTATTAGGTATCACGTTAACCAAGCGAAATAATGGAGCCGCATCTGCATCTGAGTTGGCCGGATTCCCGCATCATTCACTGGAAACATATCTACATAAATTAGTTAAGGCAGGATACCGAGTTGCCGTCTGTGATCAGCTGGAGGACCCAAAACAAGCAAAAGGAATTGTGAAAAGGGGCGTTACAGAGATGGTTACTCCAGGCGTAGCGCTCAACGATAAACTACTCGAGCATAACACCAATAATTTTCTATGCGGAATTCATATTGATGAGCATTATCATGGAATTGCCTTTTTGGACATTTCTACAGGAGAATTTTTTGTTGCTGAAGGTGATGAGGAGTACATAGAAAAACTTCTGGAAACCTTAAAACCTGCTGAAATAGTTTTTGAAAAGAAAAATCAGAAAACATTTCGGGAAAAACATGGACTGCGATTTTACACCTATCCATTAGAGAGCTGGATATTTGATAAAGCATATTCAGAGGAACAATTGTTAAAACAATTTGGAACGCATTCTTTAAAAGGATTTGGAATTGATAGGATGAGTGCAGCAATCATAGCAGCAGGTGCAATACTCCACTATTTAAAAGACACGGAACATCCACACCTCAAACATCTAACATCCATTTCAAGACTAGATCGTAATGAACATGTTTGGATGGATCAGTTTACCATTCAAAATCTTGAATTATTAGATTCCGGTAAACAAGGATCGGTTTCTTTGATCAATACACTGGATCATACGGTGTCTCCTATGGGTGGTCGATTACTGAAACGTTGGTTATTGCTTCCTATATTGGATAAACAGAGAATTGAAGAAAGACTTGACCTTGTAGAATACTTTACCCAGCAACCAGAACTGAGAGAGAATATTGCCCAGGTAATCAAATCCTGCGGAGATATGGAAAGACTAATCAGTAAAGTTCCTTCACGTAAGATCAATCCAAGAGAGGTACGTCAACTTGCCAGGGGATTACATCAGGTTTTCAATTTAAAAGCACTGACTAAAGAAACTTCGCAAAGCTATTTACAAAAGCTTGGTCAATCACTTGATCAGTGCCGTGATATCCAAATACAGATTGAACAAACCATTTCTGAAGATCCACCAGCCCAAATCAATAAGGGAGGATTGATTGCAGACGGCGTAAATGCTGAATTGGATGAATTAAGACAAATTTCCAGTAATGGAAAAGAATATCTTGTCACCCTTCAACAACAAGAGATCAGCAGAACGGGAATAAATTCACTAAAAATTGGATACAATAACGTTTTTGGTTACTATTTAGAAGTAACACATGCACATAAAGATAAAGTGCCTTCAGATTGGATACGTAAACAAACTTTGACCAATGCTGAACGATACATCACTCCTGAATTGAAACTTTATGAAGAGAAAATAACAGGAGCAGAAGAGAAGATACTTCGAATAGAAGCAGACATTTTTGAAAAATTGATTGAATCTATCCAGGGATTTATACAGCCCATTCAGCAAAATGCTATGGTAATGGGCATCATCGATTGTCTTACATGCTTTGCCTGGGTAGCCAAGCAATACCAATATTGCCGACCAACCTTACATGAAGATGCCGCTTTATCATTAAAAGATGCAAGACACCCAGTGATTGAAAGGTATTTGCCAAATGATAAACCATATATAAGCAATGATATTTTACTGAATAAAAATAGTCAGCAGATCATCATTCTCACTGGCCCTAACATGAGTGGTAAAAGTGCTTTATTGCGTCAGGTAGCCCTAATAACCATTATGGCACATATGGGCTCATTTGTTCCCGCCCAAGCAGCACAAATACCGATTACGGATAGAATTTTCACCCGTGTTGGCGCAAGCGATAACCTAAGCGGAGGAGAATCTACTTTCATGGTGGAAATGAATGAAACAGCAAGTATCATTAATAATATTTCAACCAGAAGTTTGATCCTCCTAGATGAGATCGGTAGAGGGACTTCAACGTATGACGGCATCTCCATTGCCTGGAGTATAGTGGAACATTTGTATCATGCACCTGCAAAACCATTGACATTATTTGCCACTCATTACCATGAATTAAATGAGTTGGAGAATGCTTTACCAGGAGTAAAGAACTTTCATATAACCAATAAAGAATCCGGAAACAAAGTAATCTTCCTGCGGAAACTTGCCCCTGGAGGTAGTACACATAGTTTTGGAATTCATGTAGCGAAAATGGCAGGCATGCCCGACTCGCTGATCAAAAGAGCCAACGAAGTATTACAAAAACTTGAAGCTAACAGAGCGTCTGAAAATGATATGCATGAAGTCGTTCAGGATACTGCAGCGTCAAAAATGCAGCTCTCCATTTTCGATGCACATAGTGATACATTTGCCGAAATTCGTCAGCTCCTAGAGAATATGGATATAAATAGACTCACCCCTGTAGAAGCATTAATGAAGCTGAATGAGATAAAGAATAAAATTGGCTAAAAGGATTTTAGATCTCAAAAAATGGTTAATTAGCCAATTCAACAAGCTTGCTAATGGCAATATCCACTTCTTCCTTGGTATTGTACTTACTAAAAGAAAAACGAACCGGGATCACATCAGCATTACCCCCAATTCCACGAATGACATGAGATCCAATCTCTGCTCCACTAGTGCAGGCACTACCTCCTGATGCACAAATATGGTGAATATCTAAATTCATTAATAACATTTCCGTCCGTGAAGAAGAAGGGATTCCAATATTTAGAACTGTGTATAAACTTCTTCCTTCTGGATCCCCATGTATGATTAAGCCTTTAATCTTTTCTTTAAGGTGGCCAAGCATATATATTTTCAAATCGCTAATATGCTTTCTCTCCTGTTCATATTGTTCGTGAGCTAATTCCAATGCCTTTGCAAAACCCACGATACCATAAATATTTTCCGTCCCAGCACGCATATTCCGTTCTTGTCCCCCACCATGTATATATGGGGTAATTTTTATATCCTCATTGATATAAAGCAACCCAACACCTTTTGGGCCATGAAATTTATGTGCACTTCCTGTTATAAAATGAATAGGGGTTTCTTTTAAATTAAATGGGAAATGACCAACAGTTTGAACCGTATCTGAATGAAAAACAGCATCATACTTTTTACAGATCTCTCCTACCTCATGAAGATCGATCATATTACCGATCTCATTATTCGCATGCATTAAGGTAACTAACGTTTTGCTTTTAGATTTTGAGAGTAGGCGCTCCAGATCTTCCAGATCGATATGGCCATTCGTAAATACTTTTACATATGAAACCGCCGATTCTCCAGATTTTTGTAGAAAATCGACTGTATGTAACACAGCATGATGCTCAATTGGAGAGGTTATGATATGCTTACACCCCAAATCTCTAACCGCGTTTATAATGGCAGTATTGCTGCTTTCAGTACCACAACTAGTAAAGAAAATTTCAGAAGGATGAGCTCCTAGTATGCGAGCAACCGTTTTCCGAGCTGTTTCAACAGCTAATCGGGTTTCTCTTCCATAAGAGTATATGGAAGAAGGATTTCCGAATTTATCGGTTAAGTAAGGCATCATAGCCTCCAATACCAGAGGATCCAATGCTGTAGTAGCCGCATTATCTAAATAAATTCTCATGAGGCCACAAATGTAAAAAGATTTACTAATTGGCCTTTATATTTCATGATGGAAAGGTTGATTTATTTCAATGTCTCCTTAATATCCTGCATTATTCGCAGGGCTATATTATTTGCGGTAGTTTCGAAATTACTTTCCGCAATCACACGGATAATCGGTTCTGTATTGCTGGCCCGCAGATGTACCCAGTCATTTTCGAACTCTATTCGCAGCCCATCTTCAGTATTGATCGGATTAGCTTTATATTTCTTTTTGAGGTGGCTGAAAATGGCATTCAGATCTATATTATTTTCCAGTTCGATTTTATTCTTTACAATAAAATAATCTGGATATGATCCTCTGAGTTGTTTCGCCGTTTTGTCGGATTTAACCAGATGAGTTAGAAATAAAGCGATTCCAACCAATGCATCTCTACCATAATGAAGATCAGGAAGTATGATGCCTCCGTTCCCCTCTCCTCCGATTACGGCATTGACTTCTTTCATTTTTGCTACAACATTCACTTCTCCCACCGCACTTGGATAATATTCACCTCCTTGTTTGATCGTCACATCCCTTAATGCTCTGGTAGAAGAAAGATTACTAACCGTATTCCCTTTACGCTTACTTAAAACATAATCCGCTACGGCAACTAATGTATATTCCTCACCAAACATGCTGCCATCCTCACAAACCAGAACTAATCTGTCCACATCAGGATCAACAGCAATTCCCAGATGCGCCCGATGCTTATTCACCTCTGAAGAAAGTTGAGAAAGATTTTGAGGCAATGGCTCAGGGTTATGAGCAAATTTCCCATCAACAACCTCATTCAGCACCACTACTTCCTTAACCCCCATTGCATTCAATAAGGCCGGAACAAAGATGGCTCCTGTGCTATTTACAGCATCAACAACAATTTTGAGTTCTTTATTCCGAACAGCTTCAACATCTACCAGGTTAAGGGATAAAATAGAATCAATATGTTTTTGTAAGTATTCATCCGACTGGGTATAAGTTCCCAGTTTTTCAACTGCGGCAAACTGAATTTCGCCAGACTCTGCCAATGCTAACACGTTCTGCCCATCCTCGCCAGAAATAAATTCCCCTTTTTCGTTTAAGAGCTTCAAGGCATTCCACTCCTTTGGGTTATGGCTGGCTGTAATGATGATACCACCCGATGCACCTTCCATGACCACCGCCATTTCAACAGTTGGGGTGGTGCTTAAGCCAAGATCAACTACATCAAGCCCCAAAGCCATCAGTGTATTTGATACCAATTGGCTTACTATTGGACCGCTAATTCTTCCATCTCGTCCAATAACCACCTTCTTGGCCGCATGATTTTGTAGTAGAATGCTACCGAAGGATGCAGTATATTTTACAATATCCAGTGGTGAAAGTGTTTCCCCAGGTTTACCACCTATCGTTCCTCTAATTCCAGATATACTTTTGATCAATGCCACGCTTTCTTATTTTTGGGTGTGCAAATTTAAGCAAACTAAGGCGTCTGTGATAAAATAATGGATATCATTTTTGGATATACAGGCTGAAACATAGTTTAGCCTAGCATCCAGACCTCTGATTTCCTATATTTGCTAATGGTGTTGCTTCAACAACTAGATTTTTTCCAAAAAATTCTACATGCTGACTACTCTCTTATGTTGAAAATCAATAAAGAGTGGCAGTCCCCATTATTTGACACCATAGCCTTATTTATTCGGGAATCTACATTTTGGATTCCAGTTTATGTATTTCTTATTGGTTTGGCCGCTATTAATTTTGGTAAAAGGGGTATGGTATGGGTTTTAGCTATTGTCGCTCTAGTTGGTTTTACAGATTTAATTAGCAGCCATATCATAAAGGAATGGTTATACAGGCCTCGCCCGTGCAGAGACCCTTTTATGGCCCATCAAATTCGTTTTTTAGCCAAAACTTGTGGAATGAATGGAAGCTTTACGTCCTCTCATGCCACAAATCACTTTGCTATAGCTATGTTTCTTTTTCAGTCCCTTAGGCAGCTTTCTCGTTGGTGGGGACTGGCTTTTCTTTGGGCGGGAGCCA
The DNA here is from genome assembly GCA_964441425.1 of uncultured Sphingobacterium sp. Taxonomy (GTDB): domain Bacteria; phylum Bacteroidota; class Bacteroidia; order Chitinophagales; family Chitinophagaceae; genus Pollutibacter. The sequence continues at coordinate 120,910 of CAYTXC010000002.1, read as the reverse complement.
TTTCCTATGCTCAGGTATATGTTGGGGTTCATTATCCCGCAGATATTCTGGGCGGAGCCTTATTAGGTATGATGGCCGGATATTTTGCATCCCGCATATTTTTTCACCAAATGGGCAATGCCCTAACTGCATGAACGAATTTTTGATCCTATTAGGATTGATACTATTGAATGGTTTTTTCTCAATGGCCGAAATAGCCTTGGTATCGGCAAGAAAGGCACGCCTTGAATCACAAGCAAACAAGGGCGATGCTAAAGCAAAATCAGCACTTGAATTAGCTAATAAACCTGACAATTTTTTGTCAACCGTTCAAATTGGGATTACCCTCATCGGTATTTTAACGGGTATTTATTCAGGTGACAAAATCATTGATGATGTTTCTAAATGGTTAGATCAATTTCAGCTCTTTACTTCATATTCAAACGGAATCGCAACCGTTTTGGTATTGATACTGGTAACTTTTCTATCCTTAGTACTTGGTGAACTAGTACCGAAACGTATTGGTATGGCTACCCCTGAAGCTATTGCAAAATTCGCTGCCAGACCCATGCGCCTGATTAGTTCAATAACATTCCCGTTTGTATGGCTACTCACCCGCACAACCAATATCATTGTCAGGATTTTCAATATGAAATCACGCGACAATATGGTAACAGAAGATGAGATTAAAGCCATTATAAGTGAAGGCACGGAAACGGGAGCAATAGAAGCAACCGAACAGGAAATCATCGAACGGGTATTCCATCTTGGAGATAGAAATATCACCTCTCTGATGACACACAGAAGTGATCTCATTTGGTTTGATCTGGAAGATACAGAAGCAGATATCAAAGAAAAGATTTTGAAAGAACCACATTCAGTATATCCTATTTGCGATAAAAGCATTGATAATATAAAAGGTATTGTATCCATAAAAGATCTTTATGTAAATCCTGATGATCTAAAATTCATAGAGATCATGAAGCCTGCTCTTTTTGTTCCAGAAAACAACACGCCATATCAATTACTCGAGAAGTTCAAAGAAACACAAACGCATAGCTGTTTTATTGTGGATGAATATGGGACGATGCTGGGATTGATTACACTAAATGATATTCTGGAAGCTATCGTTGGTGATATCCCTCAAAAAGATATTGAAGATTATGAAGTAATACAGCGAGAAGATGGGACTTTTCTAGTAGATGCACAGATCCCATTCTATGATTTCTTAAGCAAATTTGATAAAACTGAGTGGATGAATGAAGGAGAACATGAATTTGATACGCTTGCTGGATTTATTCTTCATGATTTGGAAAGAATCCCGCAAACGGGTGAATCACTGGAATGGAGAGGTTTTAAAATTGAGATCATCGATATGGACGGCCACCGTATCGACAAAGTATTAGTAACCATTTCGGATAGATTAAGAACGGAAATGGATGAGCAGTAACATTACTATTTCCTAAATTAAGAAGATAGCCATCAACTACTGATTTTACCAACCTATTCCATAATCTTCACCATGATTGGAACTCCCACCCCACATAGATCCGTGTTTCCAATCAAAATAAATAGCATTAATCGGGCCAGAAGTACGGTCATCATCACTTAACTTATAACCCATCTTGATCAATTCTTTTCTGACCCATGGAGGAGTGTCTTTCTGAATTAACAGATTTCCTGGTTTAGGCTTTCTGTCTTGATCACCAAGAGATAAATAATACTGGTACGTATTAATATTTGCTGCTTCACAAGCTTCCTGAACGTTCATGCCAAAATCGATCATATTCACTAGAAACTGGATCAAATTCTGATCTTGTGTATCTCCGCCTTGCACCCCAAAAGCTACCAATGGTTTACCATCTTTCATAGCTAATCCTGGTGTTAATGTTACTCGTGGTCGCTTTCCAGGTTCTATTACATTATAGGGATTTAAAGAAGCATCCAATACAAAACTTTGTGCACGCTGACTCATACCTATTCCTGTTTTACCGGCAATACACGCAGGAACCCAACCTCCACTTGGCACCATGGATACCACCCACCCTTCTTTGTCTGCAGCTTCAACGGAAGTAGTTCCCAAAAAAACATTATCTAAGTATTCCTGATTGATCGGTTGCACCGATGCTGTTCCAAATTTTTCAAGCAGATTTATATATGGATTATGCTTTCCTTCAAATGGATAAGGGTCGCCAGGTTTAACATGGGGATCATTTCGATCTTTGTTGATTTGCTTTACTCTTTCTTTTGCATAGTCTTTTGACAATAAACCCTGAATGGGTTCAGCAGGAGGAAAATATGGATCTCCATAATAAAAATCTCGGTCAGCAAATGTCATATTCAATACCTGGGACATGGTGTGAATATAATTAGACGAATTATATCCCATAGCCTTCAAATCAAATTGTTCAAGCATATTCAAAGCCTGCAGCATCATCGGGCCCTGTGTCCATTGTTGTAATTTATATACCTCTACACCTCTATAATTCACATGCAGTGGCTCCTCTTCTAGTACTTTCCAGGTTGCCATATCCTTTTCGGTTATTAATCCACCTTGTTCCTGGCAACCACGAACAAATTCTTTGGCAATATCTCCTTTATAGAAACGATCATACGCAGCATAAATTGCTTCTTTCCTAGTTTTCCCTTTTTTCAAAGCCTGACGCTCGGCTTCAACCATTTTATTTAGGGTGTTCAACAAGTCTTGCTGAACGAAAATTTCACCTGCTTCTGGAGCTTCTCTTTTCTGTCCAATATGCGGAAGAAATACCGCCGTTGAATATGGCCACTCTTTAATATATTTTTTATTGGCTTCAATTGAATTGGCGGTTTGTGCTTCAATTGGATATCCTGCAGCCAGTTCCATAGCTGGCTTTAATACTTGTTCTAGGCTCATCGTTCCATATTCGGCAAGAATAAAACAGAGACCGCCTGGTGTACCCGGTGTAACCGCTGCCAATGGTCCATACTGAGGTGGATATTTGTAGCCTTTACTCTGATAGAAGGCAGCAGTAGCTCCTGTAGGAGCCACGCCTAAAGCATTAATGGAAATTACTTTTTTGGTTTTGGGATTATAAATAATTGCCTGTGTCTCTCCACCCCAGCTCAACACATCCCACATGGTACATGTAGCAGCTAGCATTGCGCAAGAAGCATCTACTGCATTGCCACCCTGATTGAAGATAGTTGCACCGGCTGTTGCTGCCAGAGGCTTACCGGTTATAGCCATCCAATTTTTTCCATGCAGCACTGGTTTTTGCGTACCCTGTGCAAATGCTGATAAACTGATCAGCATTATGATACTGAATATACTCGTTCTCATATTATACATAACATTATACATTCAGGATTTGTTTATTGATATGAACGCGCATTTCATTGTGGTAACCGGCTGCAACTTCACGGGCTTTTTCGGCAAAATCTGTACCTGAAGAAGCGTATAGTATAGCGCGACTGGCATTAACCAATATGCCTATATCTTTATTCATCGCTTTGGAGGATATTTCGTCTAAACTTCCCCCCTGAGCCCCAACGCCTGGAACCAGTAAGAAATGGTCTGGAATGATCGAACGAATATTGACAAATTCATCCGCTTGGGTAGCACCCACTACAAACATTAAATTTTCTGTAGTTCCCCAAGTAGATACAGTTTCTAATACACGCTCATATAATTTTTTCCCACCTGTATCTTGTAATTCAAAATCACTCGCTCCTTTATTAGACGTTAAACCCAAAACTATGGTCCACTTGTCAACATATTCAAGAAAAGGCTTAATGCTATCCTCTCCCATGTAGGGAGCAATGGTGATAGCATCAGCTTTTATAACATCAAAAAAAGCTTTGGCATATTGAGTGGAAGTATTACCGATATCGCCTCGTTTTGCATCAGCGATAATGAGGTGTGTAGAGGGAATATACGCAACCGTTCTCTCCATGATCTCCCAGCCTTTTGCGCCCAATGCTTCATAAAAAGCTGTGTTGATCTTATAACTCACACAATGATCTAGTGTAGCATCTATGATCTGTTTATTGAATTCATAGATACCATCTGCATGTGATTTTAAATGACCAGGCAGCTTATCTGGATCAGTATCTAACCCTACACATAGATAAGTCCCCTTTAATTTTATTTCACGTATGAGTGATGTTCTATTCATAACAAATCATTTAAAGCCTGGGTAAAATTCCGGATTTCAGTAAAAGTATTGTATAATGGAACAGGTGCTAACCGAATAACATTGGGTTCTCTCCAATCTACGATTATTCCCTTATCTATTAAAGCATCATAAATTTTTCGGCCATTTTCAGGAAAATAAAGAGAGAGCTGCGCTCCCCTATAATCTTTTGGAGTTAGTATTTTGAATACTGGCTTTATCTGCAAAATCTCTTGTAAAAGATCCCAAAGTAAATCCTGCATTTTTCTTTGCTTATGTTGAAGATTACCCCAGCCGGCTTCCTTAAATAGATCTAGTGATGCTTGCAAACTTGCATATAAAATTATAGAAGGAGTGGACAATTGCCATCCTTCTGCAGATAAAACGGGTACAAACCCTTTTTGCATCTTGAATCTGGTTTCTTTATCATATCCAAACCAACCGGCAAATCGATGAAGTTCTAAATTCCGATGATGACGTTCATGGATAAAGACTGCCCCTACTCCACCAGGTCCTGCGTTTAAATATTTATAAGTACACCAGGCTGCAAAATCAATATCCCACTTATGAAGGTCGAGTCGAATATTTCCTGCCGCATGAGCCAGATCATAACCTATTCGGATATTATGTTTTCTGGCAACCGCAGCTATACGATCCATTTCCAACACTTGCCCTGTATAATAATTGACGCCCCCTAAAAAGATTAAAGCCAGTTCATCTGCATTTTCCTCAATAGCCTTAATAATATCATCGGTTTGAAAAAGCATTCCATCCCCTCTCGGAGCCATTTCTATGATCACGTCATCTGGAGAAAGACCAAGATGTTTTACATGTGTCTCCAACATATACTGATCACTTGGAAATGCCTTTTGTTCACATAATATTTTCCGCTGTTTACCTGCTGGCCTATAAAAACTCACCATTAATAAATGAAGATTGACGGTGAGTTGATTCATTATACTGATCTCAGATGGTTTAGCCCCTACTAACTCCGACATGGTTCCAATCAACTTTTCATGATACGACAACCATGGTGAATCACCCATGAAAAATCCTTCTACACCGTACTGCTCCCATTGTTTCAATACCGTATCAATGTATTGCCGAAGGGAACGAGGTTGCAATCCTAATGAGTTCCCTAAAAAATAAATCTGATCACCATCCATCTTTGGAGGAATCAAAAATTGTTGCCGAAAAGATGAAAGCTCATCTGCAGCATCTAAAGCTTCTACATTGATTGTATTGAGTTTACTCATATTGATCCAGTTCTGCCCCCGTCAACAGGTATGCTTGTTCCATTCACATAAGATGCAGCAGGAGATGCAAGAAATGCGGCTACGGCGGCAATTTCATAGGCTTCTCCAAATCTGCGAGCAGGTACTTCTTTTTCCATTTGGGCAGCTACTTCTTCAAATGATACTCCTTTTTTCTGGGCGATATGTTCGATCAGTTTTCGTAGCCGCGCAGTTTTGGTAAAACCTGGCAAAATATTATTCACCGTTATGCCAAATTGCGCTACTTCATTAGACCATGATTTGGCCCAAGAAGCAACAGCACCACGAATGGTATTGGAGATACCCAAATTATCCAAAGGAATTCGAACGGATGTGGAGATCACATTGATTATTCTTCCATAACCGGCTTCCCGCATTGATGGCAAGCAAGCTTGTGCCAATATCTGATTACATACGATATGTTGTTCAAAATATTTGACAAAATCGTTTGGTACAGCCTCCATAATTTCACCAGCAGGAGGTCCTCCGGTATTATTTACTAGAATGTGAACGGGGTATGATGATAGATGGTTTTGTATAGCATTCTCAACCTGCTGCGGTTCACTAAAATCTGCAACCAGATAATTATGTTGTTGATCAAATACATAATCGAGCTCCTTTAGTGCATTTTGCAAAGCCTCTTCATTTCTTGCTATAAGGGTACAAGTAGCGCCAAGTTTCGATAGCTGCTTAGCTATATCTAATCCTATACCTTGGGTGCTTCCACAGATAAGTGCAAATTTACTTGCCAAAGACATTTCCATTTTCCAAAACTACGGAAGATGTTCAAGTTTACTCAATTAAAACTTGATTTCCTTTTCTATTTCCTTAACCCATTTGAGGTATTCAAAACCGGAAGGATGAAGTCCATCAGGTGCTACTAAAGATGTATCCATCAAAGCGTTTCGGCTACCTGCCGTGATCGCTGCATATTTTGTATGATAAGCTACTGAAATCCTCTTATTTACCGCATTGAATGCATCAATTTCCAATGAAATCTTCTCCCGGTCACGATCTTTAGCAAAAGGAGTGACTCCCCAATCCGGTATGCTCACCACAACAACTCGTTCGGGTTTGTTTCCAGCAAATGCTATAGCCAATTTAAGTAGTTCCTCAAATTCTTTTGCATACTCCTCAACAGATCGTCCTCGGTATTGATTATTTACGCCAATTAATAAGGTTACCAGATCATATTGAGGAAGCAGTTTCGTCTTTTCAATCCCATTTAATAACTCATCCGTAGTCCAACCTGTTTTGGCTACAATTTCTGGTGCATAAAAAAAAATACTTTTACTCCGCATTTTTTGCACCAGCTGATAAGGGAAATTATCATATACAGGGACGGATTCGCCAATGGTATAGGAATCGCCTAATGCTAAATATGAATACATTCTATGCTGCGCAGCAGAATCCATGGTAAACAACATAATTAATATCAGAAAATATTGCCGCATTCAGACAGTCTATCTTCTTCCTCCCCCTGGCATATTCCCTTTAAACAACTGGAACTTTGTGGGCATTTCTTTTACTGGCCACAACCCATTTGAAAGATTAATATCTGCTGTTTGTTTATTGGGATCAAGTGATATGGATTCAACTTCTTTTTCCTTCTTAAATACTTTCTTGAATTGATTTTCATTACTCATCCAAACTCCAACTGGAACCTTCTCCACCTCTTTTGATCCATCTTTAAAAGTCCACTCAATAAAAACCGGCATGATCATCCCACCTTTATTGGAAAAAGTCAATTCATAAAGGTTGATATCTTTACCATTTACCTGTTCAGCCGATTTTGCCCACTTAACAGAATCCAATGAAATATCTACAGGATCAGTTCCAAAAAACCAGCCTCGCCAGAACCAATCCAGATCAAATGCACTGGCATCTTCCATGGTACGGAAAAGATCTGCAGGTGTTGGGTGCTTAAATGCCCATCGACGTGCATATTCACGGAAAGAGAAATCGAAAAGTTCTTTACCCATTACGGTTTCGCGAAGAATATTCAACCCGGTTGCTGCTTTGGCATAGGCATTAGATCCCACATTAGATACCGCATCACCCTTTGTCATAATTGGCTCCAACCGATCTTTCGGCAAACTCATATAATCTGTGATATTGGGAATTGGTCCACGGCGTGAGGGATAACCAGGTTCAAATTCCTGCTCGGATAAATACTGGCAAAATGAATTCAAACCTTCATCCATCCACCACCACTGACGTTCATCGCTGTTCACGATCATTGGAAAGAAATTATGTCCTACTTCATGTATAATCACACTGATCGCCCCATTTCGAAGTGCTTGAGTATAATTTCCATCTTTATCCGCGCGGCCAAAATTCATGGCCAACATTGGATATTCCATACCAATGGCTGCTTCCACAGATTGGGCTACTGGATATGGGTAAGGAATGGTGTATTTGGAATATGTTTTCAAAGTATGCTCTACTGCACGAGTAGAATATTTACGGTAAATAGGATAAGCCTCTTTACCATAGAAACTCATACACATCACTTTCTTCCCTTCGATATTGGTTGCTTTTGCATCCCACACTAAGCGTCGAGATGTATTGAACGCGAAATCTCTTACATTATTGGCTTCAAAAATCCACGTCTTTTTACCGGTTTTTTTGGTCTTTGAATTTTCAATGGCTTCTGCCAGGGTGATTACCTCAATAATGGTATCAGAAACGGTTGCTTTCTGATAACGCTGTAATTGAGTAGGAGTAAGCACCTGGGCGTAGTTCTTACATTCGCCAGTTGATGCTACCACATGATCTTCCGGAACAGTGATCTTCACTTTATAATTCCCAAAAGTTAAAGCGAACTCAGAGCCTCCAGTGAATTGGAGATGCTGCCATCCTTGAAAATCAGAATATACTGCCAATCTTGGGAAGAATTGGGTGATGGAATAGAGATTGTTTGCGTCTTCTGAAAAATGCTCAAATCCGCCTCTGTCGCCCTGCGCTTTTTCATTTAATTTATAATTCCACTTTACATTAAAAACGAATTTCTGACCTGGCTTTAATGGCGTGGGCAGATCAATGCGCATCATGGTTTGATTGATCGTATAATTTAACTTTTTGCCGGTCAAACCATCTGTAAGTGAAGTAATGTTTACACCCAATCCTTCCAACCGAGCATTTTCAAGCATTTTCAAATAATTCTCGCTAACCAGGTTAGGAAGACCTCCTGTTTTAGTTCTATTGGCTTCACTCATTTTATGGTGAAAGTTTTCATCCACTTGTAACCAGATATAGGACAAAACATCCGGAGAATTATTAAAATAGGTAACGGTTTCTGCTCCGGTAAGTATATTGTTTACTTCATCCACGTCAACAACAATATCATAATCCGCACGCTGCTGCCAGTATTTCGGGCCAGGTGCTCCTGAGGCTGTTCTGTATTCATTGGGATCCTGAAGCAAGTAATCCAATTGCTCAAAGCGATTACCATGGTTGCTTCCCGGATTATGATCTTGGGAAAAACCTAAAACTGGTCCGGCTAAAAGAATCGTGGCTACCAGAAAATTTCTCATGTTCTTGATATATTTTGATTGGGAAGAATAAAAATAGTAAAAATTAGCTTACGCCATTAGTGATGCGTCGAAGGGATGCGTTCCCACGCCATTAGTAACGCTTTTAAACAAATAATAACAGACACGGTATTAATCCACCAGCTGCGTTTAATACCTGTTTTCACCACTAATGCTCCAAGAACCAGCACTATGCTTACCACCAGAATCTGGCCAATTTCCAAGCCTATATTGAAACTGAATAAACTCCAACCTAAACTTTGACCCTCAGTTATTCCGAAACGTATGGCATTAGCATAACCAAGGCCATGAATAAGACCAAAACCCATGGCCATAATATAGTGCATGTTCTGGGATAACCTATCATCTACCTTCCATAGATTGGAAAGGGCAGTCAGAATGATGGTTACGGGGATCAAGAACTCCACCCATATATTACCGAATTCCACGTATCCAGTAACGGTTAACCATAGGGTTAACAAATGGCCTATAGTAAATGCAGTTACCAGTATCACTACCTGGCGCCACTGATCTAATTGAAAGATTACTGCTAAAGCAGAAATAAATAGAATGTGGTCAAGAGCATCCCAACTGATTATATGCTCCCACCCTATGCGAAAAAATAATGAAAAATCCTGCATACCTATAAAAGTCGCAAATTTGTGGAAATACTAATTACCAATCATGTATTTATTATTATATATCTTTTTCTGGGTACACCCTTTTTTTATGAGTGTTACGGAAGCGGAATACAATGCTAAAGAAAAAAGCATTGGTATTTCTGTAAAATTATTCAATGATGACCTCGAAGCTACACTTAGAAGAAATTCAGGACAAAAAGTAGATATCCTTCAAGGTGAAAAAGCAACGAATATTAAACATTTACAACAGTATTTCACCAAACATTTTAAGTTATCATCAGAAAATAAAACGATCAATTATTCGATATTAGGATATGAAAAAGAGGATGATGTAGTCTATGTTTTTATTGAGGCCCTTAATGTTCCCCCAATCCGGCAAATTCAGATAGATACTGATATTTTATATGATCACGATAAAGGACAGATCAATCTTATTCATTTCCGGCAAAACGGAAGAAGAGAATCACAAAGATTAACCTTTCCTGATAGTAAGGTGATTTTCAAGTGGTGATCAGCTGAATACCTGTACTACTTTTGTTGCTTCCAGTTTTGCATTTCGCATACTGATACTCCGTACAGCATTATTAGCAAACTCACTGAATGCAGCTTTTGTGATTTCATCATTTGATTCCATCAATGGTACTCCAGAATCCCCGCCTTCACGAATGCCCTGTACCAATGGAATCTGACCCAAAAAAGGTAAATCGAATTGATCAGCTAAACGTTTACCTCCTTCCTTACCAAAAATGTAATATTTATTATTGGGTAATTCTGCCGGAGTGAACCAGGCCATATTTTCAACAAGGCCTATTATCGGAACATTGATCTGAGCCTGGCCAAACATGGCAATAGCTTTTTTAGCATCCGCCAAGGCAACGTCCTGAGGAGTAGTTACCACAATTGCTCCTGTAACCGGTACAGTTTGTACCATGGTCAGATGAATATCTCCTGTACCCGGAGGCATATCGATCACCAAATAATCCAGATCCTCCCAAAGAACTTCAGTCACAAATTGCCGAATTGCAGAACTTGCCATTGGACCACGCCATACTACAGCATTTTTTTCATCAACTAATAACCCAATACTCATCAATTTGATCCCATACTTCTCTAAAGGAACGATCATATCTTTTCCTTCGTGATGGGTCATTAAAGGACGTTCACCCCTGATGCCAAACATAATGGGTACACTTGGACCATAAATATCTGCATCCATTAACCCAACTTTTGCACCTTGCTTGGCCAGTGCCAAGGCTAGATTTCCCGAAACTGTGGATTTACCGACACCGCCTTTACCGCTTACCACCGCAATGATATTTTTAACTTTTGACAGGATTGCTTTTGCATCCTCCCTATTACTGGTTGTATTGGCCGTAAACTTTACCTCTACTTCGGCATGAGCTGATACGTGATCTTGAATAGCCTTGATACAATCCCTTTTCATCAACTCTTTAAGCGGACAAGCTGGTGTAGTAAGCACGATCACAAAACTCACCTTGTTACCACTTATCTGAATATCCTGAATCATATTCAGCGTCACCAGGTCTTTTTTAAGATCTGGTTCCTGAACGTGACGGAGTGCCTTTAATATATCCTGGCTTGTCATATGCAATAATTTGTTAAAGAAATTAAAGAGTCCGCAAAGTTAACCATTCAAGGCCTTACTTTGTTTATTGGAGACATGGATGTAAATTGCCGGTTCATGAAAAATGTTTTACGCTTCATTCTTTTAATTGCCCTACCCTTAACCCCCGGAGTAGCAAAAGCACAATTCGAATCCTTCAAAGACTCTGTGGTACAGCTATATGGCGTAGTGATGACAGCCGACAGCCTGCGCGGACTTCCTGCAGTAAGTGTCATTGAAAAGAATAGTGGTAGAGGTACCATTACAAATGCCCAGGGTGTATTTTCAATTGCCGTATTAAAAGGGGATAAAATTGAATTTACATCTGTAGGCTATAAACCCAAAACCATTATCATCCCTCGTGACCTCCAGGGCAATCAATATAGTGTAATTCAGCTGATGGTAACCGATACCGTTTACCTCCCAGCTACCATCATAAAACCTCGTCCAACCCGAGAACAATTTGAACGCGACTTTATAGCCACCGCTGTTCCAGATGATGATATTGAAATAGCCCGTCGAAATACCGAAGAAGCCAAACGGAACATTTTAGCCAGAAGCCTTCCCTCTGATGGTCGTGAAGCCACCAATTTAGGATTGAAACAAGGTGCGCAGAGAATGTATTATAATGGCCAAAATCCGCCGCAGAATATCTTTAATCCGCTTGCCTGGGGAGAGTTTGTAAAAGCTTGGAAGAGAGGTGACTTTAAGAAGAAATAATGGACTAATTGCTGGTTTGCTAATACTTGTAAAATCCTTCCTTAGCTTTTACCCCCAATTTACCAGCAGCAACCATATTCACTAATAAAGGACATGGAGCGTATTTTGGATTTCCAAAGCCTTCATGTAAAACGCGTAAAATAGCCAAACAAACATCCAATCCAATAAAATCAGCCAATTGCAATGGCCCCATAGGGTGAGCCATTCCCAATTTCATTACCGTGTCTATTTCTTCTTTGCCTGCCACTCCTTCATACAATGTATAGATCGCTTCATTGATCATCGGCATTAAAATTCTATTGGCTACAAAACCAGGATAATCGTTAACTACACATGGTACTTTATCAAGCTGCTTAGATAAATTCACAATCCCTTCGGTAACGATATTTTCTGTAGCATATCCATTGATCACCTCTACTAATTTCATTACTGGAACAGGATTCATGAAATGCATACCGATCACCTTTCCTGGTCGCTTCGTTACCGCAGCTATTTTAGTTATAGAAATTGATGATGTGTTGGTGGCCAATATTGCTTCAGGATTTGCAAACTCATCCATTTCACGAAATATAGACAACTTGATCGCTTCATGTTCAGTTGCTGCTTCTATGATAAGATCGGCTGTTTTTACACCGGCTTGTATAGAATTATAAGTAGAAATATGTTGAAGTGCCTTATCCTTTTGCTCTACAGAAAGTATTCCCTTAGCTACCTGACGATCGAAATTTTTATTAATAGTAGTCAATGCTTTTTCCAGCTGTGAAGCAGATACATCAATCAAGGATACCTGAAAACCATATTGAGCAAACACATGTGCTATACCATTTCCCATGGTACCTGCACCAATAACACTGATTTGTTTCATACGGTAAAATTAATTAAACATCTAATTCGATATGCCTTTATTTGCCTATTCAAAATAATCCAAGACGTTACCAAATTCATACTTTGAATAAATTACCCATTTTACTACTATCAACGATAAGATAAAAGTAAAATAGCGATTACAGATAAGAAGATCCCGGTCCAATTCAACTTACTTAATTTTTCACGAAATACATAAAATGCCACAATGGTACTAAACAACACTATTCCAATATTGACAACAGGCATCACAAATGAAGCCCTTCCAGCATATTGATCTAAGGCTATCATCAAAGTCTGAATAGAAAAATAATTAGGAATGCCAATAGCAATACCCGCTAACACAGCACGCCAACTGAACAGATCTTTTTTAGTGACAAACTGATATAATAAAATCATGATTCCAATCAATCCTGCCACACTAAATGTGAGAATCAAATAGGCATCTTTATTAGAAACATTAAGAAATGTACGTTCCGTATAGGTTATCAATGTATCCAACATGCCCGATCCAATAAATAGAATTATAGGAATTAATAATTTCGGTCCATGTATTACTGGCAATGATGAGTCATCAATTTGCTTATGAGGCCAACAGGTTAAGGCTACTGCTGCTAATGCTAATATTATTCCAACATAATTGACCCATGTAGCGGAGTCTCCATAAAAATATGTAGCAAATAAAAAGGGTACGATCAATGATAATTTATTGGTTACAGAAGCAATAGCCACACCCATTTTTCTTGTTACATAGGCAATTAGATTAAAAAGAGCAATAAACATCGAACCCATCAATAAAGACCATGGCAGCCATTTTTCACCATCCCTTATCGAATGAATGGGATAATGCCCATTCACGATGGATCCTACCACAACACATGTAAGGTAATTGAAAACGATTCCTTGAAATGATGAAATATTCAAACGTTGCCATACTTTGAATGCAAGAGTAAGATATGAAGAGAGAAAAATAGAAAATATTATGAAGATCATACTTGGCGATACGTTGTTATAACATCAGAACCTAAACTTATTTCATCTACTTTAAAAGCATCAGGTAATGCCGGGGCAGTCAATCCACGTGGAGAGAGCATATCCTTATTGGTTATAATTCTGATCTCATCCCACAAACCAGCTTCTATAAAGGACTGCAATAATAACACCCCACCTTCTACCAGCACACTTTGCAATTGTACATTAAAAAAAGCCTGTACAATCTGATGCACCAGACTTGATCCTCTTGAAACTTGATACAGGTAAAGATTTTCCTGCTCCTCATGCCTATGGGTATTGAAAACAATGGTTGGAGAGCGTCGATTAAATAATTTAAGATGAGAAGGCAATCGAAGATCCATATCTACAACTGCACGAACCGGATGTCTGCCCGACCATAATCTGGTTGTCAATGCGGGATCATCTAAAAAAGCCGTATTGGTTCCCACTAGAATAGCCGACTCTTCACTCCGCCATTTATGAACCAACCGATTGGTGAGATCCCCAGAAATCAACAACCGCTCTTCCGATGGTCCAGCTACTTTAAGATCAGCGGTTTGCGCCCATTTAAGCACTATATAAGGTCTTCCTTCTGTATGGAAGGTCAGGAAACGTTTATTCATTTCAGCACAAGCATTCGCTTCAACTCCAGTGATCACATCAATCCCAGCTTCTCGAAGCCTCTCCACACCTTTTCCATTTACATCCGCAAATGGATCCAGGTTTCCGATAACCATTTTCTGAATGTTATGATCAATGATTAAATCTGTACAAGGAGGTGTTTTACCAAAATGAGAACAGGGCTCCAGGGTCACATATAATATGGAAGTGGATATCAGCGCTTTATCCTGTTCTTTTACCGAGTTTATGCAATTAACCTCAGCATGGGCCTCCCCATACGTTTCATGCCAACCTTCGCCAATTATTCTGCCATTATGCACCAAAACTGCACCTACCAAAGGATTAGGCGCAACATAACCTGCCCCTCGCTTTGCCAGCTCAATGGCTCTTTGCATATACATCGCATCTGACAGCATGCCACAAAGCTAGTTTATATTTGCAGTATGACAGTAAAGGAAGCTACACATCTTATCAAAGCATCCATGAAGGATAACCCCGATATAAGGGAGGTGAATGCCATTACGGAATGGATTTTGGAAGATCTAACGGGTTTGAAACGAGTGGATCGACTTCTTTTTGATACAGAACTTGATAGCGAACAGGAAAATAAAATGAATGTATATGTACAGAAATTATCGAATGCCGTACCTGTTCAATATATAACCGGATATGCCTGGTTCCTGGGAAAAAAAATTCTGGTGAATGAACATGTTCTCATACCCAGGCCTGAAACCGAAGAATTAGTAGAATGGGCTTTGGAAAGTGTAACAGCTGGCAAGAAAGCTATTGATATGGGAACAGGATCCGGCTGTATAGCTGTTTTGCTTAAACAGGAAAAACCAGATGCTGAAGTTTTTGCAATAGATGTATGTAGAAATGCATTAGAAGTCGCTCAAAAAAATGCAACTGCCTTTGGAGTAGAAATTCAATTTTTAGTGCATGACATTTTAAACCTTCAATCCTACAGTGAATTACCAATGTTTGATATCATTATAAGCAATCCTCCTTATATCCCCTATTTAGAGAAAGATACGATGGATAAACAGGTGGTAGAATATGAACCCCATCTTGCTTTATTTGTGCCCGAAAACGATCCTCTAATTTTCTATAAGTCGATCTTACGTCTAGCTGAAACAAATCTATGCAAAGGAGGAAAAATATTTTTTGAAACACATTATGCACTTGCTAAAGATGTTGCATCATTAACAACATGGCCTTTTGAAATTCGGAAGGACGCTTTTGAAAAAGAAAGAATGGTTTGTATTACCAAACCCTGATTATTCCTTCTCGAGAGATAAAACAGTTCGAGCACCCAGTTCACGGGAAACACGCATTACTGCAACCACTTTATCTATAGAAACAGATTTATCGGCATTTATGACAACAGTAGGGGTTTCCGTTTTCTCTTTCTGAATAGCAGGAAGTAATGCCCCTTTAAGAGAATCAATACTTACACGTGTTGTGCCTACATAATAAACATCATTTACATCGATGGATACCACCACATTTTGTTTTGCTTTGGTATCGCTTTTCGATTTAGGCTGAGAAAGTTTTATAACATTAGGATTAGCCAATGTGGACACAATCAGAAAGAACATCAGCAGAATGAACAGGATATCATTCAATGCGTCCGTGAAAACCTCGGCCTCTCCTCTGTGTTTTTTTCTTAGCTGCATATTAATGAGTAGGTTCCTGTAATACGTCCAAGAAATCAGCTGCAGCAACCTCCATTTTATTCGCCGCCTTATCCACTTGTGCCATCAAGAAACTATATCCCAGATAGGCTACCAAACCAATCAGCAGACCAGTAAGTGAAGTAACTATTTTAACATATAAACCGCCTGCAATAGTATTTAAAACAAATTCACCAGTGGCATTTATATTGAAGAAGAGCTGCATAAGACCAGCGAGTGTTCCAATAAATCCGAAAATAGGTGCAGCACGAGCAATTACCGATAATATATTCAAATTACGCTCCAGCTCATACATTTCCAATTGAGCGACAGACTCCATACTTCTTTCTATAGCATCAATAGGTTTGCCCAAGCGCTGAATTCCCTTATGGATCATCCGGGCAATGGGATTATTGGTATTTTTCGACTGCGATTTTGCTGCCGTAATATTTCCATTCAAGATATGATCACGTATAATACCCATGAAATTCTCATCTAACTGAGAAACGCGCTTGATAGCAATATATCTCTCGATAAAAAAGAATATTGCTGCAACAAGTAGTAAAGCCAGAGGAATCATTAGTGGACCACCCGCAACGAGTATATCCCAAAGATGCATTTCCTTCGGAGCAGTAGCTCCAGCTGTAACAGCAGCTGTAGTATCCGTATTGGTTGAAGGAACCTGTAACAACCAGTTTAACATGTATCTATTGTTTTATCAAAAGTAAATATAAAAAATGGGTAACTCGTTAAACATTTGCTATAGTTAATCAGGCATTTTCTTCCCAAAGGATGGCCAATTGTACTATAGTTTCCACCGCCTTCTGCATATCCTGAATACTAACGTATTCCAATTTGGAATGAAATGCCATTTCTCCGGTGAAAATATTCGGACAAGGAAGTCCCATAAATGATAATCTTGATCCATCTGTTCCACCTCGAACAGGAAACTTCCTGACCTTCATTCCAGAACGTTTTATAGCTTCTTCAGCATACGCTACAACTTTTGGATGCTGATCCAAGATCTCTTTCATATTTCGATATTGCTCTCGTATGCTAACTTCAACCCTACTTCCTGGATAATTTCTAACAGCCTGATCGGCTAGTTCTTTTAGTAGGGCCTCGTGATTCGCTAATTTTAGCGTATCGAAATCCCTAACAATAAAGTTGACCACGGATTTCTCCGCTGTACCTTCCATGTGTACCGGGTGTACAAATCCTTCTTTACCTGAAGTGGCCTCAGGTGATAACCCTGCAGGGAGACTATTCATAAAATCCGAAGCAACTTTCAAAGCATTAACCAGTTTGTCTTTTGCATAACCTGGATGCATACTAACTCCATAAAAAGTAAAAGTGGCCCCATCTGCAGAAAACGTCTCATCCTCCAAAGATCCACGTTCACTTCCATCTAAAGTATATCCATAATCTGCTCCTAAAACAGACAGATCCAATTTATCTACTCCCCGACCAATCTCCTCATCAGGTGTAAATAAAATCCTGATCTTGCCATGCTTCAATTCAGGGTGTAGCTTTAGAAATTGAACAAAATCCATGATAATAGCCACACCAGCTTTATCATCAGCACCCAGTAAGGTAGTACCCGATGCTGTTATGATATCATCGCCTATCAACTCCAATAAATAAGGATGATCTTGCGGACTAAGAATTTGTGAGGGATCATCAGGTAATATTATGTCTGAGCCAGCATAATGGCGATGTACTATAGGTTTCACTCCCGATCCACTGCAATCTGAAGAGGTATCAACATGTGCACAGAAACAAATTACTGGAACATCTTTACGAGTATTAGATGGGATGGTTGCAAATACATACCCATTAGGATCTAATTGAACATCCTCACAACCTAATTCCTCAAGCTCTTCAACCAATAATCGGCTTAGATCAAGCTGCTTGACGGTACTTGGAAATGAATTGGAGTGTGGATCTGACTGGGTATCTATGGTAACATATCGTTTGAAGCGATCTTCAACCGAAAAGCTATAGTTTTTAAACATCCTTTAAAATATACAATTTAGAAAATTAAAAAGGATTATTACGAAATGCTAATTGACTAAAAATAGCCAATTAGCATTTTAATGATTTAGGCAATCTCAACGAGCTCTACTTCGAATACAAGTTCTTTTCCAGCCAATGAATGGTTAGCGTCCAAAATAACTACTTCTTCTTTTACTTCCATTACAACCACTGGCACAGGTTGACCATGTTGATTACGGAGCGTCAATTGCATACCCACTTCCAGCTTCATATCTGCTGGAATTTGATTGGATGGGAATTCAATTATGGCTTCAGGATCACGCTCTCCATATGCTTCATGTGGCGGTATCTGTATTGTTTTTTTCTCTCCAACAGTCATTCCCTGAACGCCTACATCAAATCCTTTGATCATTTGACCGGCACCCACGGTAAATTCCAAGGGCTCTCTCCCTACAGATGAGTCAAATTGGGTACCATCAGTTAACTTTCCTGTGTAGTGTACTTTTACTACATCTCCTTCTTTAGCTTGCATGTTTACGTAAGTTTGAAATTTTAGCATTTTCACCAGACCAGATCTCGCAACCGTAGTTACTTCAGAAAGGAAAGATGAGTATTAAGCCGACAAGGTAATAAATCCTTGCCTCATCTCCTCGCTTTTTTACGATATTTGAAAAATGATAACAATCTGCAAACGTCGATCCCTAGTGGCCACTATTGCCATTTTACTGACATTGGGGGTTTGTGCACAGCACAAAAAATCGGATGAAATACAGCCAGGCGCCCACCAAACAAGCCTATATCTCCCTCTCCTAAAGGGTAAGCGAGTAGGCATCTTTGCCAATCATACCTCTACAGTAGGGAAAGAACATTTAGTGGACGTGCTTAGGAAGAACGGGGTAAATATCACGGTGATTTTTGGCCCGGAACACGGCTTCAGAGGAACGGCTGACGCCGGTGAAAAAATAGGCAATTATGTAGATCAACAAACGGGCATTCCGGTTATATCTCTATACGGATCAAAACGCAAACCATCTAAAGAAGATCTGGAGAATGTCGATATACTGATCTTCGATATTCAGGATGTAGGGGTTCGGTTCTATACCTATATTTCTTCATTGGAAGAATTCATGGAATCAGCATTCTTGAATAATAAATCATTATTGTTATTCGACCGACCCAATCCAAATGGATTTTATGTTGATGGCCCGGTTCTTCAAAAACCCGCTTATCGATCTTTTATTGGTATGCAACCCATTCCAATTGTATATGGCATGACATTAGGTGAGTATGCCAATATGTTGATCGGAGAAAAATGGCTATCGAATGATGCCATTGCAAAGGTCAATGAACCTGTGTCTGCTGGATCATTTCGTTTTAAAGTGATCCCTTGCCATAATTACACGCATCAATCAATGTATAGTTTGCCTGCAAGACCTTCTCCAAACCTACCAGATATGGCGTCTATCTATTGGTACCCTTCCACATGTTTTTTTGAAGGAACAATATTAAGTGAAGGAAGAGGTACAGCAACTCCCTTTCAGGTCTTCGGACATCCATCTTTACCAAATACTTTATACGCCTTTACGCCAAGATCAACAGATGGAGCTAAAGAGCCAAAGTTGAAAGATCAGCTTTGCTATGGATGGAATTTGATAGGAAAACCTACAGATATTTTGAAAAAAGTAGATCAAAAAATTCAATTAAGCTATTTAATTGAGGCATATAGCTTATTCCCAGATAAAAATGCATTTTTTTTAAAACCAAAATCAGGTAAAGACACGGATTATTTTTTTAATAAGCTTGCTGGTAATCATGAATTGATGGAACAGATCAAGGCAGGTAAAACGGAGGCGGAGATCCGCGCTTCATGGGAACCAGCATTAAGTCAGTTTAAAACAATTAGAAAAAAATATCTCCTTTACGCTGAATGATGAGTGACTACCGATCTCTACGAATTGTTTTTTTAGGTACACTTGAATTTGCCAAAGCAAGTTTACAGGCATGAGTGGAAGCTGATTGCAACATTGTTGGAGTAATCACTGCTCCTGACAAACCAGCTGGCAGAGGAATGAAATTGCAGCAAAGTGCTGTGAAAGAATATGCACTATCGAAGGGACTGCATATTATGCAACCGGAGAAATTAAAGAACCCTGAATTCCTTAATGAATTAAAAACGTTACATGCCGACCTACAGATTGTAGTTGCATTTCGCATGTTGCCAGAAGCAGTTTGGAACATGCCGCCTCTAGGTACCATAAACTTACATGCTTCTTTGCTGCCCAATTATAGGGGTGCTGCACCTATCAACTGGGCAGTGATTAATGGTGAACTTGAATCTGGTGTAACTACATTTAAACTACAGCATGAGATTGATACCGGTAATATTTTATTGCAAAAAAAATTGGCCATAAGTAAAGATGAATCTGCAGGTGAACTACATGATCGTATGATGGTAATAGGTGCGCAACTGATTGTAGAAACTGTTAGACAATTAGCTAATGGATCTTTACAGGAAAAACCCCAGCAACAATTCACCGGAGAAACTAAACATGCTCCCAAAATATTTACAGATACCTGTAAAATAAATTGGAGTGAACATGCTCATGATATCCACAACCAAATTAGAGGATTATCACCATATCCAGCTGCATTCACACATATACATAATAAATTATTCAAGATTTACGCTAGTTCATATGAAATCAAAAAACATCATGATCAAGCTGGATCATTTTCATTAAAAGATGGGAGACTCGCATTCGCCTGCACTGATGGATATATTTATCCTAAAATCGTACAGCTGGAGGGAAAGAAAAAAATGCCAGTAGAAGATTTTTTGAGAGGAAACAAAATATAATCATTTATGAAAAATGATACTATGCCATTCCTGAATTAGCCAATTTTAATAGCTAACCATAACATCAAATTTACCCTCTGGTAACTGAAGCTGTGTTAACGCCGCACTACTAACCCTACAGACTAGTCCTTCACTTTCTTTGCCTGCCGGAATTTCTCCAAGTACTTTAGCATAGATCACTTTTCCATTAGTGGTTGAAGATACACGTACAATTGTTCCGGATGGAACATTATTCATCAATACATAATAACGGCCATCTTTCCATCCACTGGTACTCTTGAAGTAAGAGGCCAGCCCTTTTGTTCCTCCAATTTGTTTCCCTTTAGTCTGCTCGAGGAATAATCCCATAAAAGCTCCTTCAGTACCAGGTGCCACAGGAATCGACTTAACTGGCACAGGGGTAGTAACGAGAGTAGGTTCTTCTTTAACCACTTGAGTAACCGGAGTTGATTTTGGTGGTTCTTCAAGTTTTTCAGATGAAGGATTAGTATTTTGCTTTACCGTAACAGTTGCCTGAGCCGTTTGTACTACAGGAGCAGCTGCTTTAGTAGGCTCTGTGTTGGCCACAACTTGTGGAGGAACGATTCCTCCCCCAGCTAATGGCGATAAATCTTTTTTTACTTTTAAAAAACCAACAATAAATTTTGCTCCGGCGGTTGTTTCATTTCCTTTTAATTTATTCCACGATCTGATTTGATCAACGGTTACCTTACCATACGTTTTGGAAATAGTGAATAACGTTTCTTTTGTTTTAACTAAATGGTATAAAGGAATGAAGGCTTCATCCGTTCCAGGTTGTCCAGTCAACCCTAAATTAATATCCAATAAAGGAATACGCAACGTTTGTCCTATACCCAGTGGTTGATTGATATCCGAATTATTGAATGGAGCAATTTCTCTGGGACTAATATTATACATTCGTCCAATACTATACCAGTTCTCTTTCGGTGCCACTTTATGATCCAAATACCAATTAACTCCTTCCTGCTTCAGCATCAACGACTGGCTCATTACCTGGCCTCCAATGCACAGGAACATCCATAACATTAAACGTGTTTTCAATTGCATGAGTCAAATTTACGACATTAAAATACGCCAAGATGCCGGATAATAATTGTTGATCCGATTTCCTAAATGTTTTATTAAACCCAGGTTTAATCCTTCGTATTGTAAAATATGCCATCCCTTCCTAGATGAATCAACCTCGATCTGTTGTTTTCGTAAGTATTGCAGGGCGATTTGCCTATCAACGGATAAACCACGAGTTTTAGGGGAAACAAGCTGGCTCAACACTAATTCATGATCGGGTAAAAAATCTTTACGGATCCATTGTCCGGCTTTAACTCCGGATTTTCTGACAGATAAAACTTCCCTCAAGGCCAGATGATCCTCAATTAACTGCTCAGGGATCAAATACACCTCATCCCCTGCCTCAATCGCCTGTGTAGGATAATTTGGATTGATCCATTCTTCAGGTGGCGATATGGCTGATTTACGCTTTGCCATTGACTTATTGGAAATGGAAATAGAACCTCCTATTTGCTCTTTCAATTGAAAGGCTGCAACAAAAAAACCTTCTCCAGCTGTTTTTCCAGGGAAAAAACGATAGCCTTCTGACCCTGCAGTGGTTTGGGTTCTCGTAACGCCCCATTCCTCAGGAACAGGGACAGTTAAATTCTGTAAAGGGAATTTCTCCATCAGCCATTCTATAATGGCCTCATCTTCTTCTGGTGAATAGGAACATGTGGAATACACCAAAATTCCACCGGATGAAAGTGACGGTATAGCATCTGCTAAAATACGTTTTTGCCTTTCTGCGCAATGCATTACATTCGAGACTGACCATTCATTCAAAGCAGCCTCATCCTTTCTGAATAATCCACTACCACTGCAAGGGGCATCCACAATCAATACATCAAAATAACCGGGTACTCTGCTGAAGTGCGAAGGATCATCATTTGTTACAAATATTTTTGGATCTCCCCATTTCACTACATTTTCTAAAAGAATGGAAACTCTTGTTTTGATAATTTCATTAGCCACCACCAGACCAAACTGCTCCATAGAAGCAAGTAAGGTTGTCTTGCCACCGGGAGCAGCACAGAGGTCGAGACATTTCAACTCAGACGCCTTACCTAAAAGATGTTGCAACAGATATTCAAGAAACATGCTCGACGCTTCCTGAACATAATACGCTCCTGCATGGAGAGATGGATCTACTGTAAAAATGGGACGATAGGATAAGTATTTGCCAAGGGATGACCAAGGAACAGCGGATGTTACCTTAAGATCCCCACCCTTCAATCGAGCTTCAGCGAATTTCTCATTCCATTTGGAAGGATTAAACCGAATGGATACAGGAGGTGGTTGTTGATGTGCTTCTATGAATGAAGTTTCATCAAATCCCTCTACCTTTTGTAGAGCGGTCATTAATGAAGAAGGCAATACCATGTAGCTAGTGAAAATACTATAAAATCATTAGACAGATCTAATCTCTGCTACCAGATCCTGCAATGCTTTTTTAGCATCCCCAAACAGCATGGATGTTTTGGGTTGGAAGAATAATTGATTTTCAATTCCGGCATAACCAGGTTTCATGCTTCTTTTATTTACAATAACAGTTTTAGCTTCTTCTACTTCTAGGATAGGCATACCATAAATTGGAGAAGATGGATCTGATTTCGCCGCAGGATTCACTACATCATTGGCACCCAAAATCAACACCACATCTGTAGTTTTGAATTCATCATTAGCCTGTTCCATTTCCAATAGCTTATCATAAGGGACATCCGCTTCTGCTAATAATACATTCATGTGACCCGGCATTCGTCCGGCAACAGGATGAATCGCATATTTTACTTCCACTCCTTTGGATTCCAGAAGTTTTTCCAATTCATGACAAATATGTTGTGCCTGGGCAACAGCCAAACCATAACCCGGAACTATCATTACTTTGTTTGCATAACTCATCACCATTGCAGCATCGCTTAGAGTTATCTCCTTATATGTACCACCGGCTGCAGATGTACCCGCATGATGAGCTGCTGTAGAGCCACCAAATGATCCGATCAAAACATTGGCCAATGAACGATTCATCGCCTTACACATCAAAATGGTTAGCAATGTTCCCGCTGCACCAACTAAAATACCACCGGTCAGCATCACGGGATTATCGTACAAAAAACCACCAGTAGCAGCAGCTACACCCGTGAACGAATTCAACAATGAAATTACTACCGGCATATCGGCACCACCTATAGGAAGTACAAAGAATACGCCATAAATAACGGACATTATAAAAAGGAGATAGAAAAAAATAATATTGCTATCGCTACCCTGGTAAATAATATACCCCCCAACCATCAAGATCAATCCAAATAATAATAGGTTTACAATATGCTGACCGGTGAAAGCAAAGTCTTTGATCTTGCCATTCAATTTACCCCAGGCTATTATACTACCCGAAAACGATATAGTCCCTATAATCAAACCCATGACTATGGCAAGCAGGGTTCCCACATGTACCGGTTCTCCTCCTTCCATAAATCCCTGGTGCGCCAAATGATCATACTCTACCATAGAAATCAAAGCAGCACACGCTCCACCCATACCATTAAATAGACTTACCATTTCCGGCATGGCGGTCATTTTCACTCTTTTAGCAGCCAATGTACCGATCACCGTACCTACAGTTAATCCTCCGAATATCCATCCATAATTACCTAATTGCTGACCATCTTTTTCATACAGGAAAATAGTACCAAGAATAGCGATAGCCATACCCGCCGCTGCCAGTAAATTTCCATTTCGAGCAGAAGATGGGTGCGATAACATTTTCAATCCAAGAATGAACGTAACTGAACCTATCAAATATGCAATTGTTAGCAAACTAATTCCCATGTCGCCTATTTTTTCTTTTTAAACATGTCTAGCATGCGATCGGTTACTACAAATCCACCCACCACATTTAATGTACCTAATACCACTGCTAAAAATCCCAGAATAAGCGCCAGATAGTTCTGTTCACTTGCCTGCCCCATTACGATGATTGCACCAATGATCACTACTCCATGTATAGCATTAGCTCCACTCATCAGTGGAGTATGTAACACACTGGGTACTCTTCCAATAACTTCTACTCCCAGAAATATAGAAAGTACTACGATATAGATCATTTGCTGATGCTGCTGAATAAAATCAAGTATCATCATAGTTTATGATTTAACGCGTTCGTGAACAATAGCACCATTGTGTGTGATGCAACTTCCCGCTACCAATTCATCAGAAAAATTCAGATCCAGATTATTTTCCTTTGTCATGATCAACGATAGAAAATTGGATACATTCTTGGCATACAACTTACTCGCATCAAATGGAACAGAACCTGGAAGTTCACTATTCCCAATAATTCGAACTCCTTCAACATCTATTGTTTGCTGATTTATAGTATGTGGCGTATTTCCTCCTGTTGCAGCAGCCAGATCAATTATTAGCGACCCCTCACGCATCGTTTGAATCATGTCATCTGTAATTAATATAGGAGCTTTTTTACCTGGGATCTGTGCTGTAGTGATTATGATATCCGCCTTTTTAACTGCTTCTGCAATACGTTCTCGCTGCTTTTGCTGATATTCCTCAGTTTGCTCAACAGCATATCCTCCTGCTTTCGACGCATCTGCTGCACCTTCTACTTCCACAAATTTTGCTCCTAAACTCATGACTTCCTCTTTGACTGCCGGACGGGTATCGAACACCTCTACTATCGCTCCTAATCTTCTTGAAGTAGCAATAGCTTGAAGCCCGGCTACTCCCGCCCCCAGGATCAATACTTTTGCAGGTGGGATACTTCCCGCTGCAGTCATAAACATCGGAAAATAACGGGGGTATAATGAGGCCGCCAACAAAACTGCTTTATAACCCGCTATATTAGCCTGACTGGATAGTACATCCATAGATTGAGCACGGGTAGTACGTGGTAACATATCTAAACTAAATATGGACAAGCCTTTCAACGCTAGTTTACCCATTAATTCCTTATTATATAGCGGCATATAAATCCCTATCAATACTTTTCCAGAAGGAAAGCTTTCTATATCCGATGGAATTTGGATGGATAATAAAACATCTGCATGTTGTATAATATTATTTCGGTCAGTAAGCGTTGCTCCTGCTTCGACATAAGTAAAATTGGAGCAGTAAGCTGATGATCCCGCTTCGTATTCTACCCAAACCTGATGACCTTTTTTTACCAGCGCTGAAACCGTTTCTGGTACCATAGAGGTACGTGCCTCGGATGACGGCTCTTTGAGTACACCTATAATCATATAGTGAATTAGTAGGATAAAGGTAACGAATCCTCTAGAGACTATCGAATGATATTACGGAGTTTAAAAGCGAATAGTAAAATGTTGCTTTTGATAAAAATCATTTCTGAAGAAAACTAGTCCAAGAAAGAACAGATCAATAGTAAGTGTTGCTTCCGGCACTTTCTTAACATCTTCCCAGACTTTCTCCATTTCTGTACTCCAGTGAATGTCATCCAGGATCAAACAAGAAAATTCGTTCAAATGAGGCAATATAGTTGATATATAGGTGATCGTGGGCTCATACCGATGATTTCCGTCTATAAAAGCCAGATCAATAGAGGGCATAGATGCAATAGCCGCAGATAAGGTATGATCAAAATTT
Source organism: uncultured Sphingobacterium sp. (assembly GCA_964441425.1). GTDB lineage: Bacteria > Bacteroidota > Bacteroidia > Chitinophagales > Chitinophagaceae > Pollutibacter. The sequence continues at coordinate 94,294 of CAYTXC010000002.1, read as the reverse complement.
CCCCTGATCAATTTGATATTGTCAAAACCTGATGATTTAAAATACTCCTCAGCAAGATCAGCTATGGTATCCGCTCCTTCCAGAGTTAATATTCGAGTATCTTTTGCTGTATTGGCAATATATGAAGTGGTAACTCCTAATGAAGTACCTAGTTCTAAAATATTTTTATAATTATAATAACCCGCTAAGCGGTATAATAATTTCCCAAATTTGGCTGGCTTGACTGAACGTTTAGCTATATCCGCAACTTTACGACTCTTATTTGGATTGATCCTTGAACCGGCACCAAAGTCTTGAATTTCAATAAAAGTATGATTATGCAATAATTTCCTTCTCTGTTGCTCGGCTATATTGTAGGCTGGATAGTGCTTTTTATCGATGAGCACATTTCGGATAAAATCATAAACAAAAGGTGAATGGATGCCATGTCCTTGTCCATTAGATGCTGTAAGCAGATAATGTAGATACTTTGTGAACATGGTAAAAGATCCATGCATCAGCGTTCCCAAATTTCAAAGGTATAAGAATGCTTATGTTTGTCATCTTTGGGGAATGCCAGCTCTTTTATTTTTTTCCATTCTCCATTTCTGATCTCTGGATAAAAAATTTCAGCTTCCGGGAAAAGATCATGCACACGGGTCATGTAAATCCGATTCGTCAGCGCTATAGTATTTCGATAGATTTCACCACCACCTGCAATAAAAACTTCTTTCACATCCGCCTCTTTCGCTTTTTGCAAAGCTGCGTCAAAACTATTTACTACAATTGCTTTCTCATGATTTGTATTATATCCAATTTGGTTAGTAACGATAATATTCATTCTACCAGGCAGTGGTTCACCGGCAATTGATTCATAAGTCTTTCGCCCCATAATTACCGGCATTCCCCATGTGGTATTCTTAAAAAATTTAAGATCATTGGGTAAATGCCACAATAATTGATTTGATTTCCCAATTTCATTCTGCTCACCAGCGGCAACTATTTGCGATATGATCATACCCATTTTTTAAACAGCCACCGGTGCTTTAATGCCTGGATGACACTGATAATTTTGCAATTCAAAATCTTCAAAGCTGAAGCCGAAAATATCATTCACTTCTGGATTAATTTTCATTACGGGTAACGGGAATGGTTGCCTGCTCAATTGAAGTTTGGCTTGGTCAATATGATTATTATACAAATGGACATCACCAAAACTGTGAACAAAATCTCCAGGTTCTAAACCACAAACCTGTGCGATCATTAATGTTAATAATGCATAAGATGCGATATTAAATGGAACACCCAAAAAAACATCTGCAGACCGCTGATAAAGCTGACAACTTAATTTACCATTAGCTACATAGAATTGAAACAAGGTATGACAAGGCATGAGGGCCATCTTTGGTAGATCGGCTACATTCCAGGCACTTATGATCAATCGGCGACTATCCGGATTTTTTTTAATCTCCTTTACTAGCCAACTGACCTGGTCGATAACTTGTCCATCTGCCCCTTCCCAACTCCTCCATTGTTTCCCATAGACAGGTCCTAATTCCCCTTTTTCATCTGCCCACTCATCCCAGATGCTTACCCCATTCTCTTTAAGATATGCGATATTGGTTTCTCCCTTCAAGAACCAGAGCAATTCATGAATGATACTTTTTAGATGGACTTTTTTTGTAGTTACCAAAGGGAAACCTTCTGAAAGATCGAAGCGCATTTGATATCCAAATACACTTATTGTTCCTGTTCCGGTGCGATCATGCTTTTGTGCCCCCTTTTGAAGAATATGGTTTAGAAGATCATGATAAGCTTTCATACGTATGCAAAGTATTAAAAAAACAAACGACCTCCAAGGTGAGCACCAGGGAGGCCGGAACAAAAATGTACTAAAATGTGGATTACTTTATCACTTCACTGATGACATGTCCGACGGAGGCACTTGGCATCTGGATATTTAATAATGCGGCGATTGTTGGCGCAACGTCGGTCATATAGGTTTCCCTATACGATTTACCCTGTTTTATACCCCAGCCCATAAATACAAGTGGAATATGCGCATCGTAATTGTACCATGAACCATGGGTAGTGCCGGTTATACCTGGCCCTATAAAGCCCGAAAGTCCTACCATTTGTATATCTCCACTCAATTTAGGATGATACCCTTTCAAGTATTTCTCTCTTATTTCAGAAGGCAAAGGGGCATTTGCTATATCAGCATTATCATATGCCGTGTGCAAGAATGACTCCTTGCGTAATTCTTTTACCAGATACTCCTTTACTTGATTTACATCCAATTTTGCACTGTCAATAACTTTATGATTTAGGTAAACCTGAAAATTACTGACATTAGCTACAAGTTTCTTAACGTTAAACTTCGCTTCTGCATTTTTAAACGCTGCAAAAGACGACGTACCAACTCTTCCCCCTGGAAGTTTATGTTCAGCAGCATAACCCGGAACATGTGCCACACCATGATCTGCGGTTAAAAAAACTATATACTCCTTACCAAATTTTTTATCCAAAAAAGAAAAGAATGCTGCTAATTCTTGATCCAGTCGTAGATATGTGTCTTCAACCTCAATGGAGTTAGGCCCGTATTGATGCCCTATATAATCGGGAGAGGATAAGCTTACTGCCAATAAATCAGTAAACTGATCTTCTCCCATATTTTCAGATTGGATTGTTTGCTTGGCAAACTCCAGCGTCAACGTATTTCCATAAGGAGTAGATGAAATCACTCCAAAATTTCTCCCTACATAGGATTTAAGAGAATGAGGAAAAACGGGCTTAGTGGCACCTGGCATTTTACCCTCATATACTTTATCATCAGCATCACTCTGTACATATGTTTGAATAGGGTAAAGTGTATTCCAGTCCAGTGCGTAAAGCGAATCGGTAACTTTTCTTGCATTGAATGCTTTTACCCAAGATGGCAGTTCCTCCATATAATAGGTGCTGCTGACCCAATTGCCCGTTTGACCATCATACCAGTACGCAGCATTGGCTGAATGACCAGCTGGCAGGATGCTTCCACGATCTTTAATAGCCACGCCTACCACCTTAGACCGGAAATTAGTAGCCATCCGAAGCTCATCTGAAACCGTGGTTACTTTCAAGTTTCGGGGGGACATTGGCTCTGATTTTGCTCCTCCTCCCAATATTTTAACGCTTTCATCTTCTGTACAATACACCTGCCTCCCTTTTTGTACATCATACCATTCATTTCCATAAATACCACTCAAGCCAGGAGTTGTTCCTGTATAAACAGTTGAATGCCCACAAGCGGTTATCGTTTGTGCATAAGGGATCAATGTATTTTCACAAGCAAATCCCTCGCGCATCATTCTTTTGAAACCATCATTCCCATAGCGATCGGAATACCGGTGTAAAAAATCCCATCGCATTTGATCGATCATAATGCCAACCACAATTTTGGGCTTAGATGCAATAGCAGCGGCTGGTTGGGCTATTCCATAGGAAAGGCTGATTAATGTTAAGGCAAAAACGGACAACACTTTTTTCATATCTTATAAACATTAAGGAATGGATATCAAGGACAAGTACATAGCATTTACCTAAATGCCGTATTTTTGCGACTGCAATATAGCAGATTTAAATCTTCAGACATGGCAGATATATTTGAAAAATTCCTTAAAAACCAGGGGCCGTTAGGTCAACACCGTAAAAGAGCACATGGATATTTTGCTTTTCCAAAGCTGGTTGGTGACATAGGTAACCGCATGGAATTTAGGGGAAAAGAGAAAATCGTATGGAGCCTGAACAATTATCTTGGATTAGCTAATCATCCTGAAATACGAAAAGCCGATGCTGATGCTGGAGCAACATATGGCCTTGCGCTTCCTATGGGTGCCCGTATGATGAGTGGGAACAGTGATCTGCACGAACAACTTGAAGCTGAATTGGCCGCTTTTGAAGGTAAAGAAGATGCTATTCTATTCAACTTTGGATACCAAGGCATGGTGAGTTTGATTGATGTGTTGATGAGTCGCCATGATGTTATTGTTTACGACGCGGAGAGTCATGCCTGTATAATAGATGGGGTCCGATTACATCCAGGTCATCGTTTTGTGTTCAAGCACAATGATGTGGAAGATTGTGAGAAGCAATTACAACGTGCTACTGCACTTGTTGAAAAACAAGGTAATGGTGGTATTCTATTGATCACTGAAGGTGTTTTTGGGATGGCTGGTGATCAGGGAAGATTAAAAGAGATTGCCGAATTAAAAGAGAAATATGAGTTCCGTTTATTGGTAGATGATGCGCATGGTTTCGGAACATTAGGTAAAACGGGGGCTGGTGCAGGTGAAGAGCAGGGCATGCAAGAAAAAATCGATCTGTATTTCTCAACATTTGCCAAATCAATGGCTTCAATCGGCGCCTTTGTTGCTGGTGAGAAAAACGTGATCGACTTTATTCGTTACAACATCAGAAGCCAGATTTTTGCCAAGAGCCTACCAATGCCGTTGGTAGTGGGAAATTTGAAACGTTTGGAAATGCTTCGCAATCATCCCGAACTTAAAGATAAACTCTGGTCTAACGCCCTAAAACTTCAAGAAGGTCTGAAATCAAAAGGTTTCGACATCGGTAAAACAGACTCTGTTGTAACGCCTGTTTACATGAAAGGTGGTGTTGAAGAAGCTACAGCGATGGTTATGGATCTCCGTGAGAATTATGATATTTTCTGCTCGATCGTAGTGTATCCGGTTATCCCTAAAGGGCATATTATTTTCCGTTTGATTCCAACCGCTACGCATACAGATGAGGATATCCAGATCACATTGAATGCTTTTGATGAGACCAAGAAAAAATTAGATGCAGGTGCTTATCGAGTAGAAGCCATTCCTGACATGGCTGAAGTGAAATAAGCCAATTCATATTCTTTGTAAAGCGGGGCCATAACCCCGCTTTTTTATATGGTAAAATGACTAACTTTTTCCCACATCATTTGTTAAGATAATAACCGATAGGAAATCAAATGAAAAAAATCGTCATTGGCATCACCGGAGCAAGTGGATCTATTTATGCCAAGCTCTTACTGGATAAATTGAACAGGATACCGGATCAATGGAGCAATATTGCTCTTGTTATGTCCGACAATGCCAAAGAGGTTTGGGAAACGGAATTGGAGAATAAAGCTTATGAACAATATGGTTTTAAGATTTTTTCCAAAACTGATTTTTCAGCTCCATTCGCATCAGGTTCTGGTCAATACGATACTATGATCCTCATCCCCTGTTCGATGGGTACACTTGGAAGAATAGCCAGTGGCATTTCCAATGATTTGATCACACGGGCAGCAGATGTAGTATTAAAGGAAAGAAGAAAACTGATCTGTGTCGTAAGAGAAACTCCTTATAATCTGATACATATCCGTAATATGGAATCCGTTACACTGGCCGGAGGAATAATTTGTCCTGCCACTCCTTCTTTTTATAGTAAGCCTCAATCGATAGAGCAAGTAGCATCAACAGTGGTGGATCGTGTACTGGATCTGGCGGGAATGCAGATCAGATCCTACCGTTGGGGTGGTGCAAATGATTAAGATTAATCGATTATCGGAGATCTATAATTTCCACACCAGGGAACTTCTTCGAATCAAAAACAAACATATCATCACCGATAGCAGCATTTGTAGAAATGTTGCTCAAAGCATACTGGTAACGATTGCCGGTCTTCTCAAAGATCTGTGTAGAGTTGATCATATTAGTTGCCTTATCGATATTCAGTAAAACTTTAAAGAAGGGTTTCGACTTATTCGTTGGAGTCAATTCAATTTCTTTCACCGATTTTCCGGAAACCGCTTTATCCCCGTTTAACTTATAAAAAAAATCTTTATCATAGAAATTAGTGAAAAGTTTCTGTGGCGTTAAACTACCGCTATTACTATCAAATTCTGAAATTTGAACTTCTTTTGCATCTTTGTCTAGAGTCCATACATTCTTCCCATCGCAGAAAATCTCCTGTCCCGTAATACTAATTCGGTATTTCACTCCTTTCATATATACTACACCTGTCTTTTTACCCTGGGTTTTTCCATTTGCATCTTTAACTTCAAGCGTAAAATTTCCTTTTAAAGATTTAAATGTTTTGAATTTTGCGCTCACTGCGTCCAACACTTTTTTAGCTTCAGGATCATTCTTTGTCTGCGCCTGCGCAAAAAGGATAGATAAGAGAGAAAATATGATAATGGTTAAATGTTTCATTATGGATTTGTTATGCGACTGCAAATATACGTTTATGCAGGAAAAGCTAAAGGAGAAAGCATCCTTGTATGTAGAAAATTAACTAAAATACCGTTAACCATTCATAGAATCCAGGATTTGCTGTAACTCCATTTCGGATTTGATCAACACTTCTCTGGCCTTGCTTCCCTGGCTACCACCAACTATTCCTGCGGCTTCCATCTGATCCATTAAACGCCCGGCCCTATTATATCCCAATTTCATCCGGCGCTGTATCATGGAAGTAGATCCTACACCAGAAGAAATAATCAACCGAGCTGCTTCCTCAAACAATGGGTCACGGTCACCAAAATCAAGATCACCCCTACCTTCCATATCTTTTTCATCAATATATTCAGGTAAAAGGAAGGCATCAGGATAACCCCTTTGATCGCCAATGAATTCAACTACGCGATCTACTTCAGGGGTATCAACAAAAACACATTGCAGACGTGTCAATTCACCCGCGTGCGAGACGAGCATATCTCCCTTACCTATTAATTGCTCTGCTCCACCTGCATCAAGTATGGTACGTGAGTCAACCTTACTTGAAACCTTGAATGCTATGCGTGCAGGAAAATTTGCTTTAATAGTACCGGTTATAATATTCACAGAAGGACGTTGGGTAGCGATGATCAAATGAATTCCTATCGCCCGAGCTAGCTGAGCTAAACGAGCAATAGGTGTTTCAATTTCTTTACCGGCTGTCATGATCAAATCGGCAAACTCATCTATCACCAATACAATAAAAGGCAAGAATTGATGTCCATTTTGCGGATTTAAACTGCGCTTGACAAATTTCTCATTGTACTCTTTTATATTTCTGCAACCCGCATCTTTCAGCAGATCGTAGCGATTATCCATTTCAATACACAAAGCATTCAATGTGTTCACCACTTTTTTAGTATCTGTTATGATCGACTCATCTTCTCCTGGCAGCTTAGCAAGGAAGTGTTTTTCAATCATACGATATAAACTAAGTTCAACTTTTTTCGGATCTACTAATACCAGCTTCAGCTGAGAGGGATGTTTTTTATATAATAAGGATAGTAAAATAGCGTTTAATCCAACTGATTTACCCTGCCCCGTTGCGCCAGCCATTAACAAGTGTGGCATGGTTGCCAGATCCACAACAAATAATTCGTTATCGATCTTCTTTCCTAATGCAATGGGAAGACTATAAGCATTATTCTGGAATTTTTCTGATGATAACACTGTTCGCATTCCCACAATACTTTTTTTCACATTTGGCACTTCAATACCAATAGTTCCTTTACCAGGTATAGGTGCGATGATACGAATTCCCAATGCCGACAAACTTAGGGCAATATCATCCTCCAGATTTTTTATTCGGGAAATACGAACACCCGCAGCAGGCACAATTTCATATAGTGTTACAGTTGGACCAACCGTGGCAAATATTTTTTGTATGGATATATCATAATTGCCCAGTGTTTTAATAATCTGCTCTTTATTAGCTTCCAGCTCATTGGCATCCATAACGATCTTTTCGTTTTTATGGACATCAAGCAATTCAAGTGCAGGATATTTATAATCTCTGAGATCAAGTATAGGATCGTAATTAGCTAATTTCGCCACTTTTTTAGCGGGTGATTCTTCTTCTGGCGTTTCAGGTTCAACTTTTTTTATTTCTAAGGCTAAACCAGACTCACTTCCCCCTGGATGCTGCACAGTAGGTTGTAATGCTTCTTTGGAAGCCTCCACAACGGAATCAGCCATTACCTCGGCTGCAGGCATATTAGACGTTTCCTCTTCGGGCTTCTCAACAATGGTCATATCCAATTTCTCTTCCTCCTGATCATACAAAACCTGTTTTACTTGCATCGGTCCAACAGGTAAATTATCATTCCCTGCATGATCTTCCTGTGCATCTATTACTTCATCCGTTTCATCTTGAACCAATGGCGGTATTGTGGCTTTCTCGTTTCTTGAAGGCCATTTGAAAACCGGATTGAACCACCAGATTACATAAGAAAACAATACAATGAAGATCAACGCACCTGTTCCCAACGGACCAATAAAGCCTGATAACCAAGTTGACATGAGATCACCCACTTCGCCACCAAAAGGAAAATCAAAACGACCTAATGCAAAAGAACTCGTCAAACTAATAACCACCAAACCAGTCAACAAATACTTGATATGGCGAGGTATTGAAAATATGTTGTGTGTAAACAAAAGATTAACGCCGATAACAAAGAGAAAGGAGCAGATCAAAAAAGAAGCAATACCAAAACCTTTGAAAAAGAAGATGTGCGAAATATACGCTCCAAAAGATCCGATCAGATTACTGATTTTTAATTGATTGGGCTTTAGCAGTTGCCAACCATAATTAAAAACTTTATCCTGATCTTCTTTCCAGGTAAATAAATAAGATATAAATGCAACAAAAACAAAAAAACAAGAAAGCAAAATAAATGCACCCACAATTTTATGGGTACGTTCATCACGAACAACTTCTTTTAAATCAGCTGTTTGTTCTTTTTCTTGGGAAAGGTCATCCTTCGACGAACTTTTCTTTGAGCTTTTTTTCAAGTTTGCCATAATGCTATGCAAACCTAAGATTTTCAGTTGATTTACTACTTATTATCTCTATGTTTATGTGTATATCCGGAAATTCCAAATGCCAGGCAAATCCAGCCCCCCACAAAGAGTAGCCCCCCTAACGGTGTTATCAATCCAATTGATTTTAACCCTACGTCACCGGTCGCTTTTAAAATAGTTAACAAATAAAGTGATCCAGAAAATAGTATTATCCCACCGATAAACAACCTTCCTGCCCATTTCAAACCGTTTGAAGGAGTAGAAGAAATCAATAAGCCTGTTAATAATAAGGCTAACGAATGATAAAACTGATATTCAACCCCAGTATTAAATGTTTTAACTGCAGTATCACCCAAAATCGATTTAAGATAATGAGCCCCAAAAGCACCAAATAAAACGGCTAATGCTCCCAAAATAGCTCCTATCCTGATATAAACCTTATACATGATTATTCAATTGTTTAACTAATTCATCAAGGGATTCAGCAGTTGGATTAAAAATGAATTTCGCCTGACTATAATACGCTAATCGCTGCTCTAACCTGTCTTCGATAAATTCCTCCAACTGAGTTGAAGACAATCCATTTATCAATGGGCGATGACCTGATTCCTTTATTAATCGCTCCGACATGATTTCCTTAGGGGTATTCAACCATATAGAAATTCCAGATGCATTAATGAAGGTGATGTTATCATGATAACAAGGTGTACCTCCTCCACAAGCCAAAATCATATTCTCTTCCGCAGCTATAATTTCCCTCAACCTAACTGCCTCTATCTTACGAAAAAAATCTTCTCCTTTCCTTTTAAAAATATCACCGATTGTAGCGCCCGCTGCAGATTCAATTCGTTCATCCAGATCAATAAATGGCAATCCCATCAATCCTGACAACTGCTTGCCCAAGGTTGTTTTACCCGATCCCATAAATCCTAATAAAAAAATCCTCATACATGATGGATAACGATCAACTAAATGCATTAAGTCCGGTAATATCCAATCCGGTTATTAAAAGATGGATGTCGTGTGTACCCTCATAGGTGATCACACTTTCCAGATTCATCATATGCCTCATTACCGGATATTCTCCAGTTATACCCATTCCACCAAGTATTTGTCGGGCGTCACGACAAATTTGTGCGGCTATCTCACAAGAATTGCGTTTTGCCATACTTACCTGTTGGGGTGTTGCTTTGTTCTCGTTCATCAATATGCCTAACCGCCATACCAAAAGTTGAGTTTTGGTGATCTCCGTGATCATCTCTGCCAGCTTTTTTTGTTGTAGCTGAAATGCACCGATTGGTTTTCCAAATTGTTGACGTTCCTTTGAATAACGCAGTGCAGTATCGTAACAATCCATAGCTGCCCCCAATGTTCCCCAGGCTATACCGAACCGGGCTTTGGTCAAACAACTCAACGGCCCTTTCATGCCCTTAATATTAGGTAGAATGTTCTCCTTTGGAACTTTTACGTTATCAAAAACTAATTCTCCTGTTGCAGAAGCACGAAGGCTCCATTTGCCTTTTGTTGTAGGAGTCGTAAATCCTTCCATCCCTTTTTCCACAATTACCCCATGTATTTCCCCTTGTTCATTCTTCGCCCATACTACCGCAACCTGTGCAAAGGGTGCATTACTGATCCACATTTTAGCACCATTAAGAATCACACAATCTCCTGCATCCTTAAAGTTGGTGATCATACCCGCAGGATTACTTCCATGATCCGGCTCCGTTAAGCCGAAGCATCCTAACCATTCACCTGAAGCTAATTTGGGCAGATATTTTCTTTTTTGTTCTTCACTACCGTATGCATATATGGGGAACATAACCAATGAACCCTGCACTGAAGCAGTGGAGCGAACGCCACTATCTCCTCTTTCCAGCTCTTGCATCATCAATCCATAACTGATATAGTCCAAACCACCTCCCCCATATTCCTGAGGTATAGTTGGACCGAAACATCCAAGTTCACCAAGTTGCTTTACAATTTGCACCGGAAATTCAGCCCGTTGAGCATAATCCTCAATGATTGGAGATATTTCTTGTTTTACATAGGAACGAACAGCATCTCTGACCATCTTTTGCTCCCCATTCAATAAATCGTCTAACTGATAATAATCGGGACTCTGAAATACATCTTTACTGGCCATAATACATGCATTTAGATATGAATACATAAAGGTAGATAATAGTTTCTATCTCCTTTTGTTTAATTCATCAGTATTATTTGGTGCGATACCCTAGCTATCGTATATCAAACCACACAGGTTTGGGATCATTCCACTCCCCATTGTAATTAATGGTGAGTTCCTCTCCTGCATGTATATCGCAGACAGTCTTAATTCGGATAATAGCATGCTCAAAGTCCATCTCATAATCGCAATTAGACGTAGGGGCATGGTTATAGATGGGAACATATCCTAAGGCCATGCAGCATTTCTCGTTCTCCCATTCAAATATATAATCATGCAGAAGGGTCTGGTCCAACAAGGCACGATCGGATGCCTTCAGAACGATTACCGGTGCTATTTCCACTATTGTACCCATTTGCAAAGGATCCGCGGTGAATACCCCCCTTCCTTTGCTATCTGTTTGCGCTATAAATAAACTTGGTAATATCATATAGTAATCCTAGGGCAAATAAAGTATTTTTGCACTTTAGAACAAAACGGTAATGGAATTAAACACACTTTCCCTTCAGGAACAATTTGAAGAGATCATCACTAGGGATGATAAACTGGAGATTCGGGAATTCCTGAATAACCAGAATATCAGTGATGTGTGTGAACTTATAGCCGATAATGAAGATCATGAGGTAAGCATTATTTCCAATCTTTCCAGCAATCGTGCTGCCAGTACGTTTAAGATCCTCGATTTTCCTGTTCAGAAAAGGATCATCCAGGAACTCCCGCCTATTAAAACCGCTGAATTACTCAATGCCCTTCCTGCTGACGATCGTACCGCATTCCTGGAAGAACTTCCCGTAGAAGTGGTTAGAGAGCTGATCAAAATGCTAGAACCGGAGGAACGTCGGATCACGCTAGCCCTATTAGGATACCCGGAAGGAAGTGTAGGACGACTGATGACACCCGATTATCTGGCGGTGAATCTGGAATGGTCGGTATTGGAGGTTTTGAACTATATCCGCAAATATGGGAAAGATGTTGAAACACTTGACGTTCTTTATGTGGTTAATGAACATGGTAAACTAATTGATGATGTAAGAATACGTGACTTCCTACTCGCTCCTCCAGAGAAAAAAGTTTCAGAACTTATAGATGGTCGTTTCATAACCCTTCACGTTCATGACGATCAGGAAATGGCCAATCAGGTATTCAAAATGAATAACCGAGTGGCATTGCCTGTTGTAAACGACAATGATATTTTGTTAGGAATTGTAACTATCGATGACGTTTTATGGGTAGCTAATGAAGAGTTTAGCGAGGATATGCAAAAAATGGGAGGTACTGAAGCACTGAATGAACCTTACTTGGAGATCCCCATTTTAAAGCTTTTCAAAAAAAGAATTGTTTGGCTGATCGTTTTATTCATAGGTGAAATGCTAACCGCAACAGCTATGGGTTACTATGAAAATGAAATTGCCAAAGCCGTTGTTTTAGCCCTATTTGTTCCATTGATTATTTCAAGTGGCGGAAACAGTGGATCACAGGCCTCTACCTTGATCATTCAAGCCATGGCTGTGGGGGAGATAACGCTGGCCGACTGGTGGAGAGTGATGCGCAGAGAGATCGTATCCGGACTCTTGTTAGGCTCTGTTCTCGGAATAATTGGCTTTTCCCGGATTATAGTGTGGAATGCCATCTTTCCTAATTTATATGGCCATCATTATCTCATGATCGGATCCGCCGTAGGTCTTTCTCTATTAGGTGTAGTGCTCTTGGGAACACTTACCGGTTCTATGTTACCTATCTTATTGAAAAGATTAGGAGCTGACCCTGCAGTTTCGTCAGCCCCATTTGTTTCTACGCTTGTGGATGTAACCGGTTTGGTTATATACTTCAGTTGCGCCTATGCATTCTTAAAAGGTTTAATCTTATAACCTTTATCTATAAGAAAAAGCAGACTTTTCCGTAATTTGCCATACTAATAATTAACTTTTACCCTATGTGCGGAATTGTAGCTTATGTTGGCTATAGAGAAGCGTATCCTGTAATTTTAAAAGGCTTAAAAAGACTCGAATACCGAGGTTATGACAGTGCCGGTGTTGCTCTTTTAGATCAGCAAGGGCTGCATGTGCATAAGAAAAAAGGGAAAGTGGGGCAACTAGAGGAATTGCTTACCGGTCAAGCACTACCTGCAACAATAGGAATTGGTCATACACGCTGGGCTACTCATGGTGAACCGAGCGACAGAAATGCTCACCCTCATCGTTCAGCCTCTGGAAAGTTAGCTATGATCCATAATGGTATCATCGAAAATTATGCACAGCTAAAAAAAGAATTGGTCAGCAAAGGATATGTATTCCATAGTGATACCGATACTGAAGTTCTCTTAAATTTCATTGAAAATATAAGGGAAAAAAATAATTGCAGTCTGGAAGAGGCGGTTCGTATCGCATTAAAAAGAATTACGGGTGCATATGTAATTGTACTATTGGACGATGAATCACCCGACACTTTAATAGCAGCACGCAAAGGAAGTCCACTAGTGATTGGAATAGGCAAGAATGAACATTTTCTGGCCTCTGATGCCTCGCCTATTATTGAGTACACCAAAGAAGTAGTGTATGTGAATGATTATGAGTTGGCTATTCTCAAACCAGATGAACTAATCCTTAAAAATTTAGGAAATGAGAAAATCACTCCTTACATCCAAAAACTTGATCTGGAATTAGCGGCAATTGAAAAGGGCGGCTATGATCACTTCATGCTGAAAGAGATCTTCGAACAACCACAAACAATTTATGATTGTTTGCGTGGACGATTGGATGCACCAAATGGACAAATTGTGATGCGGGGAGTAGATAATCATATAGAGAAATTGATAAAGGCTAATAGAATATTGATGGTAGCATGTGGAACTAGTTGGCATGCAGGACTCGTAGCAGAATATATTTTTGAAGAATTATGCCGAATCCCGGTTGAAGTGGAATACGCTTCTGAATTTAGATATAGGAATCCCGTAATTCATAACGGAGATATCATCATGGCTATTTCTCAAAGTGGTGAAACGGCAGATACACTTGTTGCCATTGAGAAAGCAAAAGAACAAGGCGCGTTTATATTCGGAATATTGAATGTAGTTGGCTCTTCTATTGCAAGGATCTCCCATTCGGGTGCATACACACATGCTGGCCCGGAAATTGGTGTAGCAAGTACAAAAGCATTCACTGCCCAACTTACCGTACTAACAATGGTTGCCTTAAGGGTGGCTCATGCTAAAGGAACAATTTCGCATGAACGATATCTGCATTTATTAAATGAACTGGAACAAGTGCCTGCTAAAATAGAGGCAGCTCTTCAACTTGATGAACAGATAAAAAAAATCGCTGCTAAATACGTAAACGCACATAATATGCTTTATCTAGGCAGAGGATATAATTTCCCAGTAGCCCTGGAAGGAGCATTAAAATTAAAAGAGATCTCTTACATACATGCAGAGGGATATCCTGCGGCTGAGATGAAACACGGTCCAATAGCATTGGTTGATGAAAATCTTCCTGTAGTTTTTGTAGCCACTAAAGATTCTTATCATGAAAAGATTGTAAGTAATATTCAGGAGATCAAAGCGCGGAAAGGCAAAGTAATTGCTATAGTCTCAGAAGGAGATGAATTGATACGCTCACTTGCCGATGATTCCATAGAGGTTTCATTCAGTGATGAGCTTATTGCACCTATTGTAAATGTTATCCCGCTACAATTACTTGCCTATCATATTGGAGTACAAAAAGGATATGATGTAGATAAACCAAGAAATCTGGCAAAAAGCGTAACCGTAGAATAATTATGAATAACATCATTAAACGTCCAATTGAAGACATTGGTTATGGTTTCATTGAACCAACCTATTTACCTAAAAATAAAGATGAGTATCACCTTCGCCATATTCAAAATAAAAATGGTATTCAATATAGAAATCTAACTGCTACTGAAATTGAAGCATTAGTCAAAAATGATAATAGTTCTGATAACTGGAACAATATTTTCGTTTCAAATGCATTTAATCCCTCTCTGGTAAAAAAATGTACATTTTTTGGACTGGTACGTATAGGTAAACTTGAATCGGTTTACCTCGAATTTAAAAACTTACGTTTGCCAGTTGGATTATACGATAGTACCATTATCTCTTCCGATATAGGTGACAATGTGGTTATTGATAATGTGAATTATTTGAGTCATTATATAATAGGAAGTGAAGTAATCATCACAAATGTAAATGAACTTGCCACTACAAATGTTGCCAAATTTGGTAATGGTGTGATAAAAGAAGGTGAATCAGAAGATATTCGAATACAAATGGAAGTCTGCAATGAAAATGGAGGAAGAGCTATTATCCCATTTAACGGTATGCTTCCTGGAGACGCTTTCATGTGGGCAAAATTTAGAAATGATCGAAAGCTGCTAAAAAAATTCCTTGAGTTTACTGAAAATAAATTTGATAAACAAAGAGGCTACTATGGTAAGATCGGAGATCGCTGTGTCATTAAAAATTGCCGGATGATCAAAGATGTATGGATGGGTTCTGATGTATATATGAAAGGGTCAAATAAGATAAAAAATTTGACAATTAATAGTACACCTCAGGCTAGAACACAAATTGGTGAGGGTTGTGAATTGGTAAACGGTATAATTGGTGAAGGATGCAAAGTTTTTTATGGTGTTAAAGCAGTTCGATTCATCATGGCATCCCATTCACAATTAAAGTATGGTGCACGACTAATTAATTCTTATTTAGGTAATAATTCAACCATATCATGTTGTGAAGTATTGAATTCATTAATCTTCCCCTTCCACGAACAACATCATAACAACTCATTTCTTTGCGCCTCCTTGCTGGGCGGACAAACCAATATGGCTGCTGGGGCTACTGTAGGATCCAACCATAACTCAAGAGCTGCTGACGGTGAAATTGTTGCAGGTAGAGGATTCTGGCCAGGACTTAGCGTTAGCTTAAAACACAATTCTCGCTTTGCCAGTTTTATTATATTAAGCAAAGGGGCCTACCCTGCTGAAATGGATATAAAAATACCATTCTCACTCATCAGTGATGATGTACATAAAAATAGATTAATCGTAGTTCCTGGGTATTGGTTCAACTATAACTTGTATGCCTTAACACGCAATGAATGGAAATATAAAGCGAGGGATATAAGAACACAGAAGTTACAATATTTAGAAACTGCATTTCTTGCTCCCGATAGTATCAATGATCTGTTTATTGGAATTGAACTCATGCAACTATTTACCGGAAAGGCATGGTATAATAAATTCAATAGAAAGATTCCAGAAAAAAATCATTGTATCCGTAAAGGAAAAGAATTGTTGGATGCAAATGATCCCATTGTTGATGAATTAGAAATACATGCTGATAATTTTGAAAATAGCAAAAGAACAGTATTACTAGTTAAAGTCCGAAAAGGATATAAAGCTATGGTAAAGATGCTTCGATTTTATGGAATTGAGCATTTAGTCCGCTTTTTAGAAAATGGTCATAACATTAAAAAACTTCCCATAAAAGTAAAAAGATCAGATTGGATAAATGTAGGTGGGCAACTCATCCCAGAAGACGAATTGGATAGATTTAGAAAAAATGTACATACAGGTAAGATCAAAAGTTGGGATGAAGTACATGCATTTTATAAAGAGCAAGAAAATCAATATCCGGAAAAATTAACGGAACATGCATTGGTATCTCTACTAGAAATATTAGAAATAAAATCATTTAATAAACAAATCATTGAAATCCTGTTATTAGAAGGAAAGAAAACAATGCAATGGATAACAGAAGGAATTTATCAATCCAGATTAAAAGATTATGAGAATCCATTCCGACAAATGGTATATGAAAATTTGGAAGAAATGAACAACGTAATCGGAGATATTGATCAAAATACTTTTATCTTATCGAAAAAAGAAGAAAATAAAAAGTTTGCTAAAAGAGTAAACCATTTACTGAAGGTATTATGTTGATCATTTCTTTCTAAAAAATATTCGAACGGGAACACCGCTTAATTTATAATTTTCTCTTAGTTTATTTTCCAGGTAATTTCTATACGGTTGTTTGATATCATCCGGGAAATTACAGAAGAAAGCAAAGCTTGGTACCGCGGTAGGGAGTTGGGTGACAAACTTGATTCTAATGGGTGTTCCCCTTACTACCGGAGGATGATACGACTCTATGGCCTTCAGCATCACTTCATTCAATGTGGACGTAGGGATTTTTCTATTTCTATTCTCATAGACTTCCAGAGCCACTTCTACCGCTTTAAATATCCTGGTTTTATCTTTTGCAGAAATGAACAGGATAGGCACGTCGCTAAAAGGCGCAATTCGTTTTTTCAACTCACGCTCATAATCACGGGCCGTATTCGTCTCTTTCTCCATAAGATCCCATTTATTCACCAGGATAACCACTCCTTTACCTTTTTTCTCTGCTAAACTAAAAATATTCAGATCTTGCTGCGAAATGCCTTTTTCCGCATCAAGCAAGAGCAAACAAATATCAGATTCATCTAATGCTTTGATTGCCCGAATGACGGAATAAAACTCCAGATCTTCATTCACTTTCTTTTTGCGACGAATACCTGCTGTATCTATAAGAACGAACTCTTTTTGAAACAATTTATAATGAGTGTGGATGGTATCACGAGTGGTACCCGCAATATCACTTACAATTGTTCGCTCCTCGCCTACTAATGCATTCAGTAATGATGATTTTCCTACATTAGGTTGGCCGATAATCGCGATTTTAGGTAATTCAGATTTTTCTCCCCCCTCTTCGTTTTCTTCTTCAATATGTTTTACCAATTCATCCAAAAGCTCACCCGTTCCGCTGCCCGTCATAGAAGAAAGGAAATAGATATTCTCGAAGCCCAATTGATAAAACTCCTGAGCTTCCAGGAATCGATCATGATTATCCACTTTATTTATCGCTAACAACACGGGTTTACGTGTTCTGCGCAAAACATCCGCCATAGTTTCGTCGAGATCTGTGATCCCGGTAGCAGCATCACACATAAAAATGATGGCATTAGCCTCTTCCATAGCGATATGTACTTGCTTGCGTATCTCACGTTCAAATATATCTTCCGTATCGGGGACAAAACCTCCCGTATCGATTACGTTGAATGCCTTACCCGCCCATTCCGCTTCACCATACTGGCGATCCCTGGTAACGCCAGGTGTGTCCTGAACTATTGCCTTTCGCTGTTCCAGCAAACGATTGAACAAGGTACTTTTACCTACATTGGGGCGTCCTACTATGGCTACTGTATATCCCATATCGATAATTTTATGGTGGCTAATGTATGTTGAGTAAATTAACCACTAAAGATCTTTTAAAAATTAATATCCATATTCCCTCAAGAAACCTTCATTCTCTCTCCATTTCGGTCTCACTTTCACAAACAACTCCAAAAATACTTTTCTTCCAAGAAATGCCTCAAGAGACAATCTGGATTCAGTGCCCAGCTTCCGAATCATGGATCCTTTTTCACCCAGGAATATCGCTTTCTGAGACTCCCTGCTCACCACAATATCCGCTACAATTTTAGTTAAGGTTGTCTTCTCTTCAAATGCCCGAACAATAACGGTTGCTTGATAAGGAAGTTCTTCCTGAAAAAACGCATAAATTTTTTCTCTGATCAACTCCGCTGCAAAAAAACGTAGTGGTAGATCAGTTAATTCATCCGGATCATAAAATGGATCTCCCTCTGGCAAACGAGCTAATACTTCACTGATCAATTTATCTGTGCCTGTATTATTCAATGCTGATATCTCAATAATGGTTTTCCCGTAAGGGCGGGAACTAAAAAAATGATGTACCCCTTGAAGTTTTGATGCCGAAACTTTATCAACTTTATTTAAGACAAGCAAAACAGGCACTTTAAGTTTCAATGAACTGAATACATTATCCATTTTCTCCGGATCATCATTTACATCAGCCAGTAGTATAGCCACATCCGCATCTTCCAAACTACTTTTTACAGCTTGCATCATTTTTTCATGCAGCTTATATTCCGGGGTGATGATACCCGGGGTATCGGATAATATTATCTGGTAATCGTCTCCGTTTATAAAGGATTTTATTCTATGTCGGGTGGTTTGAACTTTTGGAGAAATAATAGCCAATTTTTCTCCAGTAAGCGCATTTAACAATGTGCTCTTGCCTGCATTAGGCCTACCGAAAATATTTACAAATCCAGACTTGAACATGTTCTAAATCAAAAAACCCGCTATCGCGGGTTTGCTAGTTGCGAAGGGAGGGATCGAACCTCCGACCTTCGGGTTATGAGCCCGACGAGCTACCGCTGCTCTACTTCGCGATTTGGAGTGCAAAGATAACTCAAAAAGGATATCCTGCAAAATTACTTTTAAAGTCGTTCAGAATCAACAGCTTTTATACTTGAAGCTCCACTGGAACTTTGCTTTTTTAGGATCCCCTTTCCTTTAAACCGAACATCACTGGCTCCACTTGCCGATACATCCAATTCCTCATTTACCGTAATCTGCAAATTACTCGCTCCACTGACATTGGCGTTTAAATAATCAGCCTGACATTGAAAACCATTCAGATCACTGGCTCCTGATAGAACAACCTTCATTGATTTAACTTCTCCGGTTATCGTAACGTCAGAACTGCCGCTTTGTTGGATTGATAAATCTTCAACCTTCACTGAACCAAAAAAATCACTCGCTCCACTTAACTGCATGGTCAATTTTTCAACTTTTAAAATGCCTTGAATATGTACATCTGATGCACCATTGGCAATAATCTTCTCTACATAAGGAGCAGAAACATATACTATCATTTTTCTACCCCATGCAACATGTCGTCGATCCGGTGATGAATATATTTTTAACCGATTCCCAATCACTTCCGTATTGATCAAATTTCGAATTACAACAGGAGTCGCACTCACTACTAATTGTCGTTTGGCATCTGGCGAAAAATATACATCTATACCTCCTTCTACCTCAATCTCCGAAAAATGGGCAACTTGCCTTACCTCAGCATTATTATCCAGGATAATCTTTTGCTGGCTAAAACCATTAACTATAAATAGTAGTAAAACGCAGGTGAACCAAATTCTCATCATTTTGTTTTTTTTGTGTGACGTGTAATGGAAAAAAAAGTTACGCATCATTTCATATTATTTACATTTGTGGTTCGTTCCCGGGGTGCTTAGGCAATTTGCTGAAGCTGAGATAATACCCGTAGAACCTGATCAGGGTAATGCCTGCGCAGGGAAGGCCAGAGTTCTCACATCCTCTCCTTTCCTGTTTTTGTAAACCCGGTAGTCCGGTGAGACGGCTACCACTAACAAAAACAGATGAAAAAAATTTTACTTACCAGCCTTCTATGGCTACCTGTAACCTACCTGTTTGCACAAGAGTCATTTTCAGGACAGATTATCAACCAAGTTACGAAAGAACCAGTTGCCCGGGCAACAATTATCACATCCTCTGGTCAATCCACTATTTCAGATGATCAGGGTAAATTTTCCTTCAAGGCAAAACAATCCAATGTAAACGCGGAGATTACGGCTATAGGTTATCAAACCTGGGTTGGTTTACTTAATGCTAAGAAAGAGGATATGATTGGCTTGACGCCTTCGGCCAATCTTATGAAACCGATTGAGATCAATGCCGTAAGAGCTTCTGACAAAGCGCCTTTCACCAAAACTACCCTTGATGCAAAAGCGTTACAAAAGTTAAATCTAGGGCAGGACATCCCATTTCTATTAAATCAAACACCTTCGGTGGTGATTAACTCTGATGCAGGAAATGGTGTAGGATATACGGGTATCCGTATTAGAGGAACGGATGCTACCCGAATTAATATGACCATCAATGGTATTCCATACAACGATGCCGAATCACAAGGACTATTTTTTGTCAATCTTCCAGATATCATGTCATCCGTAAATAGCTTGCAAATTCAGCGAGGTGTTGGAACCAGCAGTAACGGCTCCGGTGCATTTGGTGCAACCATGAATCTTATGACAAACGAAGTTCGTGAACAAGCTTATACAGAATTGAATAATAGTGCAGGATCCTTCAATACCTGGAAAAATACTATCAAAATCGGAACTGGATTGTTAAATAACCACTTCACTTTCGATGCGCGCTTGTCTCAAATTAAAAGTGATGGCTTCATTGATCGCGCGTCATCAGATATGCAATCTTTCTATGTTTCTGGGGCTTACCTGACAAAAAAATCTTCTTTGCGACTGAATGTATTTTCAGGAAAAGAAAAAACGTATCAGGCTTGGTATGGAGTACCAGAATCAATGTTAACAACGAATCGCCGATTTAATAGTGCTGGTACAGATAAACCAGGAGTTCCTTATGATAATGAAACAGACAATTACAAACAGACACATTATCAATTATTTTTTAATCAAACTTTAAAAAAAGGATGGAACGTTAACCTAGCCACATTTTATACCAGAGGCGCAGGCTACTATGAACAATACAAAGCAAATCAACGTCTAAATCGCTATGGCCTTCCAAATTATATTACGGGAAGAGATACCATAAGACGTACTGATCTGATTCGCCAATTATGGCTTGATAATCATTTCTATGGAAATACATTTTCACTGCAGAAAAAAAATGATCGCCGAGAAATCGTTATTGGAGGTGGCTGGAGCCAATACGATGGGAAGCATATAGGTAAACTCATTTGGGGTAATGGAGTCCCCAACGATCATACCTGGTATGACCATGATGCCTTTAAGTCAGATAGAAATCTTTTTATTAAATGGCAGGAACAACTTGCCGATAGGTGGTCTTTATTTGGAGATATTCAATACAGACAAGTGCGTTACGACATCTATGGTTTCAGAGATAATCCTTTATTGAACTCAAGCAATACCTGGAATTTTATAAACCCTAAAATCGGAATCAGTTATACGAAAGGCAGTTTAAATGCCTATGCATCATTAGCTGTCTCAAATAAAGAACCAAACAGGGATGATTTCGAAGCGGGTGCAATAAATCAACCAGTTCATGAAACACTGAGAGATCTTGAAATAGGTATTGAAAAAAGAACGACAACCCTATCCTGGGGCGCTACTTTCTACTATATGCACTATAAGAACCAACTCGTATTAACAGGTGAGGTTAATGATGTGGGGGCATATGCACGAACCAATATCCCCGTAAGTTACAGAGCAGGTGTAGAACTAACAGGAAAATGGAAGCCAGTAAATTGGTTTGACATTTCAGGGAATCTTACGTTAAGTGAAAATAAAATCATCAACTCTATTGTTTTCTATGATGATTACGATAATGGTGGCCAGATTAAAACCAGTTATTCAAATGCAAATATTGCTTTTTCCCCAAATATAACCGGAGCGGCTACTCTAAACTTCAGGCCAATGCCAAAAACAGAGATCAGCCTGTTGAATAAATATGTATCCAGACAATATCTCGATAATACGAGTTTAAAAAGCAGAAGTCTAGATCCATACTTCTTAACTGATGCTCGCATAAGCTATCAGATCAATCCAAAATTCATGAAAGAAATAATGATCATCGGGCAAATTAATAATATCACGAATGTTACATATGAACCTAATGGATATACGTTCTCCTATATCTATAGTGGCAGTTTAACCACTGAAAACTTTTTTTATCCAATGGCAGGAATCAATTTTATGGTTGGACTAAATCTTACATTTTAGTTTCTTCGCACTTGAAAAGAAAAGAGGCTGCTTTCATCAAAACAGCCTCTTTTTTCATTTATCAGTTTACCAAGCATATTTAAATACATATTTTCCCGAACCCCTTTCCAACTCTATACTTTCACCCTTTACTACTCCCTGTACGATTTTATTATTTAATTGAACAACCTTTGCAGCGGCTTTAGGTAATGTGATTGTAGCCCTGCTATTGGCAGGTATGACTACAGTATAATTCATTTGACCATCTTTTATCTCCCAATCTGATCTAATCTCACCATACTTAGATTGAAATCCCGATCTGATCCAGGTAAAAGCTCCGCCGGGATTGGGATGTAAGTATATATGTTTATAACCAGGGTTATGTTCATCAAAGTCAATACCAGCTGCTACACGATACATCCATTCCCCTATAGCACCATACGCATAGTGATTAAATGAATTCATTCCTTTGTCCTGAAAACTCCCATCTTGCCTGATACCATCCCATCGTTCCCATATTGTTGTCGCACCTTTTTTAACCGGATATAACCAAGAGGGGAATGTTTCTTGAAATAAAAGTTTATAGGCTACATCTGGCTGACCAAAACGCGTTAAAACATGACAGATATAAGGTGTGCCTAAAAAACCTGTGGACAAATGATTTCCTCTTGATCGTATATCATCAGCTAAATATTCGGCTGCCCTCATACGAACCGATTCTGGTAGCAGATCAAAATGAAGGGCTAACACATAACTGGTTTGTGAACCAGAATAAACTCTGCCGGATGGAGAAACATATTCCTTATTAAACACTTCTTTAATTTGCTCAAATAATTTTCCATATTCTTCTGCATCTGCTTGATTGCCTAATACTCTGGCTGATTTTGCCAGTAATGATGTTGAGTACGCATAAAATGCTGTGGCAATAAGATCACGATCAGTATGTCCATCAGCTGTAGTATGATTGAATAATTCAGGATGATAATACAACCAGTCACCAAAAACACTTCCCCCTTTCCAGATCATAGAAGAACCAGCAACGCCCCGAATATATTCCACGAATTTTTTCATGGACGGATATTGCTCTTTTAATAATCGCTTATCACCAAAACTGGTGTAGATTGTCCATGGAGCAATCACCGCTACATC
The DNA here is from genome assembly GCA_964441425.1 of uncultured Sphingobacterium sp. GTDB lineage: Bacteria > Bacteroidota > Bacteroidia > Chitinophagales > Chitinophagaceae > Pollutibacter. The sequence continues at coordinate 70,508 of CAYTXC010000002.1, read as the reverse complement.
AGCCCATCCAGCTGAAGTTTGCTTATTCCGCAATACATCAGGCACAACATGTGGAATAGCACCATTGGCATACTGGTCTGCTGAGAGATCTTTCAACCACTTCGTAAAGAATGACTGGATATCCATGTTATAGGCCGCCGTACGAATAAAGGCCTGAGCGTCGCCTGTCCAACCAAGACGTTCATCCCGTTGCGGGCAATCGGTAGGCACATCCAGGAAATTCCCTTTTTGACCCCATACTATATTGTGCTGAAGTTGATTGATCAGTGGATGGGAAGTTTCAAATGAAAGTGTGGGTGTCATTTCTGAATGAATGACAATACCGGTAAGATCATCAGGATTTAATGTACCAGGATAGCCTTCAATTTTTACATATTGAAATCCCATAAAAGTGAACCAGGGTTCAAATTCTTCTACACCTTCCCCTTTGCATGTATATTCTAAAGCAACTTTAGCAGCTCTTAGATTTTCAGTGTAAAAGTTTCCCTCTTTATCCAATACTTCTGCATGGCTTAGTTTTATAGTTGTACCCTTAGGTGCTTGCAAGCGTATCTTCATCCTTCCCACCAAATTTTGCCCCATATCGGCAACCAATTCTCCTTTGGGTGTCTTGAAAATTTTAACAGGCTTCAATTCTTGAATGCGCTTTACAAAAGCACCCTGCTGCCATACCAATAATTGTTTTTGATTTTCTGAAACGGAAACGTTCCCCCAATGGACATCATCAAAACCTGGCGAATCCCATCCATTTATTTCCATCCGAGCATCATATTTCTCACCATCATAAATGCCCGACATCCGAAGTGGACCTTTATCACTGGCCTTCCATGTTTCATCCGATGTAATGATCTCAGTGGAACCATCCTTATATGTAAGATGAATTTCAGCCAGGAGTCCTAATTTTTTCCCATAAAGATTTCTGTTATCCGTCCAACCTAATGTACCTCGATACCAACCTTCAGCTAATGCTACACCAATGGCATTTGAACCATTTTGAATCAAAGAGCTAATATCAAAAACCTGGTATTGTGTTCGGTTATTATAAGAAGTCCAACCTGGAGTAAAAATAAAATTCGTTACCGCTTTTCCATTTATCTTGGCAAGATATAAACCTCGAGAAGTAATATATAGTCGTGCAGAGCTGATTGCCTTTTTAGCTACAAACTCTTTACGGGTTAAGACAGGTGGTAGGCTAATTTTTGGATCTGTGACCTGCTCTGGCTCTATCCATTTAGCCTTCCATGAATTTTGCATGAACCCTGTTTCAAAAAATGCGGTTTTACTCCATGCAGATAGATTGCCTTTATTATCCTTTATCCGTACTTGCCAATAATAACGGGTATGAGGTTTTAATACAAGATCAGATATGACATCAACCGATTGATCCGAAGTTTTTTCAAAATGAGCAATTACGTTATTTCCGGAAGGGTCGGACGAAATCCGAATTAAGTAGTGTACTTGTACTACTTCTTCTTGATCTGATTGTAATTTCCAGCTGAACCTTGGAAAAGGTTCATCCATACCCATTGGATTTACCTGATTTTCACAACGGGGATCGACGATTATGAGATTTGCTTTTTGAGCAAATGTGGCTATGGTGAACAGCAAAGCTGTCACAAGCATGTTTATTTTCATGTTGACGAGTTGACGATATTATCGTCCGAATTTTTCCTCCCAGGCAAGCATTCCTCCAACCAAATTCTTCACATGGGTAAAGCCCATTGTTTCAAGCATCATAGCCGCCATGCCACTCCTATTTCCACTTCGGCAATAAAGGATCACTTCCTGCTCTTTTAAATCTTCCAAACCCTCCGCATCCATCTCGCGGATCCTGCCAAGCGGATGTAAGACCCCACCTATATTAAAATCTGCATGTTCGGATGGTTCGCGCACATCCACTAAATTCAAAACTTCACCTGAATTTATTCTTTGCTTTACTTCCTCTGGCGTTATGATTTCCATAAACCTAATTTACAATTTAGAATTCATTGTTTATTACTGTGGTAGTATCTCTAACCGGCACCTGTAAACTTAATCGAATATCCATCATCTGTCCACTCCTTATCGAATTAAGCCTTTTATCCTCTGTAAAGCGTGGTGGATTTTGCCAATATATAAAACCAGAAGCGGTATCAGTCACATCAAGGTCTGGCAACACAACTCCCAGATTAATTCCATTTGCTTCCAACAGAATCTTAGCTTCTGCATATGTCATACCAAAAAGATCAGGTACAGGAATCAATTCATTTCCTACACCCGCACCCAATACAAGAGAAACTACAGAGCCCATGACTATTTTAGTGCCGGGTTTCAAGGGCACTCCATTCAATAATTGTTCTTTTACAGCATTTTTGGCAATATCGGGTACGTATGTAGTATCTCCCAATTTAAGGCCTCTAGAACGAAGCTCTAATTCAGCATTTCGAAAAGTCATGCCTACAAGATTGGGCATATCAATCAAAGGTGGAACAGACCTGTTTACCGTTAAATAAACCGTACGATTCACTTTCACTGTAGCATCAACTTCTGGAAATTGCTTCACAATTTCCAAAGGTCTTAACGTATCTTCAAATACAGAATCTTGGATTACAATTTCAAATCCCTGTGTTTCTAAAAGTTTTGTCGCCTCAGGTAATGTTTTACCAGTTACATCTGGAACTCTCAGGTAATCACCATGGTTAGTAAAAAACTTTAACGTTTGAAGAAAAATTAACACAACACATAAAGACACAACAACACCTATCGCTATATTAAGCAATAATGATCGTGCAAAAATACTATTGGATTCTTGTCCTTTCATGTCAATTTTGTTGCAACGCCTCTTCAATTAAAGCGCTATAAAAATCACGAAGATTCCCCCCACTTACTTTTACCTGTTGAGGCACAATACTCATTTCACTTTGTCCAGGTATCGTATTGATTTCTAAAAGGAAAGGTAACCCCTTAGCCTCCTGATAAATAAAATCTATACGTACAATGCCACGGCAATTAAAGATAGCATAAACCTTTTTGGCAGTCTCTCTGATTTTTTCTGCGATCTCATGACTACAATCAGCAGGTGTTATTTCTTTTGATAGGCCTTTGTATTTAGCTTCAAAATCAAAAAACTCTTTTTCAGAAAAAATTTCAGTAAAAGGTAATGTATATATTTCACCCTTACTTCGATAAACGCCAATTGTAAATTCTCTGCCCTGAATAAACTCTTCAACCAGAACCTGATCATCCTCTTTAAATGCTTTCTCAAGAGCAGCAGGAAGTTCTTCAATAGAATTCACTTTACTCATTCCAATACTTGAACCTCCATTATTAGGTTTTACAAATACAGGAAGTGATAGTTGATTGGAAATAACAGAAGCAGAAACAGGTGAGTGTTTGAATAAATGTAATGATCGGGCAACTGGAATTCCACTAAATGCTGCAACAGCTACTGTATATCTTTTATTGAAGGTCAAAGCAGATGTTGCCACATCACAAGAAGTATAAGGCAAACCGAGCAAGTCGAAATACCCTTGAAGCTTACCATCTTCACCAGGAGTTCCATGAATACCAATTAAAACCGCATTGAAGAATACTTTCTTACCTGAAATGGTCAGGCTAAAATCACCTCGATCAACTTCTATGGTTTCACCAGTATTTGTTTTATGATACCAGGAAGTTGGGGTGATATTAATACGATAAATCTCGAACTTATCGAGGTCCAAATTATTTTCAATAGTTACAGCACTTTTATACGAGATCTCTGCTTCAGAAGAGTAGCCACCCGTGACAAAAGCTATATTTGGTTTTGCCATCAATATTTTTTGGTCAGTTATTTACTCTGTGATCCCCTGGTTGTTACTATCCAGGACAAACTTCCAGGTTCCATCCTTTTTTTTCTTCCATATCAACAAATAGGTTCCCTTTTCTACCTGCTCATTTTTGTCTCGCATTTCATAAATGCCAAACGTATATCCCAGATCACCTGATGAAGCAATATCACCACCTTGCGATTCCCAAGTCATCGAAACTGATGAGTCATTTAAGCCGACAAGGTATTCAATAGCCCTTGCTCCTTTAAATGGATAATTATTATCCCTTAGAATTATTCCATCTTCATCAATGTATTCCATAAAGGCTTTTCTGAATCCATATTTTTTGCTGTATTCCGAGAATTCAGCATCCACAGCCTGTAATTCGAAAACGGAAGGCTTTGGAGTAGATTCTTCCACTTGCTTTTCCGGTTCACTACACGAAAAAAGAAGAACCAGAAATACACTGATAAATATGCGCATATGGTAAAAGGCTGAATCAGGTCAGATATGAAGCCTGTCTTTCTTTGTCATTAATTGCTCTACCGTTTCCTGATACATTTCATCAGGCACACAGCAATCTACCGGACAAACAGCGGCACATTGTGGTTCTTCATGAAAACCTTGACATTCAGTACATTTATTCGGAACTATGTAATAGGTATCTACGCTTATGGGAGCATTCTTAGCATCAGCATCGATTGAAGACCCATCTAATAAAGTAAATGACCCTTTAACTGTGGTACCATCAGATACAGCCCACTCTACTCCACCTTCATAAATTGCGTTGTTTGGACACTCGGGCTCACAGGCTCCGCAGTTGATACATTCTTCTGTAATCTTAATTGCCATACGATCAATGAATTTAGCGGTTAAATTTGCATAAATATATTGCCTTATAAAGGTAAAACAAACTAATAACATTTTCATGAAATTAATTGAGCGTTTTGACCTGTTGGAAAAGTTAAGGAATTACCTAGTCCAAGATAACACGGAATTGCATGAAACTATTGAAAACGCTCATTATTACAACTCCTGGTTCACCCCAGAATACATAAGGCTTTCCATTAACAATATTGCCCAACAATTCCTAAATAAAGGCGTGCTGGATGCCGTAGCTGGTCAATATGGGCTGAGGGATTCCACACCTAACCCTAGGCGGGTTGGATTGGTGATGGCGGGTAATATTCCATTGGTTGGATTTCACGATTTCCTATGTATCTTCCTCAGCGGTCACTACCAATCAATCAAACTATCTTCAAAAGATAGTATCCTGATGAAGCATATAGTTGAAATACTTTTACGGTTCCAACCTGCATTTCAGCCTTATGTTCAATTTGCAGAATCGTTAACGGGATGCGATGCTTATATAGCCACTGGATCCAACAATACATCGCGTTACTTTCAACAATACTTTGCAAAATATCCTCATATTATAAGAAAAAACAGGACCGCTATTGCTATCCTAGATGGAATGGAAACGGCCGAAGAATTAAACGCCCTTTCAGATGACATACAGCTCTACTTTGGATTAGGGTGTAGAAATGTCAGCCAGATTTGGGTTCCGGAAGGATATGATTTCCTCCCTCTCCTTAATGCTTTGGGAAAATATGACCACTATTTGGAAAATCATAAGTACAAACATAACTATGACTATGTGCTGACTATAAACATGATGAATCGTGAACAATATTTCACTAATGGCTCCATCGTACTCAGTCCCAATCGCTCCCCTTTTGCAGGAATCGCAAATGTGAATTATGCCTATTACCCAAAAATTGACCAGGTTATTAACGAATTGAACCCAGATGACCTGCAAGTGATTCTTGGTCATGACTTTAAACCTTTTGGTCAAGCTCAATGCCCTGGTTTTTTTGACTATGCAGATGGGGTTGATACCATGGCTTTTCTTATGAACATAAACTGACAAAATTTCTCATACTTCAAGATAAAATCAACGTATTCTAAATTTTTTGTTAAATGAATGAAACGGTAAACTGAAAATCAGTCAGGATTGTTTTTTTTGTTAGGTAAGGGCATACTATTTGCCCCAAACCGAGTAATTTGTCTAAAGAAAATCATAAGTGTCAACGATGAAAATAAAACAGCTCTTTATCGTAGTTCTGCTTAGTGCCTCTACAACCGTCGGCACATTGTTTGCTTACCAGTATATTGGTTCAAAAAATAGGACCATACAGGGTGCGGGAACGCAAATACCCGCCAATTATGCTGGCTTATTTGAAGGTAAAACAGCAGCAGGAGAACCCCCAGCAGACTTTTCTAAAGCATCCCAGGCAGCAGTACCAGCAGTAGTGCACATCACTACCATAATTAAGGGAAACTCCGGGTATCAACGCAGAAGTCCTTTTGCTGATCTTTTTGGAGACGATTTTGATGACTTTTTTGATATGCCACAGAGATCCACACCTCAACGAGCAAGTGGTTCCGGTGTTATCGTCTCTAATGATGGTTATATCGTCACCAATAATCATGTTATCGATGAGGCCTCAGAAATCAAAGTCACCCTTAACAATAAGAAAACCTATGTCGCCAAACTTATTGGTACTGACCCAAGTAGTGACCTGGCCATGTTAAAAATTGAAGAAAAGAATCTTCCGTTCATTCTATATGGAAATTCAGATATGGTAAAGATTGGACAATGGGTGCTGGCAGTGGGCTATCCTTTGAATCTTGAAACAACTGTTACCGCTGGTATCGTAAGCGCTAAGTCAAGATCATTAGGTCTTAATGCAAGAAAAAGTAATTCTCCAATCGAATCGTTCATACAAACAGATGCAGCTGTAAATCAGGGTAATTCCGGGGGTGCACTCATCAATACCAATGGTGAACTGGTAGGTATTGTTTCAGCAATAGCCTCTCCAACTGGTGCATATGCAGGCTACTCATATGCTATACCTGTCAATATCGTAAAGAAGATTATAAATGATCTTTTACAATATGGGACAGTACAACGAGCTTATCTTGGCGTATCCTACCTCACGGATAATATCCCAGATTCTGAAAAAGAAAAAATAGGATTTAAAGAAGGAATCGGCGTTTATGTTAGAGAGGTAGCTAAAGATGGTGCTGCTGCTAATTCCGGATTGAAGGAAGGAGATTATATCACCAAAATAAATGGGGTAAAAGTGGTCTCCGGGAGCGAAATGGTTGAACAAGTTGCCGGATATAAACCAGGCGACAAGATCACCATAACATATCAGCGCGATGGCAAAGAATTTAATTCGACGATTACACTTAAAAACAGATCAGGATCATATTCTATTGTAAAGTCAGAAACATTAGAATCGCTTGGCGGAGAGTTTGAAACATTATCTGCTGAAAAAGCTAAAGAATATGGTTTCAGAGGCGGTGTAATTGTAAAACGAATTAAAGAAAACGGCTTGATCGACCAACAAACACGGATGCGTGATGGATTTATCATCATCAAAGCGAATGGCGTAACAGTTAATAATGTAGAAGAATTGGAAAATGCCTTGTCAAAGGGCACTCGAATTGTATTTGATGGATTCTATCCTGGTTATGATGGATCGTATAGTTATGTCTTAGAAACGAAGTAAAAATTATATAACGGATTAGCGGATTTTCGAATGTATTCAGTTTTCGATTATTCGCTAATCCTTAATGTATTTTTATACATAGATACCATATCCATACGCTTCTAATTCAAAAACACCTTCGCAAAAAGGTATTCCGAATATTTCTGCCTTACCTTCTGGAGACCAGTCGTCGTATAGTCTAACCTGCAATGGCCAACCGGAAAAATTTAGCATAATAAACACTTCACTTCCCTCTGATCTTCTAATAAAGCAAACTACCTTATCAGGATGATCTGTGTGTACCATTCGGGTAGAAGTATCTGCCCTACTAGCGCTTAAGGCTGGATAAGTAAAACGCAGTTTCAATAATTTTTTATAGAAGTCATGTAATTCGGGAGTTCCTCTCCAATTAATTTGATCCTTGTTAAAAAAATCCAATCGCTTATGGTTAGGTAATTCTTGTCCCGAATAGATCAAAGGAATGCCATTCCAGGTGCAAGAAAACACGGCTAATGGATAAGCTAAATTCCCATACTTGTCATACTCTGTGCCATTCCAGCTGTTCTCATCATGATTACTCGTGAACCAGGCCCGTATCGCATATGGGTTTTGTCGCTCATAACTAAAAAGGATATTATGAAGTTCATGCATGGGCACTCCGGTTTTATAATGCGCTTCCGTAGCATGCATCCATTTCCAGGTGTAAGCTGCATCAAATGCCTCCATGTAAACTGGGTCATTCCATTGATCACACTCTGCTAACCAGAACAGTGGTTTTATACGATCAAGATAAGTACGTGCTTCGATCCAAAAATCTACTGGGACTAACATCGCCATATCACATCGAAAGCCATCAATATCAAATTCCCGTATCCAGTATTCCATACTTTGGATCATCGCCAACCGCATATCTCTGTTGTTGTAATCCAGATCGATCACATCATCCCACCCATGTTTATCATAAAATTCACCTTGCTCATTCTGAATAAAAAAATCCGGATTAGATTTTGTCCAATTATGGTCTGCTCCTGTATGATTGGCTACCCAGTCGATGATTACCTTCATATCTAGTTTATGAGCATAATCTATCAGTCCTTTAAAATCAGCATGGGAACCAAATTCAGGATTGATCGAAGTATAATCAGAACAAGCATAATAACTACCCAATGTACCTTTTCGCTTGTATCTGCTTATGGGCGTTATCGGCATAAACCATAATGTTTCTACACCCATATCTTTCAATCGCTTCATATGCGGCATAAATGCCGTAAAATTGCCCTCAGGAGTATATTGCCGGGTATTGACTTCATAAACATTGGTCGATAATACCCAGGAGAGAATTGGGAAAGCCATGCTGCAAAGAAACGAAGGTTTGCCGGAATTACGCAGGGAAGTGTACTTTTGCATCTGATCAATCCAATTGGATACATGAAATCATTCAATGTTCCCTCAACATATAGAAGTCCGCTTATTTCAGCAATCAAGCAAGATCGTAAAGCTGTAGATAAACTGAAAAAAGATTTCACGCCTACTTTATTGGATTATGGCCCCTTACAATTTTATCTTGCCCGGCATTTCGGATTTTGTTATGGAGTGGAAAATGCCATTGAGATCGCCTTTCGTACAGTAGCAGAAAATCCGGGAAAACGTATCTTTTTATTAAGTGAAATGATCCATAATCCATTTGTAAATAGAGATCTGGAAGCTTTAGGCGTTCGTTTTCTAATGGATACCTATGGAAATCAGATCGTTCCATTTGAGGAAATAACCGGAGAGGATATTGTTTTGATCCCAGCCTTTGGAACTACACTTCCCATTGAGGAAAAACTACTTGGATTAGGTATCGCTATAGAAAAATACAATACTACTTGCCCATTCGTAGAAAAAGTTTGGAACCGATCGGAACAAGTTGCAGCAAAGGGATATTCTATTATTGTTCATGGAAAGCCTACCCATGAGGAAACAAGAGCTACTTTTTCGCATACATCCGTACATGCTCCTACTGTAGTGGTTAATGATATGAAAGAAACTATCGAACTGGGGAAATTCATTACGGGTGAAAGAGATGCAAAAGAATTTTATACTGTCTTCGCGGGTAGATTTTCGGATGGATTTGATGTAATAAAAGATTTGCAAAGATTAGGCGTAGTGAATCAAACAACTATGTTGGCATCAGACACGCAAGCCATAGCAGATTATCTAAAAAAAGTGATGCTAACGCATTATTCTTTAGATGACAGTACCATTAGTGAGCGATTTGCAGACACCAGGGATACACTTTGCTACGCTACCAATGATAATCAAACAGCAGTAGCACATCTTTTAGAACAAGAAGCTGAACTTGCTTTGGTGATCGGTGGAAGAAATAGCTCAAACACTTCACATCTTGTAGAACTTTGTGAACAAAAACTTCCTACATATTTTATCCGGTCTGAAGAAGATATTCTTTCTCCAGATGAGATCTTACATGCGAATTGGATCACTCGAGAAGAATCAATAGTAAAAGATTGGCTACCTAAGCAACATCCTGTTCGAATATTAGTTACCAGTGGAGCTTCATGTCCAGATAGTATGGTTGAAGGTGTATTGAGAAAAATACATAGCTTTTTCCCTACTGCTAAATCAATAGATTAAAATTTATTGGTCTCCTTTACTATGAAACTGAAAAACTATTGACCTTCTATCCGCTCTAAAGCCCATGATAATGCCAGGTTCAGTTGTTCTTCGGGGGTAATATGCGAATTATCCAGTATCCGTGCATCATCCGCTTTACGCAATGGAGACACTTCACGCGTTGAATCAAGATGATCTCTCATTTCCAGATTATCCTTTACTTTTTCAAGCGTAATATTAGGATCCTTGGCTATTAATTCTTTAAATCGTCGTTGAATACGAATATCGATATCCGCAGTCATAAATATTTTTAACTCTGCATGAGGAAATACTGTAGTTCCTATGTCGCGACCATCCATCACGATACCTTTTGCTTCTCCCATCCGTTGTTGCTGTGCCACCGCAAATTGTCTGACTTCAGCTACCGCAGCAACATCACTAACCTTTTCAGCTACTACAAGATCCCGGATCACATATTCAACATTCTCTCCATTCAAATACATCTCACTTTCTGCGGAATTTGCATTGTATTTAAAATCTAACTCAATATTTTTTAATGCCTCCTGCACCTCTATCCTTGATTCCCAATCTATATGGTTACGGAGAAAGAAAAGTGTAATAGCTCTATACATTGCACCTGAATCGATATAGATATAATCCAGTTTACGTGCGAGCTGCCGAGCTAAAGTGCTTTTACCGCAAGACGAATAGCCATCCAGGGTAATGATGATTTTTTTGGGTGTCATGATAAAAAAATTCCTACCCCAGAAAAAGTATCTAAGGTAGGATCTAAAGAATTCTAATTATGCTTTTGAATGTTCAGCACCTGCTTCTTCTTTTAAAGTAAAGCGAAGCTTTTGAGCATCTTTATCCAGATCACAGATCATCACATCTCCCTGCTTAATATTCATATTTAGGATTTCTTCTGCCAATGGATCTTCCAAATATTTCTGAATAGCCCGATGTAATGGTCGCGCACCGAATTGCTGATCATATCCTTTATCCGCAATAAAGCTTTTCGCTTCTTCGGTTAACTCTAAAGAAAATCCCAGGTTTTGAAGACGCTTTAATACCCCTTTCATGAGAATATCAATGATTTCAAAAATATTCTCTTTTGTTAAAGAATTAAATATGATCACATCATCAACCCTATTCAAAAATTCAGGGGAGAATGTACGCTTTAAAGCTTTTTCAATTACCGCTTTATTTGTTTCTTCTGCATTTTGAATTCGCGATTGTGTAGCAAATCCAACTCCTTCACCAAAATCTTTTAACTGGCGAACACCAATATTGGATGTCATGATGATCAGTGTATTCTTGAAGTCAACTTTACGACCTAACCCATCGGTCAGCTGACCATCATCCAGTACCTGTAAAAGAATATTATAAATATCAGGATGTGCTTTTTCTATTTCATCCAAAAGGATAACGGAATAGGGTTTGCGTCTAACCTTTTCGGTTAATTGGCCTCCCTCTTCATAGCCCACGTAACCGGGAGGAGCACCGATTAAACGGCTTACCGTGAATTTCTCCATATATTCACTCATGTCGATTCGGATCAAAGACTCATCTGAATCAAACATTTGACGGGCTAGTGAACGGGCTAATTCCGTTTTCCCCACACCGGTTGGTCCAAGGAAAATGAATGTGCCTATAGGCTTTTTTGGATCTTTCAATCCAACACGATTACGTTGTATAGCTTTTACCACTTTGAGGATGGCATCATCTTGTCCTACCACCATCCCTTTCATGTCCACAGACATATTGCGCAATTTGACAGTTTCAGCCTGCACCATACGTTTCACAGGGATTCCGGTCATCATACTAACCACTTCAGCTATATCTTCTTCAGAAATGGGATAGCGCTTATGCTTACTCTCTTCTTCCCAGGAAGTTTTAGCTTTTTCAAGCTCTTCCTGAAGTCTTTTTTCATTGTCACGTAATGAAGCTGCTTCTTCAAAACGCTGACTTTTCACCACTTTATTTTTTTCATGCTTGATATCCTCGATCTTTTTTTCCAATTCAAGGATTTCCTGCGGAACATTAATATTCTTGAGATGTACACGTGCTCCAACTTCATCCATCACATCGATCGCTTTGTCTGGAAGAAGACGATCGGTGATATAGCGATCACTCAACTTTACACAAGCATCAATGGCTTCTTGTGCATAGCTCACATTATGATAGTCTTCATATTTGGATTTGATATTATTAAGGATTTGCATCGTTTCTTCCACACTTGGCGGATCAACCACTACCTTTTGAAAGCGACGATCAAGTGCTCCATCTTTCTCAATATGCATCCGATACTCATCAAGAGTGGAGGCACCAATACATTGAAGTTCACCACGGGCGAGTGCGGGCTTGAATATATTAGAGGCATCAAGAGATCCACTGGCGCCACCGGCACCAACAATAGTATGGATTTCATCAATAAATAGGATAACATCTCTATTCTTCTCTAATTCATTCATGATTGCCTTCATCCTTTCTTCAAACTGACCACGATATTTTGTCCCAGCTACAAGTGCAGCAAGATCCAATGAAACAACGCGCTTATCAAAAAGAACGCGCGAAACTTTACGCTGAACAATACGTAAGGCAAGTCCTTCAACTATCGCCGTTTTACCTACACCTGGCTCCCCTATCAGAATCGGATTATTTTTTTTCCTGCGGGATAAAATCTGTGAAACACGCTCAATTTCTTCTTCCCGTCCTACAATCGGGTCAAGAGTTCCCATTTCTGCTAAACGAGTTATATCTCTTCCGAAATTGTCTAATACGGGGGTTTTGCTTTTAGCTGCCCCCTGCTGCTGTTTGGATTTTTGCTGAAATCCACGCTTTTCTTCATCAAATTCATCATCGGGTTCATCAGAAAATTCACTGCGAACATCATTGCTTCTAACCACGCCAAGATCATTGCGGAAAAGATCATAGTCGATATCAAACTGATTGAGGATCTGCGTAGCAATATTTTCCTTGTTCTTCAGGATAGACAACATCAAATGCTCCGTCTCTACCATCGGACTTTTTAAAGCTTTAGCTTCCAGAACGGTAACCCGTATTACTTTTTCTGCCTGACGGGTCAACGGTAAACTATTTATATTGGCAATATTCTTACCCGTTTTATCTTTTACAGCAAGCTCCACTTCTTTACGCAGTTCGTATAAATCAACATTCAGATTTTTTAGGATTTTAACCGCCGTATTCTCACCTTCCCGAATCAATCCGAGTAACAGATGTTCGGTTCCTATAAAATCATTCCCTAACCTCAATGCTTCCTCTCTGCTGAAAGAGATGATTTCTTTAACCTGGGCCGAAAAGTTGTTATCCATCAGGGGTTTAATTTAATATTCTTTCTACCATTACAAAATAACGATAATTTTGACTAAAAGTTACTGAAACTTAGGCGTTTCAACTAGAATATATGAAGGTCAAACATGATACCAAAGAAAAATTCCATGTCATTACGATTCTAGAATCAGCAGTTTCTGCAAATATGACAGATGGAATGGAAAAAGCGTTTAACGACATAACACAAAATGACGTTAAAAACGTGATCATTGATGTCGCAGAAGTTCGCCAAATCGACCGTGAAGCGGCGGAGAAACTGGTCTCTATGCAGCAGAACAGCTATGAAAATGGTCATTCTTTTGTTATTTGTTCCTTCCAACCAGAAGTAGAAAAATTTCTGGATGAGGAGGAATTATTAGAAATGATGAATGTCACCCCCACACTCAGTGAAGCCATGGATATTGTTCAAATGGAGGAGATTGAGCGTGAGCTTTTTAATGACTAAACCCTATGTTTGCCGTCACCATCCTAGGAAACAACTCCGCATTACCCATGCATGACCGCCATCCAACAGCCCAGGTGGTCACTTACAAAGATCAATGTTTCCTTATCGATTGTGGCGAGGGTACTCAATTACAGATGAATACGTTCAAGATTCGCAAAAGCAGGATCTCGCATATTTTCATCTCACATCTTCATGGTGATCATTATTTTGGATTATTTGGGTTGATCAACAGCATGGGCTTAAATGGCAGAAAAGAGCCTTTGTATATTTTTGGTCCCGCCGCGCTCAAACCACTGCTTCATCATATTTTCGAAGCTTCAGAAACTATTCTGCCTTTTCCCATTCATATCCATCCTATCCTAGCCGAAGGATTGATATGGGAAGGACCAGCCATTACTATTTCTGCATTCACCGTTTTTCATCGAATTGAATGCTGGGGCTTCCTGTTCAAAGAAAGGGAAAAACCAAGAAAGATAAACGTTGAAAAAGTAAGAGCATATGACATCCCAAATGCATATCTACAACAGTTAAAAAATGGGGCAGATTATGAGCGAAAAGATGGAACACTGATTCCAAATGAAGAGCTTACGTTTCCGGGGACAGAACCAAGATCTTATGCCTATTGTGCAGATACCAGGTTTGAACCCGAAAAACTTTGTCCTATTCTCAAAGATTGTTCTCTCTTGTATCACGAATCAACTTATTTAAAAAGCGAACACGAAAAAGCCATCGCTCATAATCATTCAACTGCAGAAGAAGCAGCCATCATTGCTGCCCAAGCTAATGCTAAACGCCTTATCATTGGTCACTTCAGCAGCCGATATATTGATCTTAATCCATTTCTGGAAGAGGCTAATGCGTTTTTCCCAAAAACAGATCTGGCAATAGAAGGAACAACGTATATTGTAGGATAGAACTCGATTTATGAGATTATACTGCTTATTTAGTTTTTTATCCATTTTCTTTATGTGCTCAGTTACTGCCCAAACAGAAAAGCCTCTATATGCTAAAAAAATTCCTGGCTCGAAAACCACTGTCAACCAGGAAAAATCAGTAACTGGTCAAGATGGTATTGTACGGATATCCAAAATTTCAGAACCATCCATAGGAATTTACCTTCCTGATCCGAATATTAATAGCAAATTAGCGGTCATCATATTCCCAGGTGGTGGGTATGGTATCAATGCTATTAAACATGAGGGCTGGGACGTAGCAAATTATTTTATGAAGCAAGGTATTGCTGCTTTTGTAGTAAAATATCGACTTCCCGATTCTTCATCAATGGAACATCCCGAAAAAGGTCCTTTACAAGATGCGCAGCAAGCCATCCGTTATGTACGAAAAAATGCGAAAAAATTCAATATAGATAAAAATAAAATTGGTGTAATTGGGTTTTCAGCCGGAGGCCATCTGGCTTCAACGGCCTCTACACATTTTATCTATAATAAAAACGCAGCCTTAGTGAGACCGGACTTCTCTATACTAATCTATCCTGTTATTAGTTTTAGTTCAGCATTTGCCCATACCGGTTCATGTGACAATCTTCTAGGGAAAAATGCCAGTAAAGAACTTAAAGAATTCTACTCTAGTGAACTACATGTAAACTCAAATACTCCACCCACTTTTCTGGTACATTCAAAAGATGACCGGGTCAAAATTGAGAATAGTTATGCATATAGAGATGCCCTGCTCCGTAATAAGGTTCCCGTTGAAACCTTATTCTATGAACAAGGAGGTCATGGATATGGAATGTATAATAAAACTTCAGCAATATTCTGGCCAGAAAAAGTAGTGGAATGGATGAAAAAACTTAACTGATCAATTTCATCAAACCGATGATCTTGGTTTTCATCTGCTCACTTACAGGATATACAGGCAATCTGAAATGATTGCCACAAATCCCCATTTCAGAAAGATATACTTTTATTCCACTGGGGCTACCCTCTTCAAACAAGGAAGACACGATATCCAGAAATGTAAAATGTAAAGGTCTTGCCGCATCATAATCACCATTAAGTGCTAAACGGATCATATCAGAGAATTGCTTTGGATAGGCATTTGCCACTACTGAAATAACCCCTATAGCTCCGCATGCGATCAAAGGAAATGCAATGCCATCATCACCACTGATAACTTCAAATCCCTCCGGTTTATTTTTGATGATCTGCATGATCTGATCCATATTACCAGAGGCTTCTTTTGTGGCAATAATATTTTTGCAGTCACGCGCAATTCGTAAAGTTGTTTGAACAGAAACATTCATACCTGTTCTACCAGGAACATTATACATAATCACTGGTAATGGAGAAGCATCATTAACAGCTTTATAATGTTGAAAAATTCCTTCCTGATTAGGTTTATTATAATATGGACTAACAGAAAGAATAGCACTATATCCTGTGAAGTTGGTATGCTTTAATGAATACACAACATCAGCAGTATTATTACCGCCAATTCCAGCAACTAATGGAAGATCAGCACTATTGTGTTTCGCAATAAATGAAAATATTTCCTGTTTCTCTTCTTTTGATATCGTCACATTTTCTCCGGTTGTTCCCATCACAACGAGATAATCCACTTTACCTTTTGATAAATGCACTATGAGTCGTTGTAGTCCGTCCCAATCAATGGAACCATCTTCTAAAAAAGGGGTGACAATAGCTACGCCAGTTCCCTTGAATTGACTTGCTAACATATTTATTTATTAGGATTGAGCATCTTCCCAGAAGCCCATTTTACTGAATTTTTCAATACGTTCTGCTGATCGTTGTTCTGGTGTTATTCCCTTAAGTTCCTTGAGGACTGGTTTAAGAAAGGATTTAAGCAGACTGGCAGCCTCATCATAATCCCAATGTGAACCTCCTAAAGGCTCGGGCACTACACCATCAACTAAACCAAATTTCAACATATGATCGGCAGTAAGCTTTAATTCTTCCGCAGCTTTTTCTTTCATCTCCCAGCTTCTCCACAAAATTGAACTACAACTTTCCGGAGAAATTACGGTGTACCATGTATTCTCCATCATGAAAACGCGATCACCTACTCCAATTCCCATAGCCCCTCCACTGGCGCCTTCACCAATAATCACACAAATCACAGGAACTTTAAGGCGCATCATCTCAAATATATTTCTGGCTATCGCTTCACCCTGACCACGTTCTTCAGCTTCAATACCTGGAAATGCACCAGGGGTATCTACCAGCGTAATGACTGGTTTATTGAATTTCTCAGCCAACTTCATCAATCGGAGTGCCTTTCGATAACCCTCCGGATTAGCCATACCAAAATTGCGCAATTGACGCATTTTGGTATTGATACCTTTCTGGTGACCAATAACCATCACGGTTTCACCATCCAATTGAGCAAAGCCTCCTACTATAGCTTTATCATCCTTAAAGTTGCGATCACCATGTAATTCTGTGAAGTGCTCAAACATCCTTTTGATATATGCCAGGGTATATGGACGATCTGGATGACGACTAAGCTGCACTTTTTGCCAGCTGGTAAGATTATTGGTGATCTCACGCTTTTTCTCCAGTATTTTATCCTCCAATTGAGAAATGGAGTCTGTTAGATCGATTTTATTCTTTTCTGCCGTCAATTTCAATTGTGCGATCTGATCATATAGATCTTTAATGGGTCGCTCAAAATCAAGAAACTGCCTGTTTTGTAATTCGGGCATGCTGTTCGGAATTAAAGATTCGGCCAAAGATAGGGAAATAGTGATAAGTGTGTGATGAGCGGTAAGTTCCGTTTTTCAACAAAAAACCCCACTTTTTGTAGCGGGGTTTTGTATAAAAAACTTCAAAGTCAGGCGTTTCGATTAATACAATTGAGATCATCAAAAGCAATCTCCAAACGCTTAATAAAGGTTTCTTCTGCTTTTCGCAACCAAACCCTAGGATCATAATACTTTTTATTCGGTTTATCATCCCCTTCAGGATTACCTAATTGTCCTTGTAAATACGCTTCATTCTTCTTATAAAATCCAAGTACCCCCTCCCAATATGCCCACTGAAGATCGGTATCAATATTCATTTTAATGGCCCCATATGAAAGTGCCTCCCGTATCTGGTGTTGTGGTGATCCACTACCACCATGAAATACAAAATAAACAGGCTTTTCTTTTGTTTGATACTTATCCTGAATGAATTTCTGGCTGTTCAACAAGATCTCTGGACGGAGTTCTACGTTTCCAGGCTTATATACGCCATGTACATTACCAAATGCTGCTGCTACCGTGAATAAGTCACCTACTTTACCAAGTTCCTCATATGCGTAAGCAACCTCAGCTGGTTGAGTATATAATTTATCGTTTTCAACACCACTATTATCCACTCCGTCTTCTTCTCCACCTGTAACCCCTAATTCAATTTCAATAGACATACCTAAAGGCTGCATTCTTTTAAAGAACTGCACAGAAGTTTCAATATTTTCCTTGATCGGCTCTTCAGAAAGATCCAGCATATGTGAAGAAAATAAAGGTTGGCCCTTCTCTTTGTAAAATTGCTCACCCGCATCAATCATACCACTAACCCATGGAAGCCATTTATGAGCAGCATGATCTGTGTGTAATACAACAGGCACACCATAATACTTAGCTACGTTATGGATGTGCAAAGCGCCAGATATGGCTCCGGAAATATTCGCCTGCAGTTGATCATTAGGCATTCCTTTTCCTGCAATATACTGTGCACCACCATTTGAAAATTGAATGATAACAGGTGAATTTACTTTTGCTGCTGCTTCAAGTGTTGCATTGATATTACTGGTACCAATGGTATTAACTGCGGGTAGTGCGAATTGATTTGCTTTTGCATCTTCATAGAGTGCCCTAAGTTCTTCTCCAAATAATACTCCCGATTTGTATTTACTCATGCTTCTTTAATTATTACGTTGATATGGGTTGCAAAGATAAGGTATCCAAGACTTATGGCCTCGAAAGCGAACAGCAGTAGTACATGATCAAAGTAAATACTTGATCAGTAGTTAACTTTATAATCCTTCTTAAATGACTGTGAGGACCATGCCTTCTTTTGTGTCCAATCCTCCAATGGAGCCCTCCAAAAAATATCTGTTGCTGGCAACCCTAATGGTAAAAATGAAAGAGTAGCCATATAAAGACTACCAGTAGATGTATAAGTATCTGCTATTTCAGGCTGATGTCCACAAAAACCTAACAATAGCCATCCATTGTTATCAAAATTATTACAGGACATAAATACTTTTTTAGTCATGGCTGTCATAGCACTCCTAACCTGACCAGGAGAAATTTTATCCGGATACATCCCCATCAAAGAAGTCTGTGCAAGCACCTGAAATGCCCCTGTTCGATAGGTGATCGACCTTCCAAAAGGTGGGAAACTACCATCCACTCCAATCATCCGCTCCTGAAATTCAGCATGACGAAGCATACGGTTCTGATATAATTTTAGATCCGACTCAGCCATCATTCCTTTTTTACTTAATACCCGACAAATATCTACGAGCATAGGCTGAATAACAAAGCTGTTATAATAATCCATACTAAATGATGGGCCATCACTATACCAACCATCCCCCACATACCATTCCTGCATTTTCTTTATCCCAAAATCAATTCTCAATCGATCCGCCTGTTCACCAATACTTAATAAAAATGTTTCGTTGATAGCGGCAAAAAGCAACCAGTTATTATAAGGAACAGTACGATTTCGTAAACTTTTAAATTCTGTTATTACTCTTAATTTCGTAACACTATCCAGTGGATCCCAAAGTGCAGCTGGCGCGCGTAAGAACGCGTGTGCCATAAACGCTGCATCAACTATAGGCTGTTGTTCTTTTCTGAAATTCAGATAATCAGGATGCGCAGGATCAACTCCGTTTTTGATACCCTTCAATATTGCCAGACGAAGTTTCTTTCTTAATTCACTTTCGGGAGTATCATCATCAGGTAAAGCTAACCAAGGAGCAAGACCCGACATCGTTCGACCTACCGCTTCTAGGTATGAAACTTCATGAGCTTTTATTGCATATCCTGGTGATTTTTCAACGGGCATATTTTGTCGTAGTGTTCCTTCAGCAAGATTGAATACTACGGGTGAAGCTATCTTAAATAATATGTCACTCCACAAAGCACGATCTTGTATCCCTGAATGAACTTCTGCTTCGGGAGAAAATGTTTTTCTTGATTTATCCTTTTGTGCGAAAGCAATATCTTGATTCAATGAAAAGATCAGTGAAAATATAATCAGATAGAAAATCTTCATATTAACAATTTAATAAATAAGTGCTGAAAATAAGGAAAGAAAAAGATAAAGTTCCAAAGTATGAATAAGGTTTAGCTAAAAAGAAAAAAGGCTTGTAAATATCCAATTTACAAAGCCTTTTCAGTTGCGGACCGGACGGGACTCGAACCCGCGACCTCCGCCGTGACAGGGCGGCATTCTAACCAACTGAACTACCGATCCATTCCTTTTTGGGATGGCAAATATAGGATTTTTTCCTTTCTACCCAAATTTCATGGAAAAAAATCAGGGGTTTTGACAAGCAAAATATTGCTCAAAATGAAGTTTAAAAGCTTATTTCGACCAGGGGAAAAATTGGTTCACATTGTGATAGCAGATGTCTTCAATTAGTTTACCCATCCATGCTACATCATTGGGTAATTCTCCGTTTTCCATTTCTGTTCCCAAAATATCACAAAGAATTCTACGGTAATATTCATGACGAGGAAAACTCAAAAAACTTCTACTATCGGTTAACATGCCTATTGTTCTGCTGAGTAATCCTAAATTACTTAACAAATTAATCTGGTCTCTAATACCATCTTTTTGATCTAAGAACCACCAAGCCGCTCCCCACTGTACTTTCCCTGCAACACTTCCGTCATTAAAATTTCCCGCCATAGTAGCAAATAATGCATTGTCCGCGGGGTTTAAATTATATATGATGGTTTTGGCCAGGGTGTTATTATTGTCTAAGCGATCCAAAAATCTAGATAATGACCTGGCTTGTGAAAAATCACCTATACTATCCCATCCGGTATCAGCTCCTAGTGTACGTAACATGCGACTATTATTATTTCGCAATGCACCCAGGTGATACTGTTGTACCCAGCCTTTTTCCCAATCCCACTGCGCAAAAAGAACAAGCATAGCAGATTTGAACTTTTTCACTTCATCTAGACTCAGTTCATTACCTTGTCTGATCTTTGAAAATATTACTTGAATCTCCGAATCTGTGTAGCTTTCTGCATAAACGGCTTCCAAACCATGATCACTCACGCAACATCCGGTTTCTGCAAAGTGATCATGACGCTTTTTAAGTGCCACAGTGTAATCAGAAAAACTGCTGATTGAAACATCCGCAGCTTTTTCCAATAAGAAGAGATATTCATTAAACGTTGAGGCGTTATCTACATTCATGGCTTTATCTGGACGAAAAGCAGGGAACATCTTTACTGCCCAGCCTGAATCTTTCACTTGTTGATGATCATGTAAATCATCAATGGGATCATCAGTTGTACAGATGATACGCACATTCATTTTTTCTAGTAAGGCTCTAGTCTGAAACGCTGGAGTTTTCAAGAACTCAGTTGTTATATCAAAAATTCTATCAGCAGAATCCTCATTTAAGATTTCCGAAATTCCAAAGTAGCGGTTTAACTCCAAATGCGTCCAATGATATAAAGGATTTCGCATCGCATAAGGCACAGTTTTAGCCCATGCGCGAAATTTATCTCTGTCGGATTGAGCTCCGGTAATGAATGACTCATCTACACCATTGATGCGCATCGCGCGCCATTTATAATGATCCCCATTTAGCCATACCTGTGTAATATTTTCGTATTGCTTATTTTGGGCAACTTCAGCAGGTGGCAAATGATTATGGTAATCAATTATAGGAGCTTTCTCTGCATAAGAATGAAAAAGCGTTTGTGCTGTTTTGGTAGTCAATAAAAATTCTGGATCCATGAACGCTTTCATCATGCGTAATTTTAATACAATATCTGATTTTATCTCACCCTCCTCCCCCACTTTTTCTAAAGTTATTTAAACTTTCGTTTATCGCATGATAAAAAAAGATAACATAATTGGATATAATAATCTGGGATGAGGATGTTACACCTTTACTTTCAATCTCTCTTTGAGATATGTTAATGCCATATTGTAAGCCTCTTTAGCTTTCTCGGCATCGTACTTTGGATTACTGGGATTTGCAAATCCATGCACACCATCAAAAATCGTATAACTAAGCTCTTTACCTGCTGACTTCATATTTGTTGCAAATTCCTCTATAATTTCTTTTGAGATATATTTTTCAGTAGCGAATAAGCCCAGAACATCACTATTCAACTTTTTTAAACGCTCCACATCTCTCACCGGCATCCCATAATACATAACTACACCAACATTATGCTCGCCAGTTAATATTCCGGATTTCAATGACCAGGAACCTCCAAAACACCAGCCAACTTGTGCGATTTTAGCATTAGCCCCCGCATAAGATTGAGCACCTTTTACAATACTCTCTAATCGGGTCTCCTGAACGCTCTGCATCAGTTGTCCAGCCTCTTTAGGATCGCTAGCTGACTTACCATCATACATATCCAATGCTAGCACATTGACCCTGCCGCTTAAATCATCATAAAACCGATCGGATTGCATTTTTATGTGATCATTCAATCCCCACCACTCCTGATATACAAATAACCATTTATCAGACTTATTTTTTGCTTTAATTAAATACCCTGATCCCTTTTTACCATCGGGAGTTGAAAAACTGATCATCTCTCCTCTTGCCTGAAAAGAGATAGGGTTGGGAGACAAATGCAATGCCTGGAATGCAGGATCAGATGCAAACACCTTCATATCGTCGATAGGAAGATCAGGGTGGCAAACCAGATATTCTCTTTCCCTTTTAACAGGCTCTGGGTTCCAAAATCCCAAAACCATCAATACCAGCGATAGCCCTAAAAACATGATCTTTTGCATCCTAAATCGTTTTATTTCCAAACAAAACTACCCGCTTTTTGTTGATATACCAGCAAACAGCATTTCTGATGCCAATACTCAATTCTACTTTATATCTAATTTTGATTTTCTAACTTTTTAATTTTTGTATGAACCTGATCAACTCTTTAGAATGGCGTTATGCGTGTAAAAAAATGAATGGACAAGCAGTTCCTCAGCAAAAGATCGACACTATTCTGGAGGCTATTCGTCTGGCTCCTACTTCAATGGGAGTTCAGCCTTTTACGATTTTAGTGATTCAAGATCCTGAAATACGGAAAAAGATATTTCCAATTGCCTTTAATCAAACTCAAATCACAGATTGTTCTCATTTAGTAGTTTTTGCGATATGGTCATCTGTTACACAAGCTCATCTTGATGCCTATATTGATCAAATAGAAACTGTGCGGAAAACATCCAAGGAGTCATTGAAAGGATTCTATGATATGCTGACTGGTTCACTCTTACATCAAACTGCAGAACAACAGCAAAATTGGGCTTCAAAACAAGCTTATTTAGCACTAGGTGTAGGTATTACCGCAGCAGCAGCTGAGGCTGTAGATGCCACTCCTATGGAAGGATTTAATCCTGCTGCGTTAGACCAATTACTTAACCTTGAAGAAAAAGGATTAAAATCAGTTTGTATGCTTGCTCTGGGTTATCGGGATTCAGCTAATGACTGGTTAGAGAAACTGGCAAAAGTACGCAGAACGAAAGAGAAACTTTTCATTCATTTTTAATTCGACCATGATCGTCGAAACCCGCGGGCAGCACCCTGGAGGTTAATTTTCTATCTTTGTTCATCATGGGATATACATCACTGGAGTCCTGCCTGATCGATCTTGAAAAAACCGGCCAATTGGTTCGGATCAAAGATGAGGTGGACCCTCATCTGGAAATGGCAGCTATTCATCAGGCTGTGTATCAAGCGGGTGGCCCTGTACTATTATTTGAAAAAGTAAAAGGGAGTCCGTTTCGTGCCGCTTCAAATATTTTCGGCACACTGGAACGCAGTAGGTTTATATTCAGAGATACTCTTGAAAAAGTGCAGCAGCTTATCCGAATAAAAAATGATCCGGGTAGTGTATTAAGAAATCCACTAAAACATCTTGATAGTGCCTATGCTGCATTAACTGCCTTACCACTCAAAAATCCTTTACACAAACCAGTTTCCTTTCAAGAAATTCGTATTCAAGATCTGCCATTGATCAAACACTGGCCAATGGATGGGGGTGCATTTGTAACCCTACCTCAAGTTTATTCAGAAGATATTGATCAACCGGGCATCATGCATGCTAACTTAGGTATGTATCGAATTCAATTATCAGGAAACGATTATATCCTGAATAAAGAAATCGGCCTTCATTATCAACTTCATCGTGGAATTGGTGTTCACCAAACTAAAGCCAATAAAAAAGGACAACCATTAAAGGTTTCCATTTTTGTTGGAGGGCCACCTGCACACACTGTTGCAGCCGTAATGCCTTTACCAGAAGGATTGAGTGAAATGACATTCGCCGGGCTCTTGGCTGGACGGAGATTCCGTTACTATTATGATATAGAAGGATATGCTGTAAGTGCCGATGCAGATTTTGTCATAACGGGTGAAATTCATCAAAATGAAACAAAGCCAGAAGGACCATTTGGTGATCATCTAGGGTACTATTCACTCACGCATCCTTTCCCCTTGATGAAGGTGAAAAAGGTATATGCCCGAAAAAATGCCATCTGGCCATTCACTGTAGTAGGACGACCACCACAGGAGGATACATCATTTGGTCAACTCATACATGAAATGACCGGAGAAGCCATTCCTAAAGAAATTCCAGGCCTAAAAGAAATTCATGCTGTTGATGCGGCAGGGGTCCATCCACTATTACTCGCCATAGGCAGTGAACGATATACGCCATTTCTTGAAACTAAACAACCTGCTGAGTTATTAACCATAGCTAATCATATACTGGGGACAGGACAACTTAGTTTAGCTAAATATCTCTTTATCACCGCAGACGACCAGAACCAATTAAACACACATCATATTCCTGAATTCTTTCAATATATGTTGGAAAGAATTCATCTGGATAGAGATATACATTTTCAAACACATACCACCATAGACACATTGGATTATTCGGGCACGGGTTTCAATTCTGGAAGCAAGGTGGTATTTGCTGCTTATGGACCTAAGATCAGGACGCTTTCAAAAGAGATCCCTAATATTCTGAATGAAAATAGTATTATACAAAAAGCAGCCTTGGTGATGCCTGGAATTATAGCCTTAGAAACAGGCGCATATACTTCCCAAGAAAAAGCTATAAAAGAATTAGAGGAAATTAATGAGCTTCTAGCCCCCCATCAAAGCGATTTACTAGGTACCCCATTATTGATTTTATGTGATCAAGCCTCTTTTATTGCTGAAACAGTAAACAACTTCCTTTGGGTTACGTTCACAAGAAGCAATCCATCACATGATATATATGGTGTCAACAGCTTCCATACCCATAAACATTGGGGATGTAATGGACCACTGATCATAGATGCCCGTAAAAAGCCACATCATGCTCCAGCTTTAATAGCTGACCCCGATGTTGAAAGAAGGATATCCCCTATTGTTGACAAAATCCTACAAAATAATTAGCCATTTAGCCAATTAGCCATTTAGCCAATCCGTACTTTTGCAACATGTTGAAAATAGGCGTATTTGGGGTAGGCCATCTTGGTAAATTTCACCTCAACAACTGGAAGAACATAGAAGGAACAGAACTAATCGGTTTTTTTGACCCGAACGATACGAATGCAACAGAAATTGAAGAAAAATATGGGTTAAAAAGATTTCATGATGCAGAAACACTTGTTCAACATGCTGATGCCATTGATATAGTAGCGCCAACAAATTTTCATTTTGAACTTTGCCAGCTTGCACTGCGTAATGGAAAACATGTCTTCGTAGAAAAACCAATGGCAGATAATATTGAACAGGCCAAAGAAATTGTTCAATTGGTCAAAGAAGCAAAAGTGAAATTTCAGGTAGGACATGTAGAAAGATTTAATCCTGCTTTTCTTGCGCTAAAAAATAGGCCTTTAAATCCCATGTTCATTGAAGTGCATCGCCTTGCACAATTTAATCCAAGAGGTACAGAGGTTAGTGTTATTCTCGATCTCATGATACACGATATAGATATTATTTTACACATGGTTAATAGTGATGTGAAAAATATCCACGCAAGTGGTGTATCGGTAATGACAGACACCCCTGACATAGCTAACGTGCGAATTGAATTTCATAATGGATGTGTAGCCAATCTTACATCATCCCGCATATCCATGAAAAGGATGCGTAAAATGAGACTCTTTCAAAAAGACGCTTACATTGGAATAGATTTTTTAGATAAAAAAACTGAAATCATCAAACTTAAGGGAGATGAGGATGATGCCCTATTCAATTTTGAGATTGAAACACAAAATGGTACCAAAACTATAGCTATTGAAAATCCTGAAATCACCGAAATAAATGCGATAGAAGCTGAACTTAAGGCATTTTATGATGCTATTCTACATGATACCCGACCTCCCGTAAATGAAATTGATGGGTATGTAGCATTGGAAGTAGCGCATGATATACTTAGAAAAATTGATTCGAGTCCAAACTCTACATCAACTGTATGAGAACACAACACCGGATATCAATTGCCTGGTATGTAGCCGGTGACTTCTTAAGCTCTTCAATAGCATGGGCCTTTTTTTTTATTTTAAGAAAAATTCTACTTAAAGAAACGGTGCCAGATGTTATCCTTCAATCTTTTAGTGATTCAAATTTTTGGATAGGAATTCTTTTAATTCCCTTGGGATGGGTTTTTCTATTTGCGCTTACAGGAGCATATGATTCCTTGTACAACAAATCAAGATTAAATGAATTAACAGAAGGATTTATTTTATCCTTTTTGGGAACTACTATTTTGTTTTTCTCAATACTTCTTGATGATAATACTAGAAATTTCATTTACTATTATCAGGCATTTATACTTCTATGGATACTTTGTTTTGTTTTTCAAAGTATTCCCAGATTGATCTTACTAGAACAAGTAAAAAAACAGATTATTCGAGGAGAAGTAAGTTTTCAATTATTAATGATTGGTAATGAAGCCAATATTGCTACATTGGCTGAAGAACTACAACAGAATAGAAAATGGCTTGGATTTCGCTTAGTTGGATATTTCCATGCCGATGAAGTTCCTGGAAATATACAACAAACAATTCCTCTCCTGGGTCCAATCAAAGATCTGGAAACTTATTTATCAAAAAATAGTATTGATCAAGCCATCATAGCTTTAAATCAACCACATGGGCCAGAAGTGGAACAGCTTATTCAAACGCTTAGTCAATATGATGTTGATATAAAGTTAGCACCAGACACTATCGACCTTCTTGCAGGTTCAGTTAAAACAACCAATTTATTTGGCCCTGCTCTCATTGATATCAATACCACACTAATGGCAAAATGGCAACAGAATGTCAAACGTGCGTTGGATATCATCGGCTCTATTATTGGACTTACGTTTTCTATACCTATAATACTTTTTGCAGCGATACGAATAAAAAACACATCGCCAGGACCAGTGTTTTACAAGCAGGAAAGGATTGGATTTCGAGGAAGACCTTTCATGATCTATAAACTACGGTCCATGTATGATAATGCAGAGCCAAACGGACCACAATTATCTTCTGGTACAGATTCCAGAATTACTCCCTGGGGGAGAACGATGCGTAAATGGCGAATTGATGAACTTCCACAATTTCTGAATATTCTTAAAGGAGAAATGAGTCTAATCGGTCCACGGCCCGAAAGAAAGTTTTACATAGATCAGATAATAGAAAAACACCCCCACTATCTTCATCTTTTAAAAGTCAAACCCGGACTAACCAGCTGGGGGATGGTGAAGTTTGGTTACGCACAAAATATTGAAGAAATGACAGCGCGTATGACTTTTGATATTATTTATATTGAAAATATTTCATTGCTGCTTGATTTTAAAATTTTATTCCATACCCTTAGAATTTTAATTCATGGTAATGGGAAATAATAACCAATAAGTGAAAAAAATAATTGCCATATTATATACTCTATTTACGGTTGATGCAATTGGACAACAGTATTGGCAACAGAAAGTAGATCATACCATCGATGTTAGTCTGAACGCTGCTACGCATGAACTTAAAGGATTTAGCTCGATACACTATACCAACAATTCACCAGATACATTAACCTTCATCTGGTTTCATTTATGGCCCAATGCCTATAAAAATGAAAAAACTGCTTTCAGCATCCAATTACTTGAAAATGGAGACACAAGATTTTATTTTTCGGATAAAGAAAATAGAGGATACATCGACCAACTCAATTTTAAAATAGGTGAAATAGCACTCAAAACAGAGGAACATCCTAAACATATTGATATTATAAAACTACTCTTGCCTGAACCATTACTTCCCGGTAAGGATATTTTGATCACTACTCCTTTTCACGTAAAATTACCATTCAATTTTTCTAGAGGTGGGAGGAATGGAGAAACATATCAAATAACGCAATGGTATCCTAAACCAGCTGTTTATGATGCCGAAGGGTGGCACCCAATGCCTTATCTGGATCAGGGTGAATTTTATTCAGAATTTGGAGATTACCAAGTCAGCATTACAGTACCCTATCCTTTTGCAGTAGCCGCTACTGGAGTACCACAACAACCAGTTGAAAATGCATTCTATGCGCCCGAAACGAAAAAAGAAATTACCCAAAATTGGAATTGGGAAAAAATAAGAACTAAAACACTTCGCTTCAGCCAAACGAATATTCACGATTTTGCGTGGTTTGCTGATCCTACATTGACCTTGCACAAAGACACTATCCAGCTTCCATCTGGTAAGATTATCCAAGCACAGGTTTATTTCCATCTGGATAAAATCAATTTATGGCAAAATAGTTTACAAAATAGTAAAGATGCCATTCATGCCCTTTCTTCATGGATTGGGGATTATCCCTATTCTTATATAACTGTACTAGATGGAGAACAGGGATTTCAGGGTGGGATGGAATATCCTGGTATAACAATACTTACCGGAATAACAAACCAGAAAGAACTAGACCTTACTATATTTCATGAGTTAGGTCATAATTGGTTTTATGGAGCTCTTGGAACAAATGAGCGACATTCACCATGGATGGATGAAGGAATGAACAGTTACTACGAAAAAAGATACGAACAAATAAAATACCCTTACACAAAAGAAAAAGGACTATTTGGCTTACTGAATGACCCTCGTTTCAGTGAACTACTACTTAAACAACAAATTAAAGAACATAAGGATCAACCAATTAACACTTCTTCACCATCATTTACAGCTGCCAATTATGGAATGATAGCCTACACAAAAGCAGCGTTATGGATGAAAAAACTAGAAACGTTGCTAGGAACCAATACGTTTGATAAGGCAATGAGAGAATATTATGCTAATTGGAAATTCAAACATCCAAACAAAATGGCATTTAAACAATCCATTGAACGCGTAGCCAATAAAAATCTTGATTCACTATTCACTTTATTAGATAAAACAGGATTTATTGAAAAAGAAAAAAGCAAACCAATTTCGCTACTTACTCACTTCAGAATAGATAAAATCTATGATCATAAACCAATATTTATCACCCCAACGGCTGCATACACTGATTTTAATGGAATTATAGGTGGTTTTTTGCTTCATAATTTCAGTTTACCTATTCCCAGATTCACCATGTTATTAGCACCATTCTATGGTTTTAAGAGTCAAAAATGGAATGGGTGGAGCCGTTTTGGATATACGTGGTATCCATCTAATTATATTCAATCTATAGAAATATCAAACACCGCAAGTCGCATCAATACACATCAGTTTAAAGATACCACAACAAATAATAATGGACTAACGATCACCAAAATAGCTCCCTCCTTGAAAATAAATTTTAAAGAGACTGATCCAAGAAGCACCATGAAAAAATCGCTCCATTTCCAATTTGTTTCAATTCGAGAAGAAGAAATGAGACTTGATAATACGTCCAATCCATTTATAAAAACGAAATCGAGCTATGGAGTACTTTTAAGCAAATTTGCATTAGAGAATTCACGTACACTAAATCCGTGGAAAGCAGAAATAAGAGCAGAAAGTCATAATGATTTTTACAGATTACAAATCCAAGGAAAATATCTATTCAATTTTGCTCAAAAAGGAGGAATCCATGTCCGCTTTTTTGCAGGAAAATTTAAGTATAAAGGTAATCCTACTTTTAACGAACGAATTAAACTGGAACGATACCATCTACAAATGACTGGGCCAAATGGTTTTGAAGACTATACCTATAGCACTCCATACTTAAATCGATTTGCAAATGAAGGATTCGGCAATCAACAGATAATGGAAAGAGATGGCTTCTTTAAGGTAAGAACAGATCAATTATCAAATAAAATTGGCCGTTCAGATACCTGGTTATCTACAATAAATATAGAGATGGATGTACCTGACCAATTCAATCCTCTCCAATTATTACCCATCAAAATTCCTGTCCGATTATTTATGGATGTGGGTACAAACGGTAATATTGGAAAAGCGGGCGTTAATCAGCCAGCATTTCTTTATGATGGAGGTTTCCAAATTTCTTTACTAAAAAATACCCTTAACTTTTATTTTCCTATAGTATATAGCAGAGACTATAAAGACTATTTTTTATCCGGTAATAAAAATGGATTCTTTAATCGAATGTCCTTCAGTATAAATATTCAGGATTTAAAACTTCAGAAAATAACATCCGTTTTTTAATGCGTATCCAATATATTGAATACAGCGATATTGATTTTGAAAAATGGAATGCCCGTATCATGGAAGCACCAAATGGCATGATCTATGGTATTGCTGACTTTCTAAACATAATGTGTGAAAAATGGGATGCACTCATTGCTGAAGATTATATATCCATAATGCCACTCATCAGGAGAAGAAAATTTGGAATAGATTACCTCTATCAACCTCCGTTTATTCAACAATCCGGTATATTTGGAAATACAGATGCAGAAACTTTATTAGCTTTTATACGTTCTGCACAAAAGCATTTCAAATTTGCAGAAATAAACTTCAATTTTAATAATGCAACAGAATCCGGAATTCAAAAAAATAATCAAATTATTTTGTTGAACGAGGATTATGAAATATTAATTACAAGATATACTAATTATGCACAGCGAAAAATAAAACAGGCAGCACAATATAACATCCAATATTCAAATATCGATCCCTCTACAAATATTAGAACGTATCAAGATTTATTTGGCATAAAAACTGCACATGTAGCTGCACAATCTTATGATAAGCTGATTTTATTCCATGAACAAAATACACATTATAGCTTTAGTAGGGGGCTTTGGGTAGATGGACAAATTGCCGCATCGGTTAGTGGAATTAAAGACCATAGGCGTATTCATCTCCTAACGCTAACAGCACACAACCGGAATGCATTTCCCTTTGCCACACATGCATTAATTGATCAAATCATAAAAGAATTTTCAGGCCAAGAATTAATTCTTGATTTTGAGGGCTCTGAACTGCCAGGCGTTTATGCTTTCAATGAAGGATTTGGAGCTATTAATCAACCTTACTTTTTTTACCGATGGAATCACCTACCCTGGCCTCTCAACTATTTAAAATGATTGGCTTGCTTTCAAAAAATATTGTTCCGCCAACAAGAGATCAGCAGGATACGTTACTTTAATATTGGTTTCTTCTCCTTCCATTAATTCTACAGTACCTCCACTAAACTCTACTACTGTGGCTTCATCCGTAAAAGCCTCATTGTATGGTAGCGCGAATGCTTGTTTCAAGATCTCCGAATGAAATGTTTGAGGAGTTTGAACGGCACGAAGTGTATCTCTATTCACTACTTCTGATCCGGAAATGGTTATCTGCCTTATACTATCTTTAATGGATACAACAGGTATAGCAGATCCTTTAGACTTTGCCACTTCGTAACAATTTCTGATCAGTTCAGGAGATACCATACATCTTACAGCATCATGCACAAAAATTATAGAAGAATCAGGTGCATGAAGTATTCCATTCCGAACCGATTCAAATCGAGTTACGCCACCTGTAGTAACGCGTATGGATGAACTATTTGCATACGCCTTTTCAATGAATGCTTTCCCCGTCTCAAGATGAATTTCGGGTAAAACAACCATTAACTGGATATCCACAAAAGCTTTTAGAAAGGCATCAATAGTATATAAAAGTAGTGGCTTACCTCCAACCTCTATAAATTGTTTAGGTACACTATTCCCCATTCTAGAGCCTGTTCCGCCAGCTACTATTACAGCAAATTTATCCATGATTCCTTTTAGCTAAATTAAACAATTGTAACTTGCGAACATGTTCAGAATAATATCTTTTCTGTTAATCAGTCTCTTATTGGGCTGCCGAACTGAAAACCAGCGGGATAAACTGGTTTTTTCCCTTAAAAATTTTGGAGAATTCCATATATCCGAATTATCTAAAACAGAAATTATAAGGCCCCTGGATCAACCGCAACTATGGAGCACGGAGTCCATTATAAATGTAAGTATTGATTTTCAAAAACTAGATAGCTCAAATATCATATTGAGCGATAAAAAGATAAAAATGATTTTACCCAAACCATTTATACTATCCCATGAGATCAACCCAAAAAGTTTAGAAATAAAATATACGCAA
This sequence comes from uncultured Sphingobacterium sp., assembly GCA_964441425.1. Classification (GTDB taxonomy): domain Bacteria; phylum Bacteroidota; class Bacteroidia; order Chitinophagales; family Chitinophagaceae; genus Pollutibacter. Next base: position 37,996 of record CAYTXC010000002.1, on the reverse strand, counting down.
AAGCCCAATATTCCATTTGTATTAACTCCCGATCAAGAAGAAAAAATGCTTATAAAAGCAGATCAACAGCTTAAAAATAGTATCGATACCATAGGCATTATTTCCAAAGCAGAAGAAAATTTAACCAGTTTCCTTTCCGGTTATTTAAAATCAATAGGCTATACACAAATCAGCATCAGATATAGTAGCCATTAAACCCAATCGAATGAAGAAAAGTACAAAACGCTATCTGTATGGCTTAATTATAGTTACGATGATCTTATTCATACAGCAGACTAATTTTCTGCCTTTTCTGTTCTCAGATTTTTCTTCGGATTCGATTACCATTCGGGATCAAAAAAAGGTACTTGAACAGCTTTATGCTCAACGTTCTATACTAACTCAAGAAGCAGAAGAGGAAATCATTCTTGATTCTGTTAAACCCAATTCAAAAGATCAATATGTTATTCTAGCAAAAGGAAAGATTAAAGCAGGTATTGATGTTAGACTATTAAATGAGGCAGATATTTATATAGATCGTGATTCTATAGCGATCCAGCTACCTCCTGCGGAAATTCTGGAAATGAATATTAATCCGTCCAACTACTCCATTATACAACAAAAAGGGAGCTGGACAAATGATGAAATCATCATAATAAAATCAAAAGCAAAAAAAAGATTAGAGCAAAATGCTCAATCGGGTAAAATACTTGGACACGCTGAAATTAGAGGTATTATGATTATCGAGGGGCTATTACGAGCAGATGGATTTACTAAAATTACACTTCTTTAACTATTAACTCCCCAACAACTCTATACACTCCTTGTAGAGTCTTTCACGGTTGATGGCAACAGTACCTACCTCTTCACAAACCAACCCACCGGCGATATTCGCCATCTCCCCCATCAACTCCACATTTTGGGTGGCAGCATAAACTAAGGATTCTACCGCAACTACTGTATCTCCAGCACCACTTACATCAGCAATATTTCGGCGATGTGATGGGATCAGCTTGCGCTTATTGCCATTACTGAAATACGCACCATGTTCGGATAAGGTTATTAAGGATATACCGTGAGCCAATTTTTGATGTAGCTGCTCGTGAATTCTATCCATTATAGGTAATGAAATACCTTCTTCCAAAACCTGCAGTCCTTCTTTAACCTCTTTTAAGTTAGGCTTAAAAATATCTACACCTACATAACTAAAAAAATGTTTTCGCTTAGGATCTACGGCTGTTATAATGGATTTATTCTGACAAATCCTGATAACTTCAGTTATAATCTTCTCTGTTAATACCCCTTTATTATAATCCTCAAAAATGATTACAGCCGGATTCTCCTGATCAATAAACTTTTTTATCGATTCCATTAACATCTCTTCCTCTTCGACTTGCAGATCTTTGGTCATTTCACTATCCAATCGCATCATCTGTTGATTACGACTGATGATACGAGTTTTGTTGGTAGTTATCCTATTTACTGAAGTACTTAAATACTGTGTAAGGATACCCTCAGCTTCAAACATTTTTTTGAGTTGTTGGCCATCATCATCATTCCCAGTTATTGAAATTATAGACGCTTTAGCGCCTAAGGAAGCTAGATTAAGCGCAACATTTCCAGCACCACCAATTCGGTATTCTTTACCAATTACGGAAAGGACTGGTACCGGTGCTTCTGGCGAAATGCGTTCTACATTTCCCCACATATAGGTATCCAGCATTACATCACCAATGACACCTACTTTAATATTCTGAAAATCCTCAAATAGTTGCTTAAAATTCATACCGTAAAATTACTACCTATTTTTTTGCATTTACTGCGAAGAAATAGATAGGTATCCCTAAAAGTGTTATGATCAGACCTGGCCAGGTATATTCGGGTTTAAACCAAATCAATAGACCACAAAAACTCAAACCCATCAGTATATAAATAAAGGGAAGTACTGGATAGCCAAATGCTTTGTAGGGCCTTTCCATATCAGGTTCTTTCTTTCGAAGGATAAAGATACCCGCAATGGTAAGGACGTAAAAGATTACCACAATAAAACTAACCATATCGAGAAGATCACCATATTTTCCACTTAAACATAGCAGGCAAGCAACCATACACTGTGCCCACAAGGCCCATTGCGGTACTGCATTTTTATTTAAACTGGCTGCTTTTTTGATGAATAATCCATCATTAGCCATAGTATAATAAACACGGGCACCTGCAAGCACCAATCCATTGATACAACCAAATGTTGAAACCATGATTAAGGCAGCAATAATTGCCCTTCCAGCATCACCAAAAACCACATTTGCAGCAGCTACAGCCAATCGATCTTCCTCAGGAAATGCAATAGAATGAAGAGGCAATACATGCAAATACATCAAATTGGTACTTAGATAGATCAAAGAAACAATCAACGTTCCTAAAAACAAGCTTAATCCAATATTACGCTTTGGATTACGGATTTCCCCAGCAATGAATGTTACATTATTCCAGGCATCACTACTAAATACAGAGCCCACCATTGAAGCGGCAATCATTCCTAGTAAGGCAACACCACTAATTTCCTTCCATTCCAAACCCGCCATACCAAGCGATTTATCAGCAACTGTTGTGGCATGTAAACCGGTTTGCCAATTGACATCCCAGAAACTTTCCTTGGCAAGTAAGAATCCAAAAACGGTCAATCCAAATAATGCCAGTAATTTGGAAATAGTGAATGTAGTTTGAATAGCTTTCCCTTCCTTGATTCCTCTCGTATTGATGTAGGTCAACAAAACAATGATAACGATTCCCAACACTTGGGCAATGTAGATCTTAAAATTACCGGTAGAGAAAATGATATTCTCATCAACTTGTCTGAAAACCGGAATAAAATATCCGCTGAACTTAGCAAATGCCACAGCTACAGCAGCAATTGTACCGGTTTGTATTACACTAAAAAAACTCCATCCATAAAGAAAGCCTACTAATGGATTATATGCTTCCTTAAGATAAACATACTGTCCACCGGCTTTAGGGAACATTCCGCTCAACTCTCCATAACTCATTGCCGCAATGATGGTCATAAAGCCTGTAATGGCCCATACGATTACAAGCCATCCAGCACTACCTACATTTCGAACGATATCAGCACTCACAATGAAAATACCCGAGCCAATCATCGAACCTGCCACAACCATGGTAGCATCTAAAAGTCCAAGAGATGGTTTGAATCCCGTTTGTTGAGACATGCAATCAAATGTTTAGGGAAAGATATAAAATTTTCCCGACCTCTGAATCCGAGTTTGGATACCGAAAATAAAAAAGGGGAATAGCTTAGCTATTTCCCCTTGATCACATATGGCAAAAAAATTTACTTGGAACCTGCCTTGCGATAGGCTGCATTTAATCCATCCACAACTTCCTTAGTAATGTTCTGGGTTGAATCTTTATAGAAAAGGAAATTGATTCCACCTCCATCTGTATAAATATACGTGTAACCTTTCTTCTTATTGTATTCGATCAAAAAATCGTTGATGCGCTTCCTAAAATCTTCCATCATTTTAAAGCCTTCTTCCTGAATCTGACCTTCCATCACGCGCTTCTGATTTTCCAGATTTTGCATTTTAGTTGTGTAATCACGTTGAAATGACTCATATTCTGCCTGAGTGATGGAGTTGCCGCGTTGTGCAAATGCAGCACGCTCTCCTTCAATTTTTTGAAATGAACCATTTAACTGACGATCAGCATTCTCCTTTTTCTTTTCAAACTCTGCGGATTTTGCTTTGTAGAATTCATAATTAGCCTGAATAGAGTCAATATCAACATATGCAATTTTTAACTCTTTCGCTTCATTACCTGATACACTTTTAGCTGATGACACAGACTTTGAAGATGTACCTGAAAATTGAACATAAAATAAAATAGTAACCAAAATGGCTAATATTACAATAGCAATGTTTTGAAAATTTTTCATCTATCAATATTAAGACAAAAGTCAATATTCAAAGCAAAAAGTTCAAAGAACCATGCAAATGAATATTGACTTTGCGTTTTTAAAAAATAATTACTTATTCTTCCTCATCAAATGTCATCACTTCACGAGTCGTTTGCAGCAATTCATATTCTTCTTTGCTACCAACGATCATGTTTTCAAATTCACGGAGACCAGTACCAGCAGGGATGTGATGCCCTGTAATAACGTTCTCTTTCAGACCGAGCATATCATCGGTTTTACCCTGGATTGCTGCTGATGACAATACTTTAGTTGTTTCCTGGAACGATGCTGCTGAGATCCAGCTTTGTGTGCCCAATGAAGCTTTGGTTATACCTAAGAGTACTGGTCTGGATGTAGCTGGCTGTGCATCGCGGTATTCCACGAGTTTAAGATCTGCACGACGAAGAACTGAATTCTCTTCACGTACCTCTCGAAGTGTGACGATCTGTCCAGCTTTCAGCTTTGAAGAATCACCAGCTTCAGTTACTACTTTCTTATCGAAGATGTAATCGTTTTCGATGTTAAAATCATAACGATCTTCCAAGTCCTCCTCTAAGAATTTAGTATCTCCTGGATCAACAATTTCCACTTTCTTCATCATCTGACGAACGATCACTTCAATATGCTTGTCGTTGATCTTTACACCCTGTAAACGATATACTTCCTGAATTTCATTTACCACATACTCTTGCACTGCGAATGGACCCTTAATAGAAAGGATATCACTTGGAGCGATCTGTCCATCCGATAAAGCAGTACCTGCTTTAACGAAGTCTCCGTCCTGAGCCAGAATCTGACGAGTCAATGGAACGAGATATTTACGAACAACTCCATCACGAGCTTCCACAATGATCTCCCGGTTACCACGCTTAATGGCTCCGAATGATACAACCCCATCGATCTCAGAAACGATAGCTGGGTTACCCGGATTACGTGCTTCAAACAATTCTGTTACACGTGGCAGACCTCCCGTAATATCACGAAGCTTACCCAGAATCCTTGGTATTTTTACCAGAACCTGACCAGCTTTTACTTCTTCACCATCTTCAATGATCAGGTGAGCACCCACCGGTGTATTGTATGTTTTGGTTTCTTTCTTACCATTTACAATGATGGAAGGGATCTTTGTTTTATCCTTGGTCTCGATAACAACCTTCTCTCTGTGACCAGTCTGTTCATCAGACTCTTCACGGAAAGTTACCCCTTCGATCACATTTTCTAACTTGATGGTACCGGCTACTTCAGCAAGTATCACGTTATTGAATGGATCCCAAGAACAGATCACATCACCTTTCGCTACCTTCTGGCCATCTTTTACCTGAAGTATTGAACCATAAGGAACGTTATTGGTGATCAATAAACGATCATTCTTCACATCCATGATACGAACTTCACCTGTACGACCGATTACTACATCTACATCATTTCCTTCGTTGTTCTTCGCCTTAACCGTACGAAGTCCATCGAATTGGATGGTACCATCAAACTTGGCAGCTAATTGAGAATCTACCGCTGCAGATCCTGCAACACCACCCACGTGGAAGGTACGAAGTGTAAGCTGGGTACCCGGCTCACCAATAGACTGAGCTGCGATGATACCTACTGCATCACCACGTTGTGCCACTGCTCCTGTAGCCAGATTAAGTCCATAACATTTTACACAAACACCACGCTTGCTTTCGCAAGTAAGTACAGAACGAATTTCTACTGTTTCAATACCTGCGTCTTCAATATTCTTTGCGATGTTTTCGTTGATTCTTTCACCAGCTTCAACTATCAATTCATCTGTTACTGGATTGTACACGTTATGAAGTGAAGTACGGCCAATGATACGATCGTATAAAGGTTCAACGATATCTTCATTATCTTTTAATGCACTGGTTGCAATACCACGAAGCGTACCACAGTCCTCTTCATTTATCACCACATCCTGTGCAACGTCCACCAGACGACGCGTCAAATAACCGGCATCTGCAGTCTTAAGGGCTGTATCAGCAAGACCTTTACGTGCACCGTGCGTTGAAATGAAGTATTCCAATACACTTAAACCATCTTTAAAGTTTGATAGGATCGGATTTTCAATGATTTCTGAACCTGTAGAACCACTCTTACGCGGCTTTGCCATCAGACCTCTCAAACCAGCAAGCTGCTTAACCTGCTGCTTACTACCACGAGCTCCGGAATCCAACATCATATACACTGAGTTGAACCCTTGCTTATCTGTTGCCATTTCACGGATCAAGGTTTCAGTAACTTTCGTATCTACCCTTGACCAGATATCAATGATCTGGTTGTAACGCTCATTATTGGTGATAAGACCCATATTGTAGTTATCCCAAACTTCCTGAACTTCACCCGCAGCCTGGTCAACCATGTCCTGCTTCAGATCAGGAATTACCAGATCTTCAATATTGAAAGACAATCCACCACGGAAGGCATTACGGAAGCCCATCTCTTTGATATCATCCAGGAACTTCGCCGTCGTTGGAACGTCAGTGATCTTTATGATATCTCCAATGATCTCCCTAAGGTTCTTTTTAGTAAGCAGCGCATTTACGAAACCTACTTTCTTTGGAACTACCTGGTTGAACAATACTCGTCCTACTGTAGTCTCCAATAATTTATTTTCGAGTTCATCCTTTTCATTGCGAACCATGGTTTTCACCTTGATCCAGGCATGCAGATCAACACGACTTTCATTGTATGCAATGATTACTTCCTCTGCACTGTAAAACTTCATTCCCTCGCCACGAACCACATCTTTATCGGTATTCTTTTTACCTTTTGTGATGTAATAGAGACCAAGTACCATGTCCTGAGAAGGAAGCGTAATTGGTGTACCATTTTGTGGATTAAGGATATTATGCGAAGCAAGCATCAACAACTGAGCTTCCAAAATAGCCGCATTACTTAAAGGTACGTGTACCGCCATTTGGTCACCATCAAAATCGGCGTTGAACGCTGAAGTTACTAATGGATGCAGCTGAATGGCTTTACCTTCAACCAGTTTAGGCTGGAATGCCTGAATAGATAAACGGTGCAATGTTGGGGCACGGTTTAACATAACCGGATGACCTTTCAAAATATTTTCAAGGATATCCCAAACAATTGCCTCTTTACGATCAACGAGTTTACGCGCAGATTTAACTGTTTTAACAATACCTCTTTCAATCAATTTACGAATGATGAATGGCTTGAATAATTCAGCAGCCATATCTTTTGGTAAACCACACTCATGCAGTTTCAATTCAGGACCTACGACGATCACCGAACGTCCAGAATAATCAACACGTTTACCTAATAAATTCTGACGGAAACGTCCCTGCTTACCTTTCAGTACATCAGAAAGTGATTTCAATGCACGACCACCTTCTGCTTGAACTGCATTGCTCTTACGACTGTTATCGAACAGCGAGTCTATCGCCTCCTGTAACATACGCTTCTCGTTACGAAGAATAACTTCAGGAGCTTTGATCTCCAATAAACGCTTCAAGCGATTGTTACGGATGATCACACGACGATACAGATCATTCAGATCAGATGACGCAAAACGACCACCATCCAATGGAACAAGTGGACGAAGCTCTGGTGGAATTACCGGAATATATTGCATCACCATCCACTCGGGACGATTATTGATATGCTTATTGGCTTCACGGAATGACTCAACTACACTCAATCGTTTCAAGGCATCTGCCTTACGTTGCTGTGATGTTTCGTTTGCAGCCGCATTACGAAGTGAAAAACTCAATCCATCCAGATCAATCATGGCCAAAAGGTCATGAACCGCATCCGCACCCATCTTAGCGATGAATTTATTGGGATCATCATCTGGGAGATACTGATTTTCTTTTGGAAGTGTTTCCAGTAAATCCAGATATTCTTCTTCTGTTAGAAGATCACCGGTCTTAAGATTTTTATCTTCACGAATACCCGCTTTAATAACCACATAACGCTCGTAGTAAATAATACTTTCAAGCTTTTTAGAACTCATTCCTAATAAATAACCGATCTTATTAGGCAGACTTTTGAAATACCAGATGTGAATGACAGGAACTACCAACTTGATATGTCCCATACGCTCACGACGAACCTTCTTTTCTGTTACCTCTACACCGCAACGGTCGCACACTATTCCCTTGTAACGGATACGCTTGTATTTTCCACAAGCACATTCATAATCCTTTACAGGGCCGAAAATCCTCTCGCAAAATAAACCATCACGCTCAGGTTTATAAGTCCGATAGTTGATCGTCTCAGGCTTCAGCACTTCTCCATAAGAACGTGCCAGGATCGCATCCGGAGAAGCAAGGCTGATCGTAATCTTGGAAAAATTTGACCTTGGCCGATTGTCTTTCTTAATAGCCATAATTTTTTTCTCTGTTTAACCGGTTAACTTAACTGAAATGCAGAAAATCCCCACCTCCCTGTTAAAGGGGAGTGAAAACTGATAATCAATGTGTTATATGTTCTGTTGAACGGGAAAATGCCAGCATTCCTAAATTAAGGACGGCAAAACTACGATTAATTTCGGGTTACACCAAAAAACGAATTGGGGATTTTAGCAAATACCACTAAAATCTTTCCCGGATGACTTCCTGAACGGAAACACCCCTGATTTTGCTATCTAACCAGGCTACAAAATCGAGATACATGAAAGATCGGCTTTCCAAAGGATTCTTTTCATACTCTTTCAGCTTATCCCGTAATGCTTCAAAAGCTTTTCGCTCTTCTCCCTTGCTCCAATGGAATGCCTGCTGTAAAAAACGGAAAATTTCTTTTTCAACGATACTCAGGCTTTGCATCTTTGCCATAAAGCGATACACAGACTTAATAAGATATTCCAGGATTTCTGTATTACCCAACTCGTAATGTGCAATCAAATGCAATAAGCGACTATAACATTGCAGATCGGTACGAAGATCTACTTTCCAATTGATGATCTTGTTCAGATAGGTAATAGCCATATCAAAATTGCCTGCACCAAAATACAGACAGGCAATTTTATAGTAGAATACCAGTACCCTATGACGATCTAACAGCAATTCATGCTCCTCGAGCTTATCCTCTATAAAAGGAACCATCCTTAATCCCTCTGAAAAACTTCCATTCAGAAAATGACTGTTTATCTTGGCTATATACAAATAGACAAAAGACTGGACTTTGTTATGATCACTCAAACTGGCATCTTTAGAATCATAATACTCCTCAAAAGCTTGAAGAGTTTCTTCAAAACGCACTTTGTTTCGCAACATAAAGTGGGCATTTAACAAATTGTGCATGCCCTTGATAAAATGCTGTGATTCCACTCTTTTCATGAATGGTTCTCGTTCGAAAAGATCTACCCAACGCTGACAATTTTTATAGTAAAGGAGAAAATCTTGTAATATGAATGCATACCACGCATAACTCTGAGCAAAATACAATCGTTCATAAAAACCGTTAAACCATTGAGCATCTGTAGGTATTCTTTCCAGAAAGAAATCCTTAACGGCCATAACGTCTTCCTCATCTCGGGCATGCCCCATACGGATGTACCAACCGTATAATTGAAGAGCAAGGTTTGAGAGTTTACCAACCATAACCAACCGATCATTCAATTCTTCCACCTCTCCAGCCAGTTGTTCCGCACGATCCTCAAAACTTCGGGTAATGTGCAGCGTTTCGATCTTTTTTTCAAAGAATAAAGCTTGTAACCAATACGTGATCTGGTTATAGGATTTTGCCATTTCCTTGATTCGCTGAAGAATTTTTAAACTCTGTGTGTAGAGGCCTTTATTATACAACACGCGCGCATTATCGAGTTGCTCATGCAGTTGTATATCTATATTATCCTCCTGACGAATGATCCGTAAACTGGATAAAATCTGCTTATATAGATGTGCTTTTAAATTTGATAATTGTTGTTTCTTAAGTTCAGGATTTCGCTTCAGCAATGCTTCCTCATCATATCCTTCCATCTTATCCAAGGCATCAAAAAGCTGAATGATCTTCAGATCATCTGTTGCCGAATTTCGACGAACAAATAACTTGAAGTTCCTTTTCTCGGCTTTCTCCAGCGTTTTTATCAGCTGAAATAACTCATCCCTGGATCGGTTGGGCATCGTACCTGATAAGGTTTTAAATGATTAATTATCAATTATTTGCGAATATAAGCCTAAATTTTAAAGGCGTAAAACGTACCCTAAATTGACTTTATAAAGGTACTAGCAAATTTTACATTCGTAAGAACAGGCTGTTTTTATTTACTCTTTCAACAAGCAACATAAAGGCAGCCTGTTTTTTATCCACGATCCAACAAACTTATGGCATCAGATAAGATTTACATTTTTGATACGACGCTACGTGATGGTGAACAAGTTCCGGGATGCAAACTCAACACAAAAGAAAAGATCGAAATAGCCCTTGCCTTGGAAGATCTGGGAGTGGATATTATCGAGGCCGGCTTCCCCATTTCCAGTCCTGGTGATTTTGAAGCCGTTGCTGAAATTTCAAAGGTCATGAAAGATGTACAGGTCTGTGGATTAAGCAGAGCTGTACAAAAAGATATTGAAACTGCAGCAGAAGCCCTGCGTTTTGCAAAAAACCCTCGCATTCATACAGGTATTGGTACTTCAGATTTACACATCAAGGCTAAATTCAACAGTACACAAGAAGAAATCCTGCAACGTGCTGTACAAGCGGTCACCTGGGCAAGAAATTTCACCGACAATGTTGAATTCTATGCAGAGGATGCCGGACGTACCGACAATGAATATCTGGCTCGTGTGGTAGAAGCTGTGATTCGTGCCGGTGCTACTACCATCAATATCCCTGATACAACAGGATATTGTTTGCCTGATCAGTATGGCGCAAAAATGGCTTTTCTCCGTAATAATGTCTCCAACATCGACAAAGCAATTCTATCCTGCCACTGTCATAACGATCTTGGATTAGCCACAGCTAATTCACTTTATGGCGCCATCAATGGTGCACGTCAAATTGAATGTACAATCAATGGTTTGGGTGAACGTGCCGGGAATACCTCATTAGAAGAGATTGTCATGGTTATAAAACAACATAACCATTTAGGTTTATATACAGATATCAAAACAAAAAAACTAAACCCTATAAGCCGACTTGTAGCTGACACTATGCGTATGCCGGTTCAACCAAATAAAGCTATTGTTGGAGCAAATGCATTTTCGCACTCTTCAGGTATCCATCAGGATGGTTTCTTGAAAAATGCCGAAACGTATGAGATCATTAATCCAGTTGATGTGGGTGCAGATAACTCAAAAATCGTACTTACAGCAAGAAGTGGTCGTTCTGCATTAGCGTATAGATTCAAAAACCTGGGTTATGATTTTTCTCGTAATGATGTAGATATTTTATACGAACAATTCTTAAAAGTGGCAGACGAAATGAAAGAAGTAAAAGATGAAAATTTATTACTTCTCGCAAAGTCTTACAAAATACAAATGGCTTAATCTAGTTATACATTAGGCTGAAATACTATTTAGATGGGAAAAACAATATTTGATAAAATTTGGGAGAAGCACCTGGTTACCTCAATTGATGGTGGTCCTTCTGTTTTATATATCGATAAGCATCTGATACATGAAGTAACTTCACCTCAAGCATTTAAAGGACTAACAAAAAGAGGGCTTCAGGTCTTCAGACCAAAACAAGTGGTAGCAACGGCTGATCACAATGTTCCCACACTTGATCAACATTTACCCATACGTGAAGAATTATCTCGCAAACAAGTGGATGCGTTAAAAGAAAACTGTAACCATTTTGGCATTGAACTATATGGGCTAGGCCACCCGTATCAAGGCATTGTGCATGTGATCGGTCCGGAACTGGGCATAACCCAACCGGGTATGACCATAGTTTGTGGGGATAGCCATACGTCAACACATGGAGCTTTTGGCACTATCGCTTTTGGAATCGGAACCAGTGAAGTTGAAATGGTATTGGCCACTCAGTGTTTACTACAAACTCGTCCAAAATTGATGCGTATCAACGTTGATGGAAAATTGAACAATGGTGTCCTGTCTAAAGATATTATCCTACATATAATATCCATTATCTCTGCATCAGGGGCTACCGGATATTTTGTAGAGTATGCAGGATCCGCTATCCGCAGTCTTTCTATGGAAGCACGCATGACCATCTGTAACATGTCTATAGAGATGGGTGCTCGTGGTGGATTGATCGCACCTGATGAAACTACATTCGCCTATATAAAAGGAAGAAAATTTGCACCAACTGGTTCAGAGTGGGAAGAAAAATTAGCTTACTGGAAGACGCTTTCAACAGATATTGATGCTGTATTCGACAAAGAACTACACATCAATGCAGAAGATATCGAACCAATGGTAACATATGGCACCAACCCCGGAATGGGAATTGGGGTAAGTCAATGCATACCAAAACTTTCATCAATAGATGAAAAAGAACTTCCAAACTATACTAAAGCACTACAGTATATGGGATTGGAAGCTGGCAACCCAATTAAAGGACAAAAAGTAGATTACGTATTCATCGGTTCCTGCACCAATTCACGTATTGAAGATCTTCGTCTTGTTGCTGAATTGGTGAAAGGAAAAAGAAAAGCAGATGACGTAGAAGTTTGGGTAGTTCCAGGTAGTAAGCAAGTTGAAGCTCAAGCCAGAGAAGAAGGTATCCATACTATATTTGAAGAAGCTGGATTCAACTTGAGAGAACCCGGTTGCTCAGCCTGTTTGGGAATGAATGAAGATAAAATTCCTCCCGGTAAATATTGCATAAGTACCAGCAATCGAAATTTTGAAGGACGTCAGGGGCCAAATGCAAGAACACTTCTCGCCTCACCATTAACCGCTGCATTAGCCGCCATCACGGGTAAAGTAGATGACATCCGAAATTACCAATGACTAATACTACATGACGACATTATCAACCATACAATCAACCGCTGTTCCACTTTCCATTGAAAATGTGGACACAGACCAAATTATACCAGCTCGATTTCTTAAAGCAACCACTCGTGAGGGTTTTGGCAAAAACCTATTTCGCGACTGGCGTTATGAACACGACAATGAACAACATCCTAAACCTGAGTTTGTGTTAAATAATTCAAATTATTCAGGAAATATTCTTGTAACGGGAAAAAATTTTGGATGTGGTTCGAGTCGAGAACATGCTGCATGGGCTATAAAAGACTATGGGTTTGATGTAGTAGTCAGCAGCTTTTTTGCAGATATCTTCAAAAATAACGCATTAAATAATTTTATACTACCCGTTACGGTTAGCTCAAATTTTTTACAACAATTATTTTCCGAAATTGAAGCTGATCCTAAAACAGAGATCAACGTAGATCTTCCAAAACAAATTATTACCATAACATCAAATGGCGCTTCGGAGTCCTTTGAGATTAATCCATACAAAAAAGAATGTCTGCTTAATGGATATGACGACATCGACTATTTATTGAGCATACGTGACAAAATTGAAACGTTCGAAAAACAAAGAGAATATTAAACTATTGCTATGCAAAAAAATATTGCGGTCATTCCGGGAGATGGTATTGGACCTGAGGTAACAGCACAAGCAGTCCGTGTATTGAATGCTGTAGCACAACAGTTCGGACATGAATTTACATATGAAAATTGCTTGATGGGAGCAGATGCTATTGATAAAACAGGAGATCCACTTCCACAGGATACTATAGATGTTTGTTTGAAGTCAGACGCTATACTCTTTGGTGCAATTGGACATCCCAAATACGATAATGATCCCACAGCAAAGGTGCGACCAGAACAAGGTTTATTACGAATCAGAAAAGTTTTAGAACTTTTTGCCAACATTCGTCCGGTCACATCCTACACTTCACTATATCACCTTTCGCCACTAAAAGCTGAAGCATTAGAGCATGTTGATTTTGTAATTTTCCGCGAATTGACCGGAGGAATATATTTTGGCAAGAAAGAACTGAATGCAGCTGGTGATGTAGCGATAGATGAATGTACATACAGTACTGAAGAGATCAACCGCATAAGCGAACTTGCATTTCAGTTTGCGTTGAAACGTAGGAAAAAATTAACGCTTGTTGATAAAGCTAATGTTTTAGAAACATCAAGATTATGGCGCAAGAATGTACAAGCTATGGCTTCCAAATATCCGGAGGTTGAAGTGGATTATATGTTCGTTGATAATGCTGCCATGCAATTAATCCTAAATCCGAAACAATTTGATGTAATCCTTACTGAAAATATGTTTGGTGATATCATCTCAGATGAAGGAAGTGTATTGACCGGATCACTTGGCTTACTCCCATCAGCTTCTGTTGGAAATGGACGAGCCCTGTTTGAACCCATTCATGGTTCCTATCCTCAGGCAGCTGGTAAAGATATTGCTAACCCATTAGGTTCTATACTTTCTGCAGCCTTAATGCTTGAATATTTTGATTTACATAAAGAAGCTCAAGCAGTTAAAAATGCTGTAAACTGGACACTCGAGAACGGATTTGTAACAAAAGATATAGATGCCACTAATTTTTATTTCACGTCAACGATAGGTGAATTAGTAGCGGATCACCTCTTGCATAAAACTCCTGAAGGGGTAGTAAATAAAGCCAATATAGAATTGCGAAAATCCACCATCATTTAAACTCGCTTTCATGACTGAATTGAATAAATATAGTAAGGTTATTACACAGGATGTCACACAACCTGCTGCACAAGCCATGCTATATGGTATTGGACTTACGGAAGAAGATCTGAAAAAAGCACAGGTAGGTATAGCCTCAATGGGATATGACGGCAACACCTGTAATATGCACTTGAACGACCTTGCAGCATCGATAAAAAAATCAGTATGGAGCAATCAACTCGTGGGATTGATCTTCAATACGATCGGTGTTAGTGATGGCATCTCAAACGGAACAGAAGGAATGCGCTATTCATTAGTTAGTCGTGATGTAATTGCAGATTCAATTGAAGCCGTTTGTGGAGCACAATATTATGATGCGTTGATCACCGTTCCAGGTTGTGATAAAAACATGCCTGGATCATTGATCGCCATGGCGCGTTTGAATCGACCATCAATAATGGTATATGGTGGTACAATTGCTCCTGGAAAATTTAAAGGAGAAGATCTTAACATTATTTCTTCTTTTGAGGCCCTCGGCCAAAAAATTGCTGGGCAATTATCGGATGGAGATTTTAAAGGGATCATCATGAATTCTTGTCCGGGCCCTGGTGCTTGTGGTGGAATGTACACTGCCAATACGATGGCCTCCGCGATTGAAGCACTTGGAATGAGTCTTCCCTACTCCTCCTCAAATCCGGCCATCAGCGAAGAAAAACAAAAAGAATGTGAACTTGCTGGTAAAGCGATCCGTATCCTGCTGGAAAAAGATATCAAGCCTAGCGATATCATGACCATAAAGGCATTTGAAAATGCCATTACTATCGTCATGACCTTAGGGGGTTCAACAAACGCAGTATTACATCTTATAGCCATGGCTGATGCGATGGGAATTGCATTGACACAAGATGACATACAACGCATTAGTGATAAAGTACCATTCATTGCCGATCTAAAACCCAGTGGTAGATATTTGATGGAGGACCTTCACAAAATCGGGGGTGTTCCTGCAGTAATGAAGTACCTGCTTAATCAAGGTTTTTTACATGGTGATTGTCTTACAGTTACAGGAGTAACTATTGCTGAGAATTTACAATCAGTACCCGATTTGGATTTTAACAATCAATCAATCATTTATCCCATTTCTAATCCAATAAAACCAACTGGGCATATTCAGATCCTTTATGGGAATTTGGCTACTGAAGGTAGTGTGGCTAAAATCACTGGGAAAGAAGGTGAATTCTTTGAGGGCCCCGCACGTGTTTTTGATGGCGAAAAAGAATTGATCAATGGTATTCAATCCGGTCGAGTTAAACCAGGAGATGTAGTGGTTATACGTCATGTTGGACCAAAAGGTGCGCCGGGAATGCCTGAAATGTTGAAACCAACATCTGCGATCATTGGCGCGGGTTTAGGGAAATCTGTAGCGCTGATCACAGACGGACGATTCAGCGGGGGAACACATGGTTTTGTAGTTGGGCATATAACACCGGAGGCTTATAATGGTGGCAATATCGCTATTGTAAAGGATGATGATATCATCAGAATTGATGCCAGAAAGCGTACTATAGATGTATTGATCAGTAATGAAGAACTGATAAAACGGAAAGCCAACTGGATACAACCGCCATTAAAAGTAAAAAAAGGTCTTCTCTTCAAATATGCCAAACAGGTTAGTAGTGCGGCAAAAGGATGTGTGACCGACAGTGAATAATCAAGTAAAATGAATTTATGAGCGTACGTATATTACCGGAAGAAAAAGCTACTAAAACTAAACAGGTTAGCGGTTCTGTTGCCCTGCTTGAAGGCCTCATGGCAGAAGGGGTCAGCACAATTTTCGGCTATCCCGGGGGTGCTATCATGCCAATATACGATGCTTTGTATGATTACAGAGAAAAACTTCAACATATTTTAGTTAGACATGAACAAGGAGGAATACATGCTGCTCAAGGATATGCGCGTACCAGTGGAAAAACAGGTGTGGTATTTGCGACCAGTGGCCCTGGTGCAACAAACTTGGTAACGGGCTTGGCAGATGCCATGATCGACTCCACTCCTTTGGTATGTATAACAGGACAGGTATTTGCACATCTACTAGGGACGGATGCTTTTCAGGAAACAGATGTCATCAATATAACCACTCCAGTTACTAAATGGAATTATCAGGTTACAGATGCCCATGAAATTTCAAATGTACTGGCTAAGGCATTTTATATTGCCGGTAGTGGAAGACCGGGCCCTGTGCTGATTGATATCACTAAAAATGCGCAATTACAATTATTCGAATATGCTGGATATAAAAAATGCAATCATATTCGAAGTTATCGACCCGCTCCAGTTGTTCGCAGAGAATATATTGAAGAAGCAGCAAAGCTGATCAATGAAGCAGAACGCCCCTTTGTCATATTTGGTCAAGGGGTTATCCTTGGAAAAGCAGAAAAAGAATTCAAAGCATTTATTGAAAAATCCGGAATTCCCGCTGCATGGACAATTTTAGGATTGAGTGCCCTGCCAACTGATCATCCACTTAATGTGGGTATGTTAGGCATGCATGGCAATTATGGCCCAAATGTCTTGACCAATCAATGCGATGTGTTGATCGCCGTGGGGATGCGATTTGATGATCGTGTAACAGGCAGACTGGATAAATATGCAAAACAAGCGAAGGTGATCCACTTAGATATCGATCCTGCTGAAATAGACAAGAATGTGAAAACTACTGTTCCGGTTTGGGGCGATTGTAAAGAAACATTACCACTACTAACTGAAAAAATTAATACAAGAGTATTCCCTCAATGGTTACAAAAGTTCAACGATCATAAGGTTGAAGAAGAAAAAGTAGTTATACAAGATGAGCTACATCCAAAAACAGATATCATGTCTATGGGAGAAGTGCTGAATGTGTTAAATGAATTGACAGGTGGAGATGCCATAATTGTTACTGATGTTGGGCAACATCAGATGGTAGCATGTCGGTATGCCAAATTCAATGAAAGCAAAAGCAATGTTACATCAGGGGGGCTAGGTACGATGGGCTTTGGGTTACCGGCTGCTATTGGTGCCAAATATGGTGTACCAGATAGAACAGTTGTTGCCATTATTGGCGATGGCGGTATTCAAATGACCATCCAGGAATTTGGAACCATTATGCAATCAGAAGTTGATGTTAAGATTTTGATTCTGAATAACCGATTCCTCGGTATGGTTCGTCAATGGCAACAACTCTTCCATGAAAAACGATATTCATTCGTTGATATTGAAAGCCCAGATTATGTAACCGTAGCAAAAGGATATAAAATAGAAGGTCAATCCGTTTCAGATAGAAAGAATTTAAAGTCTGCATTACATAATATGTTGACCCACAAAGGAGCTTATTTACTTGAAGTTATGGTAGGAAAAGAAAATAATGTATTTCCTATGGTACCACAAGGATGTGGTGTTTCGGAGATCCGTTTAAAGTAATCCTTTCAAAAAATATAATATGAAACAAGAATTTACGATCACGGCATATACTGAGAACCAAATAGGATTACTAAACAGAATTGCTATTATGTTTTCGCGTCGAAAAATCAATATTGAAAGTTTGAATTCATCTCCATCAGAAATTGAGGGGATTCACCGCTTTACTATTGTTATTCAAGAAATGGAAGAGGTTGTAAAAAAACTTTGTCGTCAGATCGAAAAACAGGTAGATGTTTTAAAAGTTTATTACAACACGAATGAAGAGATTATTTGGCAAGAACTAGCACTATATAAAGTTCCTACTGATGAGATTGCGGAAAAGGTTAAAGTTGAAAGATTGCTTCGTGAGCATGGTGCGCGTGCAGTGGTAATTCGAAAAGACTATACCATTTTTGAAACATCCGGTCACAGAGAAGAAACGGATAAATTAATTAGTGTACTTGAACCTTTTGGTTTGATTGAATTTGTGAGAAGTGCACGGGTTGCTATTATCAAAAATAGTAAAGGGTTTCATGAAAAAATTAAAGAATTCGAAGAAACTCAACCAAGTGATGAGGTGATCGGTAATGAATTTCTTGGCAAACAGAATGAAGTTTTCACCATGTAACATCCTTATTAAAATTTTAAAAAATCTAAAACAACACATATGGCTAAACTCAATTTTGGCGGGACTGTCGAAAATGTGGTAACCCGGGATGAGTTCCCGTTATCAAAAGCGCAAGAAGTGCTTAAAAATGAAGTAGTGGCAGTGATTGGCTACGGCGTGCAAGGTCCAGGCCAAGCACTAAATCAAAAAGAAAATGGAATCAATGTAATTGTTGGCCAGCGTAAGCATTCAAAATCATGGGACAAAGCCGTTCGTGATGGATTTGTTCCTGGCGAAACACTTTTTGAAATTGAAGAGGCTCTTGAAAAAGGAACAATAATTTGCTACTTGCTTTCTGATGCGGCTCAGATTGCCATGTGGCCAACTGTAAAAAAACATCTAACTCCGGGAAAGGCACTTTATTTCTCTCATGGTTTCGGTATTACGTACAATCACCAAACTGGTATTATACCTCCAAAAGATGTAGATGTATTTCTGGTAGCTCCAAAAGGATCTGGAACATCACTTCGCCGTATGTTTTTACAGGGACGTGGTTTAAACTCTAGCTACGCTATATTCCAGGATGCAACAGGACGAGCATTTGATCGCGTGATCGCTTTAGGGATTGCTATCGGAAGTGGTTATCTTTTTGAAACGAATTTCAAAAAAGAAGTATATAGCGATCTCACTGGTGAACGCGGTACACTTATGGGTGCAATCCAAGGAATCTTCGCAGCACAATATCAGGTACTACGTGAAAGAGGCCACTCTCCTTCTGAAGCATTCAATGAAACCGTAGAAGAATTAACACAATCACTTATGCCACTGGTTGCAGAAAATGGTATGGATTGGATGTATGCAAATTGTTCTACCACTGCACAACGAGGTGCATTAGATTGGTGGAAAAAATTCAGAGATGCTACGCTGCCAGTATTCAATTCACTATATGATAGTGTAGCCGCAGGTCATGAAAGTCAACGAAGTATCGATAGCAATAGTAAGGCTGACTATAGAGAAAAGTTAGATGAAGAACTGAAAGAACTTCGCGAAAGTGAATTGTGGCAGGCTGGAAAAACCGTTCGTAGCCTACGTCCGGAAAATCAACCTTCTGCACAAGAAAAATAAATGCATGACAGCTTCTGAAAATCATACTATTTCAAGTCCGGCCAAACTCATTCAGGAGCTTGGTCTGGACTTTACCAGTACGCTTGAAAGAGTAAGAAAGGTTGCGTCCAAAACTCCTTTAATCAAAAACCTTAACCTATCACGCAAGTATCAATGTGATGTTTTCCTGAAACGGGAAGATCTTCAAATGGTTCGTTCCTATAAACTACGTGGAGCATATAATATGATGAGCAGATTACCGGAGGAACAGTTATCCAAAGGTGTGGTATGCGCCAGTGCAGGAAATCATGCACAGGGTTTTGCATACAGCTGTCTAAAATTAAATGTCAAGGGAGTTATATTCATGCCTGTTATCACTCCTAAACAAAAAATCAACCAAACCAGAATGTTTGGTGAGGGGTCGATTGAGATCCGATTAGCAGGTGATAATTTTGATGAATGCGCAGAAGCAGCCAAAGTTTTCACAGAGGCAAATGATATGACTTTTATTCCTCCATTCGATAATGAACGTATCGTTGAAGGCCAGGCAACTGTTGGGTTAGAAATATTACAGGAATTACAAGATATCGATTATCTATTCGTACCTGTAGGAGGTGGTGGCCTTTCTGCAGGAGTTGGCCTGGTATTCAAAACTGTGTCGCCTGAAACAACAATTATTGGACTTGAACCAGAGGGAGCACCTTCAATGAAAGAAGCCTTAAAAAAAGGTGAACCGGTTATGCTGGAACATATTGATCGGTTTGTGGATGGTGCCGCTGTAAAAAAAGTTGGTGAGATTACCTTCCGTATTTGTCGGGAAGTATTAGATGATATGGGCCTTGTTCCGGAGGGAAAGATTTGCAGTACGATATTAAAACTTTATAACGAAGAGGCTATTGTGGTTGAACCCGCTGGTGCACTCTCCATTGCCTGTCTTGATCAATACGCAGAACAAATAAAAGGAAAGACCATTGTGTGTATTGTAAGCGGAAGTAACAATGATATTGATCGAATGCCAGAGATTAAAGAACGATCTCTTCAGTATGAAGGCTTAAAACACTATTTTCTCATACGATTTGCCCAACGACCTGGTGCGTTGAAGGAATTTGTGAATGATGTTCTAGGCCCCTCAGATGATATTACCCGTTTTGAGTATATGCAAAAAACAAATAAGGAAATCGGCCCTGCATTAGTTGGAATCGAACTACAGCATCAAGAAGATTATCATTGCCTTATCCAAAATATGAATCAGAAAGGAATTGACTACACAGAGATCAATAAGGACGATACACTATTTGGATATCTCATCTAATCTGCTGGTGAATATCGTAGTGGAAAACTTTTAATGATTTTATGAGTCATTTTTAAAAATTCCTTCATTTTTCAGCTATTTTTTTGTATTTTCAATCGTTGCTTGTCGTATAAATTAATTTCCGTTTAACGGACCCAACTTTTTATTGAACATTTTCTAAAATTGCTTCATATATGACAAGCAAAACAGGATTATATCGTCCGGAATTTGAACATGATGCCTGCGGAATAGGCTTCGTGGCTAATATTAAAAGCAACAAAAGCAATAAGATAATAGCGGATGCACTGACTATTCTGGAAAATATGGAACATCGAGGTGCCTGCGGTTGTGAAAATAATACCGGAGATGGCGCCGGAATCCAAATACAGGTGCCTCATGAATTTTTCTTTGAAGAATGTCTCAAGATGGGTATTCATCTTCCATCTTATTCCAAATATGCCGTTGGCGTTATTTTTTTCCCTAAAGAATTAAAGTTAAGAGAAGAGTGTCGAGATATTTTCATCCGTTCCGCTGAGCAACTTGGATTAGAGATCCTGACCTGGCGTAAAGTTCCTACAGACGGATCTATGATCGGGCCAACTGCACTTTCCGTAGAACCTGTGATAGAACAAGTATTTATTGCCCGCCCAGATCATGTAACAGATCCATTAGTTTTTGAACGTAAGCTATTTGTTTTACGAAATTATGCATCGCATATAATCAACAATACTACCCGAAAAGATAGTATAGGTTTTTATATTGCCTCGTTATCTTATAAAACAGTCGTATATAAAGGACAATTGACCAGTGGTCAGGTACGTCAGTACTTTCCAGATCTCAGCAATAAAAGAGTAGTTAGTGCTTACGGTTTGGTTCACTCTCGTTTTGCCACGAATACGTTCCCTTCCTGGAAACTCGCTCAACCATTTCGATACATTGCACATAATGGAGAGATCAATACGTTACAGGGAAATTTGAACTGGCTACGTACTAATGAGAAAGGATTTCATAGCCCATTCTTCACACCTGAAGAAATGGATATGTTGTTACCAATTGTATCAGAAGGGCAATCGGATTCTGCCAGCTTGGATAATATGATCGAGCTGCTCACGCTTACTGGAAGATCATTACCACAGGTTATGATGATGCTCATACCTGAAGCGTGGGATAATAATGCTGAAATGGATCCAAAGAAAAAAGCATTTTATGAGTTTCATGCATCCATCATGGAACCATGGGATGGGCCTGCCTCTATCTCATTTACAGATGGCAGGATCATAGGAGCAACACTCGATAGAAACGGATTACGTCCTTCCAGATATTGCGTAACCTCAGACGATCGGGTGATTATGGCCTCAGAGACAGGAGCACTTCCTGTAGATCCATCACTGATCATTGAAAATGGACGTTTGCAACCAGGGAAAATGTTTGTAGTAGATTTAGAACAAGGACGAATCATTAGTGACGAAGAAGTAAAACAAAGTATTTGTACTCAAAAACCATATGACGAATGGTTGAACAAATATAAGATCAGATTAAACGAACTACCTGAACCACGGGTAAAATTCACCAACTTAGAAGCCGATCAAGTTTTTAAATACCATAAGACATTTGGGTATTCACGGGAGGATCTGGAAACCATACTCGCGCCAATGGCAGAAGAAGGTAAAGAGCCTATTGGCTCTATGGGATCGGATGTGCCATTAGCTATTTTAAGTGATCAACCTCAACATCTGAGTAATTATTTCAAACAGCTTTTTGCACAAGTAACCAATCCGCCGATCGATCCAATCAGAGAAAAATTAGTGATGTCGCTTTCAACTTTTGTGGGAAGCGCTGGTAATCTTCTGAATGAAGACCCCATGGCTTGCCATACCATTGCATTGAAAAATCCGGTACTAACCAATCATGATCTTGAGAAGATCCGAAGTGTAGATACTGGAATATTTCAAGCAAAAACGCTGCAATGCTATTTCAGAGCAGATGGTAAACCAGGGTCATTAAAAAAAGGTCTGGACAGACTATGCAGATATGCTGTTGATGCAGTGGAAGATGGTTTTGAAGTGCTGATCTTGCAAGATCGGGCAATCGATTCCGACCACGCACCCATGCCCTCACTTTTATCTGTAGCGGCTGTTCATCACCATCTGATCCGAAAAGGACTTCGTGGAAAAGTAGGGTTAATTGTAGAGGCAGGTGATGTTTGGGAAGTGCATCATTTTGCTTGTTTGGTTGCGTTTGGAGCGACAGCTATCAACCCATATCTAGCGCTTTCATCCATACGCATTCTCAAGGAAAATGGATCAATAGGACAAGATAAGGATCTAGAGACACTTAAAAAGAATTACATCAAAGCGGTTTGTGATGGACTTTTGAAAGTTTTCTCCAAGATGGGAATCTCTACGCTTCAATCCTATCATGGAGCACAAATATTCGAGATTATTGGTTTACATAAAGAGGTGGTGGATACGTATTTCACCGGTGCCGTTTCCCGAATAGAAGGAATGGGATTGGATGAGATTGCTGAAGAAGTACTCATTAAGCATCGAATTTCGTTCAGTAGAAAAGATGTGCCTGTTGATCGATTACCAGAAGGAGGAGTATATCAATGGAAACGAAAAGGTGAATATCACCTATTTAACCCCCAAACTATTCATCTGTTACAACATGCTACCCGAATAGGTGATTATAGCATTTTCAAAAAATATTCAAAAATAGTAAATGATCAGAGCGAAAAAGCATGTACGCTGAGAAGCTTATTAGAGTTTCATCGAACACGTCCTGCGATTTCAATTGATGAAGTAGAAGCACCAGAAACTATTTATAAACGTTTCGCGACTGGCGCAATGTCCTTTGGTTCCATTTCATGGGAAGCACATACTACGCTAGCCATTGCCATGAATCGATTAGGAGCTAAGAGCAATACAGGTGAGGGAGGGGAAGATGAGATGCGATATGAACCATTACTAAATGGAGACTCCATGCGTTCATCTATCAAGCAGGTAGCTTCAGCACGATTTGGTGTAACCAGTTTATATTTAACGGAAGCCGATGAACTACAAATTAAAATGGCACAAGGTGCTAAACCAGGTGAAGGAGGTCAATTACCTGGTCATAAAGTAGATGAATGGATCGGTAAAGTTCGACATTCCACACCAGGAGTTGGATTAATATCTCCACCTCCGCATCACGATATTTATTCGATTGAAGATCTAGCACAATTGATCTTTGATCTAAAGAATGCCAACCGGAATGCGCGTATCAGTGTTAAGCTGGTATCAAAAGCGGGTGTGGGAACTATTGCTGCGGGTGTAGCAAAAGCAAAAGCAGATGTGGTTTTAGTTTCTGGATTCGACGGAGGAACTGGTGCTTCCCCATTAAGCTCCATCAAACATGCGGGATTACCATGGGAATTAGGATTAGCAGAAACACATCAAACATTAGTCCGCAATAAACTTCGGGGACGTGTGGTTGTGCAAACTGACGGACAATTAAAAACAGGACGTGATATCGCAATAGCTACTTTGCTGGGTGCAGAGGAATGGGGAGTGGCCACTGCAGCCTTAGTTGTAGAAGGTTGCATTATGATGCGCAAATGTCACCTAAATACTTGCCCGGTTGGTGTTGCCACTCAAGATCCTGAACTACGGAAACGCTTCAATGGTGCAGCAGAATATGTTGTGAATTTCATCAAATTCATGACACAGGAATTACGAGAGATCATGGCTGAACTTGGTTTCAGAACTATTGATGAAATGGTTGGACAAGTAGATAACCTGATACAAAAAAAATCCCATACCCATTGGAAATTTAAGAACCTGGACCTCTCCCCTATTCTGTATAAAGAATCAGCATCTCCATATACTGCCCTTTATAAACAGGAGGAACAAGATCATGGAATTACCGACGTTCTTGACTGGAAATTACTAGATGCTGCAAAATCAGCACTAGAAAAAGGAGAAAAAGTACGCGCTGCATTCGAATTAAAAAATACGAATCGATCGATTGGTGCTATTCTTTCTAATGAGATCACCAAAAAATATCGGGCTAAGGGTTTACCGGAAGATACTATCCACTTTAGCTATATCGGAACAGCGGGTCAAAGTTTTGCAGCCTTTAATACACATGGATTAACACACGAATTAGAAGGTGATGCAAACGATTATTTCGGAAAAGGGTTAAGTGGGGCAAAACTGATTATTTATCCAAACAAAAAAGCAGTATTCACACCAGAACAAAATATCATTATAGGTAATACTGCTTTCTATGGAGGCACTTCCGGGAAAGCTTATATAAGAGGCAAAGCAGGTGAACGGTTCTGTGTAAGAAATTCAGGTGTTAATGCAGTGGTAGAAGGTGTTGGGGATCATGGTTGCGAATATATGACAGGAGGAAGAGTAGTTATTCTCGGAGAGACCGGAAGAAATTTTGCAGCAGGCATGAGCGGAGGTATCGCCTACATCTATGACGTAAAAGGAGATTTCGAAAATAACTGCAATAAAGAAATGGTTGATCTTGATCCGGTAGATGAAGAAGGAGCTGCAGAAATTCGTAAAATGCTGGAAGACCATTATGCATATACCAAAAGTGCAGTAGCCCAATTTGTTTTAGCCGACTTCGACAACCAGCTAAAACATTTTATCACTGTATTTCCAACGGATTATAAAAAAGTTTTGCAATCCAAAACAAATAAAAAAGCCTTAACCAAATAAGTCAACCTATTATTAGTAATCACTATGGGAAAGCCAACTGGATTCATGGAGTTTGATAGAGCATTACCCTCAAAAACTCCTATAAAAGAAAGATTAACTAACTATAAGGAATTTGTTCATCGATTTCCGGATGAAATATTAAATCAACAAGCCGCAAGATGTATGGACTGCGGTGTTCCATTTTGTCATAATGGTTGCCCATTGGGCAATGTAATTCCTGAATTCAATGACGCGGTGTATCGAAAAAATTGGAAAGAAGCTTATGATATACTGACTTCTACCAATAATTTTCCTGAATTCACTGGTAGGATTTGTCCAGCCCCTTGTGAATCTGCCTGCGTATTAGGAATTAATAGACCACCAATCACCATTGAAGAGATTGAGAAGCATATCATTGAGATCGCCTTCGAAAAGGGGTTGGTTAACGCTAAAAAACCAAACGTACGTTCTGGAAAAAAAGTTGCGGTGATCGGATCAGGACCTGCTGGATTAGCAGCAGCGGCCCAATTAAATTATGCCGGACATTCCGTTACTATTTTTGAACGCGATGATAAAGCAGGTGGATTATTGCGCTATGGTATCCCCGATTTTAAACTGGAGAAATGGGTAATTGACAGAAGAATTAATCTTTTGGAAGAAGAAGGAATTATTTTTAAATATCATGCACATGTTGGGGTTAATGTTAGTATCAATGATTTGCTTAGAGAATATAATGCTTTAGTTTTAGCTGGTGGATCTACTACCCCAAGAGATCTTTTGGTGATGGGAAGAGAATTAAAAGGGATATTCCCTGCTATGCAATTTTTGAAGCAACAGAATAAACGTGTTGCCGGCATTGATCCTTTGGAACATGCCAATATTGAAAGTAATATGTACAGTGATCCAATCTTGGCAACGGGAAAGCATGTTGTTGTGATTGGCGGGGGTGACACGGGTAGTGATTGCGTAGGTACGTCTAACCGCCAGGGGGCTGCTTCCGTTACACAATTTGAATTAATGCCTAAACCACCCGAGACACGTAATGGCTCCATGCCATGGCCTTCCTACCCTATGTTATTAAAAACTTCAACTTCGCATGAAGAGGGTTGTGAAAGAATATGGGCAGTAACTACAAAAGCATTTATTGGCGACGAAAATGGACATATAAAAGCGCTAAGTATTGCAGACCTGGAATGGAAATCAGGTGCAGATGGCAAACCTTCAAGTTTTATAGAAGTTCCAGGTTCTGAAAGAGAAATCCCTTGTGATCTTGCTTTACTGGCAATGGGATTTTTGAATCCTCAAAAGGACGGTATGCTCCAGGAATTGGATGTGGAATTGGATGAACGCGGAAATGTAAAAGCGTCAGAGAAAAATTACTCCACGAATATCTCAAAAATATTCAGTTGTGGTGATATGCGCAGAGGTCAGTCATTGGTAGTTTGGGCAATCAGTGAAGGAAGAGAATGTGCCAGAAAAGTAGATGAATATTTATCAGGTGGAATATCTAGATTAGAATCAAAGGACCATAGTCTTCTTGAACTGGTCAAGTAAATACTTATAACCCTTAAACACCCAATCCGGTAAAGGCTGCTTCGGCAGCCTTTATCCGTTATTTCATATTACATTTTTTTATATATTTCTTAAGTATCCACTATTATTATTGTGTATTATTATAGCCAAATGTTATATTAACTATATTAATCATTGATTTCCAATTTTTTAGTTATTATTTTTTCTTTCTTTCCAAACATATTACATTTATTTATATGTTTATTATTTATTCGTAACAAGACGAATTTTTAATATTTTCTTGGCTATTATTGTATAAATCCTTCTTCTTAACCTAAAAACAGATGTATTATGAGTAAAATTGGAAAAAGAGAAGCAATGCCTTTTATTTTGCTTGCTTGCTTGGCCATCGGTGCCATTTTTATTCCAACCCTTCCCAATTACGATGACGGCGGTGCGCAATACAATGCGGCCGACATCACCTGGGTTTTAATTTCAACCGCTTTGGTCTTCTTGATGACTCCAGGTTTGGCCTTTTTTTATGGTGGCATGGTCCATAGAAAAAATGTGATCTCCACCATGATCAAATCTACCGTGGCAGCAGGGGTAGTCAGCATTCTTTGGGTAGTATTGGGTTATAGCCTCAGTTTTGGGGAATCCATCGGAGGATTTATCGGAAATCCCTCTACTCATTTATTTTTCAAAGGAGTTAGCTCTGGAGAACCCTGGCCGCTAGCCCCAACTATTCCAAAGTTACTTTTTTCACTTTTCCAGCTAATGTTTGCCATCATTACACCAGGGCTGGTCGTTGGTGCCGTTGCTGAACGCATTAAGTTCACCTCTTATATTTTATTCATCGTATTATTCAGTGTATTAGTATATGCACCACTTGCACATTGGAGCTGGCATCCGGATGGGTTCCTTTTTAAAATGGGTGCACTTGATTTTGCAGGAGGTACTGTAGTACATATCTCTGCAGGTTGTGCAGCACTTGCCGGCGCGTTAGTACTAAAGAGAAGAAAATCACACATTGAACAGTCAGAAGTTCCGCCGGCAAATATTCCTTATGTATTAATTGGAACCGGATTATTATGGTTCGGGTGGTTTGGATTTAACGCAGGATCTGCATTGGGCGCGAATGCATTAGCGGTAAGTGCATTTGCTACTACAAACACTGCTGCCGCTGCTGCTGGATTATCCTGGATGTTTTTTGATGTGTTAAGAGGAAAAAAACCATCTGTGTTGGGATTTTGCATTGGTGCAGTTGTTGGACTAGTGGCTATTACACCCGGTGCAGGATTTGTTGGCATTCCACAAAGCATATTCATTGGTGTGGTATCTGCCATTATATCTAATCTTGCCGTTTACTACAAGTCGAAATCAAAACTTGACGATACTCTGGATGTATTCCCTTGTCATGGATTAGGAGGCATAGTAGGAATGATATTTACCGGAATCTTCGCAAGTAAGGCAGTTAATGCAGCGGGTAATGATGGTCTGTTTTATGGTAATGCTTCATTCTTTATAACCCAACTTAAAGCCATGTTCATTTCAGTAGGATATAGCTTTTCAGTATCATACTTAATCTTCAAATTTATAAATTTCGTATTACCACTTCGGGTTACGGAAAAAGAAGAAGAATTAGGTTTAGATGCGACGCAACATAATGAAGCTTATGTTCAAGGAACGTTGATCGTTCAAAAAGAAGGAAAAGAAACATCCATAATAATTGAAAAAGGGACAGTAGAAGAGATCGAACTCGTCTAAAAGATGATCTCAACACCGTCCCTCCACATTTAAACAAAATGCACTACAATGATAAAGAAAATCATTGTGACTACCATACTTATGGTAGCATCACACCCCATTTTTGCCCAATTGGCAACTGAAAAATCTGATAAAACAACGTTCAATATCTCTGGTTTCGTAGATGGATATTACCGGTTTGATGCCGCTAAAAACGCAGCTAACAACAGAACGTCCTTTACGAACAGCCATAATTCATTCGAGCTTGGAATGGCTTCACTCAAATTTGAAGGCACAAAAGGCAAATTTGGGTTTTTAGCAGATCTTGGAATCGGAAAAAGAGCAAATGAATTTGATTACAATGACGTGGGCATTGCCAGAGGTATCAAACAACTGTATGCAACATATACCCCAACTGAATGGATCAAATTTACAGTTGGCTCATGGGCGACTCATGTTGGCTATGAATTGGTTGATCCTGCTGCAAATAAAAACTACAGTATGTCGTATATGTTTTCCTGGGGACCATTTTCACATACTGGAGTAAAAGCTGATATCACAGCAGGTAAACACGCATTTATGATCGGAGTTTCCAATCCAACAGACTTTCGAACCACGCCAGTGAATTCAAAAAAATTCATTTTGGCACAATACGCGCTTAGTGTAACCGATGATGTCAAATTCTATCTTAATTACGTAGGTGGAACAGGATTGGATTCGGTTAAGAAAAATCAGATTGATCTGGTAGCCACTGCAAAACTTTCTTCTGTACTTAATTTGGGATATAATGCCACCTATCAGTCTGCCAAATCGGTAAACAGTGCAGCTGTAAAATCCAATGAACCAATAAAAGGATGGTGGGGATCTGCCATTTATATAAACATGGCACTAACTGAAACAACAGGAATTACCTTACGCAGTGAATTGTTTAATGATAAAGATCAACTAACTGCATTAAGCAATGCGCCAAAGGGCGCCAGTATTTTTGCTCATACACTATCTACGAATATTAAAAGAGGATCATTCATGATCATTCCTGAATTTCGTTATGAATCATCCAAACAAAATGTATTCTATACTAAAAATGGAAACAATACATCCTCTGCTGCAAGTGTCTTACTAGCGGCGATCTATTCGTTCTGATAAACATACTATTTGTTGGGTTATACGTAATAAGGGGCTTCTGAAAAGAAGCCCTTTACGTTTATGCTGAATTTCTTCCTGCGTTGATGATACCAAAGGAACAGCGCATAACCAATTTCTCATAAACAAATTTCATGTCTGAAGGGGAAAGCTGCTCTTCCATTTTTCTAATTTTCTCCATAGCAAATTGCTGAATCGTGATCAAAGGCAAAACCATTCGCTCACGCATATGAACAGACAATTGTTCAACCGGATAATCAGCCATTAATTCATGCTTACCCGATAATTTGAAAATATATTGTTTGGTCAATTCATATTCATCATGAATCATATGCCATATTTCTCCATAGACAGGATGATCTGATACATATGCTGTTAATGGAAAGAAACATTTTTTCATAGCCATTTCACAGTTATCAATAAGAGTTTTGAAAAATGGCGAATTCTGGTACAAAGAGGTCACCTCGCTCCATCTACCCTCCTCATCCATTTTTCTGAATGCACTTCCCAACCCATAATAACCGGTAAGGTTTTGCTTTAATTGGCTCCATGCACCTACAAATGGAATAGCCCGAAGATCTTTGAGTGATAATTTGTTTCCATTTCCCCGCTTAGCCGGACGACTTCCAATATTGGTTTCAGCATAAAATCTGAGGGGACTTACATGTGCTAAATAATCCACAAAATGAGGATGATTTTTTAGTTCATGGTAAACACCTAAACTTGATTCAGCCAGATCACTAAATACTGTTTCTTCTTTATCCGATAAAGTGATATGCTTTTGGGCAAACAGATCATTACTTAACCCAGCATGTAATAATTGCTCAATGTTATACTGCGCTGCATCTACTGTTCCAAAATTTGAACTTACCGTTTGACCCTGTATCGTTAATTGAATTTCACGATTCGCAATTTTTTTACCCTGCGATGAATAGAATTTATGTGTTTTCCCACCTCCACGAGCAGGAGGACCACCTCTACCGTCGAAGAATATAACTTCTATTCCATATTGCCTGGAAATGTTAGTCAGCTCCACTTTAGCTTTATAAATACTCCAGTTGGCCATCATGTATCCACCATCTTTAGTACCATCAGAGAACCCTAACATGATTGTTTGTATATTTCCTCTCCGCTTTAAGTGCGCGCTATACACTTTGTCCGCATAAAGCTTTTCCATTACTGCTGGAGCATGTTTCAGATCATCAATCGTTTCAAATAAGGGTACAACATCTACTTTGATTTCATCACGCTGTTTACCAGCTGCTACAAACAAACATAAAACTTCCATTACATTAGAAGCACTGTTACATTGAGAAATAATATAACGGCTGCAGCCCATTTCTCCATTATACCGCTGAATATACTCTACCGCATTTATTGTATCTAATGCTTCACGTGTGATTGGATCATTAGGAAGGTTATGCTGTATGTTTTCAAAAGATCCGAGAATACTCATTTTTTCATCATCAGATCGTTCTGCGTAATCAATTGGCAAAACAGCTGAATGAGAAAAGGTTTCCATTATGTGTTGGTGAATAGAGCTATCCTGACGAATATCTAATGATGCAAAGTACAATCCAAATAATTCCACACGATTGATCAATCCCTCCACCATAGAAACAAATAATCCATTATGTTGATAAATTAATGTTTCCTTTATACTGCGTAAAATTTGTAAAATTTCAGATGCAGAAATATCTACAGCATGCCCGGGTATAAAGAGATTATCGTACAATTTTCTTTCTAATTCCTGCAATACATTTTCAACTCCTTCAAATGTCAATCTTCTCTTTAGTTTTCGTACATCCAGATAGTAACATTTTAGTGCTGCTCCTCTCAATGCATCTGCAACTTTAATGGTAATATCCGCTGTTACAAAAGGATTACCATCTCTATCGCCACCAGGCCAAAAGCCCATACGTATTATAGGTCGATCGGCTTCGAGGGTATGCGAGAATTGTTGCTTCAACAAACCAATTATCCTTCCAGCTGCATTATAGAAAACATTTTCCAAAAACCAGATCAAACTTATCGCTTCATCATATGGTGTGGGCTTTTGCTTTTTAAAGAAATGTGTTTTACCCAACTGTTGTAAATACACATTCAGCTGACTGATATTATTTTCCTTGATCGCTTTAGCCAGATCGTTGATGATACCCAATACAGATCCTGGATAAAACTGTGTGGGGTGAGCCGTTAATACTAACCTAACTGCAAAATTTGAAAGCTTTGAAGATAATTGCTCATCCAATTGTTGTTGCTTTATTTCGCTCTCCAAATGCTTCAACGTTCCGGCTCCTGACATATCATTGACCTCTTTGAAAGAGGCATCCTCCAAAGCATCAAACAACACAACTTGTCGCTCCACATATTGCACAAAGCGAAATAACAGATCAACTTGTTCTTGTTCTTTTCTATATGATGTTTGTCGCTGAAAAAACTCCTCAATTATTTCATTTGGACTTAATTTCTTGGTATAACCTTCTTCACAATTAGATAATAACAGCGATAAAAGTATCCCCGTTTTTTCAATCCTATGAAACGGCAAAGAGGTAAATAAACTATTATAAAGCTGGTATTTCAGACCAACCTGGTTTTTAAATTGTGCTAGTGCTGAAGATGATGATGGATCCATAAAATATACATTCGAAATTACTGATTAAATTATATTTTTAATAGTTCTTTGAAAATTATCTAACAGATTTTAATTTTAATTGAATAATAAATATTACCTTAGCAAATCGATTGATAATGGTGAAATCAAGTACATACCTATTTTCTTTCATTACGACCAATAGTTGTACCACCACTACTATGAATACCATTACAACCCGTTAGGGTTGTACATATTCCATATTATCCATTGGGCGAAAGCTGTTTCCGTTATCATTACCTATTTCCTTTTAATTACCAATTATGCACGTATTGAAGTTTGGTGGCACCTCTCTAGGTTCAGCCGCAGCCATGAAGAATGTAAAAGAGATCGTACAAAAATACCTTGTAAAGCAACGCCTTATCATTGTAGCCTCCGCCATGGGTGGTACTACAGATTTACTTATCGAAGCTGGCAGAAAGGCTGCCGAACAGAATGAACAATACAAAGAAATACTAAAAAAAATTGAAGTTCTGCATCTTGAGACCATAAAAGAACTCTTCCCCATTCAAGATCAACGTCATATTCTGAGCTTTACCAAAAGTCTTTGTAATGAATTGGAAGATTTGGTAAACGGAATCTTCATGTTAAACGAATTATCAACGAGAACCTTAGACCGCTTAATGAGCTTTGGTGAATTAATGTCCTCTCGCATATTGGCTGCCTTATTTGCGCTGGATTCAAAGCATTCGATTTGGAAGGATGCAAGAGCATTCATCAAAACGAATGATCAATATGGCAATGCGGCTATTGACTTTACCACCACAAACAGACGCCTAAAAGAGTTACTGCTAGAAGATGCGCATCTTATTATTATTCCCGGCTTTATAGGTTCCGGACCCGACCAATCGACTACAACTCTCGGACGTGGGGGTTCCGATTATACTGCGGCTATCGTTGCAGCTGGAGTAGATGCAGACATTATGGAAATATGGACTGATGTTTCGGGTATAATGACAGCAGATCCAAGATGGGTTAGTAATGCAAAGCCTATACCGACTATTTCCTATAAAGAGGCTATGGAACTTTCTCACTTTGGTGCTAAAGTGATTTACCCACCAACTATTCAGCCAGTATTGAATAAAAATATACCTGTATGGATAAAAAACACCTTTTCGCCAAGTGATCCCGGAACCATTATTCATAATGAATCATCAGGAGGAAATGAAACGATCAAAGGCATTTCCAGTATCCATGATATTGCCCTTTTAAGTTTAGAGGGAAGTGGCATGGTGGGAATACCCGGTTTTTCTAAACGTTTATTTGAAGCACTTGCTCAAGAAAAAATCAACGTTATTTTAATTACACAAAGTTCTTCTGAACATTCCATTTGCGTGGCCGTTGCCTCTTCGAGTGCGGAAAAAGCTATGTTAGCAATAGATGAAGCATTTGAGCGAGAAATAGCTTTAGGTATTATAGATCCGCTATTTATTGAAAAAGAACTTTCCATTGTAGCCTTAGTGGGTGAAAACATGAAAAGTCATCCCGGCATAAGCGGGAAAATGTTTGGCACATTTGGACGAAATGGGATCAATGTACGAGCAATAGCACAAGGTTCATCAGAAAGAAATATTTCTGCGGTGATTTCTACTGATGATGTACGTAAAGCCGTGAATGTGCTTCATGAAGAGTTCTTTGAAACTTCATTCAAGCAAATCAACCTTTTCATTGCCGGAGTGGGAAATGTTGGAAAACGATTATTGGCTCAAATCAAACAACAACATGCATTCCTTATGGAACATCTACGTGTTCAGATCCATGTTGTAGGATTGATCAATAGTAGGAAAATGGTATTCACTGAAGAAGGAATAAAGGGCAATTGGGAAGAGCAGTTAGAACAAGGTGAAGATGCCCATCTGGATATATTTGTTGATCGTATCGTTTCCAGAAATCTGCGGAATACCGTTTTTGTTGACGTTACTGCACATGATGAAGTAGCCAATACCTATGCTTCATTCCTTCAAAAAAGTATAGCCGTAGTGGCCTGCAATAAAATTGCTGCAGCATCGGCTTATGCAAACTATGCTCACTTAAAATTCCTTGCGCGCGAATACAACACAAAATTTCTATTTGAAACCAATGTTGGGGCAGGTTTACCGGTTATCGGAACCTTGAATGATTTGTTGCGCAGTGGTGATGACATCTTAAAAATTGAAGCTGTATTAAGTGGAACATTGAACTATGTATTTAATAATTATGATGGCAGCCGCAAATTCAGTGAGGTGGTAAAGCAAGCTCAGGACGAAGGCTATACTGAACCCGATCCACGCCTTGATCTTAGCGGAACAGATGTAGCCCGTAAGATCATGATCCTGGCCAGAGAATCAGGTGAAAAAATCGAGATAGATTCAATTGAAAACATAAGCTTTCTTCCACCTTCTTGCATGAAGGGAAGTGTTGCTGATTTCTATGTAGAACTTGAAAAACACGAGACACATTTCAGAACCTTATACGACGAAGCAGTCGCGAAAAAAAACAAGTTAAAATTTGTGGCAACCTATTCAAAAGGAAAAGCCTCCGTAGGATTACAACATATCAACGAACAACATGATTTCTATCACTTATATGGAAAAGATAATATTGTGCGCTTCACTACGAACAGATATCCTGATCAACCGTTGGTTGTAAAAGGTGCCGGCGCTGGGGCTGATGTTACTGCATCTGGAGTATTTGCTGACATATTAAGATCAATAGGATGACTCTCATGAAGCGTATCACCTTGGATATACTAAACGCCGAAAGTTTTCAAGATATATTTTTCAATTTTATCAACTAAAAAATTCTAGTAATAAAAAAGCCCCGATACTTCGGGGCTTTCGTTTTATGTTTTCTACTGTCTTAGTTTTCGAAGTGAAGATCAAGACCCAGTCCACGTAATTCATGTACCAATACATTGAATGATTCAGGAACACCCGCGCGTGGTATGTTGTCGCCTTTAACGATAGCTTCATACGTTTTCGCACGGCCGATAATATCATCCGACTTAAGGGTAAGCAGTTCCTGGAGGATATTAGCAGCTCCATAAGCTTCCAGCGCCCAAACTTCCATTTCCCCAAAACGCTGACCACCAAACTGTGCTTTACCACCAAGAGGTTGCTGGGTGATGAGACTGTATGGTCCGATAGAACGCGCGTGCATTTTATCGTCAACCATGTGGTGCAGTTTCATCATGTATATGATACCAACCGTTGCTTTCTGATGGAAACGTTCACCAGTTTCACCATCATATAGATAAGTATGTCCAGAGCTTGGTAATTGTGCTTTAACAATAAGATCTTTGATTTCTTCGTGTGTAGCACCATCGAAGATCGGAGTACTGAACTTAGTTCCCAATTTTTCACCTGCCCATCCCAAGATAGTTTCATAGATCTGACCCAGGTTCATCCTTGAAGGTACACCTAATGGGTTTAGTACGATATCTACAGGAGTTCCATCTTCCAAGAACGGCATATCTTCTTCACGTACAATCTTAGCTACAATACCCTTGTTACCATGTCGACCTGCCATCTTATCACCCACTTTAAGCTTACGCTTTACAGCAAGATATACTTTAGCCAGTTTCAATACACCTGCTGGTAATTCATCACCTATCGAGATATTGAATTTTTCACGCTTATAACGTCCGAGTTCTTCGTTATACTTTATGTTGTAATTGTGGAGAAGGATATTGATCTGCTCATCGATCTTCGCATCGCCTGTCCATCCTAATGGATTAACATTTTGGTAATCGATGGTGATCAGATTTTTATTGCTGAACTTACCACCCTTAGCGATCAGCATTTCACCGAAGTTATTGGTAACCCCTGCAGAGTTTTTGTTATTTAACAAAGTCTGTAGTTTGGTGATCAATACTTCTAATAAAGCCTTTTCATTTTGCTCGTGCGTTTTCTCTAACTTCTCGATAGCTGCCTTTTCACGAGTTTTAGCGTTCTTATCTTTTTTAGCCCGTTGGAAAAGTTTCTTACCAATAACAACACCTTCTGTTCCACTTGGAGCTTTCAAAGAAGCATCTTTTGCATCACCGGCTTTATCACCGAAGATCGCACGAAGTAGTTTTTCTTCTGGAGTGGGATCAGATTCTCCTTTAGGGGTTATCTTACCGATCAGAATGTCACCCTCCTTAACCTGAGCACCAATGCGGATGATACCATATTGATCCAGATCTTTTGTGGCCTCTTCTGAAACGTTAGGAATATCCGGAGTCAATTCCTCTTCTCCGAGTTTCGTATCCCGAACTTCTAATTCAAATTCAGAAATATGGATTGACGTGAATAAATCATCACGAACAACTTTTTCACTGATTACGATAGCATCCTCGAAGTTGTATCCTTTCCAAGGCATGAAGGCAACTTTAAGGTTACGTCCAAGTGCCAATTCGCCGTTTTTCACTGCATACCCTTCGGTAAGGAAATCACCATTTTTTACACGTTGACCTTTCTTAACAGCTGGTTTCAACGTGATACAAGTTTCTTGGTTGGTCTTGATGTATTTAGTGAGTTTATAAACGATTAGATCATCTTCAAAGCTCACCAGCTTTTGTGCTTCATCACGCTCGTAACGAACATGGATCTCATTAGCATCAACAAATTCAACAACACCATTTCCATCTGCATGGATCTGGATACGCGCATCACGAGCAGCTTTGCCTTCAAGACCGGTTCCAACTATTGGTGCTTGTGGTAAAATCAACGGCACCGCCTGACGTTGCATGTTTGATCCCATCAGCGCACGGTTGGCATCGTCATGCTCCAGGAACGGAATCAATGATGCACTTAACCCTACGATCTGATTTGGAGCCACGTCCATGAATTCTACCTCTTTGGGTTCCAGAATCGGGAAGTCGCCAGTTTGACGAGCTTTGATTTTATCTTCAGCGAACTGACCATTATCTTTCAATGGAACATTCGCCTGTGCAATTTTAGCAGTATCTTCTTCTTCCGCACTTAGGTAAGTAAGATCCTTTACATCTACTTTACCAGATGCTACCTTACGATAAGGGGTTTCGATGAAGCCCATATCGTTGATCTTCGCATGTACACATAATGTAGAAATCAGACCAATATTTGGACCTTCTGGAGTTTCGATCGTACAAAGACGGCCGTAATGTGAATAGTGTACATCACGAACCTCGAAACCTGCACGTTCACGACTCAATCCACCAGGACCGAGTGCAGAGATACGACGCTTATGTGTAATCTCAGAAAGTGGGTTTGTTTGATCGAGGAACTGAGACAACTGTGAT
>CAYTXC010000001.1:3916-216926 GCA_964441425.1 uncultured Sphingobacterium sp. | reverse complement strand
GGCAGCAATAGTGTTTTATGTAACAGTGAGGTATTTGAAGAAGTCAGGGAAGGTAAAAGAGGATTAGGTTGCTTTTATTATACTTATGTAAGGATATGCTATCGTATATTCAAAAGGCTTACTCTCATGAGTAAGCCTTTTGAATTTGCTGTAGGGGGAGGATTCGAACCTCCACGGGGACGTTAGCCTTCGCACATCGCGGCGGGAAGCAACTCCCCCCGATAAGGTGGTCAACCCCAGTCGGTGACGCTGCAGCATCACTGGCGTTATGCAATGTTTATCCGCTTCCCCCCACCCCCGAGACAAGAGGGTATGTCTGCCAAAAAATTTCATCACCCCACAGTATTAAAGAACAATAACAGTGCAATGTTAAATAAATTAGCCATTTTATTGATAATATTTCAATAAAAATTTTGAAAATTCAGAAAATATTTAATAATTTGCACTTTATATTAGAAAATTACTAAATACCTTATTAAAAATGGCACTAAAATTTAATTTAGACAAACTCGATCTTCAGATCATACAAGCCATGATGGAAGATGCCAGTATTTCCTATGCCGATCTCGGAAAACAATTGTTCGTATCGGGAGGTACTATTCATGTCCGTATTAAGAAATTACAAGAACTCGGTGTGGTTAAAGGTACGAAACTTAACGTGGATATGAAGCAATTGGGCTATGATATTACTGCTTTTGTAGGTATATATCTGGAAAAAAGTTCGCTATATGATCAGGTTGCGGAAGAATTAAAAAAAGTGCCTGAGATCATTCGGCTAAACTATACTACAGGTAATTATAGTATGTTCTTAGAGATCGTTTGTAAGGATATTAATCAGCTTCGATTTGTGTTGCATGATACTTTACAACACATCAAAGGCATAGAACGTACGGAAACATTTATATCGCTCGATGAAAGTTTTAACCGTAATGTGCCCGTGATGAAGCTTCTGCAATGATGTCGTTGTATCAAAAAGTGAAACCTTTTTTAGGCTCACTTTCTTTATTGGTCATACTCAATCTGCTCATTAAGCCTGTCTGGATATTCTGGATTGATCGTGAAGTGCAGAATCGAGCAGGATTATCTGACTATGGAGTGTATTTCGCTCTGATAAATCTATCCATGGTATTTAATTTCCTGCTTGACCTGGGGGTTACTTCGCATGTAAATCGTGAAGTAGCTACTAACCAAACTGAAGCGACAGTATTAATTGAGAAGGCTTTATCCTATAAAATATTTCTTTCCTTTTTGTATTCAGCATGTATAATGCTCATGGCATGGGTAACTGGTGTGTCCAATTTTTATTTGCTTGGGCTTTTAATCGTGCTGCAAATTCTGATATCTCTGCTTCTTTTTTTTAGAGCAGGTTTAACTGCATCTGGACTGTTCTGGCAGGATTCTGTGATGTCCATTCTGGATAAACTATGCATCATTATTGTTGCAGGTATCTGGCTTTTAACCCATAAAGGCCATAAACTAGATATCCATCAATTTGTATGGTTACAACTCATCACTACTTCAGTTACCTTGATGGCTGCTTACGTATTACTAAAAAATAAAATATCGTTTACTTTTTTTCAATTTCCAAAACTGAAAAAGGAAACGATTATTTGCGCTCTGCCATACGCCCTCAATTATTTTTTCATGACCGCACTCTTGCGGGGTGATGGATTTTTAATAGATCGATTAAGTGGTGCTCATGATGCCGGTATCTATGCTGCGGCATTTCGTTTAGTAGATGCGGTAAATATGTTTGGCTTTTTGTTTGCTGCATTTTTAGTGTCTTACATTGCCCGGGAAGGAATCAATCAAGAAACGGCGTTTATCCTTAGAATTACCAGAACTTTCTTGCTTATACCTGCTGTGCTCCTTTCAGCGATGGGTTGGTTTTATAGCGATAAAATAAATGAGATCTTATATTATTCCAGCTCGACACAAACCACTGAAGTTATCCGTATTTTATTATTATGCTTACCTGCATTGGCGCTGGTTCACATTTATGGCTCAGTTTTGACTGCTACAGGAGAGATTAAGCTTTTTAGAAATATCAGTGGTATGATGTCCCTTTTGTTAGTATTAACAGACATTGCTTTTATTCCAAGATATGGGATCCTATCAGCGGCTTGGGTAGCCTTTGTCTTTCAATCGGTATATGCCCTTATCGTTATGTGGTACGCTATCTCCAAAAAAGAATTAAAAACATACCTGGTAGATTTAATAGTCATTATGGGTATAGGTTTGGTTTTATGGATATCCTTAAATAGCTAACTTTATAAAAATACAAACGTATGTTGACGGCTCTCATAACGGAAATTGCTGAAAAAAAATGGCGCATCATTTTATTTGTAGGGATCATTACATCCATGACTATTGCCTTAAGTTTAATCTTCCCTAAAGAATATCTGGCAGAGGCATCTTTACTTCCTGCAAATTCCCGTATGATGGATAAACAGCGACTATATGGTGAGAATATTCAGGAGTTGTATTCAGCCTATGGCTCTGGTGAAGATCTTGACAGAGTATTTGCTGCCATGCAATCCGTAACCGTTTTACAATTTGTGGTGGATAATTTAGACCTCGTTACGCATTATAAATTCAGAGGCAAAAAAAATTCTAAACTTAAGGCTCGTGAATATTTAGAAGATCAAATGAAACTTGTTCGGACAGAATATGGAGAATTAAGGTTACATGTTTGGGATCGGGATACCATCATGGCATCGCGTATTTCAAATCTTCTTATTCAACGTACCCAGTCTGTATTTGATGATATGTTC
Organism: uncultured Sphingobacterium sp.; assembly: GCA_964441425.1. Taxonomy (GTDB): domain Bacteria; phylum Bacteroidota; class Bacteroidia; order Chitinophagales; family Chitinophagaceae; genus Pollutibacter. The sequence continues at coordinate 214,152 of CAYTXC010000001.1, read as the reverse complement.
CAATTATATTACGATCGATCCATCAGTAATTTAAAAAAAGAATTAGCTGATTCTTCTGCTAAAAAGCGAACTGCTGATGAATCTGCGTTCATTAAAAGCCGTATTTCGGAGTATGAGGTTACCCGATTAAATCCGCCACCATCTTTCATTGTAATGGAACCACCGGTCGTTTCTGCTGTTGCCGATAAGCCAGACTTTTTACTGAATATAACCGCTGCTCTATTGATTTCAATTTTTGTATCGATTAGTTATTTTGGTGTTCGCATAGCCCTTCGAACTGCATGATGAAGAAGCTTTCATATCTGCTTTTTCTTTTATTAGTATGTTCCATTCCATTATCAATGGAATTTCAGCTCACCTCATATTTGGGGACTGATCTTCCAGATGAACAATTGATGTGGTTTCTATCGCCGTTGGTCATCTTACTAGCCATTCATCAGCGTAAAAAGATTTTTCCCATATTCAATTCACCCATTACGGTGCTTTTAATTCTTTCATTATTTTGGGTGGTTATTACCATTTTATTTTCCGTCGTTCCGTTGTTATCCATAAAATATTTATTAGCTAAATTATGGTACGTTATACCTTTTACTATTGGGGTTTTATTTTTTATGAACGATGAGCAATCCCTGATTCGGGCAGCAAAATATATAGTACTATCCTTATTGTTTACAGTATTGGTTATTTTATTCAGACACGCCTTATTGGGATTCAGTTTTGATGGAATAAAATACATCATGTGGCCATTTTATCGCAATCATGTGAATTATGGCGCATTACTGGTTTGTCTGATCCCGGTTGCGATAGGTCTTTATTTTAATAATAGGAATTGGGCTATTGTGGTCATTATTTTACTAGTGGGGTTATTTTTTACCTACTCACGAGGTGCATGGCTGGCTCTGGCAGTTGGAGGAATAATGATTTGGTTGATAAAAAGGAGAATGGTGCAATGGGCTTTATTATCGGCAACTATCATAGTTCTTTCTATAAGTGTATGGTTGCTTAAGGATAATCATTATCTACGATTCCGTCCGAATTATGAGCAAACAATCTATCATTATCATTTAGATGATCATCTTTCAGCGACATATACATTTAGAGATCTGTCAACTGTTGAACGATTTTATCGATGGATCGCTGCAACAAAAATGATCAAGGAGCGATGGATTTTTGGATATGGTCCCAACAGTTTTTATCCCTATTATAAGCAATATACAGTCAATTCTTTTCGCACATATGTAAGCGGTAATCCTGAACGATCTACTGTTCATAATTATTTTCTGCTCTTATTTGCCGAACAGGGGTTACCGGGATTATTACTTTTTACGACTCTTCTTTTTTATATGATGTGGTCGGCACAGGAACTGTATCATCAACTAGAGAATAAGTTTTATAAGGGAGTTGCCCTCATTATTGGATCGATATTATCGATGATAGGCGTATTGATCATGTTAAGTGATTTGATCGAAACCGATAAAATAGGATCTATATTTTATTTAAGTGCAGGGCTACTGATCGTATTACAATCAAAACTTACTGCTTTACATCCATTGCATCGCGTAGCGCATTCCCAAGAATATTAAAAGAAAGAACAAGTGCCATTATGGCTAAACCTGGCACCAAAGCGAGAGCAGGGTTATTCGTAATGATGAAATTATAATTTTCCTTAATCATCAATCCCCAGCTCGGTTGCGGCGCTTGAACTCCCACTCCTAGAAAACTTAGTCCGGCCTCCATTACAATTGCACTGGCAAAATTAGATGCACCCAGTACAAGAACAGGTCCAAGGGCATTCGGAAGAATATGCTTGACGATGATCCTAAAATCTGAAAAGGCTAAAACCTTGGTAGCTTCAATAAATTCTTTTTCCCGTAAACTGAATACTTGTCCGCGTATCATTCTAGCTACACTAACCCATAAGGTTAATCCAACTGCAATGAATACTTGCCAAAAACCCTTTCCTAAAGCCATGGTTATGGCAAATACAAGTAGAAGAGTTGGGATACTCCATACCACATTAATGAACCACATGATGACGGCATCTACTCTGCCTCTGTAATAGCCAGCCATAGCTCCAAGAAAAATACCAATGGTAAGTGAGATGATCAGGGCAATACCGCCAACACTTAAACTAACACGAGTGCCGATGATCAACCGACTTAAAATATCTCTTCCAAATTTATCAGTTCCCAGCCAGAATGTTTTTTGTTCCACTAATTCTTTTTCGGAAATATTCCAATATTTGAATACATAAGATTGCTTTTCTGTTACGCCTTCATCTACATATTTATCAATGAAAATACTATCCCCCAAAATGGTATAATTTGTTATCGGTATCCAAGTATGCTGGTCAGGTTTTCCGGAGAGGGTACGGGTGAACCAGCTCACTTCAGCATTGGATGAGGGGATCTTCAAAAATTTGATGGTGAATCCTGGTTTCATACCATTGATCTCAAGAATCATACGGTTAGCGTTTGGCGAGGAATCCGGAGCGATCCAATACGCGAATACAGCGATTAAAATGCTCATCAGTATGACGAGGATACCAGCCGTTGCTGCTTTATTATGAAGAAGTTTTTTGAACACGATTATTATTTCACTTTTCGGCCTTTCCATTGAACAGTGCCGAATAATCCAAAAGTACCGGAAACTACGGTATAAATTATATGAAGCGGTTGAGAAGGAAGAAAAATTACAAGTAGCGATGATAATTTAAAATAATATAGAACATCTTTTATGAATCGCCATTCTGTCAACGTTTTGAGTGCTATACAAGCGAGGGCAGTAATCGTTGCTATCCAATTAAATGGTGCTAAAACCATCAGACTAAAAACGGCAAGATTAAGAAAATATACCATAGCTAAGATGCGCAAGAGTTTTTTACTTTTGTATTTACTTGTCTTGCTAGCCCATCGAATCCGCTGTCTGAAAAAGCTTTTCAAGTCAGGTTCAGTTTTTGTTTCTACAATACTATCTGAACCGGATACATATTGTATGCTATTATCATATCTAGCGCTGATCTTCTGCATCAGCAGCATATCATCTCCACTGGCAATATCATCCACCCCATCAAATCCATTTACTTCATAAAATACGGCTCGTGTATATGCTAAATTCGCACCACTTGCCATATCGTGCATCCGTGATGAAACTGCTGCTGCGGTTATACCTTGTAAAATAGCGAAGTCGAGCGCTTGAAATTTTGATATATATGAATCTTCTGAAACCATTCGCACCCCACCGATCGTCATGATTGCATGATTATTTCGAATAGGTTCAGTCATGGATCGGATCCATCCTTTTGGGGCTACACAATCTGCATCCGTAGTTAGGATGATTTCTCCTTTAGCCGCCTCAATACCTTTTGTAATGGCTATTTTTTTGAAAGCGAGGGTATCCTGATGGATAAAATCAGCCAATCGGATCACCTTAACGGGGAATTCGGCAGCAATTCGGGCGGTATCATCTGTTGAATGATCATCAATTACTAGAATCTCAACACAGGAGGAGGGAAAATCCTGTTCAAACAGTGCTTTTAAGCAGTTGGCAATATTCTGTGCTTCATTTCTGGCTGGAATAATCACGGAAACCAACGGAATGGTATCTGAACTGGCCGGCTGGGGCTTCATTTCCTGCAATGCCCTATGATATTGATTTAGGAGTACGGTATATCCAATCAGGAGAACCAGAAAAAGCAGTGTTAAAGTGAGGATCAGGGTAATCATTCCTGTTGCTAATGTAAAAAGGAAATCCTATATTTGAATTAGTTGCATAACTAACAATATGCCAAACAACCAATTTAAACGCGGAGAATTATACAGTTTCATCACGGGAAAGGCATCAACGGCCATAGCCCGGAGATTGCAGAAACATTTTAAACAGCAGGGGCTGGACATCACTATAGAACAATGGAGTGTGTTGTATCATTTGTGGAAAGAAGATGGTATCAGTCAGCAGGAATTATGTAATGCAACTTTTCGAGACAAGCCAAGTATCACCAGGCTAGTTGATAATCTGGAGAAGTTGAAACTGGTGAAACGAATTTCATCAAAAGAAGATCGGAGAATGAATTTGATTTTTTTAACGGATACGGCAAGGCAGTTGCAAGAACGATCGATGGAGCTGGCCAATCAAACCTTAAATGAGGCATTGGATGGGGTACCACCAGAGCAAATTGAATTATGTAAGGCTGTATTACAACAAGTGTATGATAATCTAAAATAAATCACCATTTAAACTATACCCTATGATTACTGAAGTTCAAACACAACAAACCTTAAAAGGAGCAGAATGGGTAATTCGCGATGTAGATGCCCAATCCACTTTCATTCCGGAAGAGTTCAATGAAGAGCAACGCATGGTAATGGACATGTGTCATTCATTTTTGGATACTGAAGTGTATCCAATTCTCGATCGTATTGATTCACTAGAGCCTGGTTTAATGCCATCTCTTATGAATAAGGCAGGGGAGCAAGGATTATTGGGAACCTCGATACCTGAAGAGTTAGGTGGCCTTGGTAAGGATTTCATTACCAGTACCATCGTGAATGAAGGTTTAGGTGGAGGACATTCTTTCTCTGTTGCTATCGCGGCACATACAGGTATTGGCACACTTCCTATTTTATATTTCGGTACGGCTGAACAAAAGATTAAGTATGTAACCAAATTGGGTAGTGGTGAGTGGAAAGGTGCTTATGGATTAACAGAGCCCAATTCCGGATCTGATGCATTGAGTGCTAAGACTACTGCAAAGCTGAGTGATGATGGAAAATATTATATCCTGAACGGACAAAAATGTTGGATTACCAATGGTGGTTTTGCAGATGTCTATACCGTATTTGCAAAGGTGGATGGAGAAAAGTTTACAGCCTTCATTGTTGAGCGAGGATATGAAGGATTTACTCAAGGTCCGGAAGAACACAAGATGGGGATCAAAGGCTCATCTACAGTACAGTTATATTTTCAGGATTGTAAAGTGCCTGTGGAGAATGTGTTAGGTGAGATCGGGAAAGGTCATGTCATCGCTTTCAATATTTTGAATATTGGTCGTTTGAAACTTTGTGCCGCCACTTTGGGAGGTGCGAAAATGGCGTTGTCCACCAGTGTTCAGTATGCCAATACCCGTGAACAATTTAAACAACCCATTGCTCGATTTGGAGCCATCCAGCATAAGTTGGCAGAATGTGCGATCCGGACTTGGATCTGTGAATCTGCATTATACCGATCGTCGAAACTTATCGACGACTGGGAGAAAAAATTGCTTGAAGAAGGCAAATCATATGCTGACGCACTGTTAGGAGCGGCAGAAGAGTATGCGATTGAATGTGCTATCCTGAAAGTTTATGGAAGTGAACTGCTGGATTATGTAGTGGATGAAGGTGTACAGATTCATGGTGGTAATGGATTTAGTGCGGAGTATAATATATCAAGAGCCTATCGCGATAGTCGGATCAATCGTATTTATGAAGGCACCAATGAGATCAATCGTTTATTGACTGTTGATATGGTATTAAAGCGTGCCATGAAAGGCAGGCTAGATATAATGGGTCCTGCATTGGCTGTTCAAAAAGAGTTGATGAGTATCCCAGATTTTGGAAGTGGGGATGAAACGCCATTTGGTGAAGAATTGAAGTTGATCAAAAATCTAAAGAAGTCTATCCTACTTACAGCAGGTGCTGCCGCACAGAAGCTGATGATGCAATTAGAGCATGAGCAAGAGATCCTGATGAATATTGCCGATATGTCGATCGAGGTATTCCATGCTGAGAGCGGAATCCTTCGTGCCATTAAAGCCGCAGAAATGGGATCGCCTCTGGCAACTATTTTTGCAGATATGGCTCGAGTGTATCTATATGATGCGGCTGATCGTATTCATAAGTCGAGTAAAGACGCCATCAATGGTTTTGCATCGGGGGATGAACAACGCATGATGTTGTTAGGTGTAAAGCGTTTTACCAAGGCTACTCCCTTTAATGCTAAAGATGCACGCAGAAGAATTGCTCAGCAAGTAATAGATGCGGGTAAATATCCCTGGTAAGGAATGCTGCATGCCCGTAATTTGTTTTAATTTACGGGCATGAAGTCTTTATTATGTATAACAGCTGCATTTATTTTCATTAATGCAACAGCCCAAGTTGCCACGTATCAAATGGTGCGGACGAAAGGTGCAATAGCTTATCTAGAGTATGGTTTAGGCGATGATCGTTTAGGCGGTGCGAAAATGGGTTATCTTGATTCAAATGTAGTGTTGAAGGTGGTTGATAGTATTCATTCGGATTATAAAGTTCAGCTATCCAAAAATCATTTCGCATATCTTCCCAAGTCATCTGTTATTGCTGCAGTTGACATCGTTCCCAAGCCCTACTATTTAAGTTCGAGTATAAAAGTTTACGGGGATGATAAGCATGATTATGTTGTTATAAATCTGGATGAGAAATTACCTTATAAAAGTCAGCAAGTGATCCAGCCTGCAGGATTATGGATTGATATTTATGGAGCTACATCCAATACGAATTGGATTACACAATTAAGTACAGTAAAAGAGATCACCCAAACCTGGACGGAGCAAATTGAAGATGATGTACTTCGGGTGCATATTCGTTTGAAAAATAATGAGCATTGGGGACATGCTATATACTACGATAGTATTTCCAGGAAAATGTATGTACGGGTAAAAAGAGAACCAGTTAAGGATATACGCAAATGGAAGATTGCTATAGATGCGGGTCATGGTGGAACAAATGTTGGAGCGGCAGGTGTTACATCAAAACGTTATGAAAAGGAATACGCTTTGCTTATTGCTAAAGAGTTTCAGTCTGCTTTAAGATTAGCCGGTGTAAAAAATGTGGTGATGGTGAGAGATAAAGATACTACACTGAGTATGGAAGAACGTACGGTGATGCTACGAAAAGAAGATCCAGATCTATTGATCAGTATTCATTTGAATTCATCGAGTATAGATACGATAAAAGGGACTAGTACTTTTTACAGGCATATTGGATTTCGGAATGTCTCAAAACATATTTTGCAACAAATGCTAACGTTGGGATTGAAGGAATATGGGAATGTGGGAAACTTTAATTTCGCATTAAGTGGGCCCACAGAATTTCAAAATTGTTTGGTGGAAGTTGCTTTCCTGAGCAATAAGGAAGATGAAAAAAAAATTATGAATGCTGCTTTTAGAAAATCAGTAGCTAATAAGATCTTGGAAGGAATTCGTTCATATGCAAAAACATTGTGATAGATATGTTTGTACATCATGTTTATTTTTGGTTAAAGAATCCGGATAATATTGAAGACCATCTAAAATTAATCGACGGACTGCAGAAACTAAGTAAGGTAAAGGGAATTAAGATGTTTCATATCGGACAGCCTGCAGATACAGACCGTGAAGTAATTGATCGCTCCTATGCCGTTTCCTGGCTTACTATTTTTGAAACAAGTGAAGCTGAGGCGGCCTATCAGGTTGATCCTCTGCATATTCGATTTGTTGAGGAATGTTCGCCTGTTTGGTCGAAGGTAATTGTATATGATTCCGTAAATGTTTAATTTATGTGAATCTTGAATAACAATTGGTAAGCTGGATAATTTAATTATCTTTGCACTGTTATCGTCCTGATCTATTCGGTTCTGTAAGTGGTACGCAACGTCCTTGCCCCAGTCTTATCGTTCTTTTAGTCAGTACCATTATTGTTTTATTAAATTTTAGAAATGAACATTTTCGTGTCTAATCTCAGCTTCCAGGTTCAAGACCAGGATTTACTTGAGATTTTTGCAGAGTATGGAGAAGTAACTTCTGCTAAAGTGATTACCGACAAATTCTCTGGTCGTAGTCGTGGTTTTGGTTTTGTTGAAATGTCTAATGATGAGGAAGCTAAGAAAGCGATCTCTGAATTGGATCAGGCTGAAGTTGATGGTCGAACCATCTCTGTAGCTGAAGCAAAGCCTCGTGAGTCTCGTCCGGAGCGTAAGCCATTCGGTGGCGGCGGCGGTGGATTCCGCGGCGGAAACGGCGGCGGTGGTTTCAACAAGTCAAATAAGAGATTCTAATTGATATTTGTTACCAGCTTATCAAAGGCAACCTTAGGGTTGCCTTTTTTTATTTGTAGTATCTTAGATTTTGTATGAAAGGCAAGAATGCTGCAATCGGTTTTATTTTTGTTACGATTTTAATAGATGTTATTGGATTTGGAATTATTATTCCGGTAATGCCTAAGTTGATCAGTACCATGATCAATGGCACTACGAGTGAAGCAGCTACATATGGAGGTTGGTTATTGTTTGCCTATGCCATCATGCAGTTCATTTTTTCTCCGATCATAGGTCGATTAAGTGATCAGTATGGTAGAAGACCGATCTTATTGATGTCTTTATTCGGTTTTGGTATAGATTATTTATTATTGGTGTTGGCACCGAATATTGGTTGGTTATTTATTGGAAGATTAATTGCCGGAATTACAGGAGCAAGTTTTACAACCGCAACAGCTTATATTGCTGACATCAGTACACCAGAAAAGCGTGCTCAGAATTTTGGAATGATGGGAGCTGCATTCGGGCTAGGTTTTATTATAGGGCCCGCATTGGGCGGCTTTTTTGCCCATTTTGGGATTCGGGCACCATTTGTGGCAGCTGCTGTATTAACTTTTTTAAATTGGTTGTACGGCTACTTTATTTTGCCAGAGTCATTGAGTACAGAGAATAGAAGAACATTTGAATGGAAAGGAGCTAACCCCATTGGGTCATTACAAAATCTTCGGAAATATCCGGCAGTTTCTGGATTAGTTTTTTCCTTTTTCTTAATATATATTGGATCACATGCGGTGCAAAGTAGTTGGAGTTTTTATAACATCTATAAATTTCAATGGAAAGAATCTCAGGTAGGAATTTCACTCGCAGTAGTTGGTGTAATGGTTTCCTTTGTACAAGGATTTTTAATTCGTAAAGCGATACCTGCATTTGGACAGTCCAAAAGTGTAATGATTGGATTGTTGCTGTATAGTGCTGGAATGATTTTATTTGCGTTTGCTACACAAGGTTGGATGATGTATGCGTTTACCATTGTGTATTGTTTAGGGGGGATTTCTGGGCCTGCATTACAAGGATATATTTCCAGTCATGTTCCTGCAAATGAACAAGGTGAATTGCAAGGGGCATTGACTAGCTTGATTAGTGTTACCTCTATTATTGGCCCTTTATTGATGAACAATTTATTTGCCTGGTTTACCACTCCAGGGCATCTGCAATTCCCGGGAGCTGCTTTTGTAATGGGAGCAGTATTGTTTTTTATCAGTGCCGTATTGGCGAACAGATCTATGAATAAGGTGGTACAAATGAACTAATCACTGAATACTCCTTTTCCTTGACGTACTATCTCATGTTCTTCGTTGGTAAGATCAACAATAGTTGAATACTGCATTCCTCCAATACCAGCATTGACCACAATATCAACCTGCTTGCCAAATACTTCATAGATCTGTTCAGGATCAGTGTATTCTTCCACCATTTCACCAGGAAGTGATGAACTAAGAATTGGGTGACCTAATGTTTTTAAGATTGTTTGCGCTATCAGATTATCTGGTACCCGAAGTCCGATCGTATCTTTTTTACTCTTCAGTATTTTGGGGACTTCTTTACTTGCTGGAAGAATAAACGTGAACGCTCCGGGAATATGTTTTTTTAATAAGCGAAACGTAGGTGTCGAAATAGATTTAGCGTATTTCGATAAATCACTAAGATCATGACAAATAAAAGAGAGGTTTGCTTTTGCAGGATCTATCTGCTTTATTCGACAAATACGTTCTACAGCTTTCGGATGAAAGATATCGCACCCAAAACCATAAACGGTATCCGTTGGATAGATGATCACCCCGCCAGCTGATAAACATTCGGTAATGGTTTGTATATGCCGTAGTTGGGGATTTTTGGGATGCACTTCCAATAGCATAAACAAAAGGTTTAGTAAATAAAAAAACAGGTACCATGTGGTACCTGTTTTTTTGACTGTTTTTTATTAATTAATAGTCCAGGTTTCGTTTCCTCTTAAGAGTTTATCGAGATTACCTGGTCCTTTGGCTGTTTGTACCTGCTCGATTTGTGCATCCAGCATTTCTTCATAGGTTGGTCTTTCCGTTTGATAGAAAACACCAAATGGACGGGGTAGATGATCTGCTTTATTTGGGTCATCGAACATGCGAACCAGGATTTGTGCTTTATAAAAATCTTTTTCATCATGTATCCAGCAATCATCTGCACTAGCACCATTGGTGAGATCAACTACTATAGGATGGAAGCCATCCAACTTAATTCCTTTTTCTTTATTAGGTCCGAATACCAAAGGCTTACCTTGTTCTAGAAATAATGTTTCAGCTGCTTTTGTTGATTTCTCAGTAAAGATCTCGAATGCTCCATCATTGAAGATGTTACAGTTCTGATAGATCTCTAAGAAAGAAGATCCTTTATGGTGATAGCTGCGAAGTAACATTTCCTGAAGATGTTTCGGGTCACGATCCATGCTTCGTGCTATGAAAGTTGCATCGGCTCCCATCGCCAGTGCAAGTGGATTGAATGGGTGATCGATACTTCCGTATGGAGTAGATTTGGTGACTTTTTTCTCTTCAGATGTTGGGGAGTATTGTCCTTTTGTCAGACCATAGATCTGGTTATTAAACACCAACAGGTTAACGTCAAAATTGCGCCGTAACAAATGTATAGTGTGGTTCCCTCCGATGCTTAAGCTATCCCCATCACCGGATACAATCCAAACGGAAAGATCAGGACGAGTTGCTTTTAATCCGCTCGCAATGGCTGTGGCCCGCCCGTGGATGGAATGCATTCCATATACGTTCATATAGTAAGGGAAACGGCTGCTACATCCGATACCTGAAATGATGGCAATATTTTCTTTAGGAATACCAAGAGTGGGCATAACCTTCTGCACTTGAGCCAAGATAGAGTAGTCACCACATCCTGGACACCATCTTACTTCCTGGTCGGTCTGAAAATCTTTGGCAGTTAAATTGCCTGGTAGAGTTGTTGCTTCCATACTCAAAATTATGAATTAATATTACTCATTTTCCTGTGAATTCCAATGGAATCTGCGTGTTTTTTAGTTGAAAGCTTTTGCGGTGATAGGGGCTTAATCCATGTTTCACTATAGCGTTGCGGTGTTCCAGTGTCCCATACCCTTTGTTTGATGCCCAACCATAATGTGGATATTGTTCATGAAGTTGCATCATATAATCGTCGCGATACGTTTTAGCCAATACACTGGCTGCTGCAATGGAAGCATAAGTCGCATCGCCTTTAACCACACATTCGTGCTTGATTCCTGGATATGCATAAAACATATGTCCATCAATTAAAAGCAGTCCAGGTTTGGTTTGCAGTTGATCAATCGCTTTATGCATGGCTTTGAATGATGCTTTCAGGATATTGATTTGATCAATCTCATCATGATCGATCTGGGCAACACCCCAAGCCAAGGCTTCTTCTTTAATGATATCCCTCAGCGTGTATCGGTCGGCCGCGCCCATTTGCTTGGAATCATTCAACAGAGGGTGCTTAAAATTCAGGGGCAACACAACTGAAGCAGCGAAAACAGGCCCGGCTAGGCAGCCTCTTCCGGCCTCATCGCACCCTGCTTCCAATAGTTCATTCTGAAAATATGATTTAAGCATCTTCCCGAAGGTACTGTTTAAATTTTTTTGCATAAAAAGCACAGATCATAATCATTGTATTGTTGGTTGAAATTCCCCTTTTACCTTTGTGATGATGAGAAAAATCAATCGTTCGCCGGTAGCTAATTGGCTTTTGATAGGTGTGGGCATGATCATGATCCAGGTATTATTGGGAGGGATAACCCGGTTGACTGGATCGGGACTTTCGATCACTGAGTGGAAACCTTTATTGGGAGCCATACCGCCTATGAACGAGGCTGATTGGAATGCAGCGTTTGATCAATATAAGCAGATCGGACAGTACAAGCATATCAATTTTGATTTCACTTTAAATGATTTCAAGTTTATTTATTTCTGGGAATGGTTTCATCGCGTTTGGGCGCGCTTCATGGGTATTGTATTTGCCATTGGCTTTATTTATTTTTTGCTGCGTAAGCAGTTTAAAAAGGAGATGATCTGGCCGATGGTATTGTTATTTGTATTGGGCGGATTGCAAGGAGCAATCGGTTGGATCATGGTGAAGAGTGGATTGAATGAGAATGACGTGAGTGTTAATCATATTCGCTTAGCATTTCATTTCATGGCTGCGTTAGGATTACAGGTTTATGTATTATGGTTTGCATTGGGGCTTATGATACCTGAAGATGCGTTCATCAAGAATACTCGCTTGAAATCTTTTTTACATCTGATCATATCGGTTTTAGTAGTACAGTTGTTTTATGGTGCATTTATGGCAGGCTTGAAAGCAGGAAGTTTTGCGCCAACCTGGCCAACTATTAATGGAGATTGGCTTCCTTCTGGAATGCATTCAGGAGATACTCCACTATTCAATAATCCGTTTGCCGTTCAGTTTATACACAGAGGTATTGCTTATATATTAACCATTTTGGTTATATGGTGGTGGGTGAAAGCAAAAGCCATAGGCTCCATACGAAATCTTCCGTTGATACTTGTTTGTCTGCAAGTATTATTAGGTATATTCACGGTAATGTATTCGGCCGACAAGCAACTCCTTTTATGGCTTGGAGTAGCGCATCAGTTTGTAGCGATGTTGCTGCTTCTTGCGGTTGTGACTGTAAGAAGATTATTTAATTAGCCAATTACCATCGTAAGAGTGCACTTGCCCAGGTAAACCCAGATCCAAAAGCAGCTAAGCAAACGAGATCTCCTTCTTTTAGTTTACCCTGATCATAGGCTTCGCATAATGCAATCGGAATAGATGCAGCCGTGGTATTACCAAAACGCTCAATGTTGTTATACACCTGATCGTCTTGTAATCCTAATTTCTGTTGTACGAATTGTGCAATGCGTAAATTCGCTTGGTGCGGGACGAGCAAATTGATATCAGAAGGGCTTAGTCCATTTTTAGTTAAGGCTTCCATAATCACCTCTGGAAATTTCACCACAGCTTTTTTAAATACAGCCGGGCCATCCATGTATGGAAAGTTTTGTGCTTCATCGATCATTTCATAGCTCATAAAATATTCTCCAAGCTTCGCATCTTTTTTGAATGTTGCCAATGGCTTTTCTTTCGACCAATAATTCGCATGTGTTCCCGGATTGTACATGGCTAACAACTCTGCACTTTCTCCATCACTATGCAAATGAGTACTCAGGATTCCACGATTTTCATCATTCGTTGCCTGTAATACAACTGCTCCAGCACCATCTCCAAATATTACCGATACATTTCGTCCGCGTGTGGTGAAATCCAAACCGAATGAGTGTTTTTCAGATCCTACCACCAATACATTTTTATACATACCGGTGCGTATAAACTGATCGGCTACACTTAACGCATACACAAATCCGCTACATTGATTACGCACATCCAGAGCACCGATTTCTTTCATCTTCATAGCGCGTTGTAACAAAACACCGCATCCCGGAAAATAATAATCTGGGCTAAGTGTGGCGAATACGATAAAATCAATATCCTGTGGGGTTAGTCCCGCGCGTTCAATGGCCATTTTTGCCGCTTCGATACCCATGGTAGTGGTAGTCTCACCTAGTGTATCGGCATAACGTCTTTCTTTAATACCTGTTCTTTCCTGGATCCATTCATCACTGGTATCCATCATTTTCATCAAATCATGATTGGTATATACATTTTTCGGAACATAATAACCAATACCGGCAATCTTAGAACGCATAAATTATTTTTTAAAACATTAATTCTTCATAATCACCTCTCGTGTGAACCGAATTGCCTCTGCTTCCACGGTCTGTACATCTTTTGATTTAATAGGAGAGCCCATTACATGATCTCCGGCAGTAGGAACAGCAATCGACTGCTTTTTGTTTTGTGGAGTAGTAATTTCTTCGAACATTTCTTTCATTGCGGTAACGCGAACTACTTTATCCTGGTTCTCTTCGTCTTTATAATAATAGAGCATCAACAAAGGTTGATTTACTTTGGCAAAGGTTTCTTTATGCATTTTATCTTCCAATAATTGCTGCACTTGAACTACGGCTTCCAATCGGTATGGATTGTTCCAGTACTGACGATAAATGGCTGTAGTATCTTTTGCACCTGTATATTCAGAACCCATGACTAATCTTGCGATCTGAAGTCCCCACGGTTTATTTAATAACTGCGCTTTCGGGTCAAATATTTTTATGTTAGGAGATAAAAGTACTAATCCGGCAATCTCTGGATATTGTTCAGATGCCAACATAAGAGAAAGTGTACCACCATTTGATGTGGCTAGGATGATCACTTTTTCACCGATTTGTTTACCAATGGCATAGGCTTTCTTTGCTGATTCCCAGAGAGAGGTCGCCGTCATATTATATAAAGCACTATCGGATTCCAAACCATGTTCAGATAAGCGAGCTAAATATAAATTAGCTCCAATTGCTTTTGCTAAGTTCCGATGTACTGGATCTCCTTCTTCCTGACTAGCGGTGAAGCCTGGGAGGTAAATAATGGAATAAGGTGTTTTTTCTTTAGTGGAATCGTTGTACCAGATGATACGTGCTTCGTTATCCGGTTTAACGGGCAGTGAAGTCTCTTCATTGCGAATCTCCTCTTCGAGGGCTGAACCTGTGGCTGTTACAACAGGTAATGCACGAGTATATGTTCCTGCTTCTGGTTTTGGTCCGAGCAGATAGACCACTATTAATATCGCTAATAGGGCCAGCAATCGTTTTATGATCTTCATAGAAAACAGGAGTTTTACACTGGAAAAATACGTATCTAAGCTGATTATACCCAAATTCCCTGGTTTATCATAGCATACTGACCATCAATCGCCACTGTTCAATCACTAATTTCACTACCTTTGCGCCCTTAAAACCTGGGGTAATCAATTCATGCCCCGTTTTTTTCTTTTATGGAAATCAGAAATATAGCCATCATTGCCCACGTTGACCACGGTAAGACTACATTGGTTGACAAGATCCTGCATGCTACCAAAGTGTTCAGAGATAATCAGGAAACCGGTGATCTCATCATGGACTCAAACGACTTGGAACGTGAGCGTGGTATCACCATATTCAGTAAGAATGCCGCTGTTACCTATAACGATGTTAAGATCAATGTTATCGATACTCCGGGTCACGCCGATTTTGGCGGTGAAGTGGAGCGGGTATTGAAAATGGCGGATGGTGTAATCCTTCTAGTTGACGCTTTTGAAGGCCCAATGCCTCAAACCCGTTTCGTATTGCAGAAAGCATTATCGTTGAATCTTCATCCCATTGTGGTGATCAATAAGGTGGACAAGCCGAATTGTCGCCCAGATGAAGTGCATGATGCGGTATTTGAATTATTCTTCAACTTGGATGCAACAGAAGAGCAATTGAACTTCCCAACATATTACGGTAGTGGTAAGAATGGATGGTTCAATGATTCATTAACTCAGATCGATAATATCAATCCTTTACTAGATGGTATCCTGAAGCATGTTCCACCGCCAAAAGCAGCAGAAGGAACTCTGCAGATGCAGATCACATCCCTGGATTATTCATCATTCCTTGGTCGTATCGCCATAGGTAAGGTGACGCGTGGTTCTATTAAAGAGAACCAGCCGATCACGTTGATGCAGACGGATGGATCACAGAAGAAGACACGTGTAAAAGAATTATATGTGTTCGAAGGGATGGGTAAGAAAAAAGTTTCAGAAGTAGTTGCTGGTGATCTTTGCGCAGTAGTTGGTCTGGAAGATTTCAATATAGGGGATACCATTGCTGATTTTGAAAATCCGGAAGCATTACCGGTTATCAGCGTAGATGAGCCTACGATGAACATGGTATTCGGTATCAACAACTCACCATTCTTCGGTAAAGATGGTAAGTTTGTTACCTCTCGTCACCTTCGTGATCGTTTAATGAAGGAGACTGAAAAGAATTTGGCATTACGTGTTCTGGATAGTGATGGTGGCGATGCATTCGTAGTCTATGGTCGAGGTATCCTTCATTTGGGTGTATTGATTGAGACTATGCGTCGGGAAGGATATGAGTTAACGGTTGGCCAACCTCAGGTAATTACGAAAGATATCGATGGCAAGAAATGTGAGCCTTACGAGGTATTAGTTGTTGACGTGCCACAAGATTTTGCCAGTAAAGTAATTGATCTAGTTACCCGTCGTAAAGGCGAAATGCTGGTTATGGAAACAAAAGGGGATATGCAGCATTTAGAGTTTGAAATTCCTTCACGTGGATTGATTGGGTTGCGTACACAAATGTTGACAGCTACCCAAGGCGAAGCCGTAATGGCGCATCGTTTCTCAGAATATAAACCTTGGAAAGGGGTTATTCCTGGGCGAAATAATGGGGTATTGTTAGCGAAGCAGAATGGTGCCGCTACAGGGTATTCATTAGATAAGTTACAAGATCGCGGTTCATTTTTCATTGATCCGGGTGAAGAGATTTACATGGGGCAGATCATTGGAGAGCATATCAAACCTGGTGATCTGGTAGTGAACATTATCGAAGGAAAGAAACTGACCAATATGCGTGCGAGTGGTAGTGATGCGGCAACGAACATCGCTCCAAAAATTCAATTGACGCTGGAAGAATGCATGGAATATATACAGCAGGATGAGTGTATCGAGGTTACACCAAATTTCATACGTATGCGTAAAGTGTTATTGAACGAAGAGGATCGAAAGAAAGTGCAGAAATCGATGAAAGAACAATAGCATTATCTACTTTATAAAATGTAAAAACTCCGGAATGACTCCGGAGTTTTTTTTATCAATAGGGAATTTTAGCGCCCGATTCTTATTCCCAGACGGATCGAGAATCTATTCATTCTATATAAATTATTGATCACTTCGTTTTCCAAGCCTGTTCCATTCCATATTGTGGTGTTGTATTCTTCCGACATAGTTTTTCTGATGTAGCTAATGGAAAGGGTATATCCCCATTTTTTATTCTCCCGAAATGCAAGCCCCCCGCCCAATTCTGCATAATAACCGGAACCATACTTATAAACAGGAGTAATCCCTCCTCTAGGATCAAACCACCAATCAGGTGAAAAATCAGGTTCAGTAGCGAAATTGTATCCTGCACTGGCCAAAACGAATGGTCTTTTTTTACCTGAAACAAATATTTTACGTGCTTGTAGATATATGGGTAAACTACTGTAACGGTAACTATCGTGGCCTATACCTGCACCAAATTTCCAACCCTCTTTTGAGATACCACTTTGTAATCGTACATCTCCATTGGTTTCATAAGACCCCCAAACCAACCCACCTTCCAATATGACCCAGGGACGCCATACCTCAGATTTAATTGGTGGCAGAGTGGTATTTTGGGCAAAAGCACAAGAACTAACTATTAAAGTTAGTATTGACAGAAAGACCATCCTCATATATTTATTTTGAACGATGAGGTGATCTTTGGATTAAACGGATCTTTGTAGTCAATAAAATAGAGTCCATCTTCTGCGGTTACTATAGCGATACCCTTAATAGCAATAACATCGAATGTGTTCATGCCTTTCATTAGGTGGATCGTTCTAACATCTCTGGGATTTTTTGCATCCAAAAAGCGCAGTCCGTCTTTCCCATCGCATATCATCAATAGGTCCCCATCTTTGGATAGGCCATGAGGGTTAGTCATGGGGAAGGATTTGATCAATTTAGGTTTAGTCAGATCAGTTACATCCACCACATCAAGTTGATTAATAAATCCTAAACATTCAGTTCCATTTCGCAGGGTTACATATGCAAAATTACCATCTGCAATAACTGGATCACAAACACGAGCATGTTCAAACACACTTTTCTGAACTGGGTTATCTTTATTGGAAACATCAAATATATACATACCACTCATGGATCCTATAAACAGATTTTTGCCATAGGGGAAAATAGTTTCAATATTCCATCCTATCGGATTTGATTTTACAAATGCAGGTTTTTCAGGGTTGCTTACATTGAATACTTTAAGATCGCTATGGCTTACTGTGTAGAGTCGATCCTCATTTAAAGCAAATCTAGCCATGCTTCCACCTGTTCCATTAGAAATACCTCCTCGGGAATCCCCTCCAGCTAATGCAAAAACTCCACCTTCAGCTTTCACTCGTCCCATCCATGATACATAGTCTTTTTGTAAAACGGTTGTATCTACACGTATCCATTCTGTGATAACTTTATCTTTACCAACCAGAAAGCCATTGTAGTAATTTTCGGGGAATGCACCCTCCACGATCTGAGTTCGTTTTACATCCAGTGGATTGCTAATATCAAGTGCAATAAGATCGGTGAACATATCTGCATAAAGGATCGTCCCTCTTACCGCCATATCTACGCAACCCGGAATCTTAATAAATCCAACACGAGTGGGTTGCTGCACATTACGAATATCGATGACATGTATCCCTTTTTGTAATTCATTGAGGAAAACATATCCGTCTTTATAGTAGATCTTCCCTGGATGTATGATCTCAACAGGGGCATAGCTTTTGATTTCAGCACGGGCCTGTTCCGACGTTTTATAGACTGGACGGTAAAAAGTGTATTTCGTCACCACTTCGTCCCTAAGGCAGCTGGAAAACACGAATGATAAAGCTAGAAAAGCTAAAATTATTTTCTTCATAAGGATTATAATAATGGATGGACAACAATTTGTGCTAAAATGTTGCAAGTTACGAATAGTGAATTAATGTATTTTTGCAATAATATAGTGGCGCATGAAAAAATGGGTAATCATATTTATGGTCGGCATCCTTTCATTCTGTACGGAAAATGGAAATGCTCAATGTTCTATTTGTACCAAAACCGCCCAGCAATTGGGGCATAAGCCTGCAAAGGGATTAAATTCAGGAATAATTTATTTAATGCTTGCTCCGTTTGCGATCATTGGAGTAGTAGGCTATAATTATTTTAAAAGAAATAGGTGATTGGGGAATGAGCTAATTGACCATTTTACCCATAAAAAAACTTCTGAATTTCTCCAGAAGTCAATTAAAAAATCAGCTAATTAGCTAACTATTATGGCTTCCATCACAATACGGAGGATTCTTTGTTTTCTTACACATACACAACCAAACTTCTTCTTCTTTTTCAAATTCTACTCTTAGGCTTTTGAACGGCATGCCCTCAATCTGTTTATGTTTCCCATCACAGAAAGGTTGTTTCTCGCTAAGGCCGCAAGTACACCAGGCATAAGGTTTTTCGGGTGTTACTTTCACGCAGCAAGGGGATGAGCCTGCTGATTTAGGTTCTGTCATTTTGATAGGTTGATCACTCATGGCGCTTTATATATTTATCAATAAATGAATACAAATTAAATGCATTTCGGTTCATTTGCTCCTGAATTTCTTCGACTAATTTATTTTTTGAAAGATCTTTCATACGGGAACGTTCGATCAGTTTCCACGCTTTTTCAGCCAATAAAATGGGTTTTTTCTCTTTACTTTTTTGTTGATGGGCTTGTAAGATAGTCATCGCCAATTCAGCAATTCCTTTCTGTTCCGTTGCTATGGTGGTCACCACAGGAGTTTCTTTGCCACTGCTGTGCGATAAGGATTGAAGATTTTTTGCGAATGAGATAGCATCGGGTCGGTCAGCCTTGTTGACTACAAATACATCAGCAATTTCCATTAGTCCAGCTTTCATCGTCTGTATCTCGTCACCCGCTTCCGGCACCAGAACTACCACCGTTACATCGGCTAATCCGGTAATTTCAATTTCACTTTGGCCAACTCCAACTGTTTCAACCATCACCAGGTCAAAAAATAGCGTACTCAGAAAATCTGCGATCTCTACAATATGTGGGTGCAGTCCGCCCAGCGCCCCTCTGGAGGCTAAGGATCGTATATATACATTCGGATGAGTGTACCAGTCGCTCATGCGAATTCGGTCTCCTAATAAAGCTCCTAAATTGAAGGGAGAAGATGGATCCACACATAATACGGCCACTTTCTTTCCTTCTGCTACGAACTGACCGATCAGCTTGTCGGTAAGTGTACTTTTACCTGCGCCTGGGGGACCTGTAATGCCAATTATGGGTGCGATTGGAGTGGTAGGAAGCTGCTTAAGTAACTCATCATAGCCTTCCTGTTCGTTTTCAATAATGGAAATACATCGGGCAATACCACGGAAATCTTCCTTTTTTGCTAAATCGTAATATTGTTTCCAATGCATAGTTTTCTAATTTCGAGTCTAAACTGTAGTAAAATTAAGGGAAGGATACTTCTTACGCTGATCATTTTTATGTGGGCCGGATTATTTTGGTCCAGAGCCCTCTTATCCGTATCAACAGGGTTATTTTTAAGCTATGCACTATTTTTTAGCGGTCAAGCTGGCGTTAAAGAGGTTTTAGGATCTATATGGTTAAAGGCTATGGTGATTCTTTTCTTGATTCCATTACTAAGCGGAATATGGTCTGCGGATATACGAACTTGGATGATGATCATGTTCGATAAACTACCCTTATTATTATTCCCCTTTACCATTCCAGCGTTTAGAGAAGTGTATAACCTTTTTAAGGACAAGCTGCTTCATTTATTGATCGGGTTTTTATTACTATCTATTTTGTATAGTATATGGATCTATTTTTCTATACCGGATATTTCATCTGTATATTTGAAGGCTAAAGTGTTGAAGGTTTGGATGCAGGACGATCATGTTCGGTATTCATTATTATTATTGATTGCGCTAGCCTGGGTAATACAGAATTACTTGATTGATCCGGCTGAAAAAAGCAGGCGCTGGATCGGGTTTTTAATCATGATTAGCGGCTTATTTATCCATATTCTGGCTACTAAAACCGGCATATTGGGTTTTTACATTCTCATGATTTTGCTTGGAATCTATAAAGCGAAAGGATTGTTTCGTGTAGGGTTCATAGCGGCCATTTTTTCTTTACCCGTTCTTTCCTGGTTTTTGATTCCATCTTTTCAAAACCGATTACGTTTTGTGTTATGGGATTTTCAGAACTATTCAAGAGGTGGATATATAGAAGGTCTATCCGATACCCCAAGAGTTTTATCTTGGCAGGCAGGCTTAGATGTTTTCAGTAAAAATATATTTATGGGCGTGGGTGCTGGTGATGTGAAACAGTCCGTTATTCATTGGTACTCAAGTCACACGCCTTTTTTAAAAGACTATGAAAAATTATTGCCCGCTAACGAAGTATTGTTTTATGCTTGTTTAGGAGGATTACTATCCGGAATTGTTATGTTAATGGGTTTAGTATTGCCTTTTTTTTGTAAGCAGCGCCGTAACTTTTTATGGATTGCTTTTCACGTTCTATTTTTTATGATCTCTATGTATGAGATCAGCCTCGAAACACAGTACGGCATTTTTTTGTATGCTTTTTTTGGGGTATTATTTTTTACGATTTCTTCTCCGGACCATACGTCTTCCAGATCATCCATAGCCAGGTAAGGGTAAAGACCAAAATATGGAGTTGAACTTGCTCAATGATTATGCGCATTAACGGGCGAGGAAATAATATATCCTGAGGAACGATCATGAATAAAAAGAAATTGAAGATCAATAGCCATTGTTCAAATCGGTTATTTTCTTGACTGAAATACCATAGTGCTAATCCACACATAGCTATTAAATAGGTACCTATCTCAGGAGAGTTGCTGAAGAGGATGACCCATCCCATCATAATGCCAACAGAAGCCGCACGAAACGAAAACGAAGACGATCTTTTTAATCTTAATAATGATAATAAGCTTAATATGCCAAAACTACCTAGCTGATAAAAAGTTGTTGATTCCGGCACTTTACTAAATAATATTTTGAAATGGAATAAAGACATCCATTCTCTTGACTGAAAATGTGCCGGAAAGCTGGCCACCCATTTTGTATATGCGCTTAGCAAATGTGCCGGGTGCATCATGATCAAAGGCAGAAGTCCGAGTACAAGTAATACAGGAATGATGACCAGTATATTTCTCCAGAGATGTTTATAAAAGACTAAAAATGCATATTGAAAAACACCATAAATTTTTGTAAACCCTGAAATACCAATGAGCATTATTGACCCTAAAAAATTTCCTTTTTCCATAAGGGTGAGTCCTATTAAAAAAATAGAGGCTACGATCATGTTGTATTGATAATACATTAGATTATTGGCCATCATCAATAAAATGAAAAAGAAGAAGTTAGTCTTCTTTTTATCAATCAAAACAGGTAAGCTGCGGATGGCATAAAAGAAAACAGAGTAATTCAATATATTCCAAAAAAATGGTCCAAGCCAGGGTGGTAGAAATGCGAAAGGCGAAAAAATAAGTGAGAAAAGAGGGCCATACAGAAATGAATCGAATCCAATGGATTGAGCCCACTCGCGTCCATAGGGGATTTTTCCATCCCACATATCTAGGGTAGCATAGCGGTAGATAAAAAAATTACGTTGTTTCCATTTGGCTACTTCTGCTAATGTCACTAGTAATGTAATCAATAGTCCCAAATAATATTGATTGCGGGCAGTTGAAAAAAACTCTCGTATGTTTATTTTTTTTATCATGCGAACATTTAGACACCTATTGCTGAGAGCAGGTTTTGCAGCGAAGTTAAGTTAATCGACCTCAGTTGTTTATTCTTTGGCGTTTAGGTCATTTTTTCTATTTATTTTTATCCTTTGGCAATTATGATCACACTCTGTTTTGATTACGGAAATACTCGACGCAAATATGCTGTCTTTCAGGGCAACAAGATGCAGGAGATCGATAACTTATCGGATGGTGGACCAGAGGAGATCAGGCAAGTGATCTTGCAGTGGAAACCAGATCGTACCATATTGTCTTCTGTAGTGGAACATGATCCCGCTATAGAACAAGCGATGGGTGAAGGTGTTGCCTTTCATAAGTTATCTCATCTGTCTAAATTCCCATTTACAGTACCTGTAGGTAAACCCGAAACCATGGGGGCTGATCGCATAGCATTGGCTGCGGCGGCATTAACCTTTCATCCTAACCAAAACAATCTGGTTATTGGATTAGGAACAGCCATTACCTATAATTTTATAAACAAAAACCGGGAGTTTTTAGGAGGTGGGATATCACCTGGAATGGAGATGCGGTTAAAATCGTTGAGGGATTATACGGCTAAACTTCCATTGGTAAAGGCAGACTGGAATTTCCCGTTGATTGGGTACGATACCCGAACCAATATTTTGTCGGGCGTAATATTGGGAATGGCCAAGGAGATCGACGGAATGATCGATGCGTACAAGGAACGTTATGATAACTTTAACGTGGTCTTAACCGGGGGGGACAGCACATATTTTACGCTACACCTTAAAAACACGATATTTGCCGACCCTGACTTCTTATACAAGGGACTATATGCTATCAGTGAGTACAATAACTAACGTGAGAAAATATTTTAAAATATTGTTTTTCAGCACTTTAATAAGTGTTGTGGCAGTTGGCCAGGAGAATTCCCCCTATTCGCGCTTTGGACTGGGAGATGATTTCTCTTCGCAGAACATCCTAAATAGAGGAATGGGAGGGGCAACAATTGCTTATTATGACCTTCAAACGGTAAATATCAATAATCCTGCGTCTTATGCTCGATTGAAGCTGACCACATTTGATGTAGGCATTGATTATACGTCGCGCAGATTAAGGACATCCAATACTGCTCAGAGTTTCCAGTCTGCCTACATGATCCCTTCTTATTTAATACTTGGACTACCATTAAGTAAATCAAAGAATTGGGGTATGGTTTTAGGAATGAGACCGGACACAAAGATCAACTATGATCTTACCTCTCGCAGGCGTTTACCATCTATTGATAGTGTTGCCGACCGATTTATTGGGGATGGCGGAACTTATCGTGCGTTTACTGGATTTGCTTATGGCACTAAAAACTTTTCAATAGGATTTAATACAGGTTACATTTTTGGTAACAAGAACTTTTCTACCAAACGCATTTTCGTAAATGACACCATAGCGTATCAACCTGCACGCTACACTGATTCATCAAATTTTGGTGGATTCTTTTTTCAAGGAGGAGCTCAATATCAAATTCCATTATCAAAAAAGACTCATGTTCGTTTGGGCATGACCTATGGTTTAGATGCTAATTTGAATGCGAAGAGAAGGACCAGTCGTGAAACTTACGCATTTGGCAGTCGTGGTGAGATTATTATTGATAGCGTTTATAAATCAATTGATGAAAAGGGAACCATAATCCTTCCGGGTACAATAGGTTTTGCAGTGTTATTGGAGAATGCAGATAAGTTTTTGGTTACTGCCGAATTAACTCAAACACAATGGTCAACGTATCGTTATTATGGTACAACAGATGCATTGAAAGATAGCTGGACTTTCCGGTTAGGAACTCAAATCATACCGGATATTGATGGTAATAATTATTGGGGAAGAGTATCTTATCGTGCTGGTTTTTATTATGGGCCCGATAAAGTCGATATCGGAACTAAAATGAATAATTGGGCATTCACCTTTGGTTTTGGGTTGCCCGTTCGTCGAACTTTCTACACCAATCAGTTTTCTGCGTTAAATTTGGGGTTTGAGTTAGGAGGAAGAGGCAATAAGCAGAATGCGATCAGAGAAAATCTTTTCCGCTTTTCATTAGGGTTTAATTTAAGCGATATTTGGTTTAATAAACGTACTTACCAATAGTCGTTATGCGTGGTATCATTATCCTGTTTCTTTTTTTGATATCCTGTGCTAACCGTAAAGAAGATGTACAGGCTATCGGACAGAAGCGTCTTGGAGTAGATGAGGCCAATACTATTGAGGCATATATGAGTACAGGTGGTAATATGCGTGCCCGTTTGCGTGCACCACAGATGCTTCGTTATCAAGATACCTCATCCAAAGTTGTTTTTCCCAAAACCATGCATGTTGATTTTTTTCAGGACTCAACAGAAGGGGTTATAAAAAGTCAACTGGATGCTCAGTATGGAGAATATTTTGAGCAGCGTAATTTGGTTTTTTTGAAGGATAGCGTACGTGTATTTAATACAACCGGTGATACATTGTATTGTAAAGAATTATGGTGGAGTCAGAATGATCAGAAATTTTATACGGAAAAGCCGGTTCGGATTCATCGGCCGGATATGATCATGATTGGCATTGGTTTAACGGCTCCTCAGGATTTCAGTTATTTTGAAATGTATCAGATCAGTAACTCTATCATCAGAGTAAATCAATAATTTTAAAAAAATATTTTAATTATGCAGTACAGATATATGGGTCGTACTGGCCTTCAACTTAGTGTACTTTCATTTGGAAGTTGGGTTACTTTTCACAAACAAATTGAGGATAATTCAGCCGATCAATTGATGGGTATCGCCTATGATGCCGGCATCAATTTTTTTGATAATGCAGAAGGTTATGCCGGTGGAGAAAGTGAGTTGATGATGGGTCGTGTATTGAAGCAAAAAAATTGGGAAAGAAGTTCTTATGTTGTATCATCAAAAGCCTATTTTGGATTAAAAGGAAATGACAATAAACCCAATCAGGCAGGATTAAGTCGCAAGCATTTATTTGAAGCTTGTCATGACGCTTTACATCGTTTACAACTCGATTATCTGGATCTGTACTTCTGCCATCGTCCAGATCCCAATGTTCCTATGGAGGAGATCGTTTGGACGATGAATCAGTTAATTCAGCAAGGTAAAATTTTATATTGGGGAACATCAGAATGGACTGCTACAGCGATTAATGAGGCGCATAAAGTTGCCAGAGATTATCATTTGATCGGCCCATCCATGGAGCAGCCACAATACAATATGTTTGATCGTGAAAAACTGGAAAAAGAATTTCTTCCTTTGTTTAATACGGTGGGATTGGGTACAACTATTTTTAGTCCGCTTGCATCAGGATTTCTAACCGGTAAGTATTTGCAAGGTATTCCTGAAGGATCTCGATTAAGTTACGAAACATTTGGTTGGTTAAAAGATCTATGGTTGCAGGAAGAGAAAATAGCTAAGTTGAAAAAATTGATCAAATTGGCTGAAGAATTAGGGGTATCATTACCTTCCATGGCAATTGCCTGGACAATAGCGAATCCACACGTTACAACAGCTATTTTGGGTGCATCGAAAGCAGAGCAGTTGAAAGAGAATTTGAAAGCGATGGATGTGTTACCGATGTTAACGCCAGAAATCCTATCTCAAATTGAGCATATATTGAATAATAAGCCGGTTGTAGATATTAACTGATTAGCCAATTTTTTCTTGTAATTTCAAGACAAAGTAAACTTATGAATCTGAAGAATAGAACGGCATTTATTACCGGTGCCAGCAGGGGCATTGGACGTGCCATTGCTCTTCGTTTGGCAAAAGAAGGAGCAAACATAGTGATCGTTGCTAAATCAACAGAAGAAAATCCCAAATTAGGGGGCACTATTTTCTCAGTTGCCGACGAGGTCGCTCAAGCTGGTGGTGTAGCACTTCCTGTTGCCTGCGATATTCGTCATGAGGATCAAATTATGGCAGCTGTAGCACAGGCCACTGCTGCTTTTGGTGGTATTGATATATTGATCAATAATGCATCGGCTATTTCATTAACACCTACTGAACAAACAGAAGCAAAGCGTTATGATCTGATGCATGATATCAATATTCGGGGAACTTTCATGGTGAGTAAGTGTTGTATTCCCAATTTAAAAAAAGGGACGAATCCGCATATCTTAAATCTTTCTCCTCCCATCAATATGGATCCAAAATGGTTTGGTGCTCATCTCGCTTATACTATAAGTAAATATGGGATGAGTATGGTGGCACATGGATTAGCAGAAGAACTTAAACCATTTAAAATAGCTTCCAATACTTTATGGCCACGCACTACGATCGCTACTGCTGCTGTTCGTAATTTATTAGGTGGGGAGATGTTGATGAATATGAGTAGAAAGCCAGAGATACTTGCTGATGCTGCCTATCATATCTTGATGCGCGCTTCTGATCAATGTACTGGAAATTTTTTCATTGATGATGAAGTATTAGCGCAAGAGGGTATTACTGATTTAAGTGCATATTCAGTAGTACCAGGGGCAACATTATATCCTGATTT
Organism: uncultured Sphingobacterium sp.; assembly: GCA_964441425.1. GTDB lineage: Bacteria > Bacteroidota > Bacteroidia > Chitinophagales > Chitinophagaceae > Pollutibacter. The sequence goes on along the minus strand of CAYTXC010000001.1, from coordinate 187,023 downwards.
GTTTCTGTAATGGTAAACGTATGAAAAGAAGAAATTTTTTAAGGAACTCTGCTGGTGCAGGTATAACAGCATTAGCTTCTAGTCTCATTTCGGCTATTCCAAATGAAGTTGATGCTTTTGCATTAAATGAGGTGACGATCGATGCATTGCAGGAGAAGATGAGAGCAGGACAGTTGACTTCTCAAAAGTTGACAAAGATGTATTTGGATAGAATAGCTACTGTTGATAAAAAAATAAATGCCGTGATCGAGTTGAATCCCGATGCCATATCCATTGCAGCACAACTTGATTCAGAACGAAAAGCTGGAAAGGTTCGTGGACCTTTACATGGTATTCCTGTATTGATCAAAGACAATATAGATACGGGAGATAAAATGATGACTACAGCTGGAGCATCAGCTTTGATTGGGAACAAAGCATCTAAAGATGCTTACATCGTTTCAAAACTTCGCGAAGCAGGTGCAGTTCTATTGGGAAAGACAAATCTCAGTGAGTGGGCAAATTTCAGATCCACGCGTTCTACCAGTGCTTGGAGCAGCAGAGGAGGTCAAACCAGAAATCCCTTTGCATTAAATCGGAATCCTTCAGGTTCCAGTTCAGGGTCAGGCGCAGCGGTGTCTGCGAATCTTTGTGTTGTAGCTATTGGAACCGAGACCAATGGTTCTATCATTTCTCCGGCTTCTCACTGTGGTGTGGTGGGAATAAAGCCTACAGTTGGACTATTGAGCAGAACGGGCATTATTCCGATTTCAGCAACACAGGATACGGCAGGTCCTATGACGAGAACAGTCAAGGATGCTGCTTTGTTTTTAGGCGTATTGGCAGGGGAGGATTCAGCTGATGAAGCAACTAAGTCCAGCGTTGGAAAAAGTCAAAAAGATTATACCATGTATTGCTCTGTTGACGCGTTGAAAGGGAAACGGATCGGAGTGGAGAAAGTCAATCAGAATGGTAATCCGGATGTGTTGGCTTTGTATAAAGCGAATGTAGAAGTTCTAAAAAGCTTAGGTGCCGAAATAGTAGAGGTGGAGCTGCAAAAGCAAACTGCCGTTTTAAGTGCAAGTTCATATCTCATTTTACAATATGAATTCAAGGATGGGGTAAATGCATATTTAGCTAAGGCTACTGCTAAAGTAAAAAATCTGAATGATGTGATCTCGTATAATAAGGCTAATGAAATAAAAGCAATGCCTTATTTCAAGCAGGAATTACTAGATATGTGTGCGCTAAAAAAAGGGCTTGATGATCCTGAATATAAAGAAGCATTAAAAAAATCCACCAGTGCCCGTCAGATCATTGATGAGATGATGAATTCCAAAAAACTGGATGCGTTATGCTCTATCAGTTCTGGTCCTGCAAGCTGCATTGATCAAATTAATGGCGATTATGGAACGGGGTATTCGTTTTCATCGCCAGCAGCCATGGCCGGTTATCCTCATATTACGGTACCGATGGGATATGTACATGGCATGCCAGTTGGCTTGTCATTTGTTTCCGGTGCATGGAAAGAAGCAGAGATTATTGGTATGGCTTATGCCTTCGAGCAAGCCACAAGACAGCGAAAGGCTCCAGCTTTTAAAGCTTGGGTTTAATAATGAAAAAGGAGCAGAAAATCTGCTCCTTTTTCATTAATGATCTCCGGCAATCGGGAACATAATATATCCTCTACTTTGTAGATCAGCGAGAGCGGATCTTGCTGAATAAGCTTTCTGAACGTCCTCTGGAAAGTTTTCTATTTTCATTCCGCGTAGTTCCAGAGTTTGTCCGCATACCACAAATGTCACTCCTTTATCCATTAATTTTTTTACTAATGGAAGATTTGGGTTATCCATATTGAACTTCTTACGGTAGGTCTCATCGTTGGTGAGAAATTGTGCAGCGCCTCCATGGAAAATAATATAGGCTGTAATATTCTTTGCTCCAGCAACGGCTTGTAAATTCAACTGACGAGCAATTTCTTCCAGACCCTGATTGAGCTCCCCCTTTGAAGGATCGCCAGTAGGTTGGGTAAGATCGTAAACCAAACGTGTTGGCCCCTTATATGAAAAAGTAAAATTTACTTTTTCAACAGGCATAACTCCAGTATTCGTGCTTCCTTTCACAAAAGGATAGAGTAAGCGTTGTTCGTTAGCCTTAAGGACTGCTGCTCGATTTGCTGCTGAGGAAGTAGGTTGTTGGGCTTTTATAATAACTGGAAAGGTTAGTAATATGAAAAATATTTTATACATACATAAAGTTTAAGGATTTAACGAAGCCTGTCGGTATTGTCCAGGACCCAAACTCCTCTGCCATAAGTAGCGATTACCAGGCTAAGATCGCGTGGATGAATAAAAAGATCATTTACAGAAACACTGGCGGGCAGATTATTTTGAATCGATTGCCAACTGCGGCCTTTATCTCTGCTTACATATACGCCCATATCTGTTCCACAATATAAAACTTCTGCACTTCGAGGATCTTCACGAACCACATTTACAGGCGATGCTGGAAGATCAGTTGTTATGTTAGTCCAGGTAGCTCCGTAATCTGTACTTCTGAAGATATGTGGAGTGATATTATCCTCTCGTCGATCACTTAATGTTATATACACTGTAGCAGCATCGTATTTTGACGCTACCAATCTGGAAACATGAGCATTGACCGGTAGTCCTGTACCAATTTCTTTCCAGTTCGCCCCATCATTTTGTGTTACCCAAACTCTTCCGTCATCGGTTCCCACATACAATACACCTGCTTTAAGCGGGGATTCATCTATTGCTGTTATGGATTGGTGGTTGATAGCATAGGGCGTTTTACCCATTTTCTCTTTGTTATTATAGGTAAGGTCTCCACTAATACGTTTCCATGTTTGTCCCTGATCTGTACTCTTGAACAAATATTGAAATCCGTGATAGATCGTTTTGTTATCATGTGGCGACATCAACGTATAGGCCAGCCATTCTCCACGATGTATTTCTTCATCATCTGCTTTTTTAGGATAAATATCTTTATAGCTGGTAGAATCTTTGTACAAACGTGCGCGAGTGAGTCTTCCATAAAAAGTACTGGAATAGATTAGGTCTGGATCAGTAGGGTCAACGGCATGAATAGTTCCTTCACCGCCTGGTGCTCTTTTCCAGTTCAGGATAGATGAGTCTTTGTTTCCATATGAATTTTTTATAGAACCCATAAAGCTACCATGGTCTTGAACAGACCCGATGATATTGAATGGTTGCTTCATATCGTAGGTGATATTGTAAAATTGAGTAGTGGGGATCACATCAAAGAAATTATTCCAGTTCTTACCTCCATCATAGCTGGCCATTACGCCACCATCATTGGCATTGATCAGATATTTAGGATCTGTTGGGTCTATCCATAGATCATGATTATCTCCATGTGTCCATTCGCTGGTTTTTTCCGTACGCATGATTGAAAATGTTTTACCACCATCCGTACTTTTTGCCATTGGCACCCCCATGATATATACAATATTTTCATTCGTTGGGTCAACCCGAATTTGTCCGAATACCCAACCATAGGTGCCCGCAAATCTTTCCAGCTTGTCATCTTCTGTACTTACTTTTGAAAAGGAAGTGCCTGCATCAATTGATTTCCAAACTTGTACACCCGAAGGGATAACCGTAATAGGACGACCATAAGGATCCAATTCACCAGGTTTGGGATCACGTTTGGGAGTGTGGTTATCTACAAAGGCATAAATCGTGTTTGGATTTGATGCAGCGATCGATAAACCGATACGACCGGTAAATTTCGTTTCCGGCAGGCCATTAGATAATTTCGTCCATGTTTTACCTGCATCTGTCGTTTTCCAGATATAGTCTCCATCCTGGGGAGTAGGATCACTCCAGCGGAGGCGAATGCGGTTCCATGAGGAAGCGTAAAGTGTATTTGGATCTTTTGGATGCATGACAAGATCAATAACACCATTAGGATCTTCATTAAGTAGTCGCTTCCAAGTTTTGCCACCATTCGTTGATTTATAGATCCCTCGTTCTTTATTATAACTCCATTCGTTGCCAGTAGTAGCAGCATAAACAATATCGGGATCTGTAGGGTGGATAATCACACGACTGATTGTACCTGTTTTTTCAAGTCCGATATGTTTCCAGTTTTTACCTCCATCTGTAGATTTATAGATTCCCATTCCCGAAAGCGAGGCGCGAAAAATATTCGATTCTCCAGTTCCAACATATAACACATTAGGGTTTGATGTGGAAACAGCGAAAGCTCCAATACTTTGTGTTCCTTCTTTATCGAAAAGAGGTTCCCAGCTTTTTCCAGCGTTGGTTGTTCTCCAAAATCCTCCAGTGGCAAATGATGCGAATAAAATATTTCGATTGCCTGGAACTCCAATAGCCTGGGTTGATCGTCCTGAAACGAAGTCGGGTCCAACATTTCGCCATTGCAGATCTTTATAAGGAGATCTGGCCATCAATTTTTGATGAGCTGCAAATGCTTTCGTTTTTTCTATTCCGGTTGATGGGCGATCTTGAGCTGAGGCTGAAATCAGCATCAGCATTCCAAACAATAAGTAGATTATTGATCTCATATCTTTAGTTATAAGTATTAAATTTAGCAAAAGATTAAATTGCTGTCATGAGATATCTTATTTTAGTTTGCTTAGCCCCTGTATTGGCATTTGCGCAAAAGAAGAAAAGCCCTGTAGATCCCTATTTACAGGCGAAGATGACGATGAATGAATCGTTACAGAAAAAATATGATCATTATAAGGATATTGCCTTGAAGATCTGGGATTTTGCTGAAGTGGGGTATAAAGAGGAGAAAAGTACCGCTTTGTTGCAAAAGGAGTTGCGAGAAAATGGATTCCAGGTAGAAGCTGGTGTGGCAGGTATTCCAACTGCTTTTGTGGCTACATATGGCAGTGGTTCTCCGGTAATAGGGATACTAGCTGAATTCGATGCTTTGCCAGGAATTATGCAGGAAGCAGTCCCTGAGCGAAAAATTGCTGAAGGGAAAATTGCAGGACATGCCTGTGGGCATCATTTGTTTGGAACGGCATCCGTTGCAGGAGGTATTCAGTTAAAGCAACAGATGGAGGCTGCAGGCTGGAAGGGTACGATCAAAATTTATGGATGTCCGGCAGAAGAAGGCGGAAGTGGTAAGGTTTACATGACACGTGCTGGATTATTTAATGGTGTAGATGCGGTTATTCATTGGCATCCGGGTAATAGCAATGCAGTGAACACACAAGGTGCTCTGGCCAATAAATCAGCGAAATTCCGTTTTTATGGCTTATCAGCACATGCAGCTGGCGCACCCGACAAAGGTCGATCAGCGCTGGATGGTGTTGAAGCAATGAATGCCATGGTGAATATGATGCGGGAGCATATTCCTTCGTCAGCCAGAATACATTATGTGATTACCAGTGGTGGGAAAGCACCAAATGTTGTTCCAGATTATGCAGAAGTGTATTATTATGCCCGTCATCCCGATAAATCTACTGTGGTAAGTATTTTCAACAGGCTGGTAAAAGCTGCTGAAGGAGCGGCATTAGGGACTGAGACCACTATGAAATACGAGATCATTGGAGGTACTCATGATCTGCTTTTGATCGATACCTTAAATGTAGCTATGCATAAAAACCTAACTCTTTCGGGAACCATGCAATACACTCCTGAAGAGATCGAGTTTGGGAAAAAGATACAAAGTAGTTTTACTTTCAGTTATCCCGAACTTTCGGAAGCGTCCACTACGCGTCCGTTGAAAAAACCAGAGAATGCAAGCCCTGGTAGTACGGATGTGGGTGATGTATCCTATAATGTTCCAACCGTTGGATTTTCAACGGCAACATGGGTTCCAGGAACCCCAGGACATAGTTGGCAAGCCGTTGCCTGTGGTGGAACAGAGATCGGAACTAAGGGAATGATGATTGCGGCTAAAGCTATCGCATCTATGGGTGTCGATCTGTTACATGATGTCAAATTGGTTGAAGCAGCGAAACAAGAATTCAAAAATAAATTGGGTTCTTATCAGTATAAAGCATTGTTAGGAGATAGAGCTCCTGCATTAAATTATCGTGATTAAAACGTATGCAGCTGAAAAAAGGTGTTGTGCCTTTTGAAATATTCAATTTACGGGTTAGTCGTAATACTGACCCTAGCTCTTGGTATTATGATCTACTGCAAACTCCTTTTGGAAATCTTATTGTGGCTGGTGAACATTCATCAATAGCATATATTGCTTTTTATGAGAATGTTCATGATGCACTGGCTCTGCTACAAAAAAGAGAGGGTGACATTCCACTAACATTCAATAAAGGCAGTTTTAGTGTAATCGATCAACTGCTCCAAGGTGGCAAAATCAGTTCTAAAATTTTACTGAATATTAAGGGTACTGATTTTCAAAAGCGTGTTTGGGAGCAACTGATGAAAATACCTTTTGGAACTACTATTAGTTATGGCGAGATAGCGGCAGCTATAGGTCAACCTGGTGCATCAAGAGCTGTAGGTTCAGCAGTTGGGAAAAACCCCATAGCCTATTTTATACCATGTCATCGTGTACTAGCTTCGGGAGGTAGTATTGGGGGTTATTACTGGGGCCTGGAAGTGAAGAAAAAGATACTTGATTGGGAAAATAGTTTGCTCAGTCATTAGATGTGTCATTCAATTGATTCTATTTCTGTTAATGACTAATTATTATATTTGATGCATGTTCCTGTTAGCTTCTTATCTATGTTTTTTCACCGTAGGGATTGGTCTTGTTTTCATAATTTTCTTATGGTTACGTTTTAGGAAAAATTATCCTCGAAGATTTCTGATGGTGTTGATCCTTGCTTTTTGTGGGGTAGAGTTTTATATGTATGCCCTTAGTTCAAAGACTATTTTGGATATGCCTTTTTTATATCGCTCCGCATTTCCCTGGAGATTTTTATTCGGTCCTCTATTGTGGTTATATGTATTAAATATGATTAAGCCAGACAGAGGTTGGAAAAATATTGATTTTATACATTTTGTTATTCCCTTATCCGTTATTATAATTTTGATTCCGGATTTTTTGTTGTCTAATGATCAAAAAAGGATGATTTTGGAGAAGTTTTATTTACAAAATACCATATTGATGACTCGTTCAACGGGTATTCTACCAGCGGGTTTCATTCAACCATTTTCATTATTTCATGGATTTAGTTATTGTATAGCTACGATAGTCTTAATCACTACAAATCGTAGCAAACATAAAATGGTAGTATTGTCTGTAAATCAAGAGGTATGGAAATGGGTAGGTATGGTAACTGGTGTTACTACGATCTTTCTTTTATTTCAAGTGATACAATGGTTATCTCTAAGTATTGAAAGTCATTTCAGTGTATTCGCACAAGTGACTCAAAGTATTTCATTGATTATCATGAAAGCGTATCTCTTAATCCATCCTGTGCTGTTAGACAATATGGATGGTGTAATACCATCTTCCTCTGTGCAACATGATGATGCATTAAAAGCGGTGTTACCAGTAGTAAAATCTTCTTCTCGATATGCTCAATATGAAAAGGATTTTGAAAAATATTGGGGGGAGCATAAAAAATTCCTAGATCCTGCGCATAGTATTGGGAAAATGGCTGAAGATTTGGGTATGAGCAAGTCTAAGTTGACAATCGTTTTTACGGAATTATATAAAATGCCTTACACGGAGGTTGTGAATCGGTATAGGATAAATCACTTCTTAGAACAAGTGAAAAGAGGAGAGGGTCAAAAGCTTAAATTGGAAGTATTGATACAGAAAAGTGGATTTCAATACCGATCTACGTTCTATTCAGCATTTAAAAAGATCATGGGCAATAGTCCGAAAGAAGTACTGAAAATGTAATTAGCCATTGATATAGCCTAACTTCTACCAATGGCTAATTACTTGTGGTTATTTAATTAATTCTTTAGGCGTTTCTTTATTCAGCACATTTTTATACACCCATCTATTGATCATGTTCTGGCTGTGTGCTTGTTGAGGGCCACCCCAACCATGTCTGCCACCAGGATAAACCATGAAGTCGAAATCTTTTTTCAATTCCTGCATTTTCTTGACCATCTGGATGCTGTTCTGTAAATGGACATTATCATCCATTGATCCGTGATAGAGCAACAGTTTTCCTTTAATCTTAGGGGCATGCGTTAGCACTGAACTCGACTTATATCCTTCGGGGTTATTTTTAGGTGTACCCATGAAGCGTTCTGTATAATGCGTATCATATAAACTCCAGTCGATAACAGATCCACCGGCAATAGCATGCGTAAAATAATTAGGTGCATATCCTAAAGCATAAGAACTTATGTATCCACCATAGCTGAATCCTTGAATGATTACACGCGTAGAATCTCCGCCTTTACTCCTTAACCATTTTACATGTTCTATCCAATCTTGCATTTCCCAATACCCGAGGTTGCGATGTAAATGATCAAGGCCAGCCTTTCCAAAATGTCCGCTTCCTCTGTGATCCATAGCTACTTGAATAAAGCCTTCTTTTGCCCACCATAATTGCTGAGCATTCAATCGCCATCCATCCGAAACGGTTCCTGCATTTGGGCCACCATAAATGGATATCCAAACTGGATAGGTTTTCGTAGGATCGTAGTTCATTGGCCAGGTGATACGCATAGGCAATTCGTATTTACCATCTGCGGATGGGATACGAACGATTTCTGTTTTGGGGAGTTCATATTCCTCAAATGCAGAACCTTTTGCATTAGCTAATTCACGGATCAATTTACCATTTGTATCATACAATGCCATCACGGGTGGCGTTGAAGCATTTGAGTAGGTTGTGATGAAGTAAGATCCATTTGGCGAAAGGGAGATACTATGTGTATAATCGCCAAATGTTAATCTCTTCAAGTCTTTTCCTTCAAGTGAAACTCGATAAAGGTCAACTCTTGTAGAGTTTTCTTTTTTGGCAGTAAAAAATATAACTTTCTTTTTCGCATCTACATACAGTATGTCTGTTGCCCAGAAATGACCATTTGTTAATTTTCTTTTTTCTGTGCCATCTTCATTTAGCAGATAAATATTTTTCCAGCCATCTTTATCAGAGAGCATAAACGACATGCCTTCATGGTATTGAAAACGATCATTATCATCCAGGTCGATCCAGGCTTTTTGTATTTCTTCGTAATATTTTTTCTTAGAACCGTTTGTGGTATTCACGTCCCATACGATAAGAGTATTCTGATCGCGATTCATCCATTTTACCAACAAGTTTTTTCCATTAGGTGCCCAAGTAGGCATACCGAAGTACTGATCATCTTTTTCGTTGAAATCTGCCCAAACAATTGGAGATCCTTCGATGGATACAAATCCTATTTTCACTTCCGGATTCTTATCCCCGGGTTTTGGATAGCGGGTTTCTTCTAAGTATCCATGCTGTCCTTCTTCACTATAAATAGGGAACATAGGAATCATACTCTGATCCATACGCATGAATGCAATAGTTTTACTATCTGGGCTCCACCAAAATGAGCGATACCGCGATGCACGCCCTAGTATCTCTTCAAAATAAATCCAGCTGGCATATCCATTCAAAATAAGATTACTACCATCATGAGTTAGCCTTGTCTCTTTTTTAGAATCGATATGGATGGTATAAAGATCATTGGCGCGTGTGAAGGCGATATATTGAGAATCCGGAGAGAAGGTTGGATTCATTTCAGGAGTAACATCATTCGTTAAACGAATTGGAGTTTGAGTTCCTACTGCATAATAAATATCATTATTCTGGGTGTACACGATTTTGGTTCTACTTGCACCAGTGATAGGGGCGGATGCTATTATCTCTTTGCCCGTTGTTGCGTCAAAACAATTACTACCCATACAGTATGTGTTAGGGCCAGACCAACGCGCTGGACTGAGCATTTTACTGATTTCCGGAAGTTTATTTTGAAGAAGCTGGGCTTCGCTCAATTGTTTTTTTTGAGCGAAAGAGGCCATCGGAATGGCTAATAATAGTAGAAGTTTGTATTTCATGATTGTTGGTTTGGGCTATTCTTGTTCGGGTTTCATCATTGGGAAAAGCAAAACATCCTGTATGCTAGGCGAGTTGGTCATCATCATGCAAAGTCTGTCGATTCCAAACCCAATTCCCGCTGTAGGAGGCATTCCATATTCAAGGGCACGAAGGAAATCATAATCAATGAACATAGCTTCGTCATCACCACGCTCCATCAATTTTACTTGCTCTTCAAAACGTTCGCGTTGATCTATCGGGTCATTCAACTCAGTATAGGCATTCGCAACCTCTTTACCATTCACCATCAATTCAAAGCGTTCTACCAATCCATTTTTACTTCTGTGTTTTTTGGTAAGCGGACTCATTTCAACGGGATAGTCGATGATAAAAGTGGGCTGAATGAAATTCTTTTCACATTTAGCTGAAAAGATTTCATCAATCAGTTTTCCTTTTCCCATAGAAGGTTCAACATCAATATGAAGTTGTTTGCACACATCACGTAGTCCCGCTTCATCCATATCGCTGATATCCACTCCCGTATATTCCTTGATAGCGTCATACATGGTAATTCGCTTATAAGGTGCTTTGAAATCTATTGGTTTACCATCCACCTCAACTACTGTATTTCCATTTACAGCCATTGCCGTTCGTTCCAGCATTTGCTCTGTTGTTTCCATCATCCACAAATAATCTTTGTACGCAACATAGAACTCTAATACAGTAAATTCTGGATTATGTGTACGATCCATTCCTTCATTGCGGAAGTTTCTAGAGAACTCATATACCCAATCGAACCCACCCACAATCAATCGTTTCAGATAGAGCTCATTAGCAATCCGCAGATACATAGGGATATCCAGTGCATTATGGTGTGTTGTGAATGGGCGAGCTGCTGCACCACCTGGTATGCTTTGTAATACAGGCGTATCTACCTCTAAAGCCCCGCGTTCATTTAAGAAATCACGCATGGCATTGATGAGACGGGTACGTTTTAAGAAGGTATCCCGAACATGAGGATTAATGATCAGATCGGCATAACGCTGACGATAGCGGAATTCAGGATCGGTTACTGCATCAAACGTTTCGCCTTCCTTTTCCTTAACAATAGGAAGCGGTTTCAATGATTTGGTGAGGATCACCAACTCTTTGACATGTATAGACGTTTCCCCCGTTTTAGTATGAAATACATATCCTTTTACGCCAATAATATCTCCAATATCGGTCAGCGATTTCCAAACTTTATCATAAAGCGTTTTATCCTCATCAGGGGCAATATCATCTCTACGGACATACACCTGTATTTTACCGGTGCTGTCTTGTAGAACGGCAAAACTCGCTTTACCCATATCCCGAACAGACATGATCCGTCCGGCAATGCACACATCTTCAAAATCGGTCTTATTTTCTTCTCCTTTAAAGTTCTCTTTAATATATGCAGCCGTAGTATTTACAGGGTATAGGGGTGCAGGATAAGCATCGATACCGAGCGATCCCAGTTCTTTTAGTTTGTCGCGACGAATGATTTCCTGTTCAGATAGATGTTGATTATGCATAATTCTTCAGTGCAATTGAAAGGCAAAAATACATAAAAGGCCGCAGGGCTGATTGTTTCTGGCCTCATTTGATGTATTTTTTTAAATACTATTAAATCTTCCATCATGGAGATAAGTGGGTGATGGTATAAAATTTGGATTGCCATAACCTATACAATCCACTGCATGAAGAGAAAGGATGACCACGTTAATCATATAAAACCAAAATTTTCAGCAGGAACCCATGAGTTTATTTTTCAGTTATTACGTAAAGATGTACAGGAAATCGTAGATCGGTCTGCTCGTAACCGACAGTGGGAGATTCGCTCAAAAGCCATTTTTTTCCCTCTCCTGTATTTGTTTTTGTGGCTTATTGCCATGATGTGGTCAGACCGGCCATTTATTTTTTACGGAGCGTACATAGGTCTTGGATTGATGGTGGTGATCATTTTTTTGAATATCATTCATGAAGCCGTTCATAGAACGATTTTTAAGAGTAAAAAGCTGAACGATCTTTTTGTTTATCTATTTGATCTACTAGGGGCGAATAGTTTTATATGGCGACTGAGGCATGTTCGTTTTCACCATAATTATCCTAATGTGAATGGATGGGATACCGATATCGAGCAAAATGAAATGGTTAGAATTTTTCCAAGTGGGCCACTATCCCATCTTCATCGATATCAGCATATTTACCTTCCTTTCCTTTACCCTTTTTTTCTATTCAATTGGCTATTGATCAGAGATTTCAGAGATTTTTTTAATTCAGCAAAAACAGTTCGTAAGTTGATTACCATACCTGCTAAAGAATATGTGAAGCTGTTTATTTTTAAGTTTTTCTTTTTCTTTTATTTGATCTTTTTCCCGATTTTATTTTTAGATATAGGCTGGATCCAGGCCCTAACTGGTTTTATTTTGATGATAATGACCGCTAGTGTATTTTCTTTATTGGTGTTGTTACCCCCTCATGCCAATATCCATGCTGAATTTCCAATACCTGATGCGCAACATCACTTAACTCAAAACTGGTTTATGCATATGTTGATGACCACCAATGATGTGGAAGAGGATAATTTATTTACCAGAGTTTTTATGGGCTGTTTTAATTACCATGTAGCTCATCACCTATTCCCAAATGTGAATCATATTTATTATCCGGAGATCACCGAAAAGTTGAGGGAATATGCCGCTCAATACGGTTTACCATATCGCAGGCTGCGATTGATCAGTGCCTTATATGGACATTATAAATTGATCCGCAAAAACGGGAAAATCGATGATTTTAATATTTGGGAAGAGTCAATGTAATCATCTTTTTTCAGGACAGGTTAAAAATGGATTGATTACTTACACCCTAATATAAATACGTTTTATATCCATGACTTTACCAATTGCCCAAAATAATGCGATATGGGCTAATGCAAAACAGAATGAACCCAGATAATCACCAAATGAAGGCTGAAAAATATGTTTATATAACCAACCATATCCATTAATAAAGGTTTGCGTGCCATTTGTTATTTCTTCTGGAATATGCATAAGTCCATAGAGTTTGACCCATACTCCAGAAAGTACAAATATGAATAATGGATTTTTACCAAATACATCAAAGAAACTGGTTACAAAACTTTTATGGTTTTTTAACTCGATGAAATGCATCATTACGGCTAAGATCATCATGGCTAAGCCAGTGGTATAGAGTACATATGAACTGGTCCATATTTTTTTATTGATAGGAAAGCTCATATCCCAGAAAATACCTGTAAAAATCAATAGTGAAGCAGCAACGAAAAGGTTAGAAATCATGTCAGGATTTTTCCCTTTGGTCAAGATATAATCTCCTACAAAATATCCAAAGATCACTTGAACAATAGACGTCAAGGTGCTCATTATGCCTTCAGGTTCAAAAGGGAATCCTTCACCCTTATACATATGGTTTTCGCCAAGTATCATTTTATCTATCGTATTGCCAAAATACCCGTTGATACTATATGGATCTGCAGGATCACCAAAGCTCCAGGCCATCCACCAGTAAAGAAGTAGGATTGCGGCACTGGCTACAAATGCACCACGAGGTTTGAGGAAATAAATAATGATGGAGGCAAAAAAGTAGGCCAGTGCTATTCGTTGAAGTACACCAAGTATGCGAAGTGTTTCAAATGGCTTTCCCACTAACACGTTATCGCTCCATTTTATAAATGGAAACCAGTTGAGTAATAAGCCAATCCCAAAGATTAAAATGAATCTTCGAGTTACTTTTCTCCAAAATAATGATGGTGTGTTGAGTTTTGGCATTACAAAAGCCATAGCATTCCCAACTGCGAACAGGAAGAAAGGGAATACCAGATCTGTAGGGGTGCATCCATGCCATGGAGCATGTTTTAATGGTGCATATATATAACTCCAGGATCCAGGATTGTTTACCAGTATCATAAGAGCTACGGTTGCTCCCCTAAATACATCTAAAGAATAAAAACGATTCATGTGCTTTTGTTGAGTTTTCTAAAAGTACATCAACCAGTGTAACCTAAAAAATATCCTTTGTAAAAAATTATTCAAGTTCGGATGATCCATTTTTGGATTATGATTTCTGGGAGTTTCCATCTTAGTTTTTTGATAAGATACCAATGATGTTTATTGAGGTGAATTTTTCCTCCTGCCCGGAGTGGAAAATAGCTATAGTATTTTATCCAGTCTTTCAATCCATTTCTCCATTCAATCAATTCATCTTCTTTAGTTATTTCTTTTCGGTGTTCATATAGAACATTCAATACAGAGTCGAGCATCATAGCCAGATTACTTGACATATTGGTTTGATGTCTTCTATAAATGGCAACAGGTAGATCGTGATGGAGGATGTGTTCTCTTCTAGAAATTCCTAAATACTGATGATAATCTTCACAGCCTTTAAATAAAGGATCAGTAGAAAATGGAAATTGTTTTGCTATTGTATATCTATATAAAACGGTAGAAGGATTTCCAATGATATTGGATCTGAGTAAATGGGTATAAATCGGCTGATGAATTTTGGGTTGGTGTAGGTGATGATCTCCATTTTCCTGTTGAATGATATACCTACCAAAAATCATGGCAGCCTGGGGGTTGCTCATCAATAAATGTAGGCTTGTTAGTATATTTTCAGGTATTAGCCAGTCGTCAGCATCCAGAAAACAGATATATTCGCCTGAAGCTAAAGCCAGACCAGAGTTGCGTGCTGCAGGCAACCCCTTGTTTTCCTGGTAATAATAAACGACTTCAGGAAATGACTGTGCAATTGCCGAAGTATTATCTGTTGACCCATCGTCAACAATAATAATTTCCTTTTGTGGGATTTGAACCTGCAGACAACTTTGTATAGCCTCTGAAAGAAAATGACTAAAATTAAAGCAAGGAATAATAAACGAGATGATAGGTTTAGATTTCATAGGAAGCAGAATTTAATAAACTACATACCTGAATGACATGACCAATGATTTCTTTGTGCATGAATCTGCTGTACTAGACGAAGGAGCTAGTATAGGTAGTGGGACTACAATCTGGCATTTCAGCCACGTTATGGGTACATCGGTAATTGGCCAAAATTGTACTATTGGGCAGAATGTCTTCATTGATAGAGAGGTGACGGTTGGGAATGGGGTGAAGATTCAAAATAATGTTTCCGTCTATAAAGGCGTTTGTTTGGAAGATCACGTATTCATAGGGCCTTCAGTAGTGTTTACCAATGTGATCAATCCCAGGAGTTTTGTGGAGCGTAAACATGAATTTCGTTCAACATCTGTTCGAACTGGAGCTACCATAGGGGCAAATGCAACAATACTTTGTGGTGTGGAAATCGGTGAATTCGCTATGATTGGGGCTGGTGCTGTAATTACAGCGGATGTTAAGCCATATGCTCTGGTGATTGGCAATCCGGGAAAGCAGATAGGTTGGGTTAGTAAACTGGGTAATACATTGAACTTTACGGGAGATCAGGGAATAGAGGAAAATGGCTGGATCTACTATGTGGAAGCTGAAAAAATAGTAGTAAAAGCGACTGCTATTTGATATATTTGCCTCATAGACAAAAGCTGCTTTTTTTTGATAGCAGCGATTAACGCAGCTCATGAGAAACTGAACCCATTATGAACACAGAAAAGCACTGGTATGCCATTTACACTCGCCCTCGTTGGGAGAAAAAGGTGAATGAACTCCTTGAGAAAAAAGGTATTCAAACCTATTGTCCCCTGAATCGGGTTAAGCGAAGATGGAGTGATCGAACTAAAATAATTTATCAGCCTTTAATTCCATCTTATGTTTTTGTCTGCATCACTGAAGCGGAAAAAGCAAAAGTGAGAATGACCGATGGAGTGGTCAATTTTGTTTATTGGTTGGGGAAACCGGCAATTATTCGGGAAAACGAAATTGATCTGATCAAAAGATTTCTAGGTGATTATGAAAATGTAGAAGTGAAGCAGGTGGAGTTGGTAGAAGGGCAGCGGGTGCGTGTACTTTTTGGGGTGTTGACTAACAAAGAGGGATTGGTGGTACGTATCGAACATAACAAAGCTTATGTTTATATTGAAAGTCTTGGGGTGGAATTGACCGCGCAGTTTGAAAAGAAAAATTTGGAAGCTGTATAGACGCTAGGCTGCATCTAAATGGAAATTATGGTATAGTGTGGCAAGAATTTTTAAGTTTAGCATAAACGATTATATAATTAAATGAGTAAAGTTGCATTGATCACAGGTATTACCGGGCAAGATGGTGCATATCTGGCAGAGTTACTATTAGATAAAGGATATATCGTTCATGGCATCAAAAGGAGAAGTTCACTTTTTAATACAGAAAGAATTGATCATTTATACCAAGAGCCTCATGAGAAGCATGTTCGCTTTACACTTCACTATGGGGATCTTACCGATTCCACTAATCTAATCCGCATCATTCAGGAAACGCAGCCAGATGAGATCTATAATCTAGCTGCAATGAGTCATGTTAAAGTTAGTTTTGAAACACCTGAATATACTGCAAATGCCGATGGTATTGGAACACTTCGCATATTGGAAGCTGTTCGCTTATTGGGGTTGATCAAAAAAACAAAAGTGTACCAGGCCGCTACCTCTGAATTGTATGGTTTAGTACAAGCCGTTCCCCAATCGGAAACCACCCCTTTTTACCCACGATCACCATATGCTGTCGCTAAACTTTATGCTTACTGGATTACTGTGAATTATAGGGAAGCGTATAATATGTTCGCTGTTAATGGTATTCTTTTCAATCATGAATCGCCATTAAGAGGAGAGACGTTTGTTACCCGAAAAATTACAAGAGGTGTTGCCCAGATAGCCCTCGGCATGCAGGACACCATTTATTTGGGAAATCTGGATGCTCGTCGTGATTGGGGACATGCAAAAGACTATGTTGAAGGCATGTGGCGAATGCTTCAGCAGGATGAACCAGAAGATTTCGTATTGGCAACAGGAGTAACCACAACGGTTAGAGATTTTGTACGTATGGCCTTTCGGGAAGTGGGTATAGAAGTCGAGTTCAAAGGCAAGGATGATAAAGAACATGGAGTAGTAGTTTCTTGTTCAAATCCTGACCACCAGGTAAAGATTGGAAAGGTTGTTGTTTCTGTTGATCCGAAATATTACCGTCCAACAGAAGTGGATCTATTGATAGGAGATGCAACTAAGGCAAAAACCAAATTAGGTTGGAAGCCAACGTATGATCTGCCCATGCTGGTCAATGAAATGGTTAAAGCAGATGTTGATCTTTTCCGAAAAGAAAAATTATTACAGGAATCTGGATTTTCAATTCGGAATCAATACGAATAAAGAGAGGCATGGAAAAGAGTGCAAGAATTTATATTGCTGGGCATAGAGGAATGGTAGGTTCTGCTTTGTTAAGAAAACTTGAAGCTGAAGGATTTACGAATATTATTCTTCGAACCTCTAAAGAACTGGATCTTCGTAATCAGCAAGATGTTATCAATTTTTTTGAAGTTGAGAAACCAGAATATGTTTTTTTAGCTGCTGCTAAAGTGGGTGGTATCATGGCAAATAATGTTTATCGTGGGGAATTTCTTTATGATAACCTTATGATACAATCTAATATTATACATGCAGCGTATAAAATTGGGGTAAAGAAATTGATGTTTCTTGGTTCATCCTGTATTTATCCCAAAATGGCTCCACAACCGTTGAAAGAGGAATATTTACTTACAGGGCCTTTAGAGCATACCAATGAACCCTATGCTATAGCCAAGATCGCCGGCATCAAAATGTGTGATGCTTACCGGGCTCAATATGGTTGTAATTTCATTTCGGTGATGCCTACTAATTTATATGGACCGAATGACAACTACGATCTCCATAGTTCCCATGTATTGCCTGCATTGATCCGGAAATTTCATGAAGCAAAAATAAATGGTGATGCAAGTGTGACCATTTGGGGAACAGGCAAACCTCGCCGTGAATTTTTACATGCCGATGATCTTGCAGATGCCTGCCTTTATCTCATGTTGCATTACGATGATGAAGGCTTGGTAAATGTGGGTACCGGAGAAGATCTGGAGATCGGTGAGTTGGCCATCATGATCGCCGATGTAGTTGGGTTTACCGGAACTATACAACACGATACTAGTAAGCCCGATGGTACGCCCAGAAAGTTGATGGATGTTACTAAACTACATCACCTGGGCTGGACGCATACCATTAACCTCAGGCGCGGACTTGAAATGGTTTATGCCGAATATGCTGCAGCTTCATTGATGGCAGAATAGCTGTCTCTTTTACCTATGTCAATTTTTTCCATTTTCAATAAGAAAAATGACGTCCCATTTCCCTTTCATTTATTGAAAGTGGATATGCATTCTCATTTGATACCTGGAATTGATGATGGAGCCCAGACAGAAAAGGATTCATTTCAACTGATCCAGGGGCTTCTTGATCTTGGGTACGAGAAATTAATCACGAGTCCGCATGTTATGCAGGACCTTTATAAAAACACTCCGGAAATAATCAACAACGGGTTGAATGTGGTGCAACAAAAATTTGGGGTGAATACCATACAAGCCGCCGCAGAATATTATCTGGATGAGTACATTTCTGAGTTGTTCACGAAAAGGCAGCCTTTGCTGGCGATCAGCAATAATTTATTGCTTGTTGAATTAGGTTTCGTAGCTGCACCCTTGAATTTGGAAAATTTGATCACTGAAATACAATATCAAGGGTATCAACCTGTTATTGCTCATCCTGAGCGTTACGCATATTTTCATCAACATCCAGAAGAATGGCAGCGTTTGAAAGAAAAAGGTTGTTTGCTTCAATGTAATCTGCTCAGTTTCTCGGGTTATTATGGGGTAGCAGCCTGTAAAGCAGCTGAACAACTAGCTGAACGCCGACTTGTGGATTTACTGGGAACTGATATGCATCATCATCGCCATTTGCAGCATCTCCGTGAGCTAAACCTAACAAATGCTCTGGCAAAGATTCTGGAGTTAGGCGTGTTAAATCCTCAGTTATAGTCGATTATAGCTTTGTTGTTTAACTTTTTTCCTAAATATGGGCAATAAGATTAAAACTTCTAAACTTATTCACCTTGGTTTATGTTACTTGAGGTATGAACGCATTCACCATAAAAGATCTGGAAAATCTAACGGGAGTAAAGGCCCACACGATCCGTATTTGGGAACAGCGTTACAGCTTCTTAAAGCCTCAGCGTACAGATACTAATATCCGGTATTATAATAATGAAGAGCTCAAGATTATTCTGAATATAGCTTTATTGAATAAATATGGGTATAAGATCTCTCATATCGACCGCATGTCGGAAGAGGAAATGAGAGAAAAGATAGTTACTCTATCCAATACCCAAGCCCAACAAGAAAGGGTAATCAATGAGCTGATCCAGCATATGATTGATCTTAAATTGGATGAATTTGAAGATGTGCTGGATAACTATATTCAGGCAAAAGGAATCGAGAAAACCATAAATTTCATCATTTTCCCTTTTATGGAAAGGATTGGAGTATTATGGATAACAGATCACATCAACCCAGCCCAGGAACATTTGGTGTCTAATATCATTCGACAAAAACTGATTGTTGGTATTGAGAATGTGAATTCTCCCATCCATTCTGATAAATCTATTTTGTTGTTCCTCCCAGAAGGAGAATATCATGAGCTTGGGTTGCTATTTATTCAATACCTTTTGAAGAGCAGAGGTATATATTCTCTTTACTTAGGTGCTAACGTACCAATGGAAGATGTTTCTTATGTAGCTAAAATTAAAAAGCCAGATTTTTTATATACTCACCTTACCTCAGTTTCAAACAGCTTCAGCTTTGAACGTTTTCTTCAATCCCTTTCCCGGACATTCGAGAATATTCCAATCATAATTTCCGGAAGGCTGACTCAAGCTTACGAAAAAAGAATTCCTTCTTCCATTAATTTTAAACGCAGTCTTCAGGAAGTAGTCGATTTTGTAAAAACTATTTAATTTTTTTACGGCTACCTTAGCTGCATGAAAACGTTCTCCCTGATGGGTGCAGCAGGATACATAGCTCCAAGACATATCAGGGCGATTTCTAACTTAGGATTTGAGTTAGTTTCAGCATTTGATCCCGTAGATCCTACATCACAGGTAGCATCCTTATTTCCACGCGCGCATATCTTTACCGATTTTTTTACGTTTGAATCTCATTTCAACTTGCACCCAACAGACTTTGTTGTTATATGCTCACCGAATCATTTACATGCAGAACAAATAGACTGGGCACTTAGAAAAGGTGCCGACGTTATATGTGAAAAACCATTGGTATTGCATCCCGATCAATTAGATAAACTCGCTGATGTAGAAATACAAACAGGGAAAAAAGTATATACCATTCTTCAGATGAGGACAATGGATGAGATCATCAAGCTGAAAAATAAAATAGATGCTACTTCAGCTATTGATAATGAAGTTGTGGTTAGCTATATTGCTCCGCGAAATAATGCGTATTTCAAATCATGGAAAGGCAATGATACATTAAGCGGTGGGATACTAACCAATATTGGTATCCATCTTTTTGATCTGATGATCTGGATCTTTGGAGCGGTAAAAGAAGTTGCGATTGATTCAATCAGTCCAAAAAATATACGAGGACATATGACTCTTGAAAAAGCAAAAATCAAGTGGTTTATTAGTGTTGATACGGATGATCTGCTTGAAAGCAATAAAGGGTTTTATAGAAAATTGATCTTAAATGGGGAAGAAATTTCCCTTGAAACTGGTTTGGATCGGTTACATGACCATGTGTATGGTCAGATCTTAAATGGCGAGGGGCCAGGTATCAGGGAAGCCCGGCCTTCCATTGAATTTTGTAATCAACTGATAAACAGCATTATATAGATTTTAGTATTCGGATGGTTTAAGGATTGACAAAAAAATTACATTTTTATTACACAGTAATTTGGCAGCTTCATTATATTTTGTTTAAATTAGCAATATTAATAATTAAACAAAAAAAGATGGCAACAGCTGAGTTCAATAAGATGCTGGTTCAAAACGCAGATTTTCTAAAGCCTTTCGCTGTTACGCTGACCAAAGATCAGGAAACTGCGAAGGATCTGCTGCAAGAGACTATGTTCAGGGCCCTGGCCAATCAGGAAAAGTATAGTGTGGGTACCAATATAAAGGCCTGGCTTTACACCATCATGCGCAATATTTTTATCAATAATTATCGCAGAAAAGTTAAGCAAAACACCATTTTTGATAAATCCACCAATGATTATTTGCTCGATTATCAACAGGTTTCCGTAGCCAATTCTGCCGAGTCCAGTCTTAGGATGAAAGAAATTCAAACAGCCATTCATAATCTACCCGATATTTTTCGTCAGCCTTTCATGTTGTATTTTGAAGGCTTCAAGTATCATGAGATCGCCGATATGCTGCAAGAGCCATTGGGTACGATAAAAAGCAGGATACACTTTGCCCGACGATTACTGAAAGAGCAGATCTCAAAATATTAAATTGAATACAAAAAAAGTTATTGTTATTGGTTCGGGCTTTGCCGGACTTTCAGCCGCGTCATTTATGGCAAAGGAAGGTTGGTCTGTAACGGTGTTGGAAAAGCATCCAATTCCAGGAGGACGTGCCAGAAAATGGAGTGAACAAGGTTTCACATTTGATATGGGGCCGAGTTGGTATTGGATGCCTGATGTTTTCGAAAGATATTTCGCCCAATTTGGCAGGAACGTTTACGATTATTACAAGTTGATCCGTTTGGATCCATCATATCGGATTTATTGGGATAAAGGTTATACGGATATACCTGCTAATTACGAAGAGTTAAAAGCTTTAGTTGAATCTATGGAGCCGGGTGCCGGACATCAATTAGACCTCTTCATGAAGGAGGCGGAGTATAAATATCAGGTGGGGATCAATAAACTGGTTTACAAGCCCGGACAAAGCTGGTTGGAATTTTTGGATCTTGATTTGATGAAGGGAGTGTTCAGATTGGATGTATTCAATTCAATCAAGAAACATATTCAAAAGCATTTTAAGCATTCCAGAATACGACAGATGATGGAGTTTCCTGTTTTATTTCTTGGAGCACTTCCTGAAAATACCCCTGCCTTATATAGCTTGATGAATTATGCAGATATCAAGCTTGGGACATGGTATCCAGAGGGGGGTATGTATAGTGTGGTGAAGGCTATGCATCAATTAGCTGAAGAAATGGGGGTGACTTTTTCGTTTAACACTGAAGTATCAAGAATTGAAGTAGATGGGGATCAGGTCAAGAAAGTATTGACTGTAGATGGGAGTGAATATGAAGCAGATGTTGTTATTGGTGGTGCAGACTATCATCATATTGAAACTAAATTATTACCCGCTACACACCGTAGTTATTCGGAAAAATGGTGGGATAAAAAGATCATGGCACCAGGTTCGCTCTTGTATTATATAGGGATCAATAAAAAATTGAAGGACGTGCCTCATCATTCATTATTCTTTGATGTTCCTTTTGCCTCCCATGCGCAGGATATTTATGTTCATGAGCAATGGCCAGTTGAACCATTATTTTATTTGAGTGTTTCTTCACAGACAGATTCAGCTGTAGCACCGGAGGGAAATGAAGCGCTTGTTTTTCTCATACCAACAGCAGCAGGGCTGGAGGGCGATACAGAGGAGTTGAGAAAAAAATATCTGGATATCATTCTGGAACGCTTTGCTAAGCTAACTGGAGAGGATATTAGAGAGCATATCGTTTATTGCAAAACATATGCTCATCAAGACTTTATTCAGGATTACGGGGCATACAAGGGAAATGCATATGGGCTGGCGAATACCCTTTTCCAAACGGCTATTTTGAAGCCTAGTTGCAGAAGTAAAAAGCTGAAGAATCTTTTTTATACCGGACAGCTGACGGTGCCCGGGCCAGGTGTGCCACCAAGTTTGATCAGTGGTGAAGTAGTGGCTGGACAAATTGTCAAACATTTTCATTAGATTTATAGTATCTATTAAACAAAAAGGATGATAAGCATATTCCATAATGTAAGCCAGGAGTGCAGCAGAGTCACTACAGAACGATACAGTACATCGTTCAGCAGTGCCATCCGTTTGTTACATACAGAACTTCGTGCACCTATATGTAATATCTATGGTTTCGTTCGTTTTGCCGATGAGATCGTAGATACATTCCATGATCATCCCAAGGCAGACCTACTGGCTCAGTTCAAAGCCGATACCTATCAGGCTATCGCACAGGGGATTAGTCTTAACCCCATACTGCATAGTTTTCAGATGACGGTTAATCAATATGGTATTGATCTGGAGTTAATTGAGTCTTTTTTCAGAAGTATGGAGTTTGATCTCTCTAAACAGGAATATGATCGCATGGGGTATGAAGAATATATTTATGGTTCTGCAGAAGTTGTAGGGTTGATGTGTTTGTATGTTTTTTGTGATGGCGATCAAAAGCAATATGATGATCTTAAGCCACATGCCTGTTCATTGGGGGCAGCATTTCAGAAGGTTAATTTTCTTCGCGATGTTAAAGCGGATTATTATCAACTGAACAGAATGTATTTTCCAGGGGTGGATTTTTCTCATTTTACGTCCGATCAAAAAGCAGAAATAGAAGCTGATATCGCCAAAGATTTTCATCATGCTTATGAGGGAATCGTTAAACTTCCATTGAAGGCTCGCTTTGGTGTGTATGTAGCGTATAAATATTATTTGAGTCTGTTTAGCAAGATAAAGCGTATGCAGCCTGAACGTATCCTGGAGGAGCGTATTCGTATTCCAGATTATGCCAAAGCATGGGTAGCAGCTAAGGCTATGGTCCGTACCCAATTAAATATTTTATAATCTCCAATCCCACAACATCCCCTTGATGGAACAGGTTATCCTTGTTGACGATTTCGATAATCAAATTGGGGTGATGGAAAAAATGGAAGCGCATGAAAAAGCATTGTTACATCGTGCTTTTTCTGTCTTCTTATTTAATGCTAAAGGGGAAATGTTATTGCAACGCAGGGCATTAAGTAAATATCATAGTGCAGGTTTATGGACCAATGCCTGTTGTAGTCATCCTCGTCCAGGAGAATCTACTTTAGATGCTGCTAATCGTCGCACAAAAGAAGAATTGGGTATTCAACCGCATATCAAACATACATTTTCATTTTTGTATAAGGCTGCATTCGACAATGGGTTAACGGAGTACGAATATGATCATGTATTTATTGGCAATTGGGAAGACGATGTAGAACTGAATCCTGATGAAGTTGCGGAAATTCGTTATCTAAGTATTGATGCAATTCGAAAAGAATTAAAAGAAACGCCCGAAAATTACACTGAATGGTTTAAAATTGCATTTGATCAGGTAACGAGTTCCAAGTCAGCATAATGAAAAAAGTAGTTGTCATCGGTTCTGGAATAGGGGGATTGGCAGTTGCTATACGATTAGCATCAAAAGGATATTCTGTAAAAGTTTTTGAGCGTAATGAAGCTCCTGGTGGTAAACTCGGTTTTTTTGAGCAGGATGGGTATGCTTTTGATACCGGCCCATCCCTTTTCACACAGCCACAAAATATTGAAGAATTATTTGAAGTAGCGGGAGAGCCCATTGAAGACTACTTCACCTATCGTAAAGTTCCTATTTCGTGTTACTATTTCTGGGAAGATGGAAAGCGAATTAAAGCATATACCGATAAAAGAGAATTCGCGGCTGAATTACAGGAAAAACTAAATGAGCATCCTGTAACTATAATTGAATATTTGAAGAGAGCGGAAGATATTTACGAAAAGATTGGTAAGATCTTTATTGATCATTCACTGCACAATAAAGATACCTGGTTCAATAAGAGGATAATTCCTGCCATAAAAGCTACAAGAAAGGAATACATCTTCCGTTCTATGCACGAATATCACCAGAAGAATTTTCGATCACCTAAAACGGTTCAATTATTTGATCGGTTTGCAACCTATAATGGAAGTAATCCATATATGGCACCAGCAATGTTGAGTATGATCCCGCATTTGGAACAAAATGAAGGTACATTTTACCCGGAAGGCGGCATGATCAGTATTACTAATGCATTATATAAATTGGCTTTAAAGAAGGGAGTAGAATTCCAGTTCAATTCAAAAGTTGAAAAAATATTGCAGTCTAAGGGAAAAGTAAGTGGAGTTCATGCCAATGGTTCTTTTGCAGGAGCAGATATTGTAGTTAGTAATATGGATGTTTATTATGTATATCGTGATTTACTACTAGATGAAAAGGCGGCAGCTGATGTATTAAAAAGAGAAAGGAGCAGTAGTGCTTTGATTTTTTACTGGGGTATTAAAAAAGAGTTTCCGGAATTACATCTGCATAATATTTTCTTTAGTAGAGATTATGAAAAAGAGTTTCATCATTTATTTAGTGAAGGATCTATGTATCATGATCCTACCATCTATATAAATATTACATCAAAGATGGAATCTATCCATAGTCCGTCAGGAACTGAAAATTGGTTTGTCATGGTCAATGCTCCTGCGCATCGTGATCAGGATTGGGACATCATTCAAAAAGAGGTCAGAGCCAATATATTATCTAAATTAAAAAGGATGATGGGTGTTGATGTTGAGTCTTTAATTGAAACCGAAAGAATGTTGAATCCAAAAGGTATAGAGTATTCAACATTATCTCACATGGGTTCTTTATACGGGACTAGCTCTAATTCAAAATGGGCGGCTTTTTTAAGACATCGAAATGATTCTACTAAACTTCAAGGTTTGTATTTTACGGGTGGAAGTGTACATCCTGGCGGTGGGATTCCACTTTGTTTGAAAAGTGCGAAAATCGTTAGTGAACAGATAAGTTGAGTACAAGTTGGAAAAAGATGACCTGTATGATGAGGAGGTAAATGGCAAATGGCTGAAGCGTAAATTTCAATCGAGTAAATAAAATCATTAACAGGAAGCTGATGCCAAACCAACTTACATAATTAAGCATAGGAATTTCTCCACCATCCCAATTCCAAAATCTCAATTTCACGGCTGCCGGCTCCATTAGATAATCAAATCCTGTCGCCATTAAAGCGCCGTTTATAGCCGCTGAAATTTCAACCCATTTTGACATACCTGATATTTTTTGATTCTCCAAAAAGGCGATGGTCCATTTTCTTATCTGTATGGCTACCATACCAGAGGAATACACCACCACAAACCAGTTAATACCAATTAATAGGGGAACGCCCATTAGTTTAGGTCCGAACGCTGACCCATATTGATAATGTCCGAAAAGAATGGATGTATTAACGCCAATTATTTCGGTACTCAACCCGGTTAAAAATGCTACTAATAAAAAAAGGAAAAATGACCTATTTCGTTGAGGGGCTGTCCATATGATAAGACCCAACATGGTCAATAAATTAAATGGTGTAAGTTGGCTGAATAACTGGCCCCATCCTAATACAATACCTACAGCTCCGGCAGCATGCATAACAGCTGCCAAAAGGGTAGCATAGTACGTTCGGGGGTAAGAGAGCATAAGCAAATAACGCTAAAATATCTCAAAGGTTTGATAAATGATGAGTGAGCGGTTCCGTTGTGGTATAATGCCCGGCTGTCATGAGCGGATTCACCGCAATGTTGATGTATTTGTTGCATTATTTTATATGGTAGCGACATAGTTAAAGTAATTGCATTTAAGTTCTACAAACTTTTTTTCTATGTCTCTGATACGACTACGCAATACATTCTGATTATTAAGTGTTTGAGTAGAATAGGGTTCAATCTCCGTTTTTCTATCGCGTGCGGCAGTTAATTTAGCTTGTTGAGAGGCGAGTTCCCTGGCAACTTCATCCATAGACTGTCTTTGTTCTTCCATACCTTTTTTCAGATGGTGAAGCACCCGTACACTTTGATCTCTTAGTTTTCCTCGTCCTTCTTCAAAAGAATTACTGATCATGGCATCCAGTTGAGGAAGCTCCACTCTTTGTCTGTTGATCATGTGATCCCAGGCATGGTTTTCCTTGATGAAAAGTTCCAGAATATTGTAGTCCATTGGGGGATTAGGTTTAATCCCAATACTACAAAGATGAAGCCTGATCGACTTATGAAAGATTATTTATTTGAGGGTTACGTAATGGTTAGCTTTATCAATTGGCTAATCCCCATTCTTTTCCCATAAAAATCTCAACGGATGTGGTTTTTCCCGAGTGAGTCCAAACTGATCAATACATTTTTTTATGTGTACAACTGCATCTTCAATGGAATCCGTTATTAGGAAGAGTTCAAGGTCTTCGGGAGATATTGTTTTTCTTTCGAGCATGTGGTTTATATGCTGAATCAATTCAAAATGGTAATCTTTCCCAAATATGATCACTGGAAAATTTTTGATCTTTTTTGTTTGGATGAGTGTCATGGCCTCAAACATTTCATCTAAGGTTCCAAAGCCGCCGGGCATGATCACAAAGGCGTATGAATATTTGACAAGCAACACTTTTCGGATGAAGAAATAATCGAAGTTTACATATTTATCTAGGTAAGGATTAGGATGTTGCTCACGTGGCAATACTATATTACATCCTATGGAACGTCCATTTACATCTTTTGCTCCCCGGTTTGCGGCTTCCATCAAGCCTGGCCCGCCACCAGTCATGATGGTAAAACCCAATTTAGCTATCTCGGCAGATAAGTTACGGGTCAATGCATAGAAAGGATGTTTCTCATCAAATCTGGCAGAACCAAAAACCGTTACGGCAGGTCCCGTAAAGTGCAGTGCCCTGAATCCTTTGATAAATTCTATAAGAATTTTTATCGTAAATGTAAATTCCTGCCAGCGCGAACGGGGTCCATCCAGAAATTTAATTTCTTCTTTTGGATGGATCTTACCTGTAGTTTTTGTCATACCTATCAAATCTTCTGAATACGAATATGACAAATAATTTGTTATTGTTTTAACTAAATTATCACCTGTGAGCTATAAAGATGGGAATTTTATGTGCTCTAATCAGATCTGAAATATAACTTTTGCGGAATATCGTAGATAATTCTCCCCGCCCGTATGCCCCTGCTACGAGAATAGCATGCTTATTTTTAGTAAGCCATTTTTTAAGCTGTTCTGCATCGTCATGATTAAGATGTTCAATGCTAAGTGGATTAAAATGCCGAGAACTTAGTTCATTGATTCTTTTTTTCTCAGGTAGTTCTTCGTCTGCTCCATGGAAAAGTAGCGCATTAAGTGCCAGCTTGTCCCCCAATAAATAAGCGAATTGCTTAATGGCAAAAACGGAAGATGCTTTTCCATCATAGCTTAACAGGACAGAATAAGGTTCAAGGAAATTTTCTGGTACAAGAAGAACGGGACATTCAGACTCATGTAATGTTCTTCGCAAGTATTCATTCGGCTGGTCATGATCAATATTTTCGTAAAATAATTCAGAACTGATAATAAGCAGATCGGCAAACCTTGTTTCTCTGATCAATTCTTCCATCGCAAACAGGTTAGTATCCTTATGCGTATGGTATGGAAGTTTGTTTTTCCTGCAATACTCCCTGAACTTTTTTGCCGTTTGTTCCAGCATCTTTTCATCATCTCCTACCGGAATGGTGAAAATGGGTGTTCCCATACCCATGCCACTATATCCAAGCAATTCCCGATAATCGACCGGGCTGATAAAAACTCCGGTTATGGACATGGGGATCTTGCTATTCAGATAATTGACCATTTTCATAGCTCCCTCAGAAAAATGCTGCCCATCAAAGGCTACCATTACATTTAGCATAATTTAATTTTAAGTATTTCATTACGATCTCCAGGGATCCAATCCCTTAGGTTGAAATGGTAAAGCAAAGTAAATGCTAGGGTACAATCGATGATTTCTATGTGCAGTATCTGCCAACATTTTGGATTTAAATCTGTTTGTTTATAATATCCGTTCGTCTTTAGTTATATTTGAATAGAATCTTGATATATGACCTGGTTATACTTTATTCTGGTTTTGTTAGCAACTTTTGTGGTGATGGAGGGCATTACCTGGGCTACTCATAAATGGGTGATGCATGGATTCCTTTGGTATTTACATAAAGATCATCATCAGGTGGAACCTGGATTCTTTGAAAAGAACGATCTATTCTTTGTCATTTTTGCAATTCCCAGTATGCTTTGTATTGCTAATGGTATTGCAAAAGATATGTGGTGGTTGTCGGCCATTGGATTTGGGATCATGGCATATGGTTTTGCATATTTTCTGGTTCATGATGTGATTATCCATCAGCGATTCAAATGGTTTTCCAGAAGTCGCAATACCTATGTCCGTGCAATTCGCTGGGCGCATAAGATGCATCATAAGCATCTTGATAAGCATGATGGAGAAAGTTTTGGAATGCTTTATGTTCACAAAAAATATTGGGAAAAAGTGCTTCGAGATAAGCAGCTCATGGCTGGTAAAAAAGTGGAATACGCACCAGAGTCATGAGTACCTCGACTTACGATTATATCATCTCGGGAATGGGATGTGCCGGATTAAGTCTGGCTGTTCATCTTTCTAAATCTGGTTTCACCAAGGATAAGCGAATATTATTGATCGATAAGGAAGAAAAAAAAATAAACGATCGTACCTGGTGTTTTTGGGAAACCGAAAAGGGTTTATTCGATTCTATCGTTTATCGTTCCTGGAAGAACGCATGGTTTCATGGGCATACCCCCTATCAAAAGCTTTTGAACCTTGATCCCTATCAATATAAAATGATACGTGGGATAGACTTTTATTCCTATTGTTTAGAACAGATCCATCAAGATGGATCATTTGACATTCGTCATGAAAATATAAGGTCGATTCGATCGGAGAAACGATCTGCTTTTTGTGAGACAGACGACAATATTTATGAGGCGGATGTTCTTTTTAATAGTGTCTTTTTTGGGGAACTTGAAAAAAAATCATCAAGGCATTATTTACTGCAGCATTTCAAAGGATGGATCATTGAAACGGAACAAGACGTTTTCGATCCTGAGGTCCCGGTATTAATGGATTTTAGACCGAATCAGAAGTGGGGTACGGCATTCGTGTATGTCATGCCTTTTACTACCCGGAGAGCATTGGTGGAATATACCTTATTTACGGAATCACTTTTAAGTGAGGAAGCGTACTCAGAAGGGTTATCTGATTATGTCAAGACCCATTTGAAATGTGATCAATGGAAGATCATAGAAGAGGAGTTTGGTGTTATCCCTATGACCAATCATCCGTTTAAAAGATTTAATGATCGGATTATTCATCTAGGAACTGCCGGGGGCAGAACGAAACCTTCATCGGGATATACGTTCACGTTTATTCAAAAGGATTGTATAGATATTTTGGCTAGTATTCGAACGTTTGGTCATCCTTTTGGAATTAAAAAAGATAAGCCTCGCTTTCAATGGTACGATAGTGTGTTGTTAAATGTTTTATCGACAGGAAAACTTCCCGGACATAGGGTGTTCACTGAATTATTTAAGCATAATCCTCCGGATCGTATTCTTAGATTTCTGGATAATGATACTAAAATTGCGGAGGAATTACGCATATTGATCAGCTTACCTCAATGGCCTTTCATGAGGGCAGGAATTCAGGAATTAACCAGTTAGGTGATTGTATGACTTGATATGTTCTCAGGGCATGAATGACCTGATTCCATTTTTTTAATTATGACAATTTGTTGAACTACCTGATAAACTCCAGCTTCTATTCATTTCTTTCCATTCCTCTATCATTTCTGTGGATATGTCTTTGTCTGATAACGCTTTTAAATCTGGCATCCCTGCGTTTATCCAGGCTGAATACCAAACTGATGCCGTAAACTTTATAGATTCTCGCATTCGTCGTTCTACCATTCCATTTAACATGTTATGATAGGATGTACTGTATGCCGTTGAATATTGTTTCAGAACAAGGCCATTTCTGTTTTCGTAACTATACTTGAGATCAGCTCTGAACTGGTCATTCAATGTCCGTTCAAGTAATAAAACAGAATCTGATGCTATGGCACTTTGTTTTATAATAGTAAGCAATTCTACGGGAAGGTTTTTAATATAATTGGCTTTACCATTAATAAGATCAAATGATGAACTGGCAAATAATTCAGGAATCCTCGACTCCCAGAATCCATGAATACCCTGTTGATTGGTTAGTTGACCATTGTGATTGGACGACGCATGAAGCGGCACATGTAAATCTCCTATATAATGACCCAGATCTGCTGAAAGTTTTATGATCTGTGCTTTATCCCTCTTCTCAAAAGCTTTGGTAAGCCTAGATGTCATGATTTGTATCCACCATACCACAATACCATGTTGAAGAAGAGTGTTCTCTCCATATTTCTTTACTGCCGCAGCATACGAAAGTGGGATACTATCCCATGGATGATAATGATCCATATCCATGTAATGGCGCGGCCCTTCTTCTTTCATTATGTACCGCCGTTTATCAGGATCTACCGCATGTTCAGTAATGATGTCTATCACGGGTTTGTAAAAGATCATCATCTCCGGCGGTAATAAAAATACAGCTTGTCTATTGATTAATTTATGCCCGTAGAATCCCCAGCCCAATAAAGGTTGCACGAATAAACCCAAGCCCACTAAAACCAAAACACCTCTCTTCATATAGCGTTAGTTACTCATGACTATTCCTCTCTGCTCACTCCTCCTGATATGGCAAACTTCATGGCCTCTGCTGGCGTCATGTCTTTAACTTTTTTTACTCTTTCTTTTTTTACAAAATACAATCTGCCAGAAAACGCATACGAGTGGGGGATATAAACGGCAACATGTTCTTCGAGGCCAAGATCTGTAAGATCTTCCTGGGTTATGAACCCCATTTGCCAAACATCTGGAGCTTCTAAACTAACTATGACGGGTTGATTAAATTTCTTTTTGTTTCCCGCAAATGCTTCAATAAAATCTTTTATCGTTGTATAAACAAGACTTATCCCCGGCATTTTGTGCAATAGCTCATCTAAATAATTGACTACTCTGCTGAAAAGGAATAAAGATGATATATACCCTACAGCTACTACCAAAATAAAAACCAGAATAAACCCAAGTCCTGGATATTGTCTGGATATTCCGGTTGATTGGTCTGTTACCAACGAAGGAAATAATGTTCCGATCAAATTTGGCAGGATACCATCTATAAATTGAAATAGTGAAACTACTGCCCAAACTGTAATAGCTATCGGCGCTAATATGATCAGCCCTTGAAAGAAGTACTGCAGTAAAATTCGTAGCGATTTTCGGTGCATAGTTCAAAAATACAACCTTGTAGTACCATTTAAGTGCCGAAAACACCTAAAATGAGGGAGAAAAAGACGTTTTTACAGCTAATTCCAGTTATTTAGGCCAAATAAATTATGGAAACTATGGTTGTGATAAAAGTTTCCTTAGTTTTGCTGTCTAATTGCTTTAGTATGGAAATTAAACAAACGCAATCGGAAGTTCGGGATCGCATCAGGGATGCGGCTGGGCAGATGTTCATGCGTCTTGGCATCCGCTCAGTTTCCATGGATGACATCTCCGTATCCCTCGGGATGTCCAAAAAAACAATTTATCAGCATTTTACCGATAAGGATGAGCTGGTAGATGCCATCATCGTCATGCACAATGAACGCATCAAAGAAGATTGTTTGATGAGCAAGGATATCGCCACAAATGCGGTTGAAGAAGTATTCCTGACCATGGACAGGGTGACGTCACATTTAGGGGTTGTAAATCCTGCAGTGATGCATGATCTGCACAAATTTCATTTTCAGAGTTTCCAGAAATTTCAGGCGATACGAAAAGAATTTCTGTTCAAAGTGACCTGTGATAATATGGAGCGGGGTATTAAAGAAGGTTTGTATCGAGAAGATATTAATGTTGATATACTATCGAAATACAGATTGGAGTCTATGATGATTGCCTTCAATATTGAACATTTTCCCGCAGGTAAATACAATCTGCTTGAAGTAGCAAGAGCCATCCTTGAGCACTGGATCTATGGATTAGTAACTCCAAAAGGATTTGAGCTTATTCATCAATATAAAAAACAAAGAGATAATCAAACGTATGAGAACCGATAAGATGTGGAGATTTTTTACTGTTATGCTGCTGTTTCTCGTTTTAAGCCCACAACTTCAAGCGCAGAAAAAATATGCCTTTACAGCAACTCAGGCAGTAGAACATGCTGTTAAAAATCTAATTGAGGTAAAAAATCTTAAACTTGACCGTGATATACAGATTGCGCGGAATAAAGAGATTCGTGGACAAGCATTGCCTCAGGTAAATGGGAGTGTTAGTTCACAATATTTTTTCAATATTCCTGTCACACTGCTACCTGATTTTATTTCTCCGGCAGTATATGGTGTTTTGAATAAAGAGGGCGTAAAAGATGCCGGTGGAAATACCATTCAGGTTCCATCTGGTCCTCCCGGTTTAAACCCCGTTCAGTTTGGCGTTCCCTGGCAAGCCTCAGCAGGCTTTAGTTTTCAGCAATTGTTTTTTCAGCCTGATGTATTTGTAGCCTTACAAGCCAGAAGTAAATCGTTGACCTACGCGGATATTAATATTAAAGCCATGGAAGATAGTGCACGCAGTAATGTGTACAGGTCTTACTATTCTGTTTTGATTGCCGAGAAAAGGCGACAATTTCTGGTAGATGGTATCAACAGATTGGAGAAGCTTTCTAAAGATCAGGAAGTTTTATATAAAAATGGTTTTGCAGAGCGATTAGATATTGATCGTACCCAAGTCAACCTCAACAATCTGCGATCAGCAAAATCACAAGTTGATAATTTGGTTTCTATTGGATATGCCGCATTGAAATTTGCGATAGGGTTGAATCAACAGGATACGCTTCAATTGACAGATACGCTATCTATGAGTATAGTTAAAAAAGATATTCTGGATACTACAGGTTTCAAGTATCAAGATCGTAATGAAATCAAGCTCTTAGAAACAGTAAAAGAATTGCAAACATTAGACTTGAAACGATACAAACTTCAATATTTGCCAACTATCGCCGGGTTTTGGAATTATTCACAGAATGCGCAGCGAAGGGAGTTTAATTTGTTTAGTGCAAATCAACCCTGGTTCAAAACGAATGTTGCCGGCTTGAGTATAAATGTGCCTGTATTTGATGGGTTACAAAAGAATTATCGAATTCAACAGGCAAAATTGAATCTAGAGAAAACGCAGAATACAATTGAGAATGTACAACGGGCCATCGATCTTCAGCGTGTTGCATCTTATAATTCTTTCCGAAATGCTATTACCGGATTGGATATACAGGAACGAAATTTGGAATTAGCAGAACGAGTTTTCCAGACTACAAAGAAAAAATATGAGCAAGGTCTTGGTTCTAGTTTTGAATTATTACAAACAGAACAAAGTTATGAAGATGCACAGGCCAACTATTTCCAAGCCTTATATGATGCCACGATTGCCAAAATTTCATATTTCCGTGCATTGGGCAGATTACAATAATTAAAATATTTAAACCTTATATATGAAGAAAGTATTTATTATCGCCAGCTTCGCCTTACTCGCTTCCTGCGGTTCAGGTAAAAAAGCAAAGGAAGGTAGTCTTAATGATCTTAAAGTTCAATTGGAAGGGTTGAAAAAAGAGCGCACAACGCTTGATGGAAAGATTGCCTCTCTTGAGGAACAGATCATGAAACTGGATACCACCATGTCTGCCGAAGCAGCCAAACTGGTGGAGATCACACCAATTACGCTGCAAAATTTTGAGCATTATATCGACTTACAAGGGAAAATAGCTACAGAAAATATCTACTATGTTACACCACGTGGAATGGGGGGACAAGTAAAATCAATTTATGTAAAGCAAGGCGATAATGTGCGTAAAGGTCAGTTACTTTTAAAATTGGATGATGCGATCATACGTCAACAAATGGCCACTCTTCAAAATCAGCTGAATTACGCTAAAGATCTTTATAACCGTCAACAAAACGTCTGGAAAGAAGGAATCGGTACAGAAGTGCAGGTGCTGAATTCAAAGAACGCAGTAGAAAATCTGGAAAAACAAATGGATCTGTTGCGTGAACAGCAAGCGATGACCAGCGTATATGCTCAGGTGTCAGGTGTGGCAGAAACCGTTACTATCAGAGTGGGTGAAGTATTTACCGGTAATCCTATGGCGGGCATTACTATTGTGAACCCTGTCAATTTGAAAGCTGTTGTGGATATTCCGGAAAATTATTTATCGAAGATCACTAAAGGAATGCCAGTGGTTGTAGAGCTTCCTGATTTGAATAAAAAATATAATTCTACCATTTCATTGGTGAGTGAGACCATTGGGTTAACCACCCGAAGCTTCGTTGCCGAAACCAAAATTCCTTCCGATCCGTTGATCAAACCTAATCAGATTGCATTGATCAAAATTTTAGATCATGCTGCGAAAAATGCAGTGGTAGTTCCTTTAGCCACCCTTCAAACTGATGAAAAAGGAAAGTTCGTTTTTGTTCTTGAAGAACAAAATGGGAAAAAAATTGCAAAGAAAAAGCCTGTTAATATTGGTGAGTTATATGATGAATTTGTTGAAATAAAAACAGGTTTAGCTGATAATGAAAAGCTTATTACCAAGGGTTTTCAGGGTTTATATGATGGCCAAGTTATTGCTACTAAATAATGTACAATTCGCATGGA
Organism: uncultured Sphingobacterium sp.; assembly: GCA_964441425.1. Lineage (GTDB taxonomy): Bacteria > Bacteroidota > Bacteroidia > Chitinophagales > Chitinophagaceae > Pollutibacter. The sequence goes on along the minus strand of CAYTXC010000001.1, from coordinate 151,400 downwards.
AAAAATAACTGATGAAATTTCAAAGCTGATCAGTAAGAGCAAAACATTTTTTGCTACCGACTGGGCAATCAAGAATAAGACTGCTGTTTATCTGATCGTATTGTTTGTAACCGTTTGGGGATCCTCTTTATTTATCACTTTACCAAAAGAGCAATTCCCTGATATCGTTATTCCTACCGTTTATGTTCAAACGATTTATGTAGGTAATTCACCAAAGGATATTGAAAATCTAGTAACTCGCCCCATTGAGAAAAAACTGAAGGGTATCTCCGGTGTTAAGATCAACAAGATCACCAGTAATTCATTGCAGGATTTCTCAGCTATTGTCGTAGAGTTCAATACGGATGTAAATACGGATGTGGCTGTTCAAAAAGTTAAAGATGCAGTAGATAAAGCACGTGGCGAACTTCCAGCTGATCTAACACAGGAGCCAACAGTTCAGGAGATCGCTTTAAGTGAACTACCGATCATGTATGTAAATGTAAGTGGCGATTACGATGCTGTAAAGCTGAAAGAATTTGCAGATCGAATTCAGGATAAAGTAGAGGAGTTATCTCAGATCACACGTGTGGATATTGTTGGAGCTCCAGAAAGAGAGATCCAAATAAACGTGGACAATTATAAAATGCAGGTAGCAAAGGTTACGTTCAATGATATTGAAGCTGCTGTTGCTCGGGAGAATGCTGATATTTCCGGTGGATTGTTGGAAATGGGAGAGCAAAAGCGAACGCTCCGTGTTAAAGGACAATTTACTACAACCTACGACCTGAATCAGGTAATCGTTAAAAATATTAATGGGGCACCTATTTACTTGCGTGATATAGCGGAAATACGTGACACGGTGAAAGAGAAAGAGAGCTTCGCCCGTATGAACGGCAAGAATGTAGTGAGTTTGAGTGTGATCAAACGATCCGGAGAGAATTTGATTGATGCGGCTAAAAAAGTTCGTGAAGTAGTTACGGAACTTCAGAAAAAAGAATTTCCAAAGAATCTGGATATCCGGGTTACGGGTGACTTAAGCATTAAGGCAGGTGCGTCCTTTACGGAGTTGGTGAATTCAATTGTGATTGGATTCATTTTGGTTCTACTGGTTTTGATGTTCTTCATGGGCGTGACCAATGCATTCTTTGTAGCACTATCCGTTCCGCTTAGTATGTTCCTCGCTTTTATCTTTCTGCCCACAGCAGGTTTCATTGTAGGCGGAAATATTTCATTGAACTTTATTGCCCTATTTGCCCTCCTTTTTGGTTTAGGTATTGTGGTAGATGATGCGATCGTAGTGATAGAGAATACCCACAGGATATTTGTAGGGGGTAAAGGCAAGATTTCTTCTGCTGATGCAGCAAGATTTGCTGCTGGGGAAGTTTTTGTTCCGGTATTAGCGGGTACATTAACCACTTTGGCCCCTTTTGTTCCGTTACTTTTCTGGCCTGGTATCATCGGTAAGTTCATGATCTATTTACCTACGATGCTGATCTTTACCTTAACTGCTTCGTTGATTGTGGCCTATGTGATGAATCCAGTATTTGCAGTAGATTTTATGACGCATGACGAGCACGAGAAAGGGCCAAAGAATGCGATCTTCAGGAAGACTGGTTTTTGGGTTACCTTAATCATTGCTGTTTTGATGGATGCCATAGGTTACGGAGCAGATCTTTCCTCTTATCGCTTTATAGGCAACTTGTTGATCTTCTTTCTGATATTGGCTATTCTAAATAAATATTTCATCAATGATCTGATCTTGCACTTCCAGCAGAAAGTTTTACCGGCAATGATGAATCGTTATGAAGTGTTGTTAAAATGGTCGCTGAAGGGCTGGAGACCAGCATGGTTGCTAACCGCTACTTTTGGGTTACTGGTTTTGTCGTTCATATTTTTTGGTGCGCGTAAAGTTCCTGTACTTCTCTTTCCTCAGGGTGATCCAAATAATATCTATGTTTATTTGCGTCTTCCTGCTGGAACAGATATTGATTATACAGATTCCGTTACACGTGTTTTAGAACAGCGGGTAGCAAAAGTACTTGGTATGGATAATGGAAAAGAAAATCCCGTAGTGGAATCCATGATTGCTAACGTAGCTGTTGGGGCTTCTGATCCAAACAGTAATGATCGAAGCACCAGACCGGAGCTTGGGCGTATTCAGATCAACTTTGTTCCGTTTGAAGAACGTCATGGTGTTTCTACTCGTCCTTATTTGGATGAAGTGCGGAGTACAATTAAAGATATTCCCGGAGCTCAGATTTCTGTAGCACAGGAACAAGCAGGTCCTCCTACTCAGCCTCCAATAAACATTGAGGTTAGTAGTGAGAATTTTGAGTCGCTGACCACAACGGCGGTGAACCTGCAGAATTATCTCCAGCGCAAAAATATTCCAGGCGTTGAAGAATTTAAATTAGATGTTGATCTCAATAATCCAGAGATCACCATAAAAGTGAATCGTGAACGTGCACTCATAAATGGTATCTCTACTGCACAAATAGGAATGGAAATTCGAACAGCTTTATTTGGTAAGGAGATCTCTAAATTGAAGCTTGATGAAGATGAATATAAGATCCAGCTAAGAAATACTGAGATCCAGCGGAAAAGTTTGTCTGATCTGTTGAATATGAAGATCACCTTTCGGGATTTCACTTCTGGTCAGATTAAGCAGATCCCGATTAGTTCTGTTGTAGATTTTGAAATGACCAGCACATATGGTGCCATAAAGCGTAAGAATCTAAAACGTGTTGTGACGATTTATAGCAATGTTCTTACCTCTCAGGGATTCACCCCAGCAGGAGTGAATGAGGAGATCCTTGCTGCCATAAATGAATTCAAGGATAAGCCTGATGATGTGACCATTGCTCAAACTGGAGAGGGTGAGCAAATGGCAGAAACGTCTAATTTCCTTGGTAAGGCATTGTTGATCTCCATTGGGTTGATCTTACTGATCCTGGTTTTACAATTCAACTCACTATCTAAAACCGTTATTGTATTATCGGAAATTGTGTTTAGTGTGATTGGAGTCTTATTAGGATATGCTATCACCAAGAGTACAGCAGCCGTAGTAATGACGGGCATTGGCGTGATTGGCTTAGCTGGTATTGTAGTGAAAAATGGTATCCTCGTCATTGAGTTTGCTGATGAATTACGAAGTCGAGGAATGAAAACACGAGAGGCCGTAATAGAAGCGGGTAAAACTCGTATCGTACCGGTGTTGTTAACCGCATTAGCTGCGATCCTTGCGTTGATTCCACTCGCTATAGGATTGAACATCAATTTTGTTACCATGTTCACTGATTGGAATCCCAATCTCTTCCTCGGTGGCGATAATGCGGTGTTCTGGGCACCTTTATCCTGGACGATCATCTGGGGATTGATTTTTGCCTTTTTTATGACGTTGATCATGGTACCCGGTATGTATATTTTGGCGGAAAGGCTACGCAGACCAATGTCACAATTCTATCGTGGACGTTGGATCAGCCTTTTTGGATTGTTGGGTCCGTTTTTCTTTGTGTTTACCGGATTAATGTATCTGGTACGTAAGCTTAAGGGGCAAGCTGTTTGGAACGGAACCATGAAAAAATAATATGTTTTTTATTTATCTTTAAGTGAATCGACCTCCGGGAAACAATCTCGGGGGTCGATTTTTAAAAGCTATATATATGAGAACGAACCACGAAATTGACTACAAGATCTACGGCGAAGAGATGCAGTACGTAGAAGTTGAATTAGATCCAAATGAAACCGCCATTGCAGAATCGGGTAGTTTCATGATGATGGATGATGGCATCCAGATGGCCACTATTTTTGGAGACGGATCACAACAACAATCCGGTTTTTTTGGAAAATTAATGTCGGCTGGAAAACGATTGCTTACAGGGGAAAGCTTATTCATGACGGCATTCACGAATATTGTTGGTGATAAAAGGCGAGTATCTTTTGCCTCACCTTATCCGGGTAAGATCATTGCAGTGGATCTGCTTCAAATGGGTACTATAATTTGTCAGAAAGATGCTTTCTTATGTGCAGCAAAAGGAGTATCCGTAGGGATAGCCTTACAACGCAGATTAGGGACGGGGTTATTTGGTGGCGAAGGATTCATCATGCAAAAATTGGAAGGAGATGGAATGGCGTTCATGCATGCTGGTGGATATGTATTTGAAAAAACGTTATCACCTGGCGAATTCATAAAAGTTGATACAGGTTGTGTGGTGGCCTATACGCAGGAAGTGGATTTTGATATTCAGTTTGTTGGTGGTATCCGCAATACGATTTTTGGTGGGGAAGGATTATTTTTTGCTACCCTTCGCGGACCAGGTAAAGTTTGGTTGCAAACGCTACCGGTATCTCGTTTGGCATCGAGGATTTTATCATATGGTACAACCCAACGCAAAGAAGAAGGAAGTTTATTAGGCGGATTAGGTAATCTGCTGGATGGAGATGGGAGCTAATTGAGGGATCGACTGATTCTTGTACGCTGTAATTTCAAGAAATTCATCGTATTTTACATTTGTAAGACCCAATTCAATAACATGATCAGAAAAGATGAATTATTACAGGATGTAGTAATCAAATTCGCAGGAGACAGTGGTGACGGTATGCAGTTGACCGGTAGCCAATTTACGAACAATACAGCCCTGATGGGTATGGATTTGGCAACCTTCCCCGATTTCCCAGCGGAGATCCGTGCACCACAGGGAACGCTGGCAGGTGTGAGTGGATTCCAGCTTCGCTTTTCATCATCTCCGGTATATACTCCTGGGGATGATTGTGATGTGTTAGTGGCAATGAATGCAGCTGCATTGAAGTCGAATCTTAAGAATCTGAAAAAAGGTGGAAAGATCATTGCCAATACCGATGGATTTGATGCTAAGAATCTTCGACTTGCGAATTATCCGGAAGGCGAAAATCCGTTAGAGAATAATTCACTGGATGCATTTGAGTTAATCAAGGTAGATGTTACCAAAATGACTCGAGAAGCATTGAAGGATTATACATTAGGAACAAAGGAAAAGGATCGTGCAAAGAATATGTTTGTACTAGGCTTCCTGTATTGGATGTATAGTCGTGATATGGCTAGCACAATTCAGTTTTTAAAAGATAAATTCGGGAAGAAAGATGAGATCCTGAATAGTAATATCAGTGCTCTCCAGGCAGGTTATAACTATGGTGATACTACGGAAACATTCACCACTCGGTATAAAGTAGAAAAAGCTAAAATGGAGGCTGGAACCTATCGCTCAATAATGGGTAATCAGGCAACAGCATATGGATTGATTGCCGCTTCTCAAAAAAGTGGGCTTCCATTATTTTTAGGGTCATATCCCATTACACCAGCGTCTGATATTTTACATGAGCTTAGTAAACATAAAGCCTTTGGTGTGAAAACATATCAGGCAGAAGATGAAATTGCCGGTATCACCTCAGCCATAGGCGCAAGCTATGGGGGTGCGTTAGCGGTTACCACCACTTCTGGTCCAGGTATGGCTTTGAAAACCGAAGCGATGGGATTAGCGATGATGATGGAAATTCCATTGGTGATCATCAACGTACAACGTGGTGGCCCTTCTACAGGTCTGCCTACCAAAACAGAACAAAGTGATCTGCTTCAAGCTTATTACGGAAGAAATGGTGAAAGTCCGATGCCTATCGTGGCTGCTTCCACTCCAAGTGATTGTTTCGCTGCTGTGTATGAGGCCTGTCGCATTTCCGTTCAGCATATGATCCCTGTGATATGTTTAACAGATGGATATATCGCTAATGGTGCTGAACCTTGGAGATTCCCAACTGCAGATGAGTTACCTGAGATAAAAGTGAATTTCAAAAAGAAACTGGATGAAGGTGAGGAAAAGCTTCAGCCATATAAGCGTGATGAGAAGCTGGCTAGACCTTGGGCTATTCCAGGTACACCTGGTTTAGAGCATCGTATTGGGGGTTTAGAAAAGCAGGATATTACAGGTAATATCAGCTATGATAATGAAAACCATCAGCACATGGTTCAATTGCGTCAGGAGAAGGTTGATAGGATCGCAGATTATGTACCCGAACAGCAGATGGATAGTGGTGATTCAACAGGTAAAATATTAGTGTTAGGATGGGGTAGTACTTATGGTGCGATCAAAAGTGCTTGTGCTGAATTGCAAGCCGCTGGGCATGCTGTATCTCATGCACATCTTCGGTATGTTCGTCCATTCCCTAAGAACTTAGGAAAGATCATCAAAGGCTTCGATAAAGTATTGATCCCAGAGATCAATAATGGTCAGTTGATCAAGATCATTCGTGATCAATATATGGTGGATGCCATCGGTTTCAATAAGATCAAAGGAATTCCGATCACGAAGACGGAGCTCGTTGAAAAGATCAGAACACTGCTGTAAAATCAACTGAATAAAAAAACCTCCAGAAAATTTCTGGAGGTTTTTTGTTAGGTTGTTTTAAGCGATTTATCGCTCTTAAAAAAGAATAGAAATAAAATTAATATAACACCTGCAATACCAGCTGGCACTAACCAAACATTTAACCAGTCCGTCACTTTATTCACAGTGTACATTTGTTTCACTCTACCTGAGATAATCGATCCTATATACATTCCAATACCATATGTAGCCAATGAAATCAATGCCTGTGCTTGTGATTTAATTTTCTCGCCGGCTTTTTGATCCGTATAGATCATACCGCTTACAAAGAAGAAATCGTAACATACGCCGTGAAGTAAAATAGCAGCGAATAACATCCACTCTCCTGAAAGGCCATCTCCATAACCAAAGAATAGGAAACGGGTGATCCAGGCAATCAAACCGATCAGTAAAATATTTTTTACACCAAAACGGCCATATACTAATGGAAGAGCTAACATAAAAACCACTTCTGAAACCTGCCCCAACGACATTTTATTTTCTACGTTGAATGTAGAGGGATCTGCAGACGGAAAGGCTAATTTGTATGTATCTGTAATCGATGGATTAGCCCATGTATAATAAAACGAAAGTGGAATGCAGATCAATACCGATGATATAAAAAAGATTAAAAAGCTTTTATCTTTTAATAGTACAAATGCATCTTTACCAATGATCTCTGCGAATGAAGTCTTACCCTCTGCAGTTGGTGGAGTAGATGGAAGAAAGAAGGCCATTACGCCCAATAAAGCAGCAGCAGCTAAGGCGATTTGAAATATCTCCACTTTATCGCCCACACCCAAAAACCCAACGAGGTTTACCACAGCGATCCAGGATATTGTGCCAAATACGCGTACCGAAGGAAACTCTTTTTCGGGATTCGACATTTGTCGCATCGAAATGGAGTTCGTCAATGCAATAGTAGGTGCGAATGTTAGGCAATAACCTAACATGATCCAATAAAAGGTATCGGGATTAGTAGTTTGTGTTAGTACGTACAAGAGCCCTGCTCCTAATAGATTCAAAATGCCCAGTACCCGTTGAGCATGGAAATATCGATCTGCCAGCATGCCCACAAAAAAAGGTGCAACGATCATAGCGATCGAAAAAGCAGCGTAAGCATGACCCACCTGATCTCCAGTAGCATTTAGTTTATTTGTCATGTACTTACTCAACTGGCCATACCAGGCACCCCAAACAAAGAATTGGAGGAACATCATTACAGACAACTGGACACGGGTTGTCATCTTCATAAAACAATCGATTGATGAAACAGAAAGTTAAGGAATTTGATGGAAGCTTACGCCTTATGGACTTTTTTATAATATGAACATAGTGATGTCAGTCCACATTGCGGACATTTTGGATTACGGGCAAGACAAGTGTACCGACCGTGAAGGATCAGCCAATGATGTGCTTTGTGCACCAGCGCTTCGGGGATATAGGCGATCAATTGTTTTTCCGTTTGTAAGGGCGTTTTCGCACCGGTGGTCAAGCCCAATCTGGCTGATACACGAAACACATGGGTATCTACTGCCATATTCGGTTGTTGATCGATTACAGACGTGATCACATTCGCCGTTTTTCTTCCCACACCCGGGAGCTTCACAAGTTGATCCACCGTCATGGGAATTTCGCCATTGAATTCATTGATCAACATGTTGGCCATGCCGATCAAGTGTTTGGTTTTATTGTTGGGATAGGATATGCTCCGTATCAAAGGGAAGAGTTCATCGAATGTAGCTTTCGCTAAGGTTTTGGGATCAGGATATTTTGCAAAGATAGCTGGGGTGGTCATATTCACTCGCTTATCTGTGCATTGAGCGGATAAAATTACTGCTACCAATAGTTGATAAGGATTATCATACAATAGTTCCGTTTCCGCTTCTGGGGCATGTTCCTGGAAATAGTTAATGATCGCCTCGTATCGTTCTTTCTTTTTCATGGCTGTTGTACAACAGGGGAACTATGGAGTGAACTATTTCTCCTCAATGATGAACAGATCTTCATTATCTTTTTTCATCATGTATTTTTCGCGAGCAACCTTCTCGAGTGATGAAGCATTTTGTTTGAGCTGATTTAATTCTTCGCGGGTAGATTTGATGCGTTCCTGGTAATATTCTTTTTTATCCCTTAACTCATGCAATTCCTGTCGGCGCTTGAAACCTAATACAATATCGTTATGGTCGAAGAAGAACATCCATACGATAAAGAATACCGTTGCCAGAAAATATTTGTTCGTCAGCTTGCGAAAGATTGGTTTCATAGATAGTATCAAGTTCAAAAATAAAGATAAAAGCCACACATTACGTGTGGCTTTTATGATAAACTGTTATTTTCCGAAACGAATTCTTCCTTTTGGATAGATCGCGTTCTGACCCAACCACTCTTCAATACGAAGCAGCTGGTTGTACTTAGCCATACGATCTGTTCGGGATGCAGATCCGGTTTTGATCTGTCCGCAATTCAATGCCACTGCTAAATCTGCAATGGTAGTATCTTCTGTTTCTCCACTGCGATGACTCATGATAGAAGTATATCCATTGGTCTGTGCTAATTGAACTGCATTGATGGTTTCGGTAACGGTACCGATCTGATTTACTTTAATCAGAATAGAGTTGCCAATTCCTTCCTTAATACCTCTGTCTAAGCGCTTCACATTGGTCACAAACAGATCATCTCCTACCAACTGACATTTATTTCCGATGGTCTGGGTATGCTTTTTCCATCCATCCCAATCATCTTCTGCCATACCATCTTCTATGGAAACGATAGGATATTTATTTACCCATGTTGCCCAATAGTCAACCATTTCATCCCGACTGATTTTTTTCTTTGAGCTTTTATAGAAACAATACGTTCCATCAGCATCATCATACATTTCACTGGAAGCAGCATCCATAGCAATGCCGATCTGCTCTCCTGGCTTATAACCAGCCGCTTCGATTGCAGCCAATACGGTTTCGATGGCCTCTTCATTGCTCTGAATTTCAGGAGCAAATCCTCCTTCATCCCCAACGTTCGTGCTATAGCCTTTTTTCTTTAAAACAGTCTTTAAGTTATGGAAGATCTCTACGCCCCAGCGAAGTCCTTCACTAAACGTTGATGCTCCAACTGGAACAATCATGAATTCCTGAAAATCAATTTTATTATCTGCATGCGCACCGCCATTCAGGATATTCATCAATGGCATGGGAAGAACCGTTCCATTTACTCCACCTAAATAACGAAACAGCGGAAGATTACTCTCAATTGCCGCTGCTTTAGCAACAGCCATAGAAACAGCCAATGTTGCATTTGCGCCAAGGGAACCCTTATTTTCAGTACCATCAATTTCAATCAGTTTAGCATCTATAGCGGTTTGTTCATTGATATTAACACCAATCAGTTGATCTGCCACGATATCGTTCACATTTGAAACGGCTTTCAACACACCTTTGCCAAGGTAAACTGCTTTATCGCCATCGCGAAGTTCAACAGCTTCGTGTTTTCCGGTAGAAGCACCAGATGGAACAGCTGCTCTTCCAAGAACGCCGTTGTCGGTCATTACATCCACTTCAACAGTTGGATTACCCCGGCTGTCGAGTATCTGCCGGGCGTGTACATCAGTAATGTAGCTCATACTTTTCTTAATTTGTTTGTTGGCTCAATGGCCAGAATTCGTTAGGTCACGGAAAATCGCTTCCAGGTCCCTGCTTTCAGATTGCAAAGAAACGATATTCAGGTTATGCTGCAAAGCCAATGATAAGAGTTGTTTGTTCAATTGATCTGTATCATCGGTGGCCAATACCCAGGTATGACTATCTTTTTTGTCGATAGCTGAAACTGAAGGTAACCGCTGTAGCCATTCTGCCTCCAAAACTTCTTTGAATTGCACCCTGAGCTGCTGGCTGGTTTGGGCTTTCCCTAAATTATTTAGGGAGTCATCAGCTACAAGATCACCTTTATTGATGATGATAACACGTTGGCAAAGGGCTTCTACTTCCTGGAGAATGTGCGAGGAAAATAAAATGGTTTTTTCTTTACCCAGTCGGCGGATCACCTCACGGATCTCGATGATCTGGTTCGGATCGAGGCCTGAGGTGGGTTCATCAAGGATCAAAACTTCAGGATCATGGATGAGTGCTGCTGCAAGCCCTACTCGCTGTTTGTAGCCTTTTGAGAGCTGTCCGATCTTTTTATGCGATTCTGGGGTGAGGCCTGTCATATGGATCGCTTTTTCAATCGCTTCTTTTACATTAGATAGCTGATGTATCCCGGCAATAAAGGTCAGGTATTCCTGAACATACATATCCATATAAAGCGGATTGGCTTCAGGGAGATATCCTATTTTTTTTCTGGCTTCAAGCGGATTGATGAGTACCGGTATGCCTGCTACTTCAATAGAACCCGTATCCGGTGTTAAGTATCCGGTGATCATTTTCATAGTAGTGGACTTTCCTGCACCATTAGGACCAAGGAAGCCAACGATCTCACCTTTTGGGATAGTAAAAGAGATATTATTTACGGCTTTCTGCTCTCCGTAGCATTTTAAGAGGTTTGTTACCTGAATAGACATCTGCAAATTTACTAATTAGCTTATTAGCCCATCAGCTAATTGCAGGAATCTTAACAATTCTGTTCAAAGGAATGGACAATTAGCCAATTCTATAGATTGCCTAATCGTATCCCTACGTTGTAGGGTATCTGTTCAACCCCATATTTATGTAGTGGGGTAAGGGCGTATGAGCCGTAAAATTTTAGCGGGCCAATACCTAGTTCACCCACCAGTGCTACTTTAAAGCGTTCCAAATTAAAGTCAGTATGTTGTTTTTGCTTTCCTCTTTCTTCCGATTTTTGTTTTTGGTGTGATTTGTAGAGTAAGCCTGCACTCACTCCTGCACTGATTTCAAGTCCTCTTTTTTTGGAATTCGGAGTAGTGTTGATGTTCAGCATCATCGGTATGGTAAGATAATTGGCTACCAGTTTGTTTTTAGAGAAAGATATATTCTCGCGTGTCACATAAGGCGAAGGGCCATCAACATATGTAAGTGATGTTTTGTAGAAATAATTATTGCTTTCGATACCAAATCCATATTTCAAATTCAGCACATGTTTGATCATATTATGCTTACGCATAAAGATCCATAAATTGAAATTGGAAACACGAGTGCTGCGTAAGGAGAAATCACCCGCATTAATAGAACTAGGCCCAGCATTAGGCATAAATGCTCTTGCCTCAGGGCTGCCATAATTTGTGATATCTCGTACCCCAGCATATCCGATGTCCACGATCCACCAATTCGTGGTGACGTTTTTGGTTTTTTTTGGGGATGGTGAAGTTGTTATATTAACGCTTTGATTTTTGTCGCCTTCTTTTTTAATGATGATGATACTACCTACACGAATAGTATCTGATTCTTTTTTCGTTGAATCTTGTTGCGCAAATCCTGATCCGCTGCATGCTACTAGCATGATGATAAAAAGTTTTTTCATATCTATTTATTTAAGTTCTATTTCGTATCGTGTAAATTTTATTAATGGTTTATCACCTTCCGGATGCGTGATCTTGTTGTATATCCTGGATGCCTTTCGTATAATACCTCTAAACCCTTTTTTAGGTTGTTCTATTTCCTCTTCAGCTATGGTATTGATCAAAGCCTCTTGTGTATATTCCGATTTAATGGTTAAGGCTTTTTCGGTAATATTTTTTTCAGCAGTTGTAGTTTCAATTACGGGTGTAGAAATAATTTCAGGGATACCATTCACCTCTTCTAATATGTTTTCATCAAGAATCACTTTAGGCTGCTCAACCATAGAAGGCTTTGATTGCGATATAGAAACCGTGGAGAGCTTTATTCTTTTCTTTATGTGTATTTCCTTTTCCAAATTTAGCAATTGCTTTTCTACTATATGCTGCGGCTCCTGATATGTTACAGTCGGATTGTTTGCCATAATAATTTCTGGAGCTTCAGCTTTAATCGTAACTGGATTATCACGTAGTAAAAAAATCGTGATCAATACTGCTGCAGCCGCTACGGGGGTCAACCATCGCATCAATCCCACTCTTGTTGTTCTCCTATATAGCTTTTCTTTATAAGGGTAAAGGATCTTCTCTTCAGGAAGTTTTGTTTTTTTCAATAGGTCAAAAAATGCCAATGCATTAGGGTCGGCTTGATGAATTTTATTCAATCTGTTTATCTCAGTAGAATCTAACTCGTTATCCAAAAAAGATAATTGAAGTTCTTCAACAGCGCTCAATTCATTTTTTAGTAGTGCATCCTTCCCTTTAAATGGGATTTTTTCTTCATGCAGTACGGAATCAAATAATATATCGAGTTCAACTTTCAGATCTGGATTTGCAGCAACAAAATCCTCCACCCATTGCTTCTCCTGGTCAGACAATTCGTTATCTACATACAGCAGGAAATATTCCTCATAATTACCCCTATGTAACTTTTCTTTTTTCATCAGATCAGATTTTCGGGTTTAACGAGATATTGTTTCAATAAGATCCGCGCTCGATGCAGATATACTTTTACCTGACTTTCACTTAATGAGGTGATCTTACCTATTTCTGCATAACTATACCCTTCATAATCTTTTAGCGTCACCAAAGCGCGTTGCGTTTCATTCAATCTGGCCAGCGCCTCATGTAAAATTTCTTTGAGATTATCCGATTTGGCTGCAGAAATCTTTTCCGTTTCTCTAAATGTTTCCCGGAGTTGAATACGTTTTGCCTTACGGATATGATCGATCATTTGATTGTAGGCAATAGTGAAGAGGTAAGATTTGGCAGTATCTGCATTTACTTCCTCTCGATTCTTCCAAAGTTTTTCAAAGGCTGATTGAACGATATCCTGTGCATCTTCTTCATGTCTGATGTTTTTAAGGATAAATCGGTAAACATTATCCGCATAGTTCCGTACACAAGTATTATATTCTCTTTCCGTCATTGCGCTGCTTGACTATAATACGTCTGATCAATAATAAGGTTACATATCGGCCAAAAAAAGGGGCTATTCAGCCCCTTTCTATAACTAGTTGATTATTACATTCTTACGAGTAATTTGATTACTTTTTCCCAAATCGGCACTGGCGATTTTACCATTTTGGCGGTTTTTTCTTTCATCCGGTTTGAAACATCTTCCGCGTATGGTTGTTTACCATTTAAGAGGTAAGTAGCTCCGAAAATAATCAGAGCAACCAAACTTCCAAATAATAAAATAGATCCGATTTTAGATTTCATGACCGCTTACTTTTACAATTAGACGAAAATAATTGGGAAAAGTTACAAACGACGGCAACAAAGATAGAAAAAGTTAAGAAATTTGCCGGATTAACGGACATAATATGAACGAGCAACTAAAGGAAAGATTAGCGATAGAGCTAGAAGAGATCAAGAAAGCCGACCTATTTAAACGCGAAAGGATCATTGAAAGTCCACAGGGTGCGATAATTCATGTAGATGGAAAAGATGTGATCAATTTATGTGCCAATAACTATTTAGGGTTAAGTTCTCATCCCAAAGTATTGGAAGCAGCTAAAAAATATATTGATTATCGTGGTTTTGGCATGAGCAGTGTTCGTTTCATTTGTGGAACACAGGATATTCACAAAGAGCTGGAACAAAAGATCTCTGCATTTTTAGGAACAGAAGATACGATCCTTTATGCTGCTGCTTTTGATGCTAATGGTGGAGTATTCGAACCTCTATTTAATGAGCAGGATGCGATCATTTCGGATGAGTTGAACCATGCTTCTATTATTGATGGTGTTCGTTTATGCAAGGCACAACGTTTCCGATATACACATAATGACATGAGCGATTTGGAAGTGAAACTTCAGGAAGCTTCTTCAGCACGAACCCGTATCATCGTTACCGATGGTTCTTTCAGTATGGATGGAACGATCGCTCAATTGGATAAAATCTGTGAACTGGCGGATAAATACCAGGCTGCAGTAATGATTGATGAATGTCACTCTTCTGGTTTTTTAGGAAAAACAGGCAGAGGCACTCATGAGCATCGTGGAGTGATGGGCCGCATTGATATCATTACCGGAACATTAGGAAAGGCTTTAGGTGGAGCATCTGGAGGATTCACAAGTGGTCGTAAAGAGATCATCGAAATGCTTCGCCAGAGGAGTCGTCCTTATCTTTTCTCCAACACCTTAGCCCCCAGTATTGTAGGGGCTTCTATTGCTGTATTGGATATGTTGAGTGAAACTACCGCACTACGTGATAAATTGGAATTCAACACCACCTATTTCCGCACTAAAATGACAGAAGCAGGTTTTGATATCAAGGCTGGTGAACATCCAATTGTACCCATCATGTTATACGAAGCGGTACTAGCACAAAAAATGGCAGCTCGTATGTTGGAGGAAGGCATCTTTGTGGTGGGATTCTTTTATCCTGTGGTTCCGAAAGGGAAAGCGAGGATACGTGTGCAACTAAGTGCAGCGCATGATGTTGAACATCTTGATAAAGCAATCGCTTCTTTTGTGAAAGTAGGCCGTGAATTAAACGTAATCAACTAATAATTACCCAAAAAATGAGGAATTGGATTGTTCTGGCGAGTATATGGTTATTAGGTTCCTGTACCGTTAATAATGTAGAGGAAGATGATAGTCTGAAAGTATTTTTCGATGAGTTTAACGTGGATGGAACGTTCGCGATGTTTGATAACAGCAGGGGACAGCATGTCATCTATAACCTGAAACGGGATACTACTCGTTTCATGCCAGCCTCAACGTTTAAAATAGTTAATGCATTAATCGCTTTACAAACTGGGCGGATAACCAGTGATAGCAGTATAATCAAGTGGGATGGTGTAGTCAGAGATCAGGCAGATTGGAATAAAGACCTCACATTAGCTGAGGCATTCAACGTTTCATCGGTTCCGCATTTTCAGCAACTGGCTCGTTCCATTGGTCGTGATACCATGCGCGCGTGGTTAGATAGTCTAAGTTATGGCGATGAAAAAATGGGTCCGAATATCGATTCATTTTGGCTGGATAATAGTCTTAAAATTTCTGCTGATGCGCAAGTTTGGTTGGTGAAGATGTTGTATTTCAAGCAGCTTCCTTTCCGAGCCAGTGTGCAGGAACAAGTGAAAAGGATGATGATTAAAGAGAATAATACCATCTATCAATTAGCATATAAAACTGGCTGGGGTAAAACGGATAGTGGTAATGAACTGGGATGGATTATTGGCTGGATCGAAGAAAACAGGCATGTTTATTTTTTTGCTATGAACTTAGAATCGTCAGATCATACCATCGATATGAAAAGGGTAAGAGAGAAAATTCTCAAGAATATTCTGACCAAACAGGGATTCTTCCAGGGTAAGATGTAGTCTTGCTGGAAGATGCCATAAATAGAAGGGCATTGCCCTTGGTTTATTACTAACTTTGAAATATGTATTGTCAATCATTGACCAGCTACTCCAGACTTAAAACACTGGAAGTAAAAATCGGAGATCTTTTATTAGGTAACGGAAATCCAATCCGCGTACAAACGATGACTACTACGGATACTATGGATACGATTGCCACTGTGGAACAGACTATCCGATGCATAGAGGCTGGTGCTGAATTGGTGAGGATCACCGCACCTTCAAAAAAAGAAGCGGAAAATCTGTTAGAAATAAAAAAAGAATTAAGAAGAAGAGGATACAATACCCCATTGGTAGCCGATATTCATTTCACACCCAATGCGGCAGAAATAGCAGCAAGGATTGTAGAGAAAGTGAGAGTGAATCCGGGTAATTACGTGGACAAGAAGAAGTTTGAATTCATTGACTATACAGATGCAAATTATCAAGAGGAGATCGATCGGATCAGGGAGCGATTTACGCCTTTGGTTAAAATCTGTAAAGAGCATGGAACCGCCATGCGCATTGGTACCAATCATGGTTCCTTGAGCGACAGGATTATGAGTCGGTATGGTGATACACCTATAGGTATGGTAGAAAGTGCAATGGAGTTTCTTCGCATTGCACGTGATGAAAATTATCACAATATTGTGCTGAGTATGAAATCCAGCAACCCTCAGGTAATGGTACAGGCTTATCGATTACTTGCAGAGACTATGCAGCATGAATTCAAAGTATGCTATCCATTGCACTTGGGAGTAACGGAGGCTGGGGATGGTGAAGATGGCCGTATTAAATCTGCTATTGGTATTGGAACATTACTTGAGGATGGTATTGGGGATACGATTCGCGTTTCCTTAACAGAAGATCCTGAATTTGAAATCCCCGTTTGTAAGGATATTGTAAAGCGGTATTCAGGAGATAAACATAGGATAGAGGTACCCGTGATGGATAAGATACCATACGATCCCTATAATTATCGAAGAAGATTATCTGCTGAAGTCTCCAATATTGGTGGTAAGCAAGTTCCAGTGGTAGTGGCCGACATGTTGGGAAATAAAGAGATCAGTGTTGTTAACCTGGAAGCAATCGGTTATCGTTATGATGCTGGTTTGGATAAATGGAATATCAGTGATGGTGCGGCAGATTTTATATACACGGGCAATCAGATTTTACATTTTGCTTTGCCTGGAACATTAAAGGTATTGGTGGATTATCCCGCTTGGTTGCAAGCACAAGACAAAGAAAAATATTTTCCTGTTTTTTCAATTCATGAATTAACATCTGATTCGGCGAAATCATCTATGCTTAATTTCCTAAAATTGGATATTACCAAGACTAGTGAATGGGATAGTATATTAACCAAAATGGATTCAGATTCTACTATAGTAGCTTGTTTGGAGAGTACACGGCATTCATCTATGCTAATGGTTCGTCGTTTTATTGTTGAGATGATGAATCGTGGCATCAACAACCCAGTACTTTTGAAAGTAGAATCTATTCACGATACCATTGATGAGCAATTAATCAATTTTTCTACGGAATCAGGTGCATTATTGTTGGATGGAATGGGGGATGGTCTTTGGTTGTGGAATCATATTGAAGGCGATCAGAAGCAATTGAAAGTGAGTGGTCGTACCTATCTCGAGGTTAAGAGTAACCATCAGTTCTTGAACAATACAGCCTTCTCTATTCTCCAGGCAACGCGTACTCGTATTTCTAAAACGGAGTACATCTCTTGTCCAAGTTGTGGCCGAACTTTATTTGACCTTCAGGAAACAACGGCTAAAATCCGTTCTGTAACTCATCATTTGAAAGGAGTGAAGATTGCCATTATGGGCTGTATTGTGAATGGTCCGGGTGAAATGGCCGATGCTGATTTTGGATATGTGGGTAGTGGACCTGGAAAGATCACTTTGTATAAAGGCAAAGAAGTGGTTAAGCGAAATGTAGATAGTGACGTTGCCGTAGATGAGTTGATCAATTTATTAAAAGAGAATAATGCCTGGGTGGATGCACAATCCTAAATCCACCATCTTTAAAAGAATTATAGTACTATGAGTCTTAAGCATAGAATCCTATATACATTTTTGTGGATTATATCCTGGTTGCCATGGTTTGTGTGGTATAGGGTATCCGATTTTCTAACATTTTTAGGATTTTATGTTATTCGTTATCGAAAACAAGTAGTATTACATAATCTTGCCATCGCTTTTCCTGAAAAAACGCAGAAAGAAAGAAATAAAATTGCCTGGAATTTTTATCGACTATTGATGGATACTGTTGTTGAATCCATCAAATTGATCACGCTTTCCAAAAAAGGAGTGATGAAGAAATTTACTGGTGATGCGAGTATTATCAATCATATAATGGATAAAGGGAAAAATTTGCAAGTCATGGCGATGCATAATTTCAATTGGGAGGTGGTGAATCATAATATCTCTATGCAATTGAAATATCCATTTATAGGAGTATATATGCCTATAGCAAACCTTTTTTTTGAAAATATGATGCGAGACATCCGTACTCGTTATGGAACGAAACTGATACGTGCTACAAAATTTCGAGAGGAGTTTCCGGAATATAGCAATACCCACCATATTCTTGCCCTGGTAGCAGATCAAAGTCCAGGCGATCCGAATAAAGCGTATTGGTTTCCTTTTTTTGGGAAGAATACACCTTTTGTGACCGGACCAGAGAAAGGTGCACGAATGAATAGAACAGCTGTGCTATTCGGACATTTTTATCCAATTAAAAGAGGCCATTATACGTTCAGATCTAAAATTGTTACGGAAGATGCTTCATTATTGCCGGAAGGTGAATTGACTCGAATGTATGTGGAATACATTGAAGAATCTATCCGAATTGCTCCTGAGAATTATTTGTGGAGTCATAGAAGATGGAAGCATGCTAAATAATTATAGCATTTGTTTTTTTACTTCATTCCAGCCACCCTGTACCGTTCTAATGTTATGTATTCCCTGACGTTTAAGTAGTGAAGCGGCAATTAAGCTTTTGTATCCCGTTTGAGATAAGATGTAAACATTGTGATGGTCTTCGATCATAGATATAGTACCTGGATCGGTTAGTTTAACTAAAGGAAGATTTTCTGCCCCTTCGAAATGATCAGCATCATATGCTTCTTCATCACGAACATCAATTATCATAAGGTTATCATCAAAGGGAATATCCATCATTAATTCATCTGCCTCTATTTCGATCACGATATCATTTGCCCAATTATTTTTTTTCCAGGAGTCTAGTCCTCCAGAAAGAAATCCAGTTACCTGTTCAAATCCTGCAGCAATCAATCGTTCAACACTTTCTTTTTCTTTTCCAGCCTCTGCAAGCAGTATGATCTCTTCTTTTTTGGAAAGAATTTGAGTGGCTATATTTTCAAAATCATTATGGAGACTGATAAAGATTGTACCTGGAATAAATCCTTCTAAAAATGAAGTTGCAGAACGAGTATCTACTATGCTTAACGTTTCATTATGCTGTCGTTTTAGCATGAGATCTTTTATATCGATAGACTGAACGGATTTAGAATTCATAATGGCAAAGGTAAATGAAAAAGGGAATGTCATGATTTAACACTCCCTTCAGTTTATAGAAATTAGGAGAATCGTTAACCTAAAAGCTGGTCAATAAAATGGTTGATCTGTTCTAAGCGAGTATAATTTATGTGGTAGTAAATGAATTTACCATCTCTTTCCGTTTTAACAATTCCTGCTCTTCTTAAAATGGCTAAATGTTGTGAAGCAACTGATTGTTCCAGTCGCAACTGAATGTAGATCTCCGTTACCGTTTGCCTTGATTTTTCATCCAGCATCTTTACTATTTGCTGCCTTAATTTATGATTCAATGCACGTAATACCAGCGATGCTTTTTTTACATTCAGATAATCGATTTTGATATGCTTAGCAGACATTGTAAAATGTTATAATGATTTGTACAGACAAATATATTTTTAAAAGTTTATATTCAACGGATTACCTGAACGCAAAATAGATTAAAGCAAAAATCAATCAGTTCATACTTTTGCAGTTGTATAGAATGCTTTTCCATAATTAGGCTCTGTATAGGCTAGTTCATTGAATTTCCCTTCAGTAAAGCGTTTCAGGGTCATTTCGATTTGTTCTTGGATATCTGATATGTGATCAGGCAGTAGTACATTTTTATGTAATGTGATTTGTTTAGGAAGTTTATTTCTGCCGTTTCCTGTAAATAAAATGCGATTATCTTTTATTTCTGAAAAACTATTTTCATCAATTATTTCTGGATGTTCTGGAATATACACGCTCATATCTTTCTGATACATTGCGGTAAATACTTCCATCCTCCGGGCATCGATCAATGAGCAGATCAAATCTGCTTCTTTATTTTTGAATGGCCATGCTAACCATTCCAGTGTAGATAAACAAATCAATGGTTTTTTCAATGCATAGCATAATCCTTTTGCTGCGGAGAGTCCTACGCGTAATCCAGTGTACGAGCCTGGGCCATTCATTACCGATATCGCGTCCAAATCATGAAGCGTTGACTTTGCTTCAAGGATAATGTCTTGAATAGCCGGTTGAAGAAAACTACCATGGTCTTTTTGAAATTCATTTGCCCGATAGCTTAAACATTCAAGATCTTTGGACACCGCCACATAAGCTTTTTCCAACCCAGTATGAATATGCAGAATCATGGACATAAGCGGCAAAAATAAAATCCCTTTTTGGTTTAGGGTGTTTTTTTTGATAAAAGAACCGACCTTTAACTGGAAAATTAAGGAATATGTCAAAAACGATCATTCATACTACAAATGCCCCTGCTCCAATCGGGCCCTATAGTCAGGCGGTAAAAGCCAATGGATTTTTATTTATTTCCGGTCAGGTTGCCTTTAACCCAGCAACCAACCAGATAGAAGCAACAACTGTTGCTGAAGAAGCTGAGCAGGTGATGAAGAACCTACAGGCCTTATTAGTAGAGGCAGATATGGATTTTTCTCATGTTGTCAAAACCACCATTTTTCTTAGCGATATGGCTCATTTCCAAACAGTTAATGAAGTTTATGGAAAATATTTTGCCAGTGCATTTCCTGCCAGGGAAACTGTCGCTGTTAAAGGGCTTCCAAGGAATGTTAATGTAGAAATTTCTATGATCGCAGCACAATAAGTCTGCGGATGGCGGTTTAACCAAAGGACCGTTTCTCCGGCTTAGATTAAATAGTTGTAAGAAGAAGCTGCATTGGGTGCATCTTAAAACCAAAAAATCGCTAATTTGAGCTTGTGCTTCGCCAGTCTGTAGCCATATTATGCCTATTGATCCATCTTTTCAATATAGGTGGGTATCGTTTGTTGTTTGACACATTCGAGCAGCGGGCATCCTATAAATTAGTAACCCAATTAGATAACGAGGAATATACTGATGATCAACTGATCGAAATGAAAGTTCCGCTTCCTATGCCTTATCAAACCAATTGGAGTTCCTTTGAGCGTTATAATGGTGAGATTATGATCGAAGGAGTGCATTACAATTACGTGAAGCGAAAAGTATGGAATGATACATTGATCTTGTTGTGCATTCCTAACCATGAAAAAATGAAATTAAACTCTGCTAAAGAGCAGTTCTTTTCATTGGTTAATGATTTGGATCAGAAAGGAGAGAAAACTCCTGATTCAAAGCATGGACTTATAAAGTCGATTACTTCAGATTTTCAAATAGAAGAAAATCTATTCATAGTACCACAACTTGCACTTAAGAAAAAACAAAACATCATCCTTGATGATGCGTTGTTTATCCCCCAACATGTTTCTGTTAATGAGCAGCCTCCGGAACTAGTTTAATTAGCCAACTGACTGATTAACTCATTCTTAATTTTTACATTCATGAAAAATTTCATGTTTGTTGTCGTGCTTTTTATATGGGCATGTAACAGCAAATCAAATTATACTCACTTTACAGCTGATCCCGTTAAATACGCAAAAACTGTAAAAGAGTTGAATAACATCGTTCTTGAAAATAATTTTCCTCCCATGATTGCAGCGCGTAATTATGCGTATGCCTCGATTGCGGCATATGAATGTATGGTTGCAGGAGATTCATCATGGCAGTCATTGTACGGACAGATCAAGCATATGCCTGAAATGCCTAACCCTGAACCCGGGGTGAAAATTGATTTTGATCTTGCCTCATTGCTAGCGTTCGTTAAGGTTGGAAACGCAGTCACGTTCCCTGAGGGAAGTATGATGAAGCATTACGAAAAACTGGTTCTTGAAGCCGATAGTATGGGTATGCCATCTTCCATGTTGAAAAGCACTAAACAATTTGCAGATACGATTGCAGGTGCTGTTCTTGCCTGGAGTAAAAAAGATCATTATAGTAAAACAAGAGGGGCATCTCGCTATACTGTAGATGAAACTCCCGGCAGATGGGTTCCCACACCACCCATGTATGCTACGGCCGTTGAACCACACTGGATGGAGATACGTCCTTTTGTTTTGGATAGTGCTTATGAACTAACATGTCCAAAACCTCCTGTATTTGATGTGAAGAATACAAATAGTATATATTATAAAGCATTGATGGAGGTAAAGCATACTGTAGATAGTTTGACGGAGGAGCAGAAGCATATTGCAGATTTCTGGGATGATAATCCGTTTAAAATGAATGTGACGGGACATGTAATGTATGCAACAAAAAAGTTTTCACCCGGTGGACATTGGTTGAATATCGTAGGTATTGCTGCAGAAAAAGCAAATGCTGATCTACATACAACAATCGCTGCATATGCACAAACCTCGATAGCCTTGTTCGATGGATTCATCAGTTGCTGGACGGAAAAGTTTACCAGTAATTATATTCGCCCCGAAACGGTGATCAATCAATTGGTTGATCATAATTGGCAACCATATCTTCAAACCCCACCATTCCCGTCTTATGTTAGTGGCCACTCCACTATATCAGCAGCAACAGCAGAAGTGATGACCAGTTATTTTGGTGAAATGGCATTTACAGACACATCCTCAGTCGAATTTGGTATCAAGAGCAGATCATTCCCATCTTTTAGGGCGGCCGCTCAGGAAGCCAGTATTTCCAGACTCTTTGGAGGTATTCACTATCGATTTGATCTGAATGAGGGAAACATATTAGGTAGGAAAGTTGGAGAACTTGTTTTACAGCGTTTAACATTTAAAAAACAGTAAAACAATGAATATGAAAATAATTAACTTTTTTTCACGTACTCTGGTAAATATGAAGTGGATATATATAGTGATGTTGGCTCTTTTATTTATTGACCGAATTCAAGCGCAAACGCCAACTGATGGTTTCACGATGTCAAAAGGGGAAATATGTACGGTAATGGATAGAGGTGGATCAACTTGGACAAACTACTGGGAAGGTAAACGTTATCGCGATAATCCAAACATTGGAAGATTTTCATCATTGATGTGGATGCCTATGCTGGGATATGGGCTCACTTCAAAATTGAACCTATTTGCCGGACTGCCTCA
This sequence comes from uncultured Sphingobacterium sp., assembly GCA_964441425.1. Classification (GTDB taxonomy): domain Bacteria; phylum Bacteroidota; class Bacteroidia; order Chitinophagales; family Chitinophagaceae; genus Pollutibacter. The sequence goes on along the minus strand of CAYTXC010000001.1, from coordinate 128,165 downwards.
CATCACTACAAACTCAACCGGTGGATTTATGACAGGCATGAGGGGATGGCAGGATCTTCAGCTGGAAGTAAAATATCGACTGGTTAAAAAGCAAAATGAAAGAGGAATCTTTTACACTTTTTTTACGGCTGGTGTTTCTGCACCAGCAACTGATTATGTTCCTGATCATCTTCCATTTTCTATTGGGTTAGGGACTAAAAATCTTACAGGTCGTACCATCATTCATTATGAACATAAGAAAGGATTTTATTATACTATCCAAACAGGATATACGTTAAAGTCTAATATTACCGTTGCTCGTCAAACTTATTACAATAGCCGACAAGTCATGAGTAATGAGATGCCCGTTCCGAATATTTGGGATGGTACTACTCGATTAGGGTTTAAGAAAAAATCTTTTCGTGCCGATGTTCATTACAATTGGATGATTTCTACTTCTGGTTCTGATATGCGTTTATATGATATGCCTTATCCATTCCATCGTATGAATGCTACATCTATTGGCATAACGGGGTTATACTGGATTCCATTACTAGATGGATTGGCAATTCATGGAAATCTTGATCAAACTATTTCAGGCAGAAATATGGGAAAGTCATTCATGTGGAGTACAGGGTTTCAATATGTTTTTAACCCATTCAAAAACAAAAAATGAAAAAATTATATACATTTTTTATAGTTGTGGTATTTGCCTCCTGTAGCAAGGATGTAGAAGAGCGACTTATTCCATCATTTGAACCTTTAGCTCTTGATGCACAAGCCGGAGCGTGGACGACGGTTCATATTACTAGGCCTTCAGACATTGTAGTATCCGTACCAGATGCCATCACTTCATCTGCCTATGTTCAGGAGATAGAGGCGATTGTATTACGACAGCAGCAGATAACTTCAGCTGATCAAATGATGATAAATACGTGGAAGGGTAGTGGTGTAATCAAATGGAACCAGGTTGCCAGAGAATTAGTAGCAAAATATAATTTACCGCCGGAGCCTAATCCCGATGGAACATATCCAGTACCAAGTGCTGCTAATCCCGGGGCTAATCCTAAATTTCCTTTTGCTAATCCCCCTTATGCTTCAAGAGCATATGCATACTTGCATACAGCGATCCATGATGCGTTAGTGGTAGTTTGGGCAGAGAAATTCAAACATCGGCGGATGTCGCCTGCATTAAATAGCACTAAAGTAAAAATGTTTGAGCCTATTCAAAATGGATTACCCTCTTATCCATCTGAGGACGCTGCAGTAGCTCAGGTAGCTATGCGTATGTTGAATGTGTTATTCCCCAATGACACATTGATGCTGAAGTCGATGAGTGCAGAACAGAAACAGGCTAAATGGATATCAGGCATGGCGTCTGCATCAGACATACAAGCAGGTGAATTTATTGGAAATGCTATTGCAGAAAAAGCATTGCAACGATTGAGATCAGATAATATGCCTGCTGCTGTGGGAAATCCAAATTTATGGGCAACACTTGAGCAAAATGCGGTTGTAAGAGGAAATACCACCCCCTGGAAGAGCATGGAAATACCTGCTAGGCCCATGATGCTGGCCAATTTTGGCAATGTGAAGTTATGGTCAATCAGTACGCAGCAAAAAGATTCATTACGTCCGGGCCCACCCCCAATAGTTGGTTCTCCTCAGTTTCTCAAGGAGCTTGAAGAATTAAGAAATATAAAGCGTACTTCGAACTCTCGGGAATGGCAGATCGCTTTGTATTGGGCTGATGGATTAGGAACCTATACCCCACCAGGCCACTGGAATGAGATAGCAGCTCAATATATAGCTGGATTGCAATTAAGTGAAGTAAAAATTGCACAGGTTTTTGCTGTAATGAATATAGCAATGGCCGATGCTGCAATTACTTGTTGGGATACAAAAGCATATTATTTTTCAGCTCGTCCTTCCCAAATTGATCCAACGATTAAAACGATAGGCCTTCCAAACTTTCCTGGCTATACATCTGGTCACTCTACGTTTTCAGGTGCTGCAGCAGTTGTATTGGGATCTTTATTCCCCCAGGATAAAAAGCGTTTTGAGGATATGGCAGCAGAAGCAAGTGTATCGCGTATTTATGGAGGCATACACTTCAGATCTGACTGTGAAGTGGGATTGAGATGTGGGAAAACAATCGGTGGCTTTGCCTTAAAATTTGCTAATTAGCTAGTTAGATATTGTGCTAGTTGATAGTCCAACGCTTATCCAGCGTCCGGGCATTTGAGCGCCTAAAAGATCACTGAACGAGGTGTTGAATACGTTGTAGCATTGACCAAAAATGGATATCCATGATTTCGGTATTCGGTATTGCGCTTTGATATTGGCTAGCATGTAGGTTCGACTGATGGACGTATTTAGTGCAGTTGATTTCATCATGTTCCTGACTTTATTTAAAGTACTGAAGGAAATATTAAATGATCCCGTTTGTACATTAACCATATTGGTTAGTAAAAATCTGGCATGTGATGAAATATAGAACGATGGAGTTTTGTCTTGCGTTTTTGAATCTAACCATAGCCATCCACTCATCCACAAAAATTCTCCATTTTTTAACGGCCTCCTGAACTGCAAATCAATTTCAGCACCTCTTGTTGAGACATTTGAGAGATTCGTGGCTAGTGCATACGAGCCATTGGGGACGAGATTTGATTGTCGGGGCATTTGTGAAAATGGTGTGGGCGTCCAATCGATCAGATCGTTTTGTTGCCGCTGAAATAGACCCGTACTGATTTTGATACCTTTCATTATTCGGAAGTCGGCTCCAATCTCTACATTCTGTGATCTCTCCGTTTTCAAATTTGGATTCCCGATACTTCCGCTGGTAACGATAGTTTTGTTATAGTTATTATAACGTTCGGTAAAATCAGCATCACGAATTCCTTTACCCCAAGAGCCTCTGATGGTAAATCGTGAAGGATTCCATGCGAAATTGAATTGAGGGATGAGGACTGTTCCATAATTTCCATCCCAATCCAGCCGCAAACTACCTGTTAAAAATAGATCTTTGCGCAGTTTCTGGTTTGCAGTAATGAAACCTGCTGCATGCGGTAATGTATGATTTCCTCTATCGTTCGATTCAATGCTCTTATAGAAATATTGAAGGCCACTGGTGAGTGATGTATTCTTGCCTGCCTTGAATGCTCCATATGATTGGGCAACAAATAATGATGTTTTGTTTATGTTTGGTGTAACGCGCGGACGAAAACTAAATTCATCACTCAATTTTTTAAAGGCGGCTTCCGTTTTCCACTCCCATTTTTTAAATGATTTTTTTACATGAATTTGTTGCCAGTATGCATTCACTTTTTCTGAAGCTGTGTCCGAAATAAAAGTGGTATAGAAATTTTGTGCGTTGAATTCACGAAAATCAGCAGCTGATCTTAGTGAAATGAACCAGTTATTTTTGAATTGATGAGATAGGGCAATGCTTGCTGCAGTAGTATGAAAATATCCTGTAGTACCTCTCAGTGGTTGTCCATCTGCATTATGGGAAAATACGCCTGCTGAAACTGAAGTATGTTTGGATTTCATTCGCCACCACGCATTAGCATTGAACATGCCATATTGCCCGGCTTCAATGCCAGCTGAATAGGCATGTTTTGTTTGCTGTACTTTGGAGCTAAACGTTTTTGTTATTACATGGATAACCCCGCCAACAGCATCGGATCCATGAATGGCTGCAGCAGCACCCTTTAATATTTCAATACGATCGATTTCAGCTGGATGTATAGGGATATAAGCAGAAAAATGACCGGTCAGCGGGTCGTTTAATCTTACCCCATCTATCAGAACAAGTACTTGTTGGAATGTTCCGCCGCGGATGATGATATCTGCCTGAGCTCCCTGTGGTCCACGCTGCTGTACTTCTATACCGGGTATGTATCTTAACAAGTCATCCAGTGTATTTACAGGAAGTCGATTAAAATCCGATCCTTTGATGGATATAATATTTCGCCCCGTTTCTTTTTCTTTCTGGAGCTGTAATGAAGCTGAAATCACCACTGTGTCTAAGGATGTTTCCTGTGCTAAAACCCTTAAACCCACAAGATTTACAAATAGGAAGAATAAAAACCGTGTTTGCATTGGGCGCAAGATAGAGAATTTGAGCATTGGGCGGTGTACTCCTTAGCTAATTAAAATCATAAAGAAGAAGATAATTCATACATTTGCAATACTAACAACTGTTAGTTTTATGGAGAATAGGATCAGGATTGTTACAGCGGCTAGTTTATTTGACGGACATGATGCAGCCATAAATATTATGAGGCGCATCTTGCAGAGTAAAGGTGTAGAGATTATTCATCTTGGGCATAATCGTTCGGCGGCTGAAATTGTAGAATGTGCTATTGAGGAAGATGCACATGCTATCGCCGTTACGTCCTATCAGGGTGGTCATGTCGAGTTTTTCTCTTACATGAAAGATTTGCTTGAAGAAAAAGGTTGCGGACATATTCGGATATTTGGAGGAGGAGGTGGAACGATACTTCCTCAGGAAATAGAGGCCCTTCATCGGTATGGAATTACCCGCATATATTCCCCGGATGATGGTCGTGAAATGGGGCTTGAGGGAATGATTGAAGATGTGATCAGGCGTAGTCAGCCAGATCAGCCTTTTGCATTACAGGATACACCCTTTACGGAACATCGGTTAGCAAGAAGTATTACACTAGCTGAACTAGGGCGTTTGAATGGACAAATGCCATCTTTACCAAACCAGATCATTCCTGTTTTGGGAATAACCGGAACGGGTGGCGCGGGTAAAAGCTCTGTCACAGATGAATTAGTTCGGCGGTTCTTACATCATACAACCGATAAACGTATAGCGGTTATCTCTGTTGATCCTTCACGTAAAAAAACGGGTGGTGCTTTGCTTGGTGATCGTATCCGCATGAATGCGATCCATCATCCCAGAGCCTATATGCGCAGTTTGGCAACAAGGGCCAGTGATCGTGCATTGAGTGCAGCCGTAACCGATGCGATACAAATTTGTAAAGCAGATGGATTTGATTTAGTCATTTTGGAAAGTGCTGGAGTTGGACAAAGTGATGCGTCCATTTTAGATCATTGTGACGTGTCATTATATGTAATGACACCAGAATATGGAGCGGCATCCCAATTGGAGAAGATCAACATGCTCGACTATGCAGATTGCATCGCCATCAATAAATTTGATAAGGCAGGTGCATTGGATGCTTTGCATGATGTGCGCAAGCAATACAAACGTAATCATGGTTTATGGGATGCCAAAGATGAAGAAATTCCGGTGATTGGAACGATCGCCTCACAATTCAATGATAATGGAATCAATAATCTTTTTGTTCAGTTGATGCAGGTAATCGAGAGAAAATCAGGGATAGCTCTGGGTATATCTGCTCAAAATAAAACAGATGAACTTTCAGCTAAATCGTTGATCATCCCACCATCTCGTTCCCGATATTTAAGTGAGATCACCGCCACCATCCGGCACTATAATGATACGGTTGCAGCGCAATCTGCCATAGCTACCAAATTATATCAATTACAAGGAGCAAGGTTATTATTGCAAGATCCTCAGGCTAAGAAAATACTGCAACAGGAGATAGAGAATCTACAATCGCAATTATCACCTGAATGGAAAAAAGAATTAGAGGCATGGCCTGAAAAACTAAAAGCTTACAAGCAAGACGAGTTGGTGTATCAGGTAAGAGGCAAAGAAATTCGCCAGCCCATGTTTCATAAAACATTATCAGGAACAAAACTGGCTAAGGTGATTCTTCCAAAGTATAAGGACTGGGGTGATCTATTGAATTGGATCGCGCAGGAAAATGTTCCGGGATCATTTCCTTATACCGCGGGTGTATTTCCTTTGAAGCGTGATAATGAAGATCCCACCCGGATGTTTGCTGGTGAAGGGGGACCTGAACGGACGAATAAGCGCTTTCATTATGTGGCCCTTGATCAGTCTGCAAAGCGATTATCTACAGCATTCGATTCAGTTACTTTATATGGTGAAGATCCTGATCTTCGTCCGGATATCTATGGTAAGATAGGGAATGCTGGGGTTAGTATCGCTACAGTTGATGATGCTAAAAAATTGTATTGTGGATTTGATCTTTGTGATCCAAAGACCAGTGTTAGTATGACGATCAATGGACCGGCTCCTATTATTCTAGCTTTCTTCATGAATGCAGCTATAGATCAGCAGTGTGAACGATGGATCACTCAACATGATAAATGGAATGAAGTCAATGAGCTTATTCGACAGAAGTATCAACAACTTGGTTTACCCATTTATGAGGATATTCTTCCTGATGGGAATAATGGTTTTGGTTTGAAATTATTAGGCGTATCAGGCGATGAAGTTTTGCCTGTAGATATTTATCAACAAATAAAATCATTTGCACTTTCACAGGTTCGTGGTACAGTACAGGCAGATATATTGAAAGAAGACCAGGCACAGAACACCTGTATATTCAGCACAGAGTTTGCGCTTCGCATGATGGGTGATGTGCAATCTTATTTCATCGATCATAGTATTCGTAATTTTTATAGTGTATCTATTTCAGGATATCATATTGCAGAAGCAGGAGCGAATCCAATTACGCAACTGGCATTTACATTAGCTAATGGCTTTACGTATGTAGAATATTATTTGAGCAGGGGGATGCATATAGATGAATTTGCACCAAACCTCAGCTTTTTCTTCAGCAATGGTATGGATCCAGAATATAGTGTGATCGGTAGGGTAGCTAGGCGGATTTGGGCTAAGTCAATGAAGTACAAGTATAAAGGGAATGCACGAAGTCAGATGTTGAAATACCATATTCAAACATCCGGAAGAAGTTTGCATGCACAGGAGATCGACTTCAATGATATCCGTACAACCTTACAAGCTTTGTATGCGATTTATGACAACTGTAATTCATTGCACACTAATGCTTATGATGAGGCCATCACCACTCCAACTGAGGAAAGTGTACGAAGAGCAATGGCAATTCAGTTAATCATCAATAAAGAGTTAGGAACAGCGAAGAATGAAAATCCCAATCAGGGTTCATTCCTTATAGAAGAGCTGACTGATCTGGTTGAAGAAGCGGTGATGGCTGAGTTTGATCGATTAACAGAACGTGGAGGCGTATTAGGTGCTATGGAGAGAATGTATCAACGTAATAAGATTCAGGAAGAGAGTTTGTATTATGAAACGCTCAAACATACAGGTGAATTTCCAGTTGTGGGTGTGAATACATTCCTGAATCAGGAAGGCAGCAAGACGATTATTCCAGCTGAAGTGATCAGGAGTACGAAAGAAGAAAAAGATCTTCAGATTCGAAATTTGAAAGCCTTTAAAGTTAGAAACGCTGACCGTTCACAAAAAGCACTGGAAAATTTACAACAAGTTGCTGTAGAGAATGGAAATATTTTTGAAACGTTAATGGAAACAGTGAAATCTTGTACATTGGGTGAAATCACACACGCATTATATGAAGTGGGGGGGCAGTATAGGAGGAATGTGTAGAATAGTTGGATTAGAATGTTGACATATCGAACTTTTTAATCCGTAAATTCAAGTATTCGTAAATCCTTATGAAATTCGGAAACGTTCCTGACGAAACATTGACCTCCATCGATTTTAAGCTAGTACCTGATCCTTTTTTGAATGCGGAAGTACTTTCTGGGAAACGTTTACCATCACCAAAAATTTATGTAGGTAGCGGTAACTGGGGGCATGCCAGCTGGGTGGGTAAAATCTATCCGCCTAAAACACCAGCATCTGCATTCCGAAATGTATTCCCGAATTATTTCGGTGCGATGGAATTGAATGCAACGCATTATAAGATCTATCCTGAATCGGTTATTCGTGAATGGGCTACTCCTGCCGAAGGGAAAGATTTTAAGTATTGCCCGAAATTTCCACAATCGATCAGCCATTACAGTTCATTTTTAAAAGTGGATGAGCTGACAGATGCTTTTATTCAAAGTATCGCTGGATTTGGGGAGAACCTTGGTCCAGCCTTTCTTCAGGTGAGTGATCATTTTTCACCAGCAAAGCGTGATGTATTGTTTGGTTATCTTTCTTCGCTACCATCTGATCTTGATGTTTTCCTGGAGCTTCGTCATCCTGATTGGTTCACCGATGCAGGGGTTTCTTTTTCGATGCTAAAGGAAATGAAAAAAGGCTTAGTGATCACCGATACCCCTGGCAGACGAGATTGTGCCCATATGTATTTGACTATTCCGAAATTATTTCTACGTTTTGTTAGTAATAAAGATCATAGTACTACCTATCTGCGTATTACGGACTGGGCTCAAAGAATTGGGAACTGGGTAGATCAAGGATTAGAAGAAGTGTATATTTTTCTTCATCCCGGTGACGAAACGGTTATTCCTGAATTAACCGTTGCCTGGATGGAAGCTTTAAATCAATCATGTAAGGTAAACCTTAAGCTTCCATTTATTCAGCAGGGATCCTTATTTTAGTATTATGTGTTTTTATAATGGCATAAAGATCAGCAGAGCCGATCATATTCGTCTTAAGGATATGGAGATTTCTTTAAGTGAGTATGATCTTTCTTTATTGAAGCCTCTGCAAAGTGGTTTTGATTTTGGCGACTGGCCAGTGATACGTCCAACGAGAGATGATAAACATGCTGAGTTGATGTTGATGCATTGGGAATTGATCCCTCATTATTTACGAACATGGGGTGATGTAGAACGCTTTAGGAATGGAGGATTAAATCCCAAAACCGGTAAAAAAGACCCTCCTAAAAATACCTTGAATGCGATAGGAGAGGAAATGTTGCAAAAACCTACTTATCGCCATGCAGCGTTGAATAGGCGATGTTTAATTCTTTCCTCTTTTTTTTATGAATGGCGACATTTCACTCCACCTGCTACAAAGAAAGATATGGCCTATCCGTATAAGATATCGGTTAAAGACGCGGAGTATTTTTTCATTGCAGGTATCTGGCAACCCTGGACGGATCAGGAAACTGGTGAAACCATTGAAGGATTTTCATTGGTAACGACCAAAGCGAATGCATTGATGGAGCAGGTACACAATAAGAAAAAGCGCATGCCGCTTATTTTGACAGAAGATCTTGCTGCTGAATGGATAAGCCATGGCTTGTCTGAACAACGCATACAAGAAATTACCTCTTTTTCATTTCCATCTTCTCAAATGGACGCTTATACAATAGACAAGCAATTTAGAGTATTAGAAGACCCTACTGCGCCTTTTGCATATGGGGAATTACCCGAATTGATAAAAGATCATTAATCATTAGTCTAGTTGTTTTATTCTATTTGATTCGTCAATTAGCTGGTTGGCCAATTAGTCAATTTCTTAAACGGAAACACCCCAATCGTCTTACATTCTCCTTCTTCATGGCGGAACAGCACCAGCTTACTGGCCGTAAATGCAGCATGAAATAATTGATGGGTGTATTTATACCATTGCTGATGATTTTCATTTTTCGGAAAACTTCCTAATTTGATGATCGGACGCTCTACTATTCGGTAGGTATCTTCATTACCAATTAATTCCAGAACCTCTTTTAACTGGGTCGTGATTTTTTTAAAGGGTTCCGCATCTTGCACCCGGATGTAAATTACCTGCGGCGGTATCCCGCTAAAATTATTTAGTGTGACCACAAAACTTTCCAATCGCTCTGCTAAATTTCCGATCAATCGCACCATGGTCTCTTCCTGTTCTTTTCTGGCTGCCCATGCTGCCATCATCACGCCCGGTGGTTTTTCTGATCCGACATCCTCTCCAAACTCCATTTTCCACTGCAACCGCATCTGCTTTACTTGTCGGCTTACCGGTTCTTCGGCAGGAATGACCAAAGTGTATTCCGGCCATTCCTCCCTCCAAACCCCGGCGATGGTTGCCTTATTTACTAACCCATGCTCCATCCTAAAATATTTTAGCTTGATTATTTCTTTAGCATAAAATTACTAAATAATTTAGCAAAACAAAAATATTTTTATGGATGAGGGAGTATTTTTTAACGCAGCCTATACAGGCACAAAGGAATTTGACCAACACAGCGTACGAACAGCCAATGCTACTGGTTTTGGTGCTGCAGCCGATGATTTTGCCGAAAGGGGCATAGATCTGAACGAGCAGTTGATCCGCAACAAACCCGCTACTTTTTTCATGCGGGTAAGTGGAGATGCCATGATCAATGCGGGTATTCACGATGGAGATGTGGTGATTGTTGATCGAAGCATTAAACCGGTAAGCGGTAAAGTGATCATTGCTATCCTAAATGGGGATATGTTGATCCGCCGACTGGACAAAACGATCAATAAGATACGCTTGATTCCGGAAACGTCGAAACTCGCGCCTATAGATATAGATCCCTTTGCTGAATTTACAGTTTGGGGAGTAGTTACGTATGTGATCCATCAAATCGGCTAATCTATTATTTTCATGCGAGCCATTGTTGATTGCAACAGCTTCTACTGCTCCTGTGAGCGTCTATTCCGGCCAGATCTGGTGGATAAACCAGTTGTTGTATTGAGTAATAACGATGGCTGCATCATTGCCAGAAGTGATGAAGCAAAAGCGGCAGGACTTGCCATGGGGGCACCATACTTTCAAACACGAGATCTGATCCGAGAAAAAAAAGTCGCTGTATTTTCTTCTAACTATAATCTTTATGGTGATTTGTCCATGCGGGTGATGGATACACTGCGCACTATGCTTCCGCCAGATGCAGTGGAAGTATATTCTGTTGATGAAGCTTTTTTGGATCTTTCTCATATTGCTCCACATGCATATGAGGAGTTTGCACTTGAACTCCGACATACCATTGAAACCTGGACAGGTATAAAAGTATCTGTTGGAGTGGCCCCAAGTAAACTACTATCCAAAATGGCTAATAAGCTTTCCAAGCGGAATAAAGAAAAAACGAAATGCGTGATGGTTCTTGATACACCAGCAAAAATTGAGGCTGCCATGATGGATTATGAAGTGGGTGATCTTTGGGGTATTGGTGGGAGGTATGCGCGAAAACTTCGGGAAATGGGTATCAATACGGCCTGGCAGCTTAAACATATGCCAGAAGAATGGGCTCGAAAAAATTTAGGCGGGGTAGTAGGCGTCCGGCTGATTCGCGAATTACATGGTATATCCTGTATCCCCATGAAAGATCCGCTGGAAGTAAAGAAGATGATCGCTACCACGCGGATGTTTGGAAGAGCAGTATATACATTACCAGAGATCCGACAGGCAGTGGCGGCATATACCGCACGGGCTGCAGAAAAATTACGCAGGCAAGGACATGCTGCAGCATTGATCGATGTATTTGTGGTCACCAACGGACAACAAGGAGAAGCATATGCCTATGATCCGAGAAGTGATCATCGCTATATTGAATTATCACGTGCTACAAGCGATACCAGCGAATTACAGAAATATGCGCTTCCTTTAGTTGAGGAATTATATCGGCCAGGAGTCAAATATCTAAAAGCAGGTGTAATCCTTTCTCACCTGGTACCAGATGAAGCCATCCAAACAGATCTTTTTTCAAAAACTCCCAGAACAGAAAATAAAAAACTGATGGAAGCAATGGATAATATTAATTTCAGTATGCGAGATGATATGGTCCGTTTTATGGCGTCTGGTTTAGCACGGCAATGGAAAATGAAACAGGAAATGTGTAGTAAAAAATTTACAACTCGTTGGGATGAGTTGTATAGAATTAGCTGATTAGCCAATCTTCGTAATTCGCCAATCGGTAATAAAATCAATTTTATCACCTGGGTTCAACACCATCAATCCCATACCATTATTAAAAGCATCCGGTGCGGCACTTAAATTTTCAATAGCTATACTGTCTCGACTTTCAGGAATATAAAGCTGAAGAAAAGGATAGTGTTGCTGAGCTATAAATTCAACTTTCACTTTATCATTTTTTAACGTACAAAAAGGTGACTTTGCTTCCTGCAATAAAAATCCGTTATCTAATGTATCAGATCCGATTAATCTTCCAGGGTAATAGGTGCTATTGGTGATATATCGGCCGGTAGGAATAAGTTCAGTACTATATTCCATCATCTGATCAGAACAAATTTCGAGAAACCAATCATCAACCTTGCCACCAAGTTTGAAATACGGATGCCATCCATCACAGATAGGTAAACTTTGCTCAGCCGCGGCCGGATTGGAAATGTGGGTGGTGATCTTTAAATTCCCCCCTGCGGATAGACGATAAGTGATGGTACAATTAAAGGGAAAGGGGTAACCTGATAATTGCCCATCGTATTGATACCGCAATACAACAGCAGCAAGCGTATTGTCTGCAATGGTTTCCATGATATCAAAAGATGCATCATAAATGATTCCATGTAAAGCAGATCCATTTAAAACAAACTTATCCAGTATGTATGGTTTCCCTTCCCAGCTATAGGTGGATTGATTCAATCGACAAACAAAAGGAGAGAGTTTAGCACTTCTAAATCCATCATGTACTCTTTTGATGAAATCATTTTTATTAGAGTATCCATCAAGGATATTGATATCATCAGATATAAATAATCCATTCAGTATAGCCCCTGCCGATGGAATGATTTCTGCACGTAATCCTGATCCCATATCAGCTAATTCCACTACTTCCCATCCATCTTTATTCAACGTGTTTATCCTGAACATAAAATAATTTCAGAAACGAATGTATTGAAATTTTAAAAATCAATACCATCGATCTCGATCTCATAGATCATCCATATCCGTAATTCTGACCAATATCGGAACCAGACCTTCCATATACCTGTTTTTAAAATATGTTCCTGTTCAGTAGTGAAACAAGTCTCATGCCAGCCGGTAACGACACAATTATTTCCATCAATACTGCATTTTCTACTTTCAATATTTAATGCTTCAATATGTTTATATCTATTCTTAAACGTATTCATACATCTTCGAAATCCCTCTATATTTAGATTTCGATGCTGGTTAATCGTTAAATTCTGTTCAAACTGAAAAGTCCATTGCATTTCATTCGTTTGTAGGATCTCCTGCAGACATTCAGAGACGGCCGTTCGGGAATTTTCATATGCAAAATCCGGATGAAATTCATCATAAACAAAATGCGTGATCATACCAGGAACATTGATATGGAGCATTCTATGAATAAAGAGTTCTTCTTTTATGAATCGATAGATTTCTTTCTCGGCTATATTAGGACTGAAAACGGTTAACTGAATGCCCTTCTGTTTCATGAACTGAAGGATCTCTTGCAGCACCTCTCCGATTTTGGCTTCTTCCATATCTGCTAAATCCGGAAAGTGCTGCGGACATCCCAGGATTTCAAACACCGTCATCTCTTTCGCCAATGCTTCTTTCTGCTCAAAATCCATGATATACTGTAAAAAATTTCTTTCCGTTTCAGGAGAAATCAACGAAGTATTTCCTGCATGTGAAAATGAAGCTCCATGCTCCAGCATTAGCTTTAATTTGAGCACATCATTTTCCATTTTCATCGCTTCTTCCGGCGAAATGTATTTATACTCTTCATGCATAATAGATGCTTTGATGAGTCAAATATCTCAATACATAATAGGGATAAACCGATCTTAATAACGGTAAATCAAAGGAAAATCATCAAGAGAAATTGTTGATTCCCTCTTTCGAGGCTCCCATGCCAAACAAAGCAAAATCATATTTCACAGGATCTTTTGGATCAAGAGAGCGTAGTGCCGCATCTAATTCAATTACTGCTTTGGCATCATTTTGTATTCTGCTTAACAATCCTAATTTTCGTGCAATTGTACCTGAATGGATATCTAGTGGGCAAGAAAGTTGAGATGGTTTAAGTGAGTTCCAGATACCAAAGTCCACCCCTTTTTTATCCTGCCGAACAAACCACCGCAGCATCATATTGATCCTTTTTGCTGATGATCCTTTTCCTGGATCGGAAATATGTTTGAGTGTTCTTCCTGGATGCGGGATGGAAAAAAATATTTCTTTGAATTTACTTATTGCAGGCTGAAGATTTTTTCTCTCTGCATATTTTGCAAAGAGAAATTCCATACCTCCGTGGTATAAATAAATATTTCTTAGCGAAAGAATAAAAAAGCGAAGATCTTCTGCATGAAAAGTTCTGTGCATACAACCTTCGATTTTATCCAACTGCTTTTTTTTGGCCGACATCACAAAGTCAAATGGACTTGAACCAAAATATTGCATCATCTTATCTGCATCATTCAAGATGGAGCGTCTGTTCCCCCAACTTATGGTTGCGGCTAAAAAGCCAGATATTTCAATATCTTCTTTTCGTGAAAATCGATGGGGTATGGAAATAGGATCCTGTTCAATAAACCGAGGCTGATTGAAATATATGACTCGCTGATCAAGAAATGTTTTCAGTTGTGTGGAGATCATAACATCATTATCCAATCGCCTGATTTAAATCATCGATCAGATCCTGTGCATCTTCAATGCCAACACTCAGGCGTATCAGCGTATCGTTCAATCCATTCTTAATCCTTTCTTCTCTGGGAATTGAAGCATGTGTCATGGTGGCTGGATGATTGATCAATGATTCAACACCACCTAAGCTTTCCGCTAATGAAAATAATTTGGTTGATGACATCATCTTCTTCGCTACATCAATTGAACTATCTTTTAATTCAAAACTGATCATTCCTCCAAAATCACGCATTTGCTTTTTAGCGATCTCATATCCTTTATGGTCTTCAAAACCAGGCCAGTAAACTTTTGCTACTTTAGGATGCATTTTCAAAAAAGCTGCTATCTTTTTACCATTCTCGCAATGGCGTTGCATGCGGACGTGCAGCGTTTTGATTCCCCGTAGAACCAAAAAACAATCCATTGGTCCAGGAACCGCTCCACAACTTTTTTGAATGAAATATAATTTATCCCGAAGCTCTTGATCATTCATCATCAATGCACCCATAATCACATCACTATGCCCACCTAAATATTTAGTAGCTGAATGCATAACGATATCAGCACCAAGATCAAGTGGATTCTGTAAGTACGGTGAAGCAAAAGTATTATCAACACAAGTAAGTAGGCTATGTTTCTTTGCGAGTTGGCAGATTGCTGAAATATCAGCAATATTCATTAGTGGATTGGTAGGCGTTTCAATCCATATCAACTTGGTTTCCTTTCGGATGAGCGATTCAACCAGGGTGATATCCTGCTGATTCACATAATGGAATTTGATCCCAAAGCGCTCAAAGACTTTGGAAAATAATCTATATGTACCCCCATACATATCATTACCACAAATCACCTCATCACCGGGTGATAAAAGTTTTATCACAGCATCGGTTGCTCCTACGCCTGATGAAAATGCCAAACCATATTTCGCATTTTCCAAAGCAGCAAATGCTTCTTCAAGTGCAGTACGTGTGGGGTTGAGTGAGCGGGCATATTCATATCCTTTATTAACTCCAGGAGCTTCCTGCACAAACGTAGTGGTTTGATAGATCGGGGTCATGATCGCTCCAGTAGAAGGATCTGGGTGCGAACCCGCGTGAATACAAAGGGTATTGCGATGCATATATATAATTAAAGTGATTAAAAAATAATGGGTAGTGTTGCCTTTTTGTTATCCCATAGTATATTCAGGAGAGCCCCATTCGGACTAGAATCAAAATACATGGTGAATGCATCTGTGATCTCACTTGTTGTTAGAACGTTTACTTCAGTCCGTACTACATCTTTTTTGGGATCATACTTAAACGCACCCCAGGTATCGTTTTCTCTATTTAGAATAAGCGTCCAGGATTCAGGTTGGGGGATGGCATACAGTGTATATCGTCCTTTTTTAACTCTAACTTTCCCGATGGTAACATCTTTAAAAAATTCAATTTCAGTTGCCTCATTTGCTCCAAATCGCCAAACTTGTCCGTATTCTACAATGCCACCAAATACTTCACGACTGTTTTTTTGCGGACGGCTATAGATCACTCGTATCGCCAGTGGTTCCTTAGCTTTATCCTGAATCTTGAGAATTGGGTAATTAGATGGATAAAAGCTTATATCCAGACTTGATTTATCCAGGGCTGGAATGGATTTATTCTGTGCCTCAACCTGAACCAACGTGATACAGCTAATCAGCAAAACGACCCATTTCTTCATACATACAAATTTTGGCAAAAATACGCTGATGAAAATTGCCTTGGAAATAAGTTTTGGTCGGATTTTTAGAAGTACGGCATTTAGATTTAGAGTAAACAACTATTGATTATGAATGTTAGCCAGTATAGATCAGCGGAGGAGGCACTTTCGGTCGTTCAATCGGGTGATAGAATATTCATTCAGGGTAGTGCTCATACCCCAGTATATTTATTAAATGAGCTGGCAAAACAGAAAGATCGTTTGAGGGATGTTGAGCTCGTTTCTATCTCTTTGTATGGTGATCTGGATGTGGTAAAACCTGAATGTGTAGGACATTTCCATATAAATTCCATGTTCGTCTCTGCTTCTATTCGAGCGGCAGTTCATGAAGGTTGGGCAGATTATATACCGGTCTTTCTAAGTGAGATACCTGAGCTTTTCAAAAAAGATATTTTGCCATTGGATGTGGCGATCGTTCATGTATCTGTTCCGGATAAGCATGGTTATTGTTCATTGGGTATTTCTGTTGACGTAGCCAGAACTGCAGTGAATACAGCTAAAGTAGTGATTGCTCAAGTTAATCCAAACGTTCCGCGTACGCATGGAGATGGACTGATTCATTTTTCAAGTTTTCACTCCATGGTATTTTGTGAAGATCTGATGCAGGAAGTTCATTTTAGTGATAAAGTTGGAGAATCTGAACGGAAGATCGGTGAGCATATAGCGCATCTTATTGAAGATCGTAGTACTATCCAAATGGGTATAGGTGCCATTCCAGATGCTGTATTGAAATCACTTATCCATCATAAAGACCTTGGTGTACATACCGAAATGTGTTCTGATGGTATTATTGAATTAGTGGAGCGGGATGTGATCAACAACAAGTATAAGCATATACATCCAAATAAAACTGTGTCTGCTTTTGCGCTGGGTTCTCGTAATTTATATGATTTTATAGATGATAATCCTTCGTTTGCTTTTTTAGATATCGATTATGTGAATGATCCTCATGTGATTTGTCGTAATCCTAAAGTGTGCGCCATTAATAGTGCGATTGAAGTAGATATCACCGGGCAAATCTGTGCGGATTCCATTGGAACATATCAATATTCTGGTGTAGGTGGGCAAATGGACTTCATGCGAGGAGCCGCATTATCTGAAAAAGGGAAACCGATTATTGCCTTAACATCCAGGACGGCAAAAGGCATCAGTCGAATTGTTCCATTTTTGAAACAAGGTGCAGGTGTAGTGACTACACGTGCCCACGCTCATTATATCGTAACTGAATATGGGGTAGCTTACTTATTTGGTAAGAATCTTCGCCAGCGGGCTAAAGCGTTAATCGATATTGCCCATCCTGAAGATCGAGATATGCTGGAAAAGGCCTGCTTTGAACGTTTCAACCATTTTCCCTGCCGGTAAGGCGAGTAAATTCTTCATAGGCTATCTGGTATAAGTCGGGGAAAAATATGGAGTATCCTGCTTTAATCGTTTTGTATTCCTGCTGGAACAACTCAAATGCGGGATGTATATCATCTAAATAGAGAGCTCTCTTTTTTAGTCCGCCTAAACTTTTTTCTATCCCATAAAAACTATGATAATGAAAAAGCCAATTCTGCTCCTGCATGAATGAGAACATGCGGGCAAAGCGTTCAGGGAAGTGATCTGTAAAATTTTCAAGTTGATCATAGGTGTGTGTAGAAAATATTTCCAATGTCTCCGTGGTAAAATGATCAAGATCTGTTGCTAAAAAGTGGTCATAAATTACATCCATTATGGCGGCACTATATAAGCCATACCTAGGCTTAAAAATATTTTTCAGTTCTTTGGTAACAGCGTGTTGATCAGTCCATTCATCAATGAACCGATGTAAGGCAATCCCTTTTTGAATATCCGGCGGCAAGTCGAATTTTTTTCTCCCTTTTACGAAATCACTGATCATATTTCCCGTGAGGATACCGGGGTGGGTGAAAGACAGATATGCGTGAGCGAGATAGTTCAAAAAAGGGTTAATTGGCTAATTCGCTAATTTACAGATTCATTTGACCAGTCCCTAATCTCAAATAAAATCTACCATCACCCATCACAAATCACTAATTTTGCCTCCTAAATTTACGGACATGGCAAAAGGACCCGTTTCTCAGTTTATGATGCATCATTACCGCCACTTCAATGCGGCGACAGTAGTGGATGCGGCAAAGGGATATGAAACGCATCTTCTGGAAGGTGGAAAGATGATGATCACTCTGGCTGGGGCCATGAGTACAGCGGAATTAGGTGTTTCGCTGGCTGAGATGATTCGTCATAATAAAGTAGATATTATTTCCTGTACTGGTGCTAACCTGGAAGAAGACATCATGAACCTGGTGGCACATACGCATTATAAACGCATTCCCAATTGGCGCGATCTTACGCCACAGGAAGAGTGGGATCTGCTGGAAAAAGGATTGAATCGAGTTACCGATACCTGTATCCCAGAAGAAGAAGCGTTCCGTAAAATACAACATCATATAGTGAAAATCTGGAAGGATGCGGAAGCTAGTGGCCAACGTTATTTTCCTCATGAATACATGTATAAACTCCTGAATAGTGGCGTGATGAAGGCAGATTATGAGATCGATCCTAAAAATAGTTGGATGATTGCTGCTGCGGAAAAGAATATTCCGATTGTTGTTCCAGGATGGGAAGATAGTACTATGGGTAACATCTTTGCTTCTTACGTGATCAAAGGAGAATTGAAAGCAAGTACCATGAAAAGTGGTATTGAGTATATGGTAATGTTGAGCGATTGGTATCGTGCAAATAGTGCAGGTAAAGGAGTTGGTTTTTTTCAGATCGGTGGTGGTATAGCCGGTGATTTTCCAATTTGTGTTGTACCGATGATGTATCAGGATCTGGAATGGCATGATGTTCCTTTCTGGAGCTATTTCTGTCAGATCAGCGATTCTACCACTTCATATGGTTCATATTCCGGTGCGGTTCCTAATGAGAAGATTACTTGGGGCAAGCTCGATATCAATACCCCTAAATACATAGTGGAAAGTGATGCTACCATTGTGGCACCATTGATCTTTGCCTATATATTAGGTTGGTAAATCAACTGTAAGGTCATAAAAAAACCGGGTCATTTTTGAACCCGGTTTTTTGTTTGAAATAGCTTGACATTATCTTCTTGTCATGGTTGGTAAGGGAAGATCTCTCTTCATCATCGTAGGTCTATTTGCCATTTCCCAGCCAGTGTAGAATACCAATTGCGCACGCTTTTTCAGTAAAGTATAATTGATCTTATCAGGCGTATCCGTTGGTTTATGGTAATCTGCCTTCAGCATGCCATCGTAATAGAAAATTACGGGGACGCCATTTTTGGCAAAATTGTAGTGATCGCTGCGGAAATAGATCTGCTCTTTGTCATTTGGGTCATTGAATTTATAATCCAATGTCATCTTCATGTATTTATTATTTACTGCTTCGCTCAACGGTTTGAGTTCAGTACTTAACTTATCATCGCCAACTACATAAATATAGTTCAATGTATCCGCAAGCATACGCTCTGTATCAATCCTGCCGATCATATCTATATTCAGATCTGCCGTGAGTTTATCCATAGGAATGGTAGGATGTGAAGCAAAGTAGTCTGAGCCCCAAAGTCCTTTTTCTTCACCACTTACGGCCATGAACATTACATTGCGCTCTGGTCCGTTTCCGGCAGCTTTTGCTGCAACAAATGCTTGTGCAATTTCCATAATACCAACAGTGCCGGATCCATCGTCATCAGCACCATAGTTGATGATATTGCCTCTTTTACCTATATGGTCGTAGTGAGCCGTAATGATCAGCCATTCATCTTTTTTGGAAGAACCTTCAACATAACCTAATACGTTAGTACTCTCCATTCGTATTACTTTTTTATTAAGTTCTAGGAATAGATCGACTTTAACTGTTTTATTCTGAAGCTTTTCATTTTTTGCCCGCTGAGCCAAAGCTGTGAATTCGCTACCCATTATACTCTCTGCTGCTTTTGATGAAATGCTATATACATTTGGATTTTGAGCTGGGCTATACAGGTTTACATACATGTTGTTGTTGTTCATTGATATTGCGGGTCTTGGGAAGCCGGGGCTTACGACCAAAACTGCTGCGGCTCCTTTTTGTGTTGCAGCAGCAATTTTACCAAAAACAGAACCTGGTGCTCTGAATCCGCGCTTATCCGATTTATAAGCCGCCGGTACTCCATCAAGGATTAATACTGCTTTGCCTTTTACCTCCACACCTGCATAATCATCATAGTCGCCATCTACAATTCCATGTCCGGCAAATACGATCTCAGAGAAATATTGTCCGGCAGTGCGCGACATCTGGATCATGGGCTGGTAGTCTTGATTCAAGGGGACTTCCACATTGTTCACTAACATGGTACTGGACATCAAGCTGTCTCGGAATACTGGAAAGCTTTGCTGAAAGCTTTCATGATTACCCGGCTTGAGTCCGATAGTCTTGAAATAGTTCTCAATATAGGCAGCAGCTTTACGTTGGCCTTCCGTTGCGGTTTCGCGACCTTCCATTTCAGCACTGGCTATAATGTAGAGGTGTGTACGCAGATCTTGTTCTGTGATCGTTTCTGCGAATTTTTTTGGATCTGCTTTTTTTTGGGCTGATCCTTGTAGTGCTCCTATCATCAGCACCACCATTAGTAACATTAATCTCATCATGTAAGTTTGTTTTATCAGGTTGTTAAGGTAATAAAAAAGCCTGAAGGACGGCAATTGAAAGTACTTCAGGCTTAAAATATGGATAAATGGCGTTGATTACATACAGCCGATTTTATTGACCCTGTTGGCATGTCGGCCTCCTTCAAATTCAGTAGAAATAAATTCTTCAATCATTCGTTGAGCCACTTCTAAAGATACAAATCGTGCGGGGATGCAGAGGACATTGGCATCATTATGTTTGCGAGCTAACTCAACAATGGATTGATTCCAGCAAATAGCTGCCCTAATACCCTGATGTTTATTGGCCGTCATAGCAACCCCATTTGCTGACCCGCATAATAAAATTCCAAAAGAACATTCCCCTTTTTCAACTGCATCAGCTAAAGGATGTGCGAAGTCTGGGTAATCCACTGAATCAAGACTATACGTACCAAAATTGCGAACGGTCAGTCCTTTTCCCTGCAAGAATTTTATCAGTTCTTCTTTATATTCAAATCCGGCATGGTCTGAACCTATAGCTATTGGGACAAATAAATTGAACGGAGAATGATTCATAACACAAATTATTAAGAGTTACACGTTTAAGATACCATTACGATTCTGGTTACTGCCATTCTTCCCATTTTTTATCTTGATCTTTCCGTACACGAGCAGAGATCAAAATGGATATTTCATAAAGAAAGACTAAAGGAACCACAACGATCATTTGGCTTCCCCAATCTGGTGAAGGGGTAATAACAGCAGCTATTACCAAAAGTCCTACGTAAGCATATTTTCTATATGTACGTAAAAAAGCGGGTGTAATTAATCCCATTTTAGATAAAACCCAGGTGGCCATAGGTAATTCAAAGGCAATTCCTGCACCAAGGGTGATATCGATCAAACTTTCCAGATAGTCGCTCAACATAGGGCGATATTCCAGTATGCCAGCCGATCCGATCTTATAATTGGACAAGAAATTAAAGGTGAATGGAGCCAATAGAAAATAGCCAAAACAAGCTCCGATGAAAAAGAAAAGCGATACCCAGAAAATAACCCCTCTTGTATATTTCAATTCACTTGGGTGAAGAGCGGGTTTTATAAAGCGCCAGACTTCCCAAAGTATATAGGGAAGCGCAACGATGAAGCCTCCTGCGAAAGCTATAGTTATACTGGACATGAATGTTCCGCTAACACTGGTAACCTGAAGATTTAATTGCATAGGAGGCAAACATAAAGAATCACCCATGCCCAAAGAATGGCTCAAGGAACACAATAAGCGGTAGGATATGAATTCATTACGGGTTGGTCCCATAATAACATTGTCGAATATCCAATCGATGAATATGAAGAAGAATATTGCAGATAATAAAACAGCTAGTACTGCACGCATGATATGCCACCGCAAAGCTTCAAGATGATCTATAAAGCTCATTTCAGCTTCTTCAGACTCTTGTCCTCTTATCTTTTTAAAAAATGATTTTCTTCCAGTATCAGCGCCGGCCACAGTAAAAATTTAGAAACAAAATTAAGGGAATTGCGGGGGATAAAGATTATTGAAGTAAACGAACCCTGAGCATCTCTATTCGGGTGTCGCTGACGCTGAGGATCTCAAATTCCATATTGCCTATTATAATTCTCTCTTTTTCCTTTGGTATTTTTTCATGATGGCTTATGATAAGGCCTGAGAGAGTCTCAGAATCTGAATCAGGTAGATCTAAATTATATTTCTGATTAAGATGATCAATCTCTAATCGTCCGGCAAAAATGAATTCCTTATCGGTAATCTGTTTTTCAATAAATTCTTCGGTATCATGTTCATCTTGAATTTCACCAAAGATCTCTTCCAACAGATCTTCCATCGTAATAATACCTGCCGTTCCACCAAACTCATCGACTACCCAGGCAATACTCTTGCGTTCCCTGGTGAATTTATTGATCAGGTCAGAGGCGCTCATACTTTCCGGTACAGCTGGTATAGGTAATAATATGGATTGAATATCTCGTGGTTTGCCAAATAAAGCCAGTTGATGAACATATCCCAGGATGTTATCGATATTTTTTTCATACACCACAATTTTACTGAGTTTGCTATCAGTGAATTTAGCAACTAATTGTTCGATCGGTGTATTGACATCAATGGCTTCTACTTCTTTCCTTGGAACCAGACACTGCCTGATCTTTACTTGAGGAAGCGATAAGGCGGCTTCAAAAAGTTCGGTATTCAATTCAGGCGTTTCTTCTGATTGTTCCCGGGTTTGAATGATAAATTGATCGACATCCATTCGGTTGAATGGTTGTTTTTCAGGATTTACCCTTACGTTGAAAATATATTTCAGTATCCATTCTGCTAACTCATTAAAAAAGGTAGCAATCGGGTATAGAATTCCGTAAAAAAAATGAATACTTGAAGCAAAAAAAGATAGTAAGGAGTCACTTTTTGCTTTGAAAATAGGCCTGAATGTAAATTGAACAAATAAAATAATGAAGGTGGCCAATAATATATCCAGTAATAGTCGTATCGATGTAAGATAAGGTGGGATATTTTGGTTCAACAATGATTCAATCCAATTCCAAAAAGCACTAATATACGCACCGGATAGTAAGGCGTAAATAACCAGGGCGAGTGTGATACCGATTACGGCAGTCCCTAAAAATTTCCCCGGCGATTCTAAAAAAGTTGAAAGGATGCGTCCACTTTTCAAGCCTTGTTTTTTCTTTAATTCAATCGACAAGCGATTGGCTGAAACAAAAGCAGATTCAATGCCTACAAAGAAACCAGCTAATGCCAGGGAGATTCCAATAAAAGCCAGAATGATCGAATCCATATATTTTCAAAGATAGGAGTAATTAGCCCGCAATAAAATCTCTAACCCGCTTTTCCGCTTCAGCACAGGCCATTTCCAATTCTTCATTTAGAATGATATGGCTGAATTGGTGGTTAAAGCTGATCTCGTAAGCTGCTTTTTTGATCCTGGTGTTGATTGTTTCTGCTGAATCTGTACCTCTGCTTTCTAATCTTCGTCTTAATTCTTCCACCGAAGGAGGCTGTATAAAAAGAGAAAGAACTTCTCCAGGAAATTGTTGCTGAACATGTATAGCCCCTTTTACATCAATATCCAAAACCGGGAAATGACCTTCATTCCATATGCGTTGAATTTCAGATTTCAATGTACCATAATATTTCCCTTCATAAACCATTTCCCATTCTATGAATTCTTGTTGTTCGATCTTCTTTTTAAAATCTTCTTCTGAGATAAAATAATATTCAATTCCGTGTTTCTCTGTGCTTCTAGCCATGCGTGTAGTAGCCGAAACAGAAAAAGCCAGTTTATCTGGGAAGGTGCGCATAAGATGTTTGGCAATAGACGTTTTTCCGGCACCGGAGGGAGCTGTAAGTATAATCAGTTTCATGTTCATTAGGATAAGATCAGATTCGCACTATATCTGCACCAATGGCTCTGAGGCGCTCATCTATTTGCTGATAACCGCGATCTATCTGTTCAATATTATGTATGATACTTTTACCTTCTGCACTAAGTGCGGCGATCAATAAGGAAACGCCTGCTCTAATATCAGGACTACTCATCGTGATGCCTCTTAATGGTTGTTCTCTTTCTAATCCGATCACCGCTGCACGATGTGGATCACAAAGAATAATCCTTGCCCCCATGTCGATGAGTTTATCAACAAAGAATAATCGGCTTTCAAACATTTTTTGATGGATAAGAACTGATCCTCTTGCCTGAGTGGCCACTACTAAAACGATGCTTAGCAGATCTGGAGTGAATCCTGGCCAAGGATGATCATAGATAGTCATTACAGATCCATCAATAAACGTTTGAATCTCGTAAATATTATTTTCAGGAATGATAATATCATCACCTTTTATCTCCATTTGAATTCCGAGCTGCCGGAACTTATCGGGTATAACTCCTAGCATATCTACCCGTGCATCTTTAATGGTGATCTCACTTTGTGTCATGGCAGCCAAACCAATGAAAGAACCAATTTCGATCATGTCTGGTAACATGGTGTGTACAGTTCCCCCTAAATAGGGTACACCATCAATATAAAGTAGATTAGAACCTATGCCGCTGATCTTTGCACCCATGCGAATCAGCATGGCACAGAGCTGTTGAATATAGGGTTCACAGGCAGCATTATAAATGGTAGTTCTTCCTTCAGCCATTACAGCTGCCATGATCAGGTTAGCTGTTCCGGTTACGGAAGGTTCATCTAATAATAGATAAGTACCTTTTAATGTTTTTGCTTCCAAGTGAAAGAATCCATCTTCAGGAAGGTAATGGAATACAACCCCTAGTTTTTCAAAACCGATGATATGGGTATCTAATCTTCGACGTCCAATTTTATCTCCACCAGGTTTAGGAATAAAGGCTTTTTTAAAACGTGCCAGTAATGGTCCAGCTATCATTACCGAACCCCTAAGTCGTCCACTTTTCTGACGAAATATTTCACTATGCAGGTAATCAATATTGATATCATCTGCCTGAAAAGTACAGGTATCTCTAGAGATGCGATTGATCTTTACCCCTATATCTCCTAATAATTCAATCAGGAGGTTAACATCAAGAATATCGGGGATATTGCGAATCTCAACTATTTCAGGAGTGAGCAAGACAGCGCTAATAATCTGTAAAGCTTCATTTTTTGCGCCTTGCGGCTTGAGTTCTCCTTTTAATTTTTTGCCGCCGGTAACTTCAAAAGAATGCATGAACCGACTTATTTGAATCTTTTTTTATTGAATTTCTGTTGAGGCCCTCTGTTTTTATTATGTCCCTGTCGTGCATTTCCGTTTCTATTCTGGAAACTTCCTTTGCCACGCTTTCCATAGCGGTCGTCACGTTCGCGTTCGCGATATAATTTTACAAAAGGAGTATTATCCGTGAAAGCAAGTTCGCCATTGGTGAGCGAGGATAATTCGCCTCGGATGGAGTCATCGTGTACCAATTCCTTATGCCAGTTACTATAGGCAAGTTTCATATAATACGCAATAGTATTCGTGAAACCAATTCGCTTTTCTGGATCTTGTTCTTTTCTTGCCTTATCTATGATCACTTCCAAATTCTTTCCGAGATGTGAGAATTTAGGATAGCGTTTCGGATACGGAAGAGGTTCTGGTTTCGCTTGTAATTTTTCTCTGGTTGGGATAGGATATGGGCTTTCCACATCCAGCTTAAAATCAGAGATTAAAAAAAGATGATCCCAAAGTTTATGTCTGAAATCTTCAATATTCTTAAGGTGTGGGTTCAAAAACCCCATTAATTCAATGATGCCTTTCGCCTGTGCTTGTCTTTTTTCACGGTCTTCAATGGTCAGGATATGATCGATCATTTTTTGAATATGACGACCATATTCTTTCATCACTAGGTGATTTCTTGCTGTATTATATTCCATAAGATGTAATATCGGACAAAAGTAAAGGATTTGCTAATTCTGTGTTCAGCCAATCTTGGCAAAGACTTCTCTAAGGGATCGGGCACTTTTTTCCCAACTAAAAGATTTAGATCGAATCAGGCCCGCATGAATCAATTGTGCTCTGTGATCCTCATCTTTATAGAGCAAACCCATTGCCTTGCCAAAGGCTTCCGGATCATCCGGACTGCAATATACGGCAGCTCCGTCGGTTATTTCAGGAAGAGAGCTGGTATTTGAACAAATCACGGGAGTGCCACAATGCATCGCTTCCAATACAGGTAGCCCGAATCCTTCCCAGTGAGATGGATAGACCAGGGCGTAGGCGGCAGCCGTGAGCTTATGCAACATAGGATCAGAGACGTATCCAAGCATGACCACATCATCTTTGAATTTATAGCGTTGCAGTTGGTCTTCAAACTCTTTTTCATTCCAGGCTCGTCCGGCAAGCATCAGTTTAATATTGCTTTTATGACGGTTTTTAAACCAGGAAAACCCCTTTAGCAGATTGATGATATTTTTCCGGGGATGTATAGCCCCTGCATAAAGGAAATATTCTACTCCATTCGTGATCTTGTCTTTCACTATTTCTTTTTCTTCTGAATTCAACGGTTGAAATCCTGGATCAGCAGCATTATATACTACAGTAATTTTTTCTGCAGCTTGAGGATAATGCCGGATGATATCTTCTTTTGAAAACTCAGAGACCGTAATAATATGCCTGGCTTTTTGGATAAATGCAGGTGTATAGTGCTTATAATAATTACGGTAAAAGGCGCTTATACCTGCTGGATAGTGATGAAATGCCAGATCGTGAATTGCCAGAACCTGAGGGATCTTTGTAGTTAGAGAGCAAAATCCATCCGGAGAAAAAAGAATATCTGCTTTCATTTTTTTGGCCATTGCCGGAAGACTATAATCGTACCATAGTTTCCATAATAATGGGTGACGGGCTTTGGGGCCTTTGACCAGAAAAGGAAATGCAGGAGGATACACTGGCTGGCGATCATATAGTAAACTGATCTCATCCTGTGGATGAGTATCTTTAAAGGCATTGATCAAACCATTGGTAAAACGGCCATACCCCTCTATATATTCCAGCCCTGTAAAACGGGCATTGATCGCAATTTTCATTTCTTTTCCCTGCGCAAAGCTACTTGAAAAAGCATCTCCCTGACTACCCTTATCTTTGTGTTTTAAAATTCAGTAATGAACACTTCTACTATATCAATTGACGTTACATTGGATCAGGATAAAATTCCAGAGCGCTTATCATGGAATGCTACTCAAAGTTCAGCGGAGGCTCCTCAGGATGCAAAAGCCATGATGCTTTCATTTTGGGATGGCAGGGAAAAAGCAGCTATGCGTATTGATCTTTGGACGAAAGATATGATGGTGGATGAAATGGGCGATTTCGTTTATCAGAATATGATGTCCATGGCTGATAATTTTGAACGGGCAACCCGCCAGGCTGAATTGGCTAGAGATATGAAAATATTTGCCAAGGCATTTTTGAAAAAGTTTCAGCAGAATATGGAAAAACAATCTCAAAATCCGCAATAATATGTCACTGGAAAAGCAAATCAATGATCAGTTGAAAACAGCAATGCTGGCTAAAGATGAGAAAGCGTTGCGTGCCTTAAGAGCCATCAAATCGGCCATATTATTGGCAAAAACTGCTGAGGGTGCGGGAGAGTTGACAGAAGCGGATGAACAGAAAATGCTGCAGAAATTAGTTAAACAGCGACGCGATTCTGAAACCGTTTTCCGTGAACAAAATCGATCAGATCTTGCACAGAAAGAGGCAGAAGAGATTGAAGTGATTGAACAATTTTTACCGAAACAGTTGACTGCGGAAGAGTTGAGATCCGCTTTGGTTCAGATCATTTCAGAAACAGGCTCATCAACCCTGGCAGATCTGGGGAAAGTAATGGGCGTGGCCACTAAGCAACTCGCAGGTAAATCAGATGGCAAGGCAATCGCTGCAATGGTTAAAGAGCTACTTCAAAAATGATCATCGATCTGATATTTTTGGTCCTGATTTTTTTCGCTCTAATAAAAGGGCTAAGTAAAGGGTTAGTGGCCGCATTATTTTCTTTTGCAGGGTTGTTCATAGGGCTAGCTGCAGCATTGAAGTTATCGGCAGTTTTAGCTGCGTACCTGCAAAAACATTTTGAACATCCTGGGCCATGGTGGCCCGTACTGGCTTTCATTCTTGTTTTTATAGGAGTTGGCTTGCTGATGAGGATATTCTCCAGTATGGTGGAGCGATCTATGGAGGCAATGGCAATGGGGTGGGTCAATAAACTGGCAGGATTCGTAATACTCGCGTTGTTATATACGTTAATCTACAGTGTTGTATTGTTTTATGCAAGGCAGCTTGATATAATCACTGATGCCACTGTTGATTCTTCCAAAGTATATGCTCACATACAGCCTTGGGGACAATGGACAATGGACATGATTGGAAAGATCATCCCATCTTTTAGAGATCTGTTTAAGGATATTCAGCAGTTTTTTGAACAAACTGGAGATAGACTGAATAAATCTGTTTAATGACTTCGTAGTTATTGGTAATAAACATCTATTTTAGCAACCAAGGGGGAATATATTGGTGTACGAGATTAAGCAATCTGGGAAATTTAAGTATATAGAAGAAGGAGAGGGGGAACCTTTGATCTTACTACATGGCTTATTTGGGGCATTGAGTAATTTCAAGGATCTGGTTGACTATTTTGTAGGCAGTTACAAAGTTGTTGTACCCATTTTACCTTTATTTGAGCTCGACCTTTTGCATACTTCTGTAAGTGGCCTGCAAAAGCATCTTCATAAATTCATTGAGCTCAAGGATTATCATAATATTAATCTTTTAGGAAACTCTTTAGGGGGACATATAGCACTTGTCCATGTTTTGAAGCATCCCGCACGCATCAAATCACTGATTCTTACAGGCAGCTCCGGTCTTTATGAAAATGGAATGGGGGATACTTATCCTAAGCGAGGAGACTATGAATACATCAAGAAAAAAACGGAGGACGTATTTTTTGATCCCAAAACGGCTACAAAGGAATTGATAGATGAGGTTTTCGATATTGTGAATAATCGTATAAAAGTGATCAAAGTACTGGCATTAGCTAAAAGCGCTATACGAAATAATCTGGGAAAAGAGCTCAATCAGATCAAACAACCTACATTACTCATTTGGGGTGCTAATGATAAAGTAACACCGCCATTTGTTGGAGAGGAGTTCAAGAAGTTGATCCCAAACAGTGAGCTACATTTTATTGATCAATGCGGGCATGCCCCTATGATGGAAGTGCCTGATGCATTCAATCGAATATTGCTTAGTTTTTTACAGAAAAATACTCAGCCGGCAATTTAGCATGGTGATGTGCAGCTATTTTTAGAATTGTAACGTCTTTTAAGTAAATTGTTTCATGTTCTGTGGTCAGATAATATCATCTCCGTATAAGCCATTGCAATTGGTTGATACCGTTGCACAGGCATTATCTGTTATGGAAAATGCTCAGATCACGCATCTGCCTGTTGTGGACGAGGATAGATATTTGGGTATGATCGACGAGAATGACCTTCTTGATGTACCCTCGGATACCATGCTGAAGGATTTGTCTGATCGATTGGTCATTATCTCAGTAAAATCAAGTGATTACTTTTTAGTTGCGGTTAAGCTAAGTCATGTTTATGATCTTTCCTTAGTTCCTGTTGCGAATGAGAAACAAGAATATGAGGGATTGATAGAAAGAACTCAACTCTTTCATAATCTTGCCCAACTCACGGGAGCAGATGAATATGGTTCTATGATCGTATTGGAAATGGAGAAAAAAGATTATGCACCAGGTTTATTGAATAGGCTTGTAGAATCCAATGATGCGTTGATCACACAATTAAATACATGGTCTGACCCTGCTACACAATTAATGACCGTTGTTTTACGAATTAACAAAGAAGAAGTTTCAGATGTAGTTTCAAGTTTTCAACGTCATGAATATACTGTTCGTTATTATCTCGGGGAAGAATTATTCCGTAATGAACTTCAATCAAATCTGGATCACCTCCTTAATTATTTAAACATATAATGCTTAGGGATTAGTATGGATACTATCCCTAATTATTATTTTTATGCTCAATGAGGTTTTTGCGCCTGCATATCAGTTTTTGTTTACTGCTGTTTGTTTTCTACGGGCAAGCACAATCTGCATTTGAACAAATGCAGGAAGAAGATACCGTTTATAAAGATGAGTGTAAGGTTACCATTAGAGAAATTTATCTTTCCGGCAATAAACAGACACGTGATGGGATTTTACTGAGAGAAATTCCAATTGAAAAAGGCAGATCTTATTCTATGGCTTTTATTCTTCGTTCGATTGAGAGAGCCAATGAAAACCTTATGAACACCACCCTTTTTGTTACGGTAAAAACTGATTTTAGAAACTGGTTCAATGATTCGTTGGATATTACCGTAAATGTTGCAGAACGTTGGTATTATTTCCCTTTACCTGTAATTGTTCCGGTCGATCGAAACTGGAACGTATGGATCAATCAACATAATATTAGTTTAGATCGTATTAACTATGGGATACGATTTCGGGGGCAGAATATTACCGGAACAAATGATCGACTCAATTTATTTATTATCAGCGGTTATACAAAGCAGTATGCCCTTCGTTATGAGAATCCTTTTATAAGTAAAAATCTGCGGCATGGAGCTTCATTGGAGATGTCTTATAGTCGTAATCGGGAAATCAATTACACAACGAGGAGTAACCAGCAAATCTTTTTTAAGGATGAAGAAAATTTTGTCAGATCCAGACTGCAATTTGGGGTAGGGTATTCTTACAGGAGAGGTTCCATTGAGCGACATAATTTGAAGCTGAACTACTATCATGAAACGATAGCCGATACTATTGCGACTATGAATCCAAAATTTTTTGGGGAGGGTAAAACATCTCAACGTTTTCCAGAACTCCAATATCGCTATCAATATTTAGGGGTTGATTATATACCCTATCCACTTCGTGGTTTTAGGGCAGAATTTAACTTCATTAAGAGAGGGGTTGGGGGGAATTCCGGAATGGATCTATGGCTTTTCAATACAAAAGTTGGGAAGTATTTACCCATTACCGAAACGATAAATTTTTCTCTTCAGGCAGAGGGAACGATAAAATTACCATTTAGGCAACCATTCTATAATCAACAACTATTAGGCTATGGAGACAATTATCTCAGGGGATTGGAATATTATGTTATAGATGGTGTAGCAGGGGGAATGCTAAAAGCAACTGTAAGAAAAAAAGTAGCCGACTTTACACTTAAGACTAGTTCTAAATCCAAAACGTATAGTTCCATTCCGTTCAGAATTTATGTAAAAGCCTATAGTGACTTGGGTTATGCATATAATAAAGAGAATATTACGGGTAATGTGCTCACCAATAAGCTGCTTTATACCGGAGGTATAGGTCTGGACGTGGTTACAATTTATGACATGGTTCTTAGACTTGAATTTAGCTTTAATCAGCTGCGTGAACGGGCCCTATTTATCCATATGAACGATTTTTAATACTTTCACTACTCCAAACAGCAATATGAAAATAGCCGTTTATAGTAGAGGTGGAGAGGGTGTACCGCATGATCAGTTGACGGAGTTACTTGCTGCATTGCAAGAATCTAATTGTACTCCCTATCTGTACAGTCCATTTGCAGAGCAGGTTAAAGATGGGTTATCTGCTGAAATCCAGACGTTTTCTACTTCTGAAGATCTGGATGAGAGTTTTGATTGCGTTATAAGTTTAGGGGGAGACGGTACTATGCTCGATACGGTAACGCTGATACGGGATAAAAACATTCCGTTACTCGGTGTAAATTTTGGACGATTAGGGTTTCTTGCCTCTCTGGGTAAAGAAGAAATGCGTGCAGCAGTTACAGCATTAGTTGAACGCACTTTCGTCGTGGAAAAAAGATCTTTGATACATCTGGACGCCAATATTCCTCTTTTCGGAGATACTCCATATGCGCTTAATGAATTCGTCATTCATAAAAAAGATACCTCCCCGATGATCAAGATACATACCTATCTTAATGGGGAATTTCTGAATACGTATTGGGCAGATGGATTGATCGTTTCCACTCCAACAGGTTCTACAGGGTATTCACTAAGTTGCAATGGTCCAGTTGTTTTTCCTGAAACGGGTAGTTTTATTATAACCCCAGTTGCTCCTCATAATCTGAATGTTCGACCAATCGTAATACCAGATAATAATATCATTTCTTTTGAGGTGGAAGGAAGGATGGATCAGTTTATTTGCACATTGGATTCCCGTAAAGAAACGGTAGAATCCAGTGTACAACTGGCTGTAAAAAAGGAAGATTTTACGATCAGCCTGGTTAGGCTCAATGAAAATAATTTTTTACAGACATTGCGGAAAAAGTTAGCATGGGGGTTTGATACACGTAATTAATCTTATCTTACCAATTAACACAGTTTTTACGCTTTATTTTGTTTTTTTGTTGTTATGGGCAGAAAATTATTTTGGATTATTTGTTTTTTATTCTCCCTAGGAGTAGTTCAGGCACAAAGGCAGGCTTTTGTTCATGAAGGGGAAATGGGATTTACGGCAGGTGCTGCACATTACTTTGGGGATCTGAATAATCAGGCATCATTCAAACGTCCGAAACAAGCTTTTGGGGTTTTCTTTCGGAAGCAATTTGGGAACTATGTCGGCGTACGACTTGGGGTACATTATGCTAAGTTGGGTTATGCCGATAAATATTCCACCAATGCTTTTCAACTGAGCCGAAATCTTAGCTTCAATACAGATTTATGGGAATATAGTCTGCAAGGCGATTTCAATTTTTTCAGATTCGTTCCGGGAGATGTGGACTACCGATTCACTCCATATGTAACATTGGGAATTGGTTCTATGAGTTTCGATCCCTATGCCTATTTACAAGGAGAAAAATATTATTTGCGGAGCTTAGGAACAGAGGGGCAAGGATCTGTACAATATCCTGATCGATTGCCCTATAAGAATACAAGTATGGTTTTCCCTTTAGGTATGGGGCTGAAGTATAATGTCAATCATAACATTAACGTGCACTTGGAAATAGCCTATCGGTTTACAGATACAGACTATCTGGATGATGTGAGTACTACGTTTGCCGGTTCAGATATATTTGATCCTCAGAGTCCTTCCTATTTTCTTCAAGACCGGAGTTATGAAGTTGGTCAAGTCATTGGAGAGGCGGGTAGGCAAAGAGGGTTCAGTGCTCAAAAGGATCAATATATTTTTGCGGAATTCGGTATTTCTGTGAATTTAAGTTCTTACCGATGCCCCAGTCCTAGCGGCTCCCGTCGTTAATTTCCCATTGATTGGAAGAATAGGTTTATCTTTGAATTTCATGTAGAAATCATTATGGCTACCTTGAGAGATCAACTAAATTTGGATAGGTTACCCAGGCATATTGCTATAATAATGGATGGTAATGGTCGGTGGGCAGAAGAAAAGGGACAGGATCGCCTTTATGGTCATTTTCATGGGGTTGAAAGTGTACGAAACATAGTTGAAGGTAGTGCTGAATTAGGCGTTGAATACCTCACTTTATATGCATTTTCTACGGAGAACTGGGATCGTCCGGTTACCGAAGTATCTGGCTTGATGGAACTCCTTGTAGAAACTATTCGTAAAGAAGTCCCTACGCTGAATAAGAACAACATTCGATTACATGTGATCGGGGCTATGGATATGCTTCCGGAATATGCTTTGAAAGCATTGCAGGAAGCCCTTGACCTTACAGCAAGCAATACAGGCTTGAATCTTATCATGGCCTTAAGCTATAGTTCTCGTTGGGAATTGGTGAATGCCGTTAAAAAGATAGGCCTAGATGTTAGGTCGGGAAGCATTGATCCTGAGCAGATTACACAAGATATTTTACAGCAGTATTTGTCAACAAGTGCATTCCCTGATCCTGAATTAATGATTCGGACCAGTGGTGAATACAGGATCAGCAATTTTCTACTTTATCAGCTTGCATATGCTGAATTGTATTTTACTTCAACTCGCTGGCCTGATTTCAGAAAAGAGCATTTGTATGAGGCCATAATGGATTTCCAGGGTCGAGAACGCCGATTTGGGAAGACAACTAACCAAATTCGGGAGGAAGCCGAAACAGGAAATACTTAATTAATTATCACCAAAACCGGCCCTTTTAACAAAGCATTCAAAGAAAAGCCGTTATTTTGCCACCTTATTTGAAAATTGTAGAACCCGGATGCGCGTAACTGGTACATTCCTTATACTAACTGCCCTTTTTTTTGCCAATATAACTGCCGCGCAAACCCAGCCAGCTTCTGGTTCGAGAAATGATACTATTCCGGCACCATCTGTTGATCCTGAACTACTTAACATAATGAATGCGAAAACACCTCGCAGGTATGTTATTCAGGATATCAAAGTAACTGGGGCTAAATATTTTGATCCTGCAATCGTAATTTCTGTTTCTGGCTTGACCGTAGGCGATGAAGTTACTTTGCCTGGTGGTGACCTTTTTTCAAAGGCTATAAATCGACTTTGGACGCAAAACATGTTCACCAATATCAATGTTTATATCACAAAGATTGAAGGCAGAGATATTTGGATTGAAATTGTGGCCACTGAACGTCCTATGTTGTCAAATATCAGATTTAAAGGTATTCGTAAAACCGAAGCTGATGAATTAAAAGATAAGATTGGAGTATATAAAAACAGAGTAGCTACAGATAACATGCGTCTTACGGCAATTGAAAATATCCGTAAATTTTATATCGAGAAAGGGTTCATGAAAGTTGATGTACAGATCAATGAATTTCCTGATCCGAAGAATGCAGGTAAAACGATATTTGAGTTTGATGTAAAGAAAGGCGAAAAGATCCGAATTGAAAACATTCATTTTTTTGGTCAGCAATATGTTTCCGAGCGTGATCTCAAAGGGAAATTGAAAGGTACTAAAGAGATGAGCAAATTCACGCTCAATCCTCCTCCAGTAAGCAGCCCATATGGTGAAGTGAAATCCCAAACATTTAAGGAGTTTTTAAAAGAGAAAGGATACCTCTATCCTTCAAAAATAAAAGATTATCTAGAACCTTGGTTTCGTTTCAAACTTTTTGCTAATGCTAAGTTCAACGAAAAAAAATATCTGGAGGACAAGGAAAAAATTCTTACTTATCTGAATTCAAAAGGATTTCGTGATGCACAGATTGTGGCCGATACACAATATGTAAACGCAAGAGGGAATCTTAATGTCGATTTTAAAATTGATGAGGGTCGAAAATATTATTTTGGCAACATCTACTGGAAGGGAAATACGAAGTATTCGGACTCTATTCTTTCCGTAATACTTGACATAAAAAAAGGGGAAACCTATAATATTGAAACACTCAATAAACGCCTTGGTAAGGAGCTTACACAAGAAGGGGGTGATGTAAGTTCTTTGTATATGGATGATGGATATTTATTTTTCCAGATCGATCCCGTAGAAACTGCTGTTTATAATGATACTATTGATTTTGAAGTAAGGCTTCGCGAAGGCCCTCAAGCTTCAATTAAGAATGTCAATATTTCTGGTAATGATAAAACCAAAGAGTATGTGATCCGCCGTGAATTACGAACAGTACCTGGAGAAAAATTCAGTCGATCTGATCTGATTCGTTCACAGCGAGAAATCGTTAACCTTGGTTATTTTGAACAAGAGAAATTAGGACTTCAACCTGTACCTAATCAGGAAGATGGAACCGTAGATATTAATTATTCGGTGGTAGAGAAATCTTCAGATCAGCTTGAGATGAGTGCAGGTTGGGGAGGAGGAATTGGTCTAACGGGTACATTAGGTATTACGTTCAACAACTTTTCTGTAAAGAATATTCTGAAAAAAGAAACATGGGATCCTCTTCCATCTGGTGATGGACAAAAAGTATCGGTTCGATTCCAGTCTAATGGTAGATTCTTCCGATCACTGAACGCGTCATTTACAGAACCTTGGTTAGGTGGGAAAAAGAGAAACTCTTTCACGGTAAGTGTGTATAGCAACAAGTTTTCCAATGCCATGAATCCGTTCACTGGTTTTTTTGATCGCCGATATTCAGATTCTTCTTTTTTAAAGACGTCTGGTGCAACTGTTGCATTGGGTCGTCAATTGAAATGGCCGGATGACTTTTTTACCTTAGTGACTTCTGTTTCATTGGTTAACTATAATGCCAGAAACTACCCGATCTTTCCTGGATTCAGCAATGGAAATTCTACAAACCTGAATCTTAAGATTGCCCTAAGCCGATCATCCATTGATCAGCCTATCTTCCCAAGAAGTGGGTCTAATTTCGTCTTAAGCGGTCAGTTCACACCTCCATGGTCTTCATTCCGTGGAGTGAACGAACAAGATCCATTTAAATTAGTGGAATTTCATAAATGGCGATTTAATAGTGAATGGTTCGTTCCCCTTACCAAAGCCACAGGTGCAGAAAAAAATCGTCAACTGGTATTACGTATTGCCATAAAATATGGGTTTATCGGAAGATATAATTCAAGACTTCCCATTTCACCATTTGAACGTTTTCAAGTGGGTGATGCCGGTTTGACCAATAATTTTGGTATCCTGGGTTATGATATCGTTGCCCATAGGGGTTACCCCGTCTATGAATCGTCTGACCCAACCGTCAATCCGGATCAACAGCAAGCATCACAATTTTTCACTATTTTCAATAAGTACTCAATGGAGGCACGTTACCCCTTAGTGACGAATCCCAGTAGTACAATATTTGCATTAGGTTTTTTTGAAGCAGCTAATGGTTGGTATTCTTTCAGAGAGTACAATCCATTCAAGTTGCGTCGCTCTGTAGGTTTAGGTATGCGCTTTTTCCTTCCTATGTTCGGTCTTTTGGGCTTTGATTATGGTATTGGTCTTGATCGACTCACAAATGGAGGAAGAATGAAAGATGCAGCTCGCTTTACATTCATGCTTGGATTTGAACCGGAATAAATGATCTAATCGGAAAATACGAATACCATGAAAAAACTTTTTTTAATTGTTCTGGGCTTTTTATCAATCTCAG
The DNA here is from genome assembly GCA_964441425.1 of uncultured Sphingobacterium sp. GTDB lineage: Bacteria > Bacteroidota > Bacteroidia > Chitinophagales > Chitinophagaceae > Pollutibacter. The sequence continues at coordinate 90,868 of CAYTXC010000001.1, read as the reverse complement.
TTTCAGGTTTTGCACAACGCTACGCTGTAATAGATACTAAATACATCTTGAATAAACTTCCTGAATATAAAGAAGCTCAAAAAAAGCTTGACCTGTTCAGTGAGCAATGGCAAAAAGAAATCGAAGGGAAGCAAGCCGAGCTGGATGTGCTCTATCGAAACTTCGAAGCAGAGCAAGTAATGCTAAGCGATCAGTTGAAAAAAAAGCGAGAAGATGAGTTATTTAATAAGGAAAAAGAACTGAGGGATCTGCAGCGCCGCCGCTTTGGGTTTGAGGGCGATTTGTTTAAAAAAAGGCAGGAACTGGTTAAACCTATACAGGATAAAGTATATAATGCCGTTCAAAAATTGGCTGCAACCCGTCAATATGACTTCATTTTAGATAAAAGTGAAGGAATAACCATTATATTTGCCGACCCTAAGTTGGACAAGAGTGATGATGTGCTTAAAGAATTAAATAATAAGTAAAGTTCTATTCACCACTGAGGGAAATAAAAAAATAAGTATTCACTATTTCGTATAAAGAACAGAAACTAAACAGCAAGTACATGAAAAAATTAATCTTAATCGCGTGCATCATTGTGGCAGGCATGATAACAACAGAAGCAAAGGCTCAGATGAAAGCGGCAGTTGTAAGTATAGAAGAAGTTATACAATTGATGCCTGAGTATAAAAAAGCGTCTCAGGAATTGGCTCAATTCGATAGTGCGCTTCAGATCAATTACGCTGAAACATTGAAAGAACTGCAAAGGCAAGACAGTGTTATAAAAGCAGATTCTGCAAAATGGTCAAGTGCCCAAAAAACGGCTAAGCAACAAGCGTTTACAAAGTTGTTGACTGAGTTCCAGAATTTTGAGCAAGTATATCAGCAACAAAAACAACAAAAGGAAGAAGAACTGTTCACTCCTGTATTCCAGAAAGCAACTCAACTTATAAAGGATATAGCTAAGTCGAATGGATATTCACATGTATTCCGTAAAGAAGCTATGTTTGATTTCCCTGAGGCGGATGATTTGCTTCCAAAGATCAAAACTAAATTAGGTACACCGGCAGCTCCTGCTAAAAAATAAGGATGCCATATATTATTGAAAAGGGTGATCATTTTAATGGCACCCTTTTTTATTTTTACTATTATGATAGGCATTTTTGATTCCGGATATGGAGGGTTGACGATACTCCGTGCTTTGACAGATAAACTGCCTCAGTACGATTATCTTTATTTGGGTGATAATGCTCGAGCCCCTTATGGGCCTAGGTCATTTGAAACAGTTTATCAATACACCCTGGAATCCGTGAAATGGCTTTTTGACCAAGGATGCCCTTTAGTGATATTGGCTTGTAATACAGCTTCAGCTAAAGCACTTCGCACTATCCAACAAAGGGACCTCCCAGGTATGTCTGAAGGGCTAAGGGTACTAGGCGTTATCAGGCCGACAACAGAAATCATCGGTCATTACACATCATCAAAAGAGATAGGCATCTTAGCTACAAAAGGAACGGTTACCTCTGGTTCATATCCAATTGAAATTGATAAGTTTTTCCCCGGTGTAAAAGTTTTTCAGCAAGCTTGTCCCATGTGGGTACCCTTGATTGAAAACAACGAACACCACTCAGCTGGGGCTGATTATTTTGTACATGAATGTGTGCATAAACTCATGGTGCAATCTTCCAACATAGATACCATTTTGTTAGCCTGTACCCATTACCCTTTATTGACCCAAAAGATCCAGCAAGCTGCAGGTGACAAGATCAAAATTATCAGCCAGGGTGATATTGTGGCTGCGAGTCTGGTCAATTATGTAAAGTGTCATCCGGAAATAGATCGAAAGCTGGCGAAAAATGGGAAACGTATCTTTTATACAACCGACGATCCAGCGGATTTTGACCAACAGGGGGCTCTATTTTTCGGGGAGCCGGTGACAAGCAGACATACCGACCTTAAATAGCCAGAATGCCCTGTTTAGGGCTAATTATTTTTGAATATCTGGATTAATCCTTTACCTTTGCCGTCCTTTCACGAACAGGGAGATGGTGCTCTCTGGTAATAGGTAACCCGGAAATCGGGATTTGATCAACGTGAAAAAAAGATATTATCATGAAACGTACATTTCAACCACATCGCAAGCGTCGTAAAACCGTTCACGGTTTCAGAAAGCGTATGGCTTCTGCTAACGGACGTAAAGTTTTAGCAAGTCGTCGCAAGAAAGGACGTAAGAAACTTTCTGTTTCCGATGAGAGAGGGCTGAAGTAAGTTATACTCCTTCCTCAACAAGATATTGCCCTGCCTCGTTGCAGGGCTTTTTGTTTTAGTACCTTTACTATTATGGGATTTTCACTTACTAAAGACCAGCGGCTTAAAAGCCGCAAACAGATCGAAGTACTATTCGCATCTGGTCAGTCTTTTTCTGAGTTCCCTTTCCGGGTTATTTTTAAATGGAACTCACCTGGAGAGGAACAACCCTTGAAGTTTGGAGTTTCAGTCCCCTCCCGCTATTTTAAACGCGCAGTTGATCGGAACCTTCTCAAAAGAAGGATCAGGGAAGCCTGGAGATTACAACGTCAACCATTAGAGGGTTCCCCATTACATGTTTTTTTTGTTTTCACGGGAAAACAAATTTTAGATTATCATCAGATTTCAGATAAATTGGCTGAGGCGATCAAAAAATTAAAGGAAAGCCATGTTTAAGCGATTATTAGCTGCTCCATTTATTTTGTTGATCAGGCTCTATCAAATCGTGATATCTCCTTGGATTGGCCCCAAATGCCGTTTTACACCCACATGCTCGCATTATGGAATAGCTGCGTTGAAAAAGCACGGATTATTCAAAGGAATTTGGCTAACGATCAAAAGAATATCTCGTTGCCATCCTTGGGGGAGTAGTGGGTATGATCCTGTACCATAAAAAAAGACCTCCAAGTATAACTTGAAGGTCTTGCAAAAAAGTAATATTTAATTAAAGACGAGTCGCTATTTTATCCCAGTTCACCACACTCCAGAACGCATTTAAGTAATCCGCTCTTCGGTTTTGATATTTCAGATAGTAAGCATGTTCCCAAACATCAACTCCTAATAATGGAGTGCCTTTTACTTCTGCCACATCCATCAACGGATTGTCTTGGTTTGGAGTACTGGTAACCGCTAATTTTCCGTCAGCACCTTTGATCAACCATGCCCAACCACTTCCAAAACGGGTCATACCAGCGTTATTCATTTTTTCTTTGAATGCATCAAATGAGCCGAATGCCTCATTGATCGCTTCTGCTAATTTTCCAGTTGGCACACCGCCTGCCTTTGGAGCTAGGCTTTCCCAGAAGAAAGTATGATTCCAATGACCACCCCCATTGTTGCGCACTGCCGGAGATATCGAACCTGCATGGGCAACCAGCTCCTCTAATGTTTTTCCCTCATGAGGGGTTCCTGCAATGGCTTTATTGAGATTATCAACATAAGCCTGATGATGCTTACCATGATGGATCTGCATAGTAGTAGTATCGATGTGTGGTTCGAGGGCTTCATGCGGGTAAGGAAGCGGGGCTAGAGAAAATGCCATAATTACGTATTTGATGGTTTAAAAATTATTATCCAAAGCACACAATTCGTATGCCCTTTTGCATTGGGAAAACAAAATTAATGGCATTTGGTTAAAGTATTACCGACTTCTTTTCTGCTGAAAGAATTCTTTTATGAGTTGAGCACATTCATCGCCCAAAACACCTTTGGTAAAGTGTGTTTTAGGGTGGAAAGGGAAGTTGGGGTCTGTAATTCGGCGATGTCCGTTCTTTTCATCATCAGCTCCCCATACGATCCTTCCGATCTTGCTCCAATAAAGAGCGCCAGTGCACATCAAACAAGGCTCCACCGTAACATATAATGTAGCCTCAGGTAGATATTTGGCTCCTAAATGATTGAATGCTGACGTAAGGGCTATCATTTCAGCATGTGCGGTAGGGTCGTTCAAACGCTCCACCATGTTATAACCCCTGGATATGATTCTATCTTGAATAACAACGATAGCCCCTACCGGAACCTCATCTTCCGTATATGCATTAGCCGCCTCTTTTAAGGCCAGCCGCATAAAATGCTCATCTGTAAACATATCCGCTGATATTCGTAGCTTTAATGAATCTCCAGGCAAGGTAAACATTAATCAAGAATAAGGGTTAATACTTTTATGGTAAAAGAAGCAGTTCAGTCTGATGTAAAATCAGAAATGAAGAGGATCTATCAAAAGCAACAGGCTTTTTTCGCATCAGGCGCCACTCGTCCTTATGCTTTTCGTAAGGAACAATTGAAAAAATTGCATGCACTAATCAAAGCATGGGAGCCTCGAATATTGGAAGCCCTAAAGCAGGATTTTCGAAAACCTGAATTTGAGACCTATGGAACGGAGATTGGTCCATTATATACGGAGATCAAACACACCTTGGCACATCTTCGCAGCTGGATGAAACCGGTACAAGTGAAAACTCCATTACCGTTTTTACCTTCCAGCAGTTGGACGTACGCGGATCCTTTAGGTATAACACTGATCATAAGTCCCTGGAACTATCCGTTTTTGTTAATGATTCATCCATTGGTTTCTGCCATTGCCGGTGGCAATACCATGGTGCTTAAACCTTCAGAAATAGCTCCACATACAGCACAATTGATCGCAGATCTGATCGAAGAAAATTTTGATGAAGAATATATTGCCGTAGTAATGGGTGATGGATTGGAAATAGGAAATGAACTGCTTACCCATTATCATTTCGATCATGTATTCTTCACCGGTTCGGTTCCAGTTGGTAAAAAAATTATGGAGATGGCTTCCAAACATCTCAGTCCGGTTACATTAGAACTTGGCGGGAAATCTCCCTGTATCATTGAGGCGGATGTCAATATTTCATTTGCAGCAAAAAAGGTAGCCTGGGGAAAATTCGTCAATGCCGGACAAACCTGTGTAGCCCCTGATTATCTTTTAGTACATTCTTCAGTGAAAGATAAATTTATTCAGGAATTAAAATCCGTAATTCAAAAAATGTATGGTGATGATCCAAAAATTTCTCCGGATTATGCACGGGTGATCAGTGATAAACGCTTCAATACATTAATAACCTATTTGGATAATGGTAAAATAGTCTTGGGTGGACAAGTTGATGCTACTGAGCGATATATAGCACCAACGTTGATAGATGATGTTAAAGCCGAAGATGCTATCATGCAGGATGAGATTTTTGGACCTATACTTCCCATCATAAGTTATGAAAATAGGGAGGAGGTGTTGAGTTGGATTAGTAAAAGCCCTTTCCCATTATCTCTATATGTATTCAGTTCTGATAAAAAAAATGCTGATTATTATATCGACAATGTGAGATTTGGAGGCGGGTGCATAAATAATACCTTGATACATCTGGGTAATCCTGATCTGCCGTTTGGAGGCGTAGGTACGAGTGGCATCGGGCAATACCATGGTGAATTAGGATTCAGGGCGTTTAGTCGTACAAAAAGTGTACTCAAATCACCAACCTGGTTTGATGTTCCATTATGGTATGCCCCTTATAAAGATCATTTGAAGTGGATCAAAAAAATATTCAGATGATAAAAAGATCGATAATCGCAATAATAGTTAGTATTACCATTTTACTCATTGGCTGTACTTTTCAAAAAAATATGACATTCAAGCAAAATTTTCTTCGTTGGGCTTATCCAGCAATTTCGTTTGGAAGCCGCTTAACCAAAACAAATGCGGAATCTTTGGTAAAAGATAAATTAATAGAACCATCTATTCCCGTTTATAATATTCCGGTAACATTGAATGATGGATCTGCCATTACACTTGATCAGTTTAAAGGGAAAAAAATATTGATTGTGAATACGGCAAGTGATTGTGGATATACTGGTCAATATGAAGGCTTACAAAAATTACATGAGCAACTCAAAGATAAACTTGTCATTATTGGATTTCCTGCCAATAATTTCAAAGAGCAGGAAAAGGGATCTGATGCTGAAATTGCTGCATTTTGTAAAAAAAATTATGGGGTAGATTTTCTGTTGGCCCAAAAAGCTGATGTCATAAAAGGCGACAAGCAACATTTGCTGTTTCAATGGCTTACAGATCCTGCAAAGAATGGATGGAACGATAAAGCACCGGGTTGGAACTTTTCCAAATACCTCATATCTGAGAATGGTCAATTAATGGGATATTTTGCATCTGCTGTTGAACCCAATACCATTGCTGACCTGATAAAATAAATTATCCGCAGGCATTTGTTTCGCAAGACCACTGTGTTTGTAAGTCACGAGCAGGGGCTTCATATCCTTCATATGTTCTGGTTATATCCGACAGTACTTCCTTAATTTCTTCAACTGTTTTTAAAACAACAAGCTTGTTTCTGAATTCTTTTATGCCCGGTAATCCGTGTAGGTAATTGGCATAATGTTTTTTCATTTCATTGATGCCCGGCACTAATCCTTTCCAGGCAACAGATCCATCTATATGTTTTTCGATAATCGATATTCTTTCTGCAATAGTAGGAGGGGGTAATAATTCGCCCGTAGCTAAAAAATGTTTGATCTCTCGGAAAATCCAGGGATAGCCAATAGCGGCACGACCGATCATGACACCATCAATGCCGTATTTATTTTTATAGGCTAATGCTTTTTCGGGACTGTCAATATCTCCATTTCCAAAAATAGGAATGTGGATACGAGGGTTATTTTTAACTGCAGCAATATGCGACCAATCTGCCTCTCCTTTATACAGCTGAGCACGTGTTCTGCCGTGAATAGAAAGAGCCTGAATACCCACATCCTGCAATCGTTCTGCTACTTCCATGATATTGATCGAATCATGGTCCCAACCCAAACGTGTTTTAACGGTTACGGGCAATGAAGTACTTTTTACTACGGCGGTTGTTAATCGAACCATCAAGTCCAGGTCCTTTAAAACGGCAGCACCTGCCCCTTTGGTCACTACTTTTTTTACAGGACATCCGAAGTTGATATCTAGTAAATCCGGGTTAACGGTTTCCACGATACGGGCACTCAACGCCATAGCTTCTTCATCTCCTCCAAAGATCTGGATGCCAACAGGTCTTTCTTCCTCGAAAATATCTAGTTTCTGCCGACTTTTTATTGCATCACGGATCAGACCCTCACTGCTGATGAATTCAGAGAACATAAGATCTGCACCATTTACTTTGCATACTGCACGGAAGGGCGGATCACTCACATCCTCCATAGGAGCAAGTAATAAAGGGAAATCAGGTAAGGTTATCTTGCCTATCTTTATCATAGCAGAAACACAAAGGTAGTAAACCAAAATTTAGCAAAGGATGTACGATATCTATTCAAGGCCAGATAGGTCTCATTTTAGTGGGTTATTAGTGTTGTTTGGTGGTGTACTGGTTGGCATGTTTGCGGGTTCCTCATTGTCAATGCTTATCTGGACCATGTCAACTGGTAAGGAAGCCATTACGCTTCAATATGAAATGAATAATCCCGCATATAAATATATACTTCGTTGGATTCAGGTGGTTTCTACTTTTTTTATGTTTTTTGTGCCCTCTGTTTTCATGTCGATGTACATGAGCCGTAGAGCATTTCGATTTTTAGGGTTTAATGGTTTTGTCTCTAACAAACAATATGTACTAACCGTATTGATCATGCTGGCTGCATTGCCACTTAGTGGTGCTCTAGGTGAAGTCAATAAAATCATACCCTTATCGCCGGCATTAACTGCCAAGTTCAAGATGCTGGAAGATCAATATATGCAGCATGTGAAAGCAATATCAGGTATAAAAGGATTTCCCGATTATATGGTTACCCTTGTTTTGATGTGCTTGTTGCCTGCCCTTTTTGAAGAGATGTTATTCAGAGGTGGCGTTCAAAACTTATTGTTTAGGCAAACGAAACATCTTTGGCTTTCGGTAATCGTTACCAGTATAATTTTCAGTGCTATCCATATGTCATTTTATGGTTTTCTGCCTCGTCTGATGTTGGGAATTGTTTTAGGATTATTATATCAATGGTCGGGCAGTATATGGTTAGCCGTTATTGGACATTTTGCAAATAATGCCATTGGTGTTTCCCAACTATATTGGTATCAGCGAAAAGGGAAAACAATAGAACAGTTGATGCTTGAAGATTCAACGCCGCTATGGGCTGGATGTATTGGATTGATCGTTATAATCGGATTATTTATTTTATTTCATCAACAATCGCGTAAAGACAGAAAAGAGTTAGTCCCTGCAGAGGATCAGGCAAATGAAGAACAATGGATGACTTAATTTTTTACGTTAAATTCTGCCTATGGCTATGAATTGGGGTGTGTTTCGCACCCGTGCATTGACCGCATTACTTTTTGTTGCAGTGATGTCTGCAGGATTGTTCACCAATCTTCAGTTGTTTTTTTTGCTCTTCACTATTATCCATTTTGGATGCTGGTATGAGTATCAAAAATTGATGGTAATACTATATCCTCAGTATGAAACTATCTCTTCCTTTCATCGATATGGTGTACGCATAGCTGGATGGGCTGGGATGTTGTTGGCAACTTCTGATCAAATAGCATTATGGAATATTTCTCTTGCTGCTGTCGGATTCTGGATCTTGCTTTTATTTGCATTTATCTTACCGATAGCCGAAATATTATTTACCAAAGAACTTAATGCAAAAAATGCATTGGTTTCATTAATCGGATTAGTATATATATCCCTAAGCTTTTCTTTGATTATTCATTTAAGAAGTGGGGCAATCTGGTTATCTGATCAACCTGGTGATGGCTTAAATTCATTCTTTAATTCTTTTACTGCTGTAATTGGAGGATTTTATATACCTATAATGATCATTGCTTCAATCTGGATGAACGATACATTTGCTTATATCGTAGGATCGTTCATAGGCAAAACCCCATTATCTGCTATTTCACCGAAAAAAACCTGGGAGGGTACAATTGGAGGCGTTCTTTTATGTGTTGGTATCATGACCTATGTGGGGTTCACGCAGCATGCCTGGCCTGATTATTTACTAATCGCTCTTATCTCTTCAATTGCCGGTACATTTGGTGATCTTTTTGAAAGTAAGTTAAAGCGAATGGCTGGCGTAAAAGATAGTGGTCATTTCATGCCCGGACATGGGGGGTTTTTAGATCGATTTGATTCATTACTTTTTGCCATTCCTTGTGTATGGCTATATGTTTTTCTTTTCATGCGATAAAAATGATGTAAATGAGTGATCAGCATTGGTATTCTATTTCGAATATTGAAACGGTTCCTTCTCCTCAATTGGTGATCTATGCCGATCGAGTATTGCATAACATTCAAAAGGCGGTTGAAATGATAGGCGATCCTTCTCGTTTACGACCGCATATAAAAACAAATAAATGTCGTGAAGTGGTGAAAATGATGATGGATGCAGGCATCAGAAAATTCAAATTCGCTACGTTTGAAGAAGGGTTTTTATTGGGAGAAGAAAATGCTCCTGATGCGTTGATGGCCTATCAACCGGTTGGACCAAGAATATATCAGCTTATAGAATTAGTAAAAAAGTTTCCAGACACCCAATTCTCCTGTTTGGTTGACAATCTGGAAGTAGCTAAAATAATTAATGATGCATTCGCAAGCGAAGGATGCAGGATAGCTGTTTATATAGACTTGAATGTAGGTATGAACAGAACGGGTATAAATGAAGGGGCATTTGAATTATATAAGCTATGTACTGCATTAGCATCACTAGATCCTGTAGGCTTACATGCCTACGATGGCCATATTCGGGATATATCTTTTGAGGTTCGAAAACAAAAATGCAATGAAGCATTCAAAAATGTAGAAATACTTCGTGATAAGATGATCAAGGAGGGCTATCCAAAACCGATAGTAATTGTTGGAGGATCTCCAAGTTTTTCTGTTCATGCCTCCAAGCCTGATGTAGAGTGCAGCCCGGGTACTTTTGTATTTTGGGATAAAGGCTACTCAGAAATATGTGCAGAACAGCCCTTTATTCCTGCTGCTCTGGTAGTGACAAGGGTAGTATCTGTTCCTGCTAAAGGGAAGGCTTGTTTGGATTTAGGACATAAATCCATCGCTGCGGAAAATGATATCACCCGAAGAGCAATATTCCTGAATAAGCCAGCTGTTAAGTTGCTGAGTCAAAGTGAAGAGCATGGGATTATCGAAGTGGGTGAAGAAGTTAATCCTGGTCATGTATTGTATGTACTTCCTTATCATATTTGTCCAACCGTTAATTTGTTTACAATGAGCTATACTGTTAACAGGGGCATCGCTTCTTCAGGCTGGAGTATAGTGGCTAAACACTAAATACAGAATGGATTGGCATCTTAAAATTGTTTATATCCCCCATCCGCCTAAATTTGCAGCATGACCATACATAAAGAAGGCTATGCCTCCATTAGCATTGGATTTGTGATTTATGCGATCATCAATCTGTTGAGTTATCAGTTTATCAATCATGATTTAGCCCAGCTTATCATTTTTATTGTTACTACTGGTTTATTTTTATTTCTGATTTCCTTTTTCCGTTTACCAAAGCGTACGCATACCAAAGAAGCAGATTCAGTAGTTTCTCCATGTGATGGGAAAGTAGTGGTGATTGAGGAAACAGTTGATCCTGAATATTTCAAGGATAAGCGATTACAGATATCGATATTTATGAGTCCGGCAAATGTGCATGTGAATCGAAATCCATTATCCGGCGAAGTATTATATAGTCAACATCATAAAGGAAAATTCCTGGTGGCATGGGATCCGAAGTCCTCTACTGATAATGAAAGACATAGCGTAGTGATCCGTCATGCCAAGGCAGATATCCTGGTTAAGCAGATTGCAGGAGCATTGGCAAAACGTATTGTCAATTATTTACAGCCTGGTGATCAAATTACACAGGGCGAAGAGCTTGGATTTATCAAATTCGGCAGCAGGGTGGATGTATTGCTTCCTCCTGGTACCAGTGTGCATGTTCAGCTCGGACAAGTTGTAAAAGGCGGGGTGACCGTTTTAGCACAGTTATAATAGCTTTCTTAATTCACTCAGGTTATGTATGGTGAAGGTAGGGATGATCTTATCTACCGGATCATGATTGGGATTAAAGAAAACGGTATCTATACCAGCTCTGTTGCCCCCTTCGATATCTGCATCTAATGTATCCCCGATCATGATAGACGAAGTTGCCGTAGCTCCAGTTTGTTGCATAGCAAATTCAAAAATAGCTACATGAGGCTTCATAATACCTGCAGCTTCCGATGTGATGATATGCGTGAAGTATGGCCGAATGCCACTATTATCAAGCTTGGCCATTTGTGTTTTCTCAAAGCCGTTTGTGATCAGGTGCATTGGGTAGTTCTTCGCTTTTAGGTAATCTAGAATCTCAAACGTATCAGCGAATAGATTTTTCTTGGTGGGCAGTATTTCTAAGTAGCGTTCGCTCATTTGTTTAGCCAGTGGTTCATTCGCTAGTTTATAATCCAACAGGGTACGCCACATACGTTTCCAGCGAAGATCTTCTCTGGAAATAAAACCCTTTCGAAATCGGTCCCAGAATATGTTATTATGATGATGATAGGTGGAATGAAAATGTTCAAATTCGCCTACGCCCATTGTGGCCAGCTGTAATTCATGGTACAGATCGTATAACGTTTCCTTTGAATTGGTCTCAAAATCCCATAAAGTATGATCTAAATCGAAGAATATATGTTTATATTTCATGCCTTCAGCGCGTTTTTCGCTGCAAACATACTTAGTTTTGAAGCCTAAAGGGAATATAAAATGAAAGTTGTCATAACCGGAGGAAGTCAGGGAATAGGGAAAGCCATAGCAAAACGATTTGCATCAGCTGGAGCAGATCTTTTTTTAATTGCCAGACATATCGATAACGACATTGCGTGGCAACAAGCATTGATGGATGAACATGGTGTTCAGGTATCCACCTTTAATGCAGATCTTTCAAGAAAGGATAAGGTGAAAGAAGCTGCCAATGCTGTTGTAACAGCTTGGGATAGAATAGATATATTAGTTAATAATGCCGGCACCTTTGAAATGGGAAATGTATATGATGAGCCGGAAGGAAATCTGGAGAAGATGATCGAGCTGAATCTGTATTCTGCTTACTATATGAGTAGGGCATTACTTCCTGTGATGATCCAACAGAAATCAGGGCATGTTTTCAATATTTGTTCCATAGCGGCATTAAAGGCATATCCTGGCGGTGGATCATACAGTATTAGCAAATTTGCGTTGGAAGGCTTCTCCAAGAATTTACGGGAAGAGATGAAACCATTTGGGATCAAAGTTACGTCGGTACATCCTGGTGCCACATTCACTCGATCCTGGGAAGGTTTCGTGGAGTCGGAAAGGATTATGGAAGTAAACGATGTAGCGGAAATGGTCTATGCTGCCTCCATTCTGTCTCCAAAAGCTTGTGTGGAGGAAATAGTCCTACGCCCTCAATTAGGAGATCTCTGATAAAATAAGATTAGTTTTTTGACAAACCTATTCTGTGTATTTATAACCCACTCCTCTAACTGAATGGAAGTATTGAGGGTTGCGGGAATCCTGTTCAAAATATTTTCGGAAGTTCAGAATAAAGTTATCAATAGTTCTGGTGGTAGGAAAAACCTGGTAGCCCCAAACAAATTGAAGAATTTTTTCTCTGGAAACAACTTCGTTTTTATTCTCGATGAGCAGTTTGAGTAACATGATCTCTTTTTTACTCAGATCAATTTTATCGCCTCTGAAGTTTTTGGCCAGCTGTGCTTTAAAGTCAATGTAATTCCCCCCAAAATGGTATGTATCACTTATGGAGCTACCTTGAGAAAGCCTTTTGTTTTTATCAATCAGTTTATGAACCCGCAGCAGTAATTCTTCTAGATTAAATGGTTTGTTGAGATAATCATCAGCACCTTTTTTAAGCCCCAATACTCTATCAGCACTGCTGCTCTTGGCACTTACGATCAAAATAGGAACATTATTTTGTTGAATCCGTAAGGTTTCGGTTACACTTATACCATCTATTTCAGGCAGCATGATATCCAGGATTATCAGATCAAAAATTTCGTTTTCTGTTTTTTTGAGTGCTTCTAATCCGTCACCTGCGCAAGTCACCTCATAGCCTTCCAGCTCCAGATTGAGCTTAAGTGCTTCCTGGAGATTCTCTTCATCTTCCACCAGTAAAATGGTTCCTTTTGACAAATCAGCCATTTGATTTGAGTTCAATTGCAAAAATACTGCCTGTTGGCTGATTATCCTCAATTGTTATCGAGGTGTGATGGTCTGCGGCAATTTTTTGCGACAGATATAGTCCTAATCCAGTACCCTTTGTTTTTCTGGTATTCTCATTTCCGATTCTGTAGAACTTGGAAAAGATCTTTTGTTTCTCCTTGTCTGGTATGCCATCACCCTCATCTATTACAGATAATTTGATTCCTGATATCGTTTTTTTTAATTCAACCTGTACTGGTCTATCAGGCGATGAATATTTAACTGCATTTTCAATAAGGTTGCTGAATAGTAGTTGAAGCAGGAATGGATCAGCAAGGGTAAACAGATCATGGGTAATGTTGGCAAGAAAAGATCGTTTAGGGAAGCGGCTTTTCATTCTGTCTAATGTTTCTACTAAAAGGGTGGAAACATCTGTTAATTCCTGTTGAATAATATAGTGCCCGGCATCGATGCGGGTGGTCATCAAAATATTTTCACATAGATCATTCAAGCGTCCGGTCTCCTGAATAGTGGCGTCAATTAATTTTTCCTGTTGGTTTTGGTCCAGTTTATGACGTTTAATCGTTTGAAGGTTTAATTGCGTGATGGCAATAGGAGTTTTCAGTTCATGCGTAATCGCCATCATGAAGTTTTGTTGCTGGTAGTTTAAACGGAACTGACGTCGAACAGCTCGGTAAACAAAAACAGAACCGATTATAATGAGTACGAGGAATGTGATGCCTTCACCCAGATATTGAGCCTGATTTAGTCGGTGCGCGTTCACAATTTCAGCCATTTTTTCAGTGTAGGCCGGGTCGGTGGTATCAAGCAGATTTTTTCTGAACTGCATCATATCGTTATTCTGCTGCAGCAATTCAAAAAACCACCAGATCAATGCCGCAATCACATAAAGGAGGAGAATCCAATATGTCCAATTGGCAATAGTTAGTTTATTACGTTTGTAATAAGCTGCAATACTCATGGTAAAGTAGTTTTCTCTAGCCGTATTCCTACGTTAAGGATTTCCTGCAATGGGTCTTCCCGCATGATATGTTGGATGGTGAATTCATATATCCCTGGCTTAATTACGGTTAGAGGGCGTTGAGAAAGAAGAATTCGCTGGTCAAAAATATCGTCCATACCTGTGCCGTTCCATTTGTTATTGGTGGCGAGGGGTAGGTCGAACTGCTGTTTCTGCTGGAGGGAATCACCAGGTCCTTTTGAAAGTACTTTTATCCAGAGGTTATTATATCTGTAGGCATTGGTATGTCTGATCACAAAAAACACTCTATAGTTTGCGTTGGTATCGGTAATGTTGAAACGGATTACTGGTTTTTGGGATGTGGGCCATTCATGTTTTTGAAGGGTGATTGTTTTTTCAAAAACACCGGTTTGAACACAAGACCCTAAAATGGTGGTCAGCATCAGTAAAATGGCAACTTGCTTCAATGCAATGATTTTTACAAAGGTAAAGCGAAAATTAAAGCACATTTAATACCTGTTCTTTGGCTTTTTCCAGTTCATCTTTCATTAATACCACCAACTTCTGTAAGGATGCATCATATGCTTTGGCCCCAGTAGTATTGATCTCCCTGCCGATTTCCTGGAGAACGAACGATAGTTTTTTGCCTTTTGCCTCTTCTCCGGTTTCATTTAGTATGTCTTTAAAATACTGACAATGGTTTTTTAATCGAACCTGTTCTTCTGTTATATCGATCTTTTCGATGTAGTAAATCAATTCTTGCTCTAGTCGATTGGCATCCATTTTGTCTTTACCTACCTGTTCTTCAAGCAAACGGGAGAGATTCTCTCGAATTTTTTTCTGGCGGAGAGGTTCAAGTTCTTTTAACGATTCCTGGTATTGAAGGATATTATTGATCCGAAGTAAAAGATCCTCTTCTAGCATTTTGCCCTCTTCTGCACGGTGTATTTGCATATTTTCAATTGCTTGGAGTAAAATTTTCTTAAATCCTTCAAATTCGTCTGGGTTCATGGCATCTGTTGACGGGCTTACTACTTCAGGAAGTTTCAGCAGTGTACTCAGGATATGAGAAGCATCGAGTCCTAGTTCATTAGAGAGATTCGCCAATGGCTGATAATAGGCTTTTGCCAGTTCTGTATTAATGGTAACGGGTTTTGCAGCTCCATTTTGTTTGAGTGAAATGATGCATTCTACACTGCCCCGCAATAGTGAAGATGATAAGAGATTACGGATCTCAAATTCATAAGGTTTGAGCATTTGAGGGATCTTTAATAAGATCTCAAATTGTTTTCCGTTGAGCGATCTTAACTCTGTTATAAAGGTTTTATCATTCACTGTTTGTTCAGATCTTCCGTAGCCGGTCATCGATTTTAGCATACAAGATTTTTTGATGATGGGAAGGTAGAAAAACTAACTGTTATGTAGAATAAAAAAGCTCAGTAGAGAACTGAGCTTTGTTATAATGGATGGGTTAGTAAGTCCGGGAAACGAATTTCCCTACACAATATTAAAAATATTTTTTTCTTTTAAGAAAATTTTTTTGATATTTTATTCACAATTTTTATTAATAATGTGGATAGCGGATCATATGAACCGGAATATGATCATGCAAAGTTGACATAAGATAGATCAACAACACCACTAAAGCAGTTGTACATTTGTTGTATAAATTCATTTATATATGAAGTTTCCAGCCCCCGTAGCGATCACATGGATTGCTGATTTGATTGGTGCAAAGTTGAGTGGTAATGTGCATGCAAGTGCAAGCGGCATTAATGAAATTCATAAAGTTGAAGTTGGTGATCTTGTATTTGTAGATCATCCCAAATACTATGATAAATGTCTGCAGTCTGCGGCAACATTCATCATCATCAATCAACAAGTGGAATGTCCAGATGGTAAAGCGTTATTGGTGGTGGATCAACCTTTTGAAGCATATATCAAGATTGTTCGTCATTTTCGTCCATTCACTCCTCATGCTTCAATGATAAGTGATACTGCAGTGATAGGAGAAGGGTCATATATTGCACCGGGAGCATTTATTGGTCATCATTCTCTGATCGGGAAAAATTGTTTTATTGGTCCGGGTGTTGTGATAATGGATCATTGTGTGATTGAAGATCGTGTGGTAATACAATCTGGCACGGTGATTGGATCAGATGCTTTTTATTATAATACAAAAAAAGATCGTGAGGTTTGGTATAATCGTATGGAAAGCTGCGGACGCGTGATCATTGAATCAGATGTGGAAATTGGTGCGGGCTGTACCATCGACCGCGGTGTTACGCACGATACCAGGATTGGAAGAGGAACTAAACTGGACAATATGGTTCACTTGGGTCATGATACGGTTATTGGAAAGAATTGCTTACTGGCCGCACAGGTTGGTGTGGCGGGTGCAGTAACGATTGAAGATGGTGTGGTATTATGGGGACAGGTTGGAGTAAGTAAAACATTAACAATCGGACAAAATGCTGTTGTGTTGGCGCAATCAGGGGTACCCTCTTCACTTAAAGGGGGTAAAGTTTATTTTGGCTATCCTGCTGAGGATGCTTCTGTAAAACGCAGAGAACTGGTTTGGATTAAGAGAATCCCGGAAATCTGGGAAAAGATCAGAAAGATGGATTAGTTTTCGAATGTGCTCATTGGCTTATGGTGGCACTATCCACCAAGTTTGAGTATGCAGCACAAGCCTCTTTTATGCTCTCTTCAACTTTTTTATATTGAAAGTCTGGTAAATATTTAATGATCTTCGAGCCATCAAAATATACTTTCATCTGAGCTGTTTCGGCAGTTTCTTTCGTTAATAGCGGTTCTTCATTTTTGATCAGGCTTTTTACCTTCTCCAGTCGCCATACTAATGCTGCCATCCAAGGCGATACTTTCCTGTATGGAGGTCTTTTGCCAAAATAGTGAGCCATCAGGTTAAATACTTCTCTGAAAGGCTTGTTTTCAGATGATAATACAAAACGTTCTCCGCTAATATCCGATTGCATCAATTTATACATCGCTTCGGCTACATCTCCTGCATCTACAAATCCACTTATACCTTCCGTGAACCAGGGGAACTCATTGTATGCATTTTTAAATGTGGCAGCAGAACTATCATTCCAATCGCCAACTCCTAATATGATAACAGGATTGACAATAACCGCATTCAATCCTTCTGCAATACCTCTCCATACTTCAACTTCTGCCAGATATTTACTCTTTCCATAATTGGAAAGATTATTTTCTTCACTCCATGAAGAATCTTCTGTAACCATCATGCCATCTCTTTTTCTCCCTAGTGCGGAAACGGAGCTTACATGAACCAGCTTATGAACGCCGGCCTCAATACAGGCATTCACAATAGATGCTGTGCCGTCAACATTAACCCGCATCAGCTCTTTTTTTCGTGATGGATTGAAACTTACCAGACCTGCGCAATGGTAAACTTCTTTTTCCTCATGCAGGATTTCCGTAAGAAGAGTTGAATCAAATACATCGCCTTTTACCCAATTGATCTGATCGAGCTCAGTTTTTGTTAGTAAGGCAGGATATCGGTTACGATATAAAGCTGTAACCTGTTGAGCGCTCTGTAGTAGTTTTCGAAGAAGATAACCGCCTAATAGGCCGGAACCGCCGGTTACAAATGCCATTTTGATAATTTTATGTGGCAGCCGTGAATTGCTGTAGAAATCGTACATCGTTTTCACTGAACAAACGAATATCATGGATACCGTATTTCAGTAGTGCTGGCCTTTCTACACCCATTCCAAAAGCGAATCCAGTATATTTTGTACTATCAATTCCGCAGTTCTCCAAAACATGGGGGTGAACCATTCCGCATCCTAATATCTCCAACCATCCCGTACGTTTACACACTGAACAACCTTTACCATGACAAAGCTGGCAACTGATATCCATCTCGGCGCTTGGTTCGGTAAAGGGGAAATAGCTTGGACGGAAACGTACTTTCACATCTTTACCAAACATCTCTTGTACAAAGAAATACAGGGTTTGCTTGAGATCTGCAAAAGAAACATTTTCATCAATATATAAGCCTTCCACCTGATGGAAGAAACAATGCGAACGGGAACTGATGGTCTCGTTGCGATAAACCCTACCCGGACAAACTATTCGAATGGGAAGTTTACCTTTTTCCATTTCCCTGATCTGTATATTACTGGTATGGGTACGTAACAACCAGTCAGGATTCTGTGAAAGATAGAAAGTATCTTGCATGTCTCTCGCAGGATGGTTCTCGGCAATATTGAGGGCTGTAAAATTGTGAAAATCATCTTCGATCTCTGGACCTTCTGCTACAGCAAATCCCAATCGTTGAAAGATGGAAACAATACGATTACGCATTAAGGTTACCGGATGGCGGCTTCCCGTTGGGAGGTTATCTCCTGGAAGTGTAATATCTATAGATGGCCCCTCTGTAATGGCAGAATGTTGAGTAGCAGAACGCAAACTCTCCAGCTTTTCTTCTGCTAGAACTTTGAAAGCGTTCATGACCTGGCCAAAAGCTTTTTTCTGGTCAACTGGAACATTCTTCATTTCTCCCATAAGCGCTTTAATAAGCCCCTTTGTTCCTAAAAACCGAGTCCGAAATGCCTCAACTTCATCAAGTGTGGAAGCTGTCGTCGCCTCGATCTCCTTGCTGTAGGCATCGATCTGCTGTTGTAACTGATCCATCATACTGCGAAAATAACCCTTATTATGGATATTCAGGGTGAACTAATGCATCATCATAATATGTTAGTTTTGCTCAAAACCACAACATGAGTGATTTTTTCTCATTATCGGATTTTCTGGAACCACTAGACCCATATGCCTTGTCAGGAGATGAGGGTTATCGTGATAAACAGATTGGAACTTTTGTGTTGATGAATACAGGGGAGATCCCAGATCTTACACATGCTGATCTGGTGATCATTGGATGCGGAGAGTGGAGAGGAGCCCATATAAGTGCAGAGGAGTTTGCATCCCCCAATGCTATTCGCCACCAATTATATAGCCTGTATTTCTGGCATAACCAACTTAAGATAGCAGATCTTGGGAATGTAAGACGCGGGGCATCCGTTCAGGATACCTATGTAGCATTATCTACGGTGATCAAGGAAATGATGGACCTGGGAAAAACAGTTATTATTTTAGGTGGTTCACACGATCTTACTCTCGCACAATATGAAGCTTACCGAAGTCGCAAACAAGTAATAGAAGCCATTTGCATTGATGCACTCATCGATCTTAGTCTGGCCAGCCCATTGCGCAGTGAAAATTTCCTGATGGAAATGTTAACTGGAGAACCAAATTATATTCGGCAATACAATCATCTTGCCTTTCAAAGTTATCTGGTTCATCCTGATATTTTGGAAACATTAGATAAACTTGGATTCGATTGTTATCGACTTGGGCATGTAAGAGAATTTGCCGATGAAGTAGAGCCCCTACTGCGAGATTCAAACATGCTGAGTATTGATATCTCTGCTCTCGCACATAGTGCTGCTCCTGCGAACCGCGTTTCTCCGAATGGATTAAATGGTGAGGAGATCTGTACGTTAACTCAACATGCCGGAATGGCTCCAAACCTCAATTCTATTGGTGTCTATGGATACAGGGCCAGTCAGGATGAGCAAGAACTTACTGCAAAGCAAATCGCACATATGTTATGGTATTTTATTGATGGACGATTTAAAGGCTTGCAGGAAGCAAGCTTGGAAGACCGGGAGCATTTCAATGAATTTTATCTTCAATTTGCAGAGGTAGAAACAGAATTTATTCAAAGTAAACGTACGGGAAGATGGTGGGCTAAATTACCTTCTGGTCGATTTATATCCTGTTCGTATAAGGATTACCTTCAGGCATCGAACAATGAATTACCAGAGCGCTGGATGAGAGCTTTGGAACGCGAATAGATCATGAAAAAAATATTCTTTTTTCCGCTGCTGCTTTTATTGTTGGCGTCTTGTCAAACAACTAAGATCCAATCTATTGCCAACAGGCATTTTCTTAAGGATAGTGTATTACACCATGCGCATACCGGTCTTGCCGTGTATGATCCCGGGAAGAAGAAATATGTATATACTTTTCAAGCCGATAAATATTTTATACCGGCAAGTAATACGAAGATATTCAGTTGTTATGTGGGAATGAAGTTCTTAGGTGATCGGTTGCAAGGCATACAATATGCTGAAGTAGATACAGCCATTTTTATTTTTCCTACAGGCGATCCTACGTTACTTCATTATGATTATCCTGATCAGCCGGTGGCAGATTTCATTCGGAATAGTTCTAAAAAACTGTATATAGATCCCTCAGCCTGGTCATCCCCGGCATTAGGTTCAGGATGGAGTTGGGATGATTACAGTGAATATTACATGCCTGAACGTAGTGCTCTTCCTGTATATGGAAATGTGATAAGGTGGTATCAGATAAGGGGTAAAAAAGAAAATCCTACTACACCTTCTGATACTACAGATACTTTTATCTATTCCGATCCCGAAGTAGATATGCCTGTTCATTTTGGGAAACCGGAAAAATCTTTCAGGGTTCAACGTGATCTAAATCAAAATGTTTTTACTATTTATGAAGGCTCTGAAAAAAATGCGGAGAAAGATGTTCCGTTTTTGACCTATGGAGTGAGTACTTCGCTCAAATTGATAGATGATTCATTACATAAGCAAATTGTCAAAAAAGAAGAGCCATTCCATCATCCTGTCAATTCTAGCAGACGATCTGTTTACAGTAGGCCAACAGACTCTATGTTGAAGCCCATGATGCATAGAAGTGATAATTTTTTTGCTGAACAAACATTGTTAATGGCTGGTCATGCATTAACGGGTAAATTAAATACTGCTTTAGCTATTGATACAGTATCCTCTGCTTTATTAACCGGAATTCCCGATCTGCCAAGATGGGCTGATGGCAGTGGATTAAGTCGGTTTAACTTATTCACTCCGCGTGATTTTGTATGGGTATTAGACAAAATGAAAAATGAATTTCCGTGGGAAAGGATCACTTCTATTTTCCCAACTGGAGGGTCGGGTACGCTACGTTCATATCTTGGCGAGCAGGGAAGACTCTATGCGAAAACAGGAACTCTTTCAGGGGTGATGGCATTGAGTGGTTATGTGATCACGAAAAAAAATAGGACACTTATCTTTTCTGTATTGATCAATAATCACCGTCAGCCCAATGCTGTGCTTAGGGCAAAAATGGGTGCATTTTTAAAAGACCTGATCGATCATTATTGATTGAACATTTTTTCCAGATAATCCTGTTTGAATTCTATGTAGGTTGGCTCTCCGTCAATAGTAACATTTGGCATTCTACAATTAAGCAAGTCTGTTATAAGCGAACGCATTTCTTTTTCTGTGAGGTATTTACCTTTTTTTATAGAACGCTGTTTGGTTAGTGTCCTGATCAGTTTTTCTCTTTTGGAGAATTTCACTTCACTGCTAAAATGTTTGAATTGTTCGATCAAATTTTCGATAGTTTGTTTTTCATTACCTGATTCTACATCTCCGGGAGTTCCTTGTATCACAAATGTATTGGATCCAAAAGGCTCTAATTGATATCCTAGTTTGGTAAGGTCTTCCAGTAATTCCTGAAGAAGCAGTGCATCTGTTGGTGTTAATTCTAACGTAGTAGGGAATAAACTGGTTTGAGTGGGTATGTGTTGACCTGCTGCTGCAGCGGCATATCGTTCATAAAGGATGCGTTCGTGTGCCAGTTGTTGATGCACCAATATAAAGCCACGATTGGTAGGAGCAATAATGAATATGCCCTGCAACTGAAGCAAAGCGGCATCTTCGTTCATTTCCATTCGGGTTACCGAATTGGGTATTGCAGAAGTTTCTACTTGTTCTAGTAAACTTTTGAATGGGCTGTCTGCGTTTGCTTTTGAAGGAACGGTGTAGAAGTCTTGCCAGTTCTTCAAATGGCTATCTTGATCTTTATTTTTATCAATTAAATGTGCCTGATGCTTCCCCGTAAAACTTTGGAATAGTGGGGATGAAGAGGCATGTTGTTGTTTTTCTTCTGTAAATGGTTTTGAAATAGCATCCAGATGTTGAACATGGGGATCTAGATCAAAATCGAGGGTGGGGGACACACTATATTGTGCCAGGGCATGTTTTACAGCCGCCTGAACAAATGCATAGACAATCTTTTCATCGTCGAATTTTATTTCCTGTTTGGTAGGGTGAACATTTACGTCCACATGAGCTGGATCAATATCGATGAATAGCACATATGGCGGAAAGGCATCTGCAGGGATAAGATCCTGATAAGCGCTCATAATGGCGTGATTCAGATATCCGCTACGTATAAAGCGATTATTCACAAAAATGTATTGATCCCCTCTTGTTTTTTTGGCAGCATCTGCTTTTCCAATAAATCCGCGGATATTCAGATAATCAGTTTGTTCTCCTACACTAACTAGTTTAGAGTTGTATTGCTGCCTAAGCAGCTGAATTATACGTTGTTTGAGATTAGCTTTTTCAAGATGAAAAATCTGCTGACCGTTTGCAGAAAGAGAGAAGAAAATATCCGGAAATGAGAGGGCTACACGTATGAATTCATCTACTATATGCCTCATTTCTGCGGCATTACTTTTAAGAAAATTTCGGCGCGCCGGAACATTGAAGAAAAGATTCTTCATAGCAATGCTTGTTCCATTATTTGCAGAACAAGGTTCTTGAACATGGACTACGCTGTTATCGATTTCAATATATGTTCCCAATTCATCTTCTTCACGTTTTGTTCTAAGTTCTACTTGGGAAACGGCAGCAATTGATGCCAAGGCTTCGCCTCTAAACCCCATTGTACGGATCAGGAACAAGTCTTCAATTTTTCGGATCTTCGAGGTGGCATGACGTTCAAAACTCATTCTCGCATCGGTCTCGCTCATTCCTTTTCCATTATCAATCACTTGTACCAACGCTTTTCCTGCATCCTGAATGATCAATTTGATTTCTGTTGATCCTGCATCTACGGCATTTTCCAACAACTCTTTTACTGCGCTGGCAGGTCGTTGAATAACCTCCCCGGCAGCGATCTGGTTGGCAATATTATCGGGCAGCAACTGTATGATGTCGCTCAAAACGCTTAATTTTAAAAGCTATAAAATTACAACAATTTATGCTGTCGGCTAAGATCAACCTTGTTTTCCTTTTCGTATGTCTCTCTTTTAGTGTTCAAGCTCAAAAAAAGTCGAATCTATCTAAAAAAGAGTGGGTAGATAGTGTGTTTTCCACTTTAACACCTGATGAAAAGATCGGGCAGTTAATTGTAGTCAGGATGTCATCTATGGATGGGAAAACCGGTAAACCTATTTTTTTTACCGATAAAATAGAGGAGTTTGTAGTCAAGTATAAAATAGGAGGGGTTTGTCTTTTCCAGGGAGGTCCAGTATCCCAAGCCATTGCATTAAACCGTATTCAACAATCAGCCGCTTTGCCCTTGCTTGTTTCTATTGATGCAGAAACGGGATTAGGGATGCGGATGGATTCCGTGCGACCATTACCTCGTCAAATGATGCTAGGTGCCATGAGAGATCCTTCGTTACTATTTGAATATGGTAAATGGGTGGGTCAGCAACATAAGCGGGCTGGCATCCATATGAATTATGCCCCTGTTGTGGATATAAATAATAATCCGGCCAATCCCGTGATCAACGACCGCTCTTTTGGGGAGGATAAGCAGAAAGTTGCAGATTATGCCATTCGCTATATGAAGGGCATGCAAGCTGCGGGCATACTTACCTGCGCAAAGCATTTCCCCGGCCATGGTGATGTTGATGTTGACTCTCACCTTGATTTGCCCATAATCAATAAAACGAAATTGCAGCTTGATTCTCTAGAATTATTTCCTTTTAAAAAAATAGTTAGCGCAGGGGTGGATGCTATCATGGTTGCCCATTTATTTATTCCAGCCATTGATAACACTGCCAATCGGGCGACTTCACTTTCTTATAATAATATTACCGGGTTATTACAGAATGAACTTGGTTTTAAAGGACTGGTTATCACAGATGCGCTAGAAATGAAAGGCGTATCTAAATTCTTTCCAGGGGGCACCATTTCAAAAGAAGCTTTGATCGCAGGAAATGACCTGCTTTGCTTACCAGAGAATATTACGGAGACCATTGCAGCGGTAAAGGAAGCCATTCAAAAGAAGAAATTGAGCTGGGATATAATAAACCAAAGAGTTAGTAAATTGCTTGAGGTAAAATATGATCAAGGACTACATAACTGGGTTCCTGTTTCAACAGTGGGTATTGTAGATGATCTTAACCGTGAGACAGATCGTATTCGTCGGGAAGTAGCTATTCAGGCCATTACACTTTTACAACATAATAACAAGGTATCTTTTCCTATTGCTCCGGGGTTGAAGAATAAAGTAGCATACGTAGCGTTGGGTACAAATAAAGAAAATGCTATGTCTAAGCGCATGCGAGAAGATTACAATAGTGATGTTTACTATTTTGATTATAAGGCCGATTCACTTCGTTTATTGAGCATGTTGTCTTTATTGCCATCACGCTATGATGCAGTAGTGGTTGGAGTGCACCAGTTACGCCGTTATCCTGCCGGGAAGTTTGGGATAAGTGATGCCGCTATTCGCTTAGTAGAAGGGCTAAGAGGTAAAGTTCCTTCAACGGTATTTTTATTCGGTAATCCTTATGCATCTACATATTTTCAAACTGCCGATAATCTAATTACTTGTTATGAAGATGATCCCATAACACAAGAAATTGCTGCTGATATACTTAATGGATTACGATTACCTCAGGGTATTTTACCAGTTACAGTAAACAAACAATTTCCTGTAGGATTCGGTGTTCAATCTAAAGTGATGCCTGTAGTTTCTTTATTACCCGGAATGGATATGTCGAAGCTATTAGCAATTGATACCATTGCAACTGAAGCTATAAGTAAACGTGCCACCCCTGGTATGGTAGTTCTGGTAGCGAAGGATGGAAAAATTGCGTATCATAAAGCATTTGGTTACTATACTTACGACAATAGTGAACCGGTAACCGCTGAAAGTATTTTTGATATGGCCTCAGTAACAAAAATATGTGCGACTACCATTTCCATCATGAAATTATATGACGAAGGGAAATTAAGTCTGGAAGATGAAATTGGTAAATACATACCCTGGTTAAGAGGGACCGATAAGGAAAGGATTACGGTTAGAAATATTTTATTACATCAGGCTGGTTTAAAATCTTTTATTCCATTTTATCGTGAAACCATTGATACGAGTACAGGAATTCCAAAATCTGGATTTTATAGTAAGATTCCAACCGCAGCATTTTCACTCCGGGTTAGTGATAGTATGTATTTGAAAACAGCATGGCGTGATACGATCTATAAAAGAATTGCCAATAGTCCTTTAACTCTTCCGGCAAAAATGATCTATAGTGATAATGATTTTATCTTCCTTGGTTTGATCGTAGAAGCAATAAGTGGAATGACTTTGCATGATTATGCTAAAAAGAATTTTTATGATCCAATGGGGTTGGTAACAACAGGTTTTCGACCGCGCGATCGATTACCGCTTTCACAGATCGTTCCAACTGAAAACGAAAAAATATTTCGTCGGCAATTGATTCGTGGGGATGTTCATGATCCCGGTGCTGCGTTATTTGGTGGTATTGCAGGACATGCAGGCCTATTCAGTAATGCCTATGATCTGGCGGTTATAATGCAAATGTTGATGAATAAAGGAGTTATGAATGGGAAAAGATATTTATCCGATACCACTATAGCTCGTTTTACTGCTTATGGTAGTGAAATCAGTCACCGTGCATTAGGATTTGATAAACCATATAAGGATAATGCCACTCGCCAAACCGCATATCCGGCAGCAAGTGCTTCTCCATTAACATTTGGTCACACAGGATTTACCGGTATTGGAGCTTGGGCGGATCCAGAGCACAATCTGATTTTTCTGGTTTTATCAAATCGAGTACATCCTGATGGCAGTAATGTATTTTTAAATCTGAATGTTCGGCCGAGAATGCATGAAGCAGTATATCAGTCGCTTCGCAATTGATGTAAGCTTCTTCAACTAACTTCAACTCATGGCTGATTGCTGTCCCCTTTTTTCTCTACTTTAGGTTTGTAGTTCGGCGGACGATTACCATCTGGTCTCGGCTTATTTTGCTGTAAAGGTCTATGATCCCTTTGCTTTTGTTGTTGCTGACCGCCTTTTTCTCTTTGTTGTTCTCTGGCTTTTTGTTTGCGTTTTTGGCTATTTCTTTCCAGACTCCGTAAACTTAATTGACCTACCACGTCAACAAATTGAGGTTCCACTTCTTTTTTTACAGAAGTATTTACTTCGGCAGTTTCCAGCTGTTCAACTTTAACCCCTTTGCTATTGAGGGCTTTTATTTTTCGCACTGTATCCAAACTAAGGGGATATTGTACATTACTATCTGGAAGTACATACCACATGAGATTTCGGAAGATATCTTTCTTCACCAATACGGCGTTTCCTTTTTCCGTTTGTAGTATCTCAGTGTGATCAGGGAAATGTTGGAGAGCATCTAAGTAGGTGTCCAATTCATAGTTCAAACAACATTTAAGGCGCCCACACTGGCCGCTTAGTTTTGTTTGATTGATACTCAAATTTTGATAACGGGCAATGGTTGTGGTAACACTTTTGAAATCAGATAACCAGGTACTACAGCAAAGTTCCCTTCCGCAAGATCCAATACCACCCACTTTTCCTGATTCCTGGCGTGCCCCGATCTGTTTCATTTCCACTTTCACTTTGAATTCACCTGCATAAATTTTGATGAGTTCACGAAAGTCAACACGATCATCCGCTGTGTAAAAGAAAGTTGCCTTGCGACCATCAGCCTGAAATTCAACTTCACAAATTTTCATTTGTAAATTCAATTGACGTGCAATGGCTCTTGCTCTGATCAATGCCGCTGATTCACGTGCCTTGTTCTCTTTCCATTTTTGTATATCTTGGTCCGTAGCACGGCGCATCACCTTTTTAATTTCAGGTGAAAATTCGTCCACGTGCTTTTTCTTCAATTGAAGTCGTACGATCTCACCAGTAGCACTGACTTCTCCCACATCAAATCCGCTTACTCCTTCTACTGTGATCAGGTCTTGTTTTATAAAGGTCTGTAAGGTTACATTCCGATAAAATTCTTTACGTGAGCCATTGTTGAAAGACACTTCAATAATCTTGCATGAACTTTCAGGATCATGGAAGGGTAAATTCGCCAGCCAGTCGTGCACATTTAATCTATTACATCCTCCACTGCTGCACCCGCCATTACTTTTACATCCGGCCGGTGTTCCATTTTTATTCGTTCCACATGAGCTGCAGCCCATAAAATTGTATATTATTTAATTAGCTAATTCTATAATCGGCTAATTATTAGTTAGTTAATAAAGTTCCCTGTTAAGGGTGAATTGTCGAAATTACAACTTAAAGAGGATATTTAGTTGATCTCCACTACCGCTTTGTTCTTGATGATGTGGTAAAGTTTTATGGTAAGCGCCTGAAAAAGGAGTTTTGGATTGGCATTTCGTTCAATATAGTACACTGCGTTATCCAGCTCTTTGATGATCGCTTGTTGCTGGGATACATTTGTTAACTTATTGATTCTCAGTGCAAAATCAGATTCGTTTTCTGGAACATGAAGTTGATCTTTACCCAAAATGGGGAGTCTGATAGCTATTTCAAGCAGATGGTTGAAATAACGTAATAATTGTTTTTGTTTTTCTCTACCCAAAGCTGCGGCATCGTTACTCCATTTAATTTGTTCAGCAGGACCGGTTTTCAATGCAGCATTTAACCATGACCGGATCATCTCCTCCCAGTCGTTGTCTGAATGCTCCAGCAGCTGAACGGCTTCATGATAGTTACCCTCTGCCATGGAAGCTGCTTTTCGGGCTGATTCAGCCGGAGCCCCAGCTAGTAAAAGAGCTTCTTCGATCTCTTTATTTTCAAGCTGCGGTATTTTGACCAATTGTGTTCTGGACAAAATGGTTGGAAGAATTTTAGATTCTTCTTCTGCTACCAGGATGAAAATGGTATTTGCAGGTGGCTCTTCAATTATTTTTAGCAGTTTGTTTCCTTCTTTATCCAGGTATTCTGGCATCCAAATAATCAGAATTTTATTGACGCTCTCAAAACTTTTCAAATTCAGCTTTCTTCCAATTTCAGAGCATTCTTTTGCGGTGATGTTACCTTGTTTGTTATCTGCTCCAATAAACTGCAGCCAATCGAATACGCTGGCGTAAGGCTGTTTTTTTATAAAGGCCCTCCATTCAGCAATAAAATCAGCACTAATCGGTTTATCACCTGTTTTTTTCGGAATCACTGGATAGGTATAATGTATATCCGGGTGGATCATTTCTGCCGCTTTTAAACAGGATGGGCACTGACCACAAGCGTCATCCGGAATTTCAAGTGGTTCTGCTTCTCCAAATAATGAAGGTTCGCTGGATGGGCTATTCACTTTTTCACAGACCAGATACTGTGAGAAGGCTAAGGCTAAAGGTAATCCACCAGTTCCTTCATGGGCAAGAAAGAGAAGAGCATGGCTGAGCCTGTTGCCCTTTACCATGCCCGTCAAATGATGTTGTACGGATTTATGCCCGATGAGCTCAGAAAATCTCAATTTAATTCAGGTATTTGGTGATGTCTTCGCTCATTGGGTTAACACTGCTAGGAAATACAGTAACCAGTTTTCCTTTTGGATCTACAAGGAATTTAGTAAAATTCCACTTGATTTCAGCGTCCATAACGCCATTCTCACTTTTTGATGTGAGCCATTGAAATAATGGATGTTTATCAGATCCTTTAACGGAAACTTTTTCAGCCATAGGAAACGTTACTCCATAATTAGCTTTACAGAACTCTTGTATTTCCTGATTAGAGCCGGGTTCCTGTCCTCCGAAGTTATTTGCCGGGAAACCAATGACTACTAATTTGCCCTTATAGGAGTCGTATAGTTTTTGAAGATCAGCATATTGTTTGGTGTAGCCGCATTTGGAGGCAGTATTCACAATCAAGACATATTTCCCTTTGAATTTACCTAGATCCAACGTTTCACCGTTAATACCCGTTACTTTGAACTGGTGTATAGAGCCGGTAGGCAAGATCCAAAACGCCATAAGTGTAATAAATGCTTTTATCATTTTTATAATTTTTAAAAGATAACAAAGTATAGTCGCATAAGTTGAACCATTACAAATGTAGGGGTATTCGTTTTTTAATTACGTTCAGGTTCATCATAAAAATACGACAAGCAAATGGTCATTTCATGGCATAAGCAAGGGTGGAAATGGAAATTTTTGCACCTTGCTCTCTTAACGAAGCAGCACAAGCTTCTAAGGTGGCCCCCGTTGTTATAACATCATCTACGACCAGGAGGTGTAAATCTTTGATTTCTCTTCGAGATGAGATCGTAAATATGCCCTCTACATTTTCCCATCTTTCGAATCGGGTTTTCTTGGTTTGTGTAGCCGTTGATCTGTTTCTTTTTATTAGATCATTCCATAAAGGTTTCTGTAATACTTCAGCAACTCCTTTTGCCAAGCGTTCCGCCTGATTGTAACCTCTTTTTCGCTCTCTTGTTTTAAATAGTGGTAAAGGAATGATTGCATCTATCTCCGTAAAGCGCTTGCTTAGGAGTAGTTTTTGTCCTATAATATTTCCAAGTTCCACTGCCAGTTCAGGTTCGTTATGGTATTTTATGTGATGAATGAGTTGTTGCGTTATTGAACCAGTATTAAAAAATAAGCAGGCAGCAGCAGATTCAATACGTAGTCTTCCCATGAAAATTTTTTCTATCGGGTTGTCCATCTTTGATTCAAAACCTGTAAAAGGCATTTCATGTTTACACCTAAAACAGATATACTGCGTATGATTCGATAAGGGGTAATGGCAACATCTGCAGGTATGCGGAAAAAAAAGATGCGCTATCCCTTTTCTTATTTCTGTTAACGAAAGCATTATGGGAATAATAACTTATACACTTCTTCAATCCTTCCTGCTGTAAGTACTTGGATACTGGATTTTGTGTTAGGTTGTCTGCGGTTATGTTTACTTATAATGATTTTTTCAAACCCTAGTTTTTCCGCTTCAGCAATTCGTTGTTCAATTCTATTTACCGCGCGAATCTCTCCACTCAATCCAACTTCTGCAGCAAATGCTATTTGAGGAGATAGTGGAATGTCTTCATATGAGCTCAGTAAAGAGCAAGTAATGGCTAAGTCTAGTGCAGGGTCTTCAATCCGAAGTCCGCCTGTTATATTAATGAACACATCTTTAATACCAAACTGAAATCCTCCTCTTTTTTCTAGTACCGCTAACAGTAATTGCAGCCTGCGTGAATCAAAGCCACTTACTGTTCTTTGCGGAGTTCCATATACGGACGGTGTAACTAATGCCTGAACCTCAACTAAAAGTGGGCGTAATCCTTCCATTGTTGCCGCAATAGCAATTCCACTTAACTGATCTTCTTTTTGTGAGATAAGTATTTCTGATGGGTTAGCCACTGGTCGCATTCCAGAATTAAGCATTTCATAAATACCTAATTCAGCTGTAGATCCAAAACGATTTTTGGTTGTTCTTAAAATGCGATAGGCATAATGTTGATCTCCTTCGAATTGAAGTACCGTATCAACCATATGTTCGAGTAATTTAGGACCTGCAATAGTTCCGTCTTTGGTGATATGCCCAATAATGAAAACAGGAGTTTGGGTCTCTTTGGCAAAACGTTGTAATTCACCGGCGCATTCACGAATTTGCGAGATGCTACCTGCAGCGGAGTCAATGAAATTTGAATGAAGCGTTTGAATAGAGTCAATGATAACCAGCTCTGGTTTAAGCTTTTTAATCTCTTGAAAAATTACCTGAGTTGATGTCTCCGTAAGTAAATAAAATTCTGGATGTTGAATGCCCAAGCGATCAGCTCTCATCTTGATCTGTTGTTCGCTTTCTTCTCCACTCACATATAACGTGGTGAGTTGTGTAAGTTGCAGGGCATCTTGAAGAAATAAAGTGGATTTGCCGATACCCGGTTCACCAGAAACTAAAACGATTGATCCAGGAATGATACCTCCTCCTAGTACACGATTCAATTCTGGATCTGCTGTAATGATTCTTTTTTCTTCTGAGCTTTGAATAGATTGGATAGGTACAGTTTTGGGTGATGTCTTAGTATGATCATCATTCCATGATTTTATATTTCGTGCATTATCTTTTTGTATAACTTCTTCTATAAATGTATTCCATTGTTGGCAAGATGGACACTTGCCAGCCCATTTTGCAGATTCATAACCACAGTTCTTACAAAAAAAAGCTGATTTGATTTTACTCATGTAGTAAAGGTAAGAAGCTGAGCGTAGTTAGTAGATTTGATTCAACGATTTAATGGAAGAAAATGGCGATGTAATGATGTTGAAAAAAACAAAATACTTATAAATGTAAAAGGGCCAACTTACGTTGACCCTTGTTACTTACTAACCCATTAAATTCTTGCACTAAATTACAAATTGCTCTCAGAAAACAAAATAAATTTTTGGGGTTGTGGAGAATAATTTTCTCCTATTGCATATTTATGTAAGCTATATAAAATGATGAATATCAATTATTTATAAAAATTATTACCGAAGGAGAGACAAGATGTCAAATGGATATAAAAGGTTAAAAATCACTATGTCCGGTTATCTGTCAAAAAGACGCTAAATTTGATCCAACGGCCATAATGGATAAATTTTTGATGGATATTTGAACAACCTAAATTGTAAAAATTATGCTTTATATCGGTTTTTTATTCATGGGATTGGGGATGCTGGTTTCTTGGGTTCTGAGGCGCAAGTTTACTAAGTATTCTGCTGAGGGTCTCCGGGTGGGTATGTCGGGCAAAGAAGTGGCAGAGAAGATGTTGAGAGATAATGGAATATATGATGTTCAGGTTATTTCTGTTGATGGCTTTCTGTCTGATCACTACAATCCGTTGAACAAAACTGTCAACTTGAGTCCTGAAGTTTATCGGGGTCAAAGCGTGGCGGCGGCGGCGGTGGCTGCCCATGAATGTGGACATGCGGTTCAGCATGCTACGGCATATGCCTGGTTAACTTTTAGGAGTAAGATGGTGCCAGCAGTTCAAATCAGCTCAAATCTGGTTCAGTGGGTGCTTATAGCCGGTATATTGGCATTGAGTGTTTGGCAGAATAACACCATCCTATTCATTGGTATCGTGTTATTTGCTGTAACCACATTATTCAGTATTGTAACCTTACCAGTAGAATTTGATGCATCGAACAGGGCCCTTGCTTGGTTACAAAATGCAGGAATTACGACTCCAACAGAATTTCCCAAAGCAAAAGATGCATTGAAATGGGCAGCTATGACGTATGTTATGTCTGCATTAGCATCTTTAGCGACTTTGCTCCACTATGTTATGATCTTCATGGGATCAAGGAATGACGATTAAATTAAATTGAATGAGATACTTAAAAATGGAGGTGATATCACCTCCATTTTTATTCTTAATGTGTATAAGAAATTTATCTCAAAGATTCTGTATTATTAGAGCATTTCCAGCTATTTATTTTACATTCGCCAACACTAAAAATTATACCGCTTATGAAGATGTTAACTAGCATCTTCCTTGCGTTATTCTCTTTGGTACTGTTTGCTACAGCTCAGGAAAGAAAAATTTCCGGAAGGGTTACCGATGAAAATGGTAATCCACTCGCGAGTGTTTCAGTATCTGTAAAGAATGGCGTTAAGGGAGGAACAACAAATGAGAAAGGGGAGTACAGTATCCAAATCCCTTCTTCTGCAAAAATTCTTTTATTCTCTGCCGTTGATTTTGGCAGTAAAGAAGTTGCCATTGGCAATCAAACAAATGTAAATGTCATACTTACCAGTGAGGCTAAAGCACTTGAAAGTGTTATTGTAACGGCATATGGTAGTTCAAAGCGTGAAACTTTTACAGGTAGTGCAGCCAAAATTTCTGCGAAAGACATACAGAATCGTCCGCTTACCAACGTAGGTTCGGCTCTTATCGGAGCTGCTCCTGGTGTAGCTGCAGTTACGGCAAATGGTCAGCCAGGATCTGCACCTGCCATTCGTGTTCGTGGATTTGGTTCTGTTAGTGCATCGAATGATCCGTTATATGTAGTGGATGGTGTTCCCTTTACTGCAGCCATTTCGAATATTAACATGGATGATGTAGAAAGTATTTCTATTCTTAAAGATGCTGCTACTACTTCATTGTATGGTTCTCGTGCTGCAAATGGTGTGGTTATGATCACCACTAAAAAAGGTCGTAAGGGTCGTTCTAATGTGAATGTAAAAGTGAATACATCGGTTACTTCACGTGCGATTCCAGATTATGATCGTGTAAATGCAGATCAATATATGCCATTAATGTGGGAAGCTTATCGTAACTCACTTGCATACAGAGCAACCAGTCCAATTGCACTAGCTACAGCGAGCAATATAGCTTCTGGTCTGGTAGCCGGTCAAAATGGTATTATTAACCTCCTTGGTTATAATCCCTATAACTTAGCCGCTAGTCAGGTTATGTTACCAGATGGTAGCTTAAATACGAATGCAAAGGTGACCTATCGTCAGGAAGATCTTGATTGGTTCTCACCATTAACACGTGATGGTATCCGTAATGAATATAGCATGAACTTCAGTGGAGGGTCAGACAAATCTGATCATTTTGTATCCGTTGGTTATCTGAAGGAAAATGGTTACATCAATCGTTCTGATTTTGAACGTTTCAATGCACGCGTAAATTTAAATTCACAATTGACCAATTGGTTTAAAGTTGGAACAAATCTGAACTTCACCAAAAGTGCTGGAAACTTTGCTTCAACAGATGGAAGTAACTCTATCGTGAACCCATTCTTTTTTGCTGCACGTATGGGGCCTATTTTCCCTGTATATGCGTATGATCCTGCAAGGCCTGGTCAATATCTTTTGGATGCTAATGGCAACAGGCAGTATGACTATGGAAATGCTGTTCAGCATCCTTCTTTGGTGAGACCTGCTGGTGCATATGGTGGTCGTCATACTATCGCAGAAAATGAATTAAGTAAAGAATTATTCTCTCGTAATGTGTTCAATGGTCGTGCATACGCTGAATTCAAGTTAACCGATTGGATGAAGCTCACTACTAACTATGCTACTGACTTTACGAATCGTTATGATCTGTCTTATCAAAATAATATCATTGGTGATGGTGCACCTTCTGGTCGCTCAACTAAAGATTACCAAACATTAGTTGGTACTACATTCAACCAGTTATTGAATATTAACAAGCAGATTAAAGATCATAATTTTGAGGGATTAATTGGTCATGAGAATTACAATCTGAAAGAAGATTATCTGAGTGGACAGCGTCAGAATCAAGTTGCAACAGGCAACTATGAACTGGCAAATTTCACTACTACTACCAGTGTTTCTTCTCAAATTGATAATATCGCTATTGAGAGTTATTTTGCCAATTTCAAATATGATTACCAAGGTAAATACTTTGTTACACTTGGCGGACGTACAGATGGAAACAGCCGTTTTGCTGATTCAGTAAGATGGGGACGTTTCTGGAGTGTAAGTGGTGCATGGGTGGTTAGCAAAGAAGGATTCATGTCTGGACTTAATTGGGTGAACTTCTTGAAGCTACGTTCTTCTTATGGAACTACTGGTAATGATGCAGGTATTGGTTACTATCCTTACCAGACATTATATGCCATAGGACGGAACAATGCTTTAAACCCTGGAATCCTTCAAAATACATCACTTGGTAATGGCGGATTGACATGGGAGTCGAACAAGCAGTTCGATCTTGGTGTTGACTTCACTATCTTGAATAACAGAGTAAATGGTTCGGCGGAATATTTTAACCGTGTATCTGATAATTTGATCTTCAGTGTGCCATTGCCTATGTCAAGTGGTTTTGCTTCTACATTTAGAAATGTAGGTAGTATGTACAACAGAGGATTTGAGATTCAATTAAGTGGTGATCTTGTACGCACCAAAAATGTGACGTTAACCTTAGGGATGAATGCTACTACATTCACGAATAAGATTACCAAGCTACCACAAAAGGAAATTATATCCGGTACCAAGAAATTGATGGTTGGCCGCTCGATCAATGACTATTGGTTGCGTGAGTGGTATGGTGTTGATCCTAATGATGGGGCAGCATTATATTACAATGAATCTGGTAGAACAGGATATCGCTTATCTGCAAAAGGGGATACAGTAGCCACGAATCCTACAAACGCACGTTTTGGCTATGTGGGTTCAGCAATTCCTGATTGGTATGGTGCATTTAATTTCTCATTACGGTACAAAAACCTGACGTTGTCTTCTCTATTGAACTGGCAATTAGGTGGACTGACGTATGACGATACTTATGCAGCTTACATGCATTCTGGTACATATGGTGCTTCATTGCATGTTGATATGTTACAGCGTTGGAAAAATCCAGGGGATATCACAAATGTTCCTCGTATGGATAACGCTCAAACATCAAACTTTGGTGCAACCAGCTCTCGCTGGCTCACAGATGCATCTTATCTAAACATACAGAACATCACGCTTGCTTATGACTTCAAAGGTCGTATCCAGAAAAAAACATTGCCTTTCCAGGCTGGACGTTTGTTCTTGTCAGTGGAAAATGTAAGAATGTTCACCAAGCGTAGTGGTATGAACCCCATGCAATCATTTGCAGGTGTAACTTCAATCGGTTACATTCCAGCTAGTGTATTGAACCTGGGTCTTAATGTGAATCTTTAATCTTAAAATCCAGAAAAAATGAATATAAAAATATCTTCATTGATCGTTGGATTGGCAGCAATGGTTGTTACAGGTACTTCTTGTAAAAAAGAATACTTAGAAACTGTACCGAGCACTGCTGTTGCCGCGAGTTCAGTGTTAGAAAGCGTTGCGAATGCTACTGCAGCGGTAAATGGAATCCATCGTTCCATGTATATGAGATGGAATGATCAGGGTACGTTTGGATATGGAACGATCATGATCAATAACGAATGTATGGGCGATGACTATGTATTCGCTGGACAATCTAATGGTTGGTTCCTAACAGCATATCGCTGGCTGGATCACCGCAATGCCAATGGTGGTTCATACTATCCGTACCAATTCTTTTATCGTATCATCTCGAATGCTAATGTATTGATCACCGGTATTGATAAAACTCCGGGTGATGCAATCGACAAGAATATGATTAAAGGTCAAGCATTAGCATATAGAGGCTGGGCTTATTTCAACTTGGTACAATTGTATGGAAAGCGTTTTGATAGAAATGAATCTAACAATACACCTGGTGTACCCTTAGTTTTAACTCCAACGATTGAACCTCAGGCGCGAGCTACAGTTGCTGAAGTGTATAAGCAAGTGAATGATGATCTGGCACAGGCAGAAACGCTCCTAGCTACCGCTAGACCGCGTGCAGATAAGTCGAACTTCAATGTTAACGTAGTACGCGGCATTCAAGCACGCGTAGCACTGACGCAACAGAACTGGGCTTTGGCGGCAACAAAAGCCAATCAGGCACGTCAGGGCTTTACTTTGATGTCTGGTGCTCAGCAATTGGAAGGTTTTTCAAACTGGAGCAATCCAGAATGGATGTGGGGTAGCAGTCAGATTGATGATCAAACTGAATTCTTCACTGCTTATCTGGCTTACATCAGTTTCAATTTCAACTCTACAAATATTCGTACCAATCCAAAGTTGATCAATCGTACTTTGTATGAAACAATGGCGGCGAATGATGTTCGTAGAGCATTATGGGTTCCTACGCCAACTGCCAGCAATACCATAGTACCTCCAGGGGGAAGTCGTGTTGCATTCATGAACCAAAAGTTCAGAGCAAAGGATTTTGCTAACTCTGTAGGAGATATTCCATACATGCGTGCTGCTGAAATGTTCCTGATTGAAGCAGAGGCATTAGCTCGTGATGGTAAAGATGCTCAGGCAGCAGATGTTTTCACAACATTCATGGCAACACGTGTCCCTGGTTTCGTTAGACCAACGGCAACGGGTGCTGCTTTGATCACCTTGATCATGAATAGCCGTCGTGTTGAACTTTGGGGTGAAGGCTTCCGCTTCCTTGATTTGAAGCGTTTGAATCTTTCTTTGGATCGTAATGGTGGAAATCACAATGCTGCCCTTGCGGTTACCATGAATATGTCTGCTGGTGCAAATGACTGGCAGTATGTTATTCCTCAAGCGGAGATCAATGCTAACCCATTGGTTACGCAGAATCCATAAATCAACATTTGGTTATAAAAAAAAGCCCGGTTTTACCGGGCTTTTTTTATGTCAAGTATAAAAAATTAAAGTTTTATTTCTTCGCCATTGCCATCAAAGAAATGGAATTCAGTTAAGTAATAGGTATTGTTAGCTTTAATTGATAAAGAAATCTTATGTTTCCAACTCCATTTGCGCCGTAAGGAAATAAGTCCTTTTGTTAGGTAGGCATACATGATCGGATGGACTGTTATATGGAGTGTACGATGTTTTTGCATCGCGAGATACCCAATATTTTTTTCGATCTCATCTTCCAGTATCAAGGTTGATGAAATTTTTCCTGTTCCTTGGCAGGAAGGGCATAATTCCTGAGTATTGATGTTTACTTCAGGCTTCATTCGCTGACGCGTGATCTGCATCAGTCCGAATTTCGAGATGGGTAGAACAGCATGCTTAGAGCGGTCTGTTCGCATAAAACCCTCCATTGCTTCAGCTAGCTTTTTCTTGTTATCAGGAAGCTTCATATCTATGAAATCAACTACAATAATTCCACCGATATCTCTCAAGCGAAGTTGACGGGCAATTTCTTCTGCAGCTTCAAGATTAGTTTGGAGTGCATTTTCTTCTTGGTTGTTGCTTACACTTTTATAGCCACTATTTACATCGATCACATGAAGTGCTTCTGTATGCTCTATGATCAAGTATGCACCGCTGGCCAAGTTGACGGTTTTGCCAAAGGCAGCTTTAACCTGTTTAGTTATACCATAGTGATCAAAAATTGGAGAACCATTCTGATAATACGAAACGATATCTAGTTTATCAGGTGCAATCTTTTGTATATAACTCCTTGTGTCGTTGTATAAGTTCTTATCATTGATAATGATCTTATTGAAATCTTCATTAAGAAGATCTCTCAACATGCTGGTCGTTTTTGTTTGCTCACTAAGAATTTTTGCAGGAGCAACTGCACCTTTTAAATTCTTTTGTATTATAGCCCAATTTTGGATCAGTTGATTCAGATCTTCGTGTAACTCAGCTGTATTTTTCCCTTCAGCAGCTGTACGTACGATCACTCCAAAATTTTTCGGTTTGATGGCTTCAACGATCTTTTGCAAACGTCTCCGCTCTTCAGATGAATGGATCTTTCGGGAAACAGCTATGATATCATTAAATGGGGTTACCACAACAAAACGACCGGGCAATGAAATCTCACAACTAAGGCGAGGGCCTTTTGCGGCAATAGGTTCTTTCAGAATCTGTACCAGGACATTGGGTTTTTGCCCTAGTACCTCATTGATTTTACCTGTTTTAACGATTTCGGCTTCAACGTCGAAATGGCTGAAATCAAAAGTATTGGCATTGTCGTTAATAGCCGTATGTGTGAACTTTAGTAATGATTTAGCGTATGGACTAAGATCAGAATAGTGAAGGAAGGCATCTTTTTCAAATCCCACATCTACAAACGCAGCATTCAGTCCTGGAATCAGTTTTTTAACTTTTCCAAGATATAAGTCTCCCACAGCGAAGCTGGCATCTGCTTTTTCATTATGCATTTCAACCAGTCGCTTATCTTCTAAGAGGGCGATTTCCACCCCATGAGGAGCCGCATTGATGATTAATTCCTTATTCAAGCGTAAACACACTTAATTTCAACCTATAAAAAACAGTCTGCGCTGAGGAAAATAAATATTATCCTAAAGCGCAGCTGAAGATGTCCCTAAAAAGAGTCCTGAAAATTGGGAGGTTATTTTTTCCCTTTCTTATGACGATTCTTTCTCAGACGCTTCTTACGCTTGTGTGTAGCTATCTTATGACGTTTTCTTTTTTTACCGCAAGGCATGTTAATGAATTTATTTGGTTAAACTATTATTGCAATATTTTTATCTTTTCATCTATAGCTTGCTGTAATTGTGGATTGGTCACTTTGGATTTACCGATCCGATACCATTTTACAGCATCTGTTTTATTTCCGGCTCTTTCATAGGCTTCAGCCAACAGGAAAATAGCTTCTGTATTTTCTGGGTCAGCTGTAGATACTTTTTTCAGACGATCGATAGCTCTGTCGAACTGCCCGGTCATCATGGCACCATATCCTAGCATAAACTGTGCATACATGTTAGTGCTATCTCTTTCTGCAACTTCACGGATCTTCATAATACCCTCCATAGGGGATGAAGCTCCCGAAGCCCCAAAAATAAAGGTGCTTCCCCAACCTACTTTAGCGGAATCGTTATTAGGATTAAGCTCTAATACTTTATCAAAAAGAGCTTTCGTCTGATCTGCCATCCAGGATCGCTGCTGAGGGTTGTCCTGCGATTTGAGTTCCTCAATGTAGGATTGGGCGGCAAAGTTGAGGTTTTTCTCTGTATTTTCCAATTTAGCCTTTTCGCCCTGGTACCAAAGGTATGGAAGCGTTGCCTGGAGGCTATCATGCCAAAAGCTGGCCAATTGCTTATTTGCGTCAATTTTTTGAGGGGTGTCTGCTGCAGCTTTTAAGGCATTTTCTAGGCTGTTAATCTTAGCTAACTGATTAGGCGTAAGTACTTTTTTTGCTGAATCCAGCAAAGCTGAAGTATTGATTATGATAGCGTTATCAGACTTGATGGTAGCATCTTCTTTAGGAATAGGCTTGGTTCTTCCAAAAAAGAATAAAATCAGTAAAAGTAAAAGGCTGCCGGTCGCCACTAGCCATATTTGCTTCATGCAGAAATGATTTGGGTGCGAAGGTAACTCACATAGTCATTTCTTCAGCACCATCATCATTAATCTTGGCATCTAATTGTAGCTTTTTCACTTCTTGTACGAATTCTTTCGCTGGTTTAAATGCCGGGATAAAATGGGCGGGTATTTGAACAGATGTATTCTTTTTAATATTTCGGCCAATTTTAGCAGCCCTTTTCTTGGTGATAAAGCTACCAAAGCCACGAACATAAATGTTTTCTCCTTTAGCCAATGATTCTTTCACCTCTTTAAACATGGTTTCAAGAGTAACCAGTACGTCAACTTTAGGTATTCCAGTTTTTTCGGAAATGATGTTGATGAGGTCGGCTTTTCTCATTTTTTAACTTTTTAATGTACTTGTTGTTTGGATAAAGGTTTTTCTTTTATTCACCCTAAAGCTGATCATACCTTCAAAATTAATGAAATCAATTCATTAGGTTTTTGAATCGGGCGCCTTTACCTTACGTGAACATACGTAAAAAATTGGGCATTATCTACTACTTATTTAATTTTCCTATCCTATTTTTCTAAATATGGCATCTTTTTTTACCAAACAGCTGATCCAATGGACCCGTACGCAAAATGTTAGGGAAATGCCCTGGAAAGGCGAAAAAGATCCTTACAAGATATGGATCAGCGAGGTAATCTTACAACAAACAAGAGTTGAGCAAGGAAGAGCTTATTACGAACGCTTTATTTCACGATTCCCTGATATTCAATCACTTGCAACAGCGGATGAGGTCGAAGTATTTAAATATTGGGAAGGTTTGGGTTACTATAGCCGATGTAGAAATCTGTTATTTTCTGCTCGATTTATTTACTCCGAATGTAAAGGCATTTTCCCTAAAAAATATGCAGATATAGCAGCTTTGAAGGGGATTGGTCCTTACACCGCCGCTGCAATTGCCTCTTTTGCCTTTGGTTTGCCTCATGCCGTGGTTGATGGAAATGTAATAAGGGTGCTTAGCCGCTTTTTCGGACTTGACATACCGGTGGATCTTCCATCATCCAAAAAAATATTTTTAGAAAGGGCAGAGGAGCTTTTGGATAAAAAGAATCCAGGTGAATACAATCAGGCCATAATGGATTTTGGGGCTACCATATGCAAACCTCGATCACCTCTCTGCATAAACTGCCCCTTACAACTTGATTGTCAGGCGTTTTTAATGGGAAAAGTTGATCAGCTGCCTATAAAATCAAAAAAACTTGAGAAGAAAAATAGGTTTCTGCATTATATCATTTTTGAATGTGATGGGCAAGTTTTCATAAGAAAAAGGCTCGGGAAAGACATTTGGCAGAATCTTTTTGAGTTCTTTCTACTTGAGACTAACCAACTATTGAATGTTGAAGAATTAGTTATCCATCCTGAAATAGCTGTAATATGTAACAAAAGAAAATATCAAGTATTGGCCTTTTCTCCATCCCGCCGTCAAATTTTATCGCATCAGAGGCTTGAGGGTAAATTTTTTCATATTCGTCTGGAGGGTAAGCCTAAATTACCCAACGACTTCATAGCAGTGCCTTATGCTAACTTAAAAAACTATCCATTTCCCCGTTTCATTCAATCCTATATGAAAGAAAAAGAGCATTTATAACCACATGCTTCATTCAATTAAACATCCGGATGTTCCCTTGACATGATCCCATCTGCTTTTCGTATTTTTGTTTTTCAACAAAACCCAAATCTTGTCCGTTAACTTTTTAGGTAAACTACCTCCTTTCAATATCCCGGTGATACTGCTTAATGGTATGCCCCAAACTACCGTTACGATTTTATTTGTTTTAGTACTACTATTACTAGTTATCTCGTTTGTGGTATCAGGATCTGTTGTAGCTTATTTCACGCTTTCCTACAAGGAGATCAATGGACTGAAAATAAAACCTAGGCCATCTTCTAAACGAATTCTTGAACTCATTGCAGAACCTAGAAGTTTGCAGGCAACATTATTTATTGTCCATACACTTTGTAATATTTCAGTTGTCATTCTTTCCAATTTTTTGATGGATGAACTGATTTCTGCTTCTTTACCCTTTTTGATAACATTACTGATTAAAATTTTTTCCATTTCAGTGGTATTGATCCTATTTACTGAAATGTTACCAAAACTTTGGGCTACACAAAATAATTTACGATTTGCATTTTACACTTCTTTTATTGTATCCGCCTTACATCTTTTTTTCAAGGGGGTTAGCAGTTGGGCTGTTCGATATGCTGAGGGAATTGAAAACTCTCTTGGGAAAAGTAGAAATTCATATACTTCAGAAGAACTAGATCAGGCTATAGAAATGACATCCTCTGAAGATGCTACAGAAGAGGAAAAAAATATTTTAAAAGGCGTTGTCAAGTTTGGTCATATAACGGTAAAGCAGGTCATGCGAAGCAGAATGCAAGTCCATGGTATAGATCACGCTCTTACCTTTAATGAAGTAGTATCAAGAGTTGAAGAGTTGTCTTACTCTAGATTGCCTGTTTATCAGAACGATATGGATAAGATCGTTGGGATTTTACATACAAAGGATATCATTCCCCATATTCATCAGGCTACAGATTATAATTGGCATTCTCTAATCCGACCTGCTTATTTTGTACATGAAAACAGGTTGATTGAAGATCTTTTGAAAGAATTTCAACAAAGCCGGATTCATTTTGCTGTTGTCATTGATGAATTTGGTGGTACAGAGGGCATAGTAACCCTTGAGGATATATTGGAGGAAATTATAGGTGATATTAGAGATGAATTTGATGAGGAGGACAGCAGTTCAAAACGTATTGATGAAAATAATTTCCAGTTTGAAGGTAAATCGCTGATCATAGATGCTTGTAAATTTATGGATCTTGCTGTAGATACATTTGATGAGATCAGTGGCGAAAGTGAGACTATGGCAGGGCTTCTACTGGAGATAACCGGTGAAATACCTAAAGCTGGTCAAGAAATTCGTCAGGGTGATTTTCTTTTCAAAGTACTTGAAGTGAATAAGAATAGAATTGATAAACTAATGGTAACGATAATACGTCAGTCATGATAAAAATGCTTGGACTTTATATCTGCCTGATGGTATTTTTTTCTTGTAATAGTCCTTTTACTCCTAAGCCAAGAGCATATTATAAAATCGATATGCCTAAGCATGAATATCAGGTATTTAATGATCCCTCTTTCCCATATCAGTTTGAGTATCCTGTTTATGCCAAGATCTCAAAGGATAGTACGATGTTTGAAGATAATCCTGATTATCCCTATTGGTTCAATATAGATTTCCCTGCGTTTCATGGCAGGATTTACGTTAGTTACAAAACCATTGGTGGAATTTCAACCTATAAAATAAAATCAGGGAATGGCTATAGGGACTCCATGGTGACCAATACCTTTGAAGGACTTCGTGATGAAGCATTTAAAATGACTTTCAAACATTCACTAAAAGCAAGTTCTATTGAAGACTCATTATTTACTACAAAAAATGGGATTACTGGGGTATATTTTACGGTTGGAGGAAATGCGGCAACTGCAAACCAGTTTTTTGTATCTGATACAACCAAGCATTTTTTGAGAGGGGCATTATATTTTGATGCTTCTCCAAATGCAGATTCATTAAGACCTGTAAATGAATTTCTAAAAAAGGATTTATTACATCTTATTCAAACTTTCTCGTGGCGTAATAAATGATTAACTTGTAGAATGATTGTAATTGATAAAATATTGATTTCGGATGATGTAGTGGAAGAGCATTTTGTTTGTGACTTATCTAAATGCAAAGGAGGCTGTTGTGAAGATGGTGATGCTGGGGCACCGCTTACAGATCAGGAACTGGATGAAGTTAACGCAGCTTATGAGAAAGTAATTCCATACATGACCCATGAAGGTATTCGCGAAGTTGAAAAGCAGGGCATGTATCGGTACGATAAAGAGTTTGGCTGGGTTACGCCCACCATTAACAGTGGTATTTGTGCTTATGGCTATCATGATGCAAAAGGGACCATTAAATGCGCATTTGAGCAGGCGTATAACGACGGAATAATCAGCTGGAAGAAGCCAGTTTCTTGCCATCTTTACCCGATTAAGGTAAAGGAATCTCGCCATGCTGATTATACTATGGTGAATTATGAACCACGTGAACAACTTTGTGCGGGTGGGTGTAAGCTGGGCGATAAGTTAAAAGTCCCTGCTTATGTTTTTCTGAAAGAATCCATTATACGGAAATTTGGAAAAGCGTTTTATGAGGTATTAGATGCTATTGCAAAAGAACATTACCCTAAAAAATAACTAACTTTCTCCCATGAGTTCTATAATTGATATATTTTATAAGGATAGTTCAGATAAGGCGGCAGATATAAGGCATCGTAAAACAGTAAATTTTAACATTGGTAAATACGATGCAGTTGTTCCTCAGGGGAAAAAACAGTTTGTTGATGTTGAGAAAGTGCGGGAAAAAGCAAAGAATCTAAAATGGGAAGCCATTGAAAACTTAGATTCATATCTCCTGCAATTTGAAGAAAATTTTATTCGTAATGGTGGGAAAGTAATATGGGCAGAAACAGCTGAAGATGCACAGCAGGCGATCCTGCAAATTTGTCAACAGAAAAATTGCAAAACAGTTGTAAAGAGTAAAAGTATGGTGACTGAAGAAATTCATCT
This sequence comes from uncultured Sphingobacterium sp., assembly GCA_964441425.1. Classification (GTDB taxonomy): domain Bacteria; phylum Bacteroidota; class Bacteroidia; order Chitinophagales; family Chitinophagaceae; genus Pollutibacter. The sequence continues at coordinate 46,076 of CAYTXC010000001.1, read as the reverse complement.
AAATGATTTTCTTCACCATTCCGGAATAGAAAGTGTTGAAACTGACCTGGGTGAATATATTCAACAATTAGATGGAGAGGCTCCCTATCATATTGTAACACCTGCAATGCATAAAAGTAAGGAAGATGTGGCTCGATTATTTGCTGATAAATTAGGGACCCAATTGGATCTGACTCCCGAGCAACTTACTTTGGTAGCACGTGATAAACTCAGAAAAAAATATGTCCAAGCAGAAATCGGTGTTACGGGAGCAAACTTTTTAATTGCCGATACAGGATCAATCGCGCTAACTGAAAATGAAGGGAATGCTAGATTAAGTGCTGCATGGCCCAAAACACATATTGCGATTGTTGGGATTGAAAAATTAATTCCTTCATTAAAGGATCTCCATGTTTTTTGGCCGTTACTGGCCACATTTGGTACTGGTCAGAAAATAACGTCTTATAATTCTATCATCAGCGGTCCAAAAAATGAGGATGAATCCGATGGCCCAGATGAAATGTTTGTGATCCTATTAGATAATGGCCGTACCAATCTCTTAAAGGAAAAAACACGTGAAAGCCTTTACTGCATTCGATGTGGTGCATGTTTGAATGCTTGTCCGGGTTATAAGAATATTGGCGGACATGCCTACGGTACAACTTATAGTGGACCAATTGGCAGTGTGATTACGCCTCAATTAAAGGAGCTTGATGACTACAAGCATTTAAGTTTTGCTTCTTCACTTTGTGGTAATTGTACAGCTGTATGTGCCGTAAAAATTAACCTGCATGAACTGTTACTTCATAATAGATATGAATCCGTAGCATTTGGAAATAGTTCTATTACCGAACGTATAGCTTGGAAAGCATGGAGCCAGGCTTGTTTGCATCGTAAATCGATGAATCTCGGAAATGGTGCGCTCAAAAGTTGGGTTGTCAATAAGATATTTAAAGGGTGGACAACACATCGGGCAGATCTTCAATTTTCTAAGAAGACCTTTAATGAACTATGGAAAGAGAAAACGAGAAATCGCTGATACTCGTATATGCAACAGATGATTCTCCTCGTCTTCAATATATCCTGAAATATCTTTTTGAAGAGATTTGCGGTGCAGCTCTTGAATTTACTCATGATCTTGAAAAATGTAGATGCTCTACCCAAAAAAAAATTTGCTATGCAAAATCAAAGATCATACGAGATGCTCTTCATATAAAACCTTTTGGTTTATTAACAGAGCATAATATAAGATCTCATCATTTCGTACTTGATAAGTGGAATGATCTACCTATTTTTTTTCAAACAGACGGGGATATTCCTTTTGATCTTTTCTCTGCATCATTTTTTTTGGTAACACGTTATGAAGAATATTGTCTTCAACAAAAAGATGTATATGGGCGCTTTGATCATCAGTATAGTCTAGCGTACCAACATAATTTCATTCAACTTCCATTAATTGAACTTTGGGTAGCTCAGCTATGTAATATTTTAGGAATAAAACGACAGCCATCTTTCCAGTTTCAATTGAGCTATGATGTAGATCAAGCCTGGTGCTGGAAGCATAAAGGATTTGTCAGAAATCTGGGTGGACTGATACGAGATCTATTACAAATAAAATTTCATGCTGTAATCAATAGATTAAATGTGTTATTCAGGCGAAGAGCAGATCCTTTTGATGTATTTCAACGGTTGAACGAACTTCATCACCAACATGGTCTATTGCCTATTTATTTCTTTCTGCTTGCTTCAAAAAACGGTAAGTATGATAAACATATTCTTCCTGAAAAACCGGCATTAAGATCTTTAGTTGAACATATTAGTTCCCAATTTAGTACGGGTATTCATCCCTCCTGGGCTGCACATACATCGGATGTCTGTTTGAAAGATGAGTTGAAAACATTTATGCTTATTACCAAAAACGAAGCGGTGAGATCAAGATATCATTACCTTGCCTTTAGTCTTCCTAATGGATATAGGCGATTGTTAGACAATGGTATTAAAGAGGATTATTCGATGGGGTATGGTACGATAAATGGATTCAGAGCCTCAACCAGTATCCCATTTCGATGGTACGATCTTTCTTTAGATGAGGAAACAGAACTTTGGATACATCCGTTCTGCTGGATGGACGCCAATAGTTTTTATCAAGCGCAATTGAAGCCTAAAGAGGCTTTATATGAGTTACGTGCATATAAACGTATTCTAGAAGGAGTATCTGGTCGGATGCTGGTGATCTGGCATAATAATTTTTTAGGTGCTGATCCTCAGTTTGCCGGATGGAGAGAAGTTCACGAACAATTCTTACAAGAACGCTAAACGATTTCGTTTTTTGCTTTTTTAAATCCAGTATTAACGAGATAAACACCAAGAATGGTTACACCCGTACCTAGGGCAATGATAATGTTAAGTTTCTCACTATTTAAAATAGCACCAATGATGACGGCCACAATAGGGTTGATGTAAGCATAAATGGAAGATTGTGCCGGTGGCAATCGCTTTAAGCAATAAATAAATGCTCCAAATGTGATGATTGATCCAACTATGACCAAATATGCAATAGAGAACCAGGTATTTTCAGTTGTTTGTTCTATTGGGATATACTGACCTGTTGCGTGTGCCATGAGGCTCAGTAAAATTCCGCTAAGCAGCATCTGCCAACCAAGGCTGTAGTAAGCATTTAGATCTTTAGAATGTTTAACTGTGTATAAAGTACCTAACGCCCAAGTCATAGTAGCTATAATGCCAAGTATCACTCCCCAAAAAAATGAAGTATTAAACAGCGCATCCAGATAATCAGAGAAAATGATCAGAATTCCCCCAAATCCAAATAATAATCCTATGATGGTTATGGTGTTGAGCTGTGTTTCCCTGAAGAATAGCACACTGAATAAAGCGATCCATAAAGGTGCCATAGCACCGATGACTGCACCCAATCCACTGGGAATGTATTGAAGTGACCAGGTGCTGAAGCCGTTACTGATTACGAACATGAGCAGACTCATCCAAATAAACTGAAAGAGTTGTTTTCTATTGGGCAATTTATATCCTTTTGAAAAGAAGTAGAGGGTATAAATACTTCCGCCTATTAGCTGACGGATACCGGCAAGTTGTAATCCGGGCATTTCGTTAACCCCTATTTTTGAAGCCAACCATGTTGTACCCCAGAAAAAACTTACCATTCCAAGGGCAATGAATGCCTTTGTTTTTTCCGTTTGATTTTTTGGATGTAACGGATGTATGGTATTTTTCACCGTTTCATACAGATCAAAAATATATTGCCTCATGATAGGTGCGTTACGAACTTAAAAGGTTAATGTCTGAAATGGCGTAACCCGGTCATGACCATTGCTAATCCTTTTTCCTGACAATAGGCAATAGAGTCTTTATCCCGTATAGATCCCCCTGGCTGAATATAGGCTGTAATCCCAACTTCATGTCCCATTTGTACACAGTCGTTAAAAGGGAAAAAGGCATCACTGGCCATTACCGCACCATTCAGATCAAACTGGAACTGTTTTGCTTTTTCAATAGCATGTCGCAACGCATCCACGCGAGATGTTTGACCACATCCCTTGCCTATCAACTGATGATCTTTTACAAGGGCGATAGCATTTGATTTTAAATGTTTGCAGATTAGATTGGCAAACTCAAGATCCGATTTTTCAGTAGCCGTTGATTCGCGTGCGCCTACTTCCTCCCATTTTTCCGTATTGCCTTTATCTTGTCCTTGGATTAAAACGCCTCCCAATAAAGATTTAAATTGATCTCCATAAGCTACTTGTTCATGTTGCTGCAACAGGATTCGGTTCTTTTTAGATTTTAATATTTCAAGTGCATCTGCATCAAAAGCAGGAGCAACAAGTACCTCAAAGAAAATTTCGTTGATTTCTTCAGCTGTGGCTTTATCAATTGTTCCGTTGGTCACAAGTACTCCGCCAAAAGCAGATTCCGGATCACCTGCAAGTGCTGCTTTCCATGCATCGACCACTTTAGCGCGTTTAGCAACACCGCAAACATTGGTATGTTTTATAATGGCAAAAACATGATATTGATCTTCAAATTCGCGAATCAATTGCATAGCGGCTTCAGCATCAACCAGGTTATTATACGAAAGTTCTTTTCCGTTCAATTGGGTGAAGAGCTTGCCGGTATTCCCGTAGAATACAGCCGTTTGATGTGGATTCTCACCATACCGCATGGGTTGCGGCGAAGAGATAGATGACTGGAAGTAGTCTCCAGCATTATTAAAGTAAGATGAAATCGCTACGTCATAGTGCGCTACAATAGCAAAAGCTTGAGCAGCTAAATATTTGCGCTGTTCAATGGATGTTTCCCCTTTTTGTGCGGTGAGGATTTCCAAAAATGCCGGATATTGATCGCGTGAGGCGATAACAGCCAGGTCTCTGAAATTCTTTGCTGCTGCACGAATCATCGAAGGCCCACCAATATCGATCTTTTCGATGATCAGTTTTTCTTCATTGGTAGAGGCTACGGTTTCTTCAAATGGATACAGATCAACCATAACCAAATCAAATTCAGGAATCTCATACTGCTTCATTTCTTCCAGATCCTGGGTCACATCCCGGCGACCTAAGATCGCCCCAAAAACCTTTGGATGTAGTGTTTTTACTCTTCCTCCTAATATACTAGGGTATGAGGTAATCGATTCCACCGGAATACATGTTATGCCCAATCCTTCAATGAATTGCTGGGTGCCCCCTGTGGAATAAATAGCTACTTTTTGAGACGCTAATTCACGAACTATAGGTTCCAGACCATCTTTGTAAAAAACAGAAATAAGCGCCGATTTGATCTTCTTGTTCATATTAGTAATTTTCCTGATATGATTAGGATGGAAAGGGCAAAGGTAACTTTTATCAGGAAGAATTATGGTATAGAATCGACCAGAAAAGTAGGGTTATTAAAAATGCCTTAAGGGCAAGTGTATTCTTTTCTTTGAGATAAAAGGTGAACAAACCAATACTGATCAGACTCAACAGAAGGTCTCCTGCAGAAAATGGTATATTATTTAACGTACTAAAGGGTAGGGAGGCCAATTGAATGATACGATCATTCATAAGCCAAATGCAGTATCCAGTAATTGAAGCGATAGATGTGGCTATTAATGGAAAACTTGCAAATATGCAGATGAGGATAAGTAATAATAGAGCGATGCTCGACAGCGGAATGGCAATTATATTGGAAAGTATAAAGATCAAAGGGAATTGATGAAAATGAAATAGGACTAGAGGTGTGGTTAGAATTTGTGCAGAAAGTGAAGTAGAGATGCTGCTCCATCCTAATTGAAGGAATCCATTTTCCGGTTCAAATAGTCCACTAACAGATTTGTTATACATCAATAAACTTGCTACTGCTGCATAGCTGAGTTGAAATCCAATATCATAAATAAGGAAAGGATTGATGGCCAGCATTACAAATGCAGATGCTGCAAGCATATTCCCGGTAGATGATTTTGACTGTATGATATTCCCCAAAATAATAAACGAGAACATAATGGCACTGCGTACTACTGAAGGAGTAGCCCCGCACATCAACGTGAAAAACCATAGTAGGATGATCGAGATCAAACAAGATATAATGCGTAAAATGGTATGGTGTTGAAGCGGTTTGAAAAATAGCATAAGCAGACCATAGATCAACCCAAGATGCAAACCTGAAATAGCAATAACATGTACTACTCCGGTATTGGTGTATGCAGCATTAAGCTCTTTATCCAACTCCCCTCTATATCCTACTAATAAAGCTTTTGCCAGACCTCTTACATTTTGATCATGAAAATGATTGTCCATGATTCCAAGTGTTGATCGTTGAAAATATTCAACATGGGTTTCAATTATTTCTGGTTTATCTAGAATGAGAATTTCCTTCTTACTTAATTTGACCTGATGAAAAATATTTTGGTTGGCAAGATATCGTGCATAGCTATTTCTAGTACCCGTATCCGGTATAGGTAATACGGGTTTGTTGATCAATAAAACTGTTTCTTTCGATAATGTTGTTTGAAGTGGGACCTGAATTCTAACTGTACCGATTGTGTTTATCCATTTATTTTTTACCAAAACATATTTTACTTCGCCAAACATGGATTGAGTAAATTCATTTTTTGATGGCGAATTCATAATCTGAATTATATACTTATCTGCTTGTTTGTGAGCAAACCAGTCTTTTTTCTTTCGAACATCTTTAAAATGACAAAGTAAATAGCCAGTTACAAAAAGTAAACAGGATATTGAAATTCCTTTTAAGAGCAGTCTTGTTCGTAGTGGGGTGTTTATAACATAAAGGATGACGAATATGGGTAGTAATACTAACCAAAAAGGTTTTAAATCGGAAATAGAATAAGTAAAGATCCCTGTTAATAATGGCAATAACATTCTTAGCATAGGCATTCTGTACCACCAGTGAGGAATTGATTTCATGGTGGTAAGTTCAGCATTCCATTAGGCTTGGTCAAGTACTTTTCATCGATAATGCAGCAGAAAAAAACGGCTACTTTTTGAGTAGCCGTTGGAGTTGATTATTTATTGCTAAGGTGCATACTTCGTTCTTTATACAGTTGTCTGAAATAAGGATCTCTTAGATCTTTAATAAAACGGATTGCTTCTCCCGTTGACTTCATTTCAGGACCTAATTCTTTATTTACGCCAGGGAATTTCTCAAAACTGAACACTGGTTCTTTGATTGCGAAACCTTCCAGTTTTTTCTCAAAAGTGAAATCAGTTAGCTTATGTGTTCCCATCATAATTTTTGTAGCAATATTCAGATATGGGATCTGGTAAGCTTTTGCTATGAATGGGGTTGTACGTGATGCCCTTGGGTTGGCTTCGATCACATAAACTTTACCATCTTTTATGGCAAACTGAATATTGATCAACCCGCGGATATCAAGTGCGCGTGCGATTTTCTCAGCATAAAATTCCATCGTAGTAACCACTAGTGGCGTAAGATTGAAGGAGGGTAACACCGCATTTGAATCACCACTATGAATACCGGCAGGTTCAATATGTTCCATTACCCCCATCACGTGGAAATTCTTTCCATCGAAAATGCCATCGATTTCTGCTTCCTGACAACGATCTAGGAAATGATCAATCAAAATTTTATTACCCGGTAAATGTTTCAATAAACTTACCACCGCTTTTTCCAGTTCATCATCATTGATCACGATGCGCATTCTTTGTCCGCCCAATACATAAGAGGGACGAACCAAAACAGGATATCCTACCTGTTGTGCTACTTCAATTGCCTCATCAACTGTATATGCGGTGCCATATTGAGGATAAGGAATATCTAGGCTCTTGAGCATATCACTGAAACGACCTCGGTCTTCTGCAATATCCATATTATCATAGCTTGTCCCAATGATCTTAATACCTTTAGCGTGTAACTTTTCAGCGAGTTTCAATGCCGTTTGTCCACCCAACTGCACAATCACTCCTTCCGGTTTTTCATGTTCGATAATCTCCCAAAGGTTTTCCCAGAAAACCGGCTCGAAATACAATTTATCCGCTATGTCAAAATCCGTAGAAACTGTTTCTGGATTGCAGTTCACCATGATCGCTTCATATCCCGCCTCTTTAATCGCCAGCAATCCGTGGACGCAGCAGTAGTCGAACTCAATACCCTGACCGATACGATTAGGTCCTGAACCGAGTACAATGATCTTCTTTTTTTCTGTTACAATACTTTCGTTTGTACCCCCATTTTCAAATGAACTATAGAAATAAGGTGTCTTGGCTTCGAATTCAGCAGCACAGGTATCCACCATTTTGAACACGCGGGTGATGCCAGCCGCTTTGCGTTTTTCATAAAGTTCATCCTCCGAACCATTCTTCATGATGCGTACGATCTGTTCGTCGCTGAAACCATGATGCTTTGCGTCGCGGATCAATTCCAGGGGTAGAGATGCTAATGTATGTTTTGCGATTTGCTTTTCAATATTGCAGATCTTCTCGATCTCATAGATGAACCAACGATCTATAAGCGTAGCTTGACAGATTGTCTTCACACTGATACCCATCATCAGGGCATCTTTGATACGGAACAAGCGATCCCATTTTGGCGTCTTCAAGTACTCTACGATTTCATCCGCATGCATCAGACTTTGTCCATAGTAACCTAATCCGACAGCATTATTCTCTAAACTCTGACAAGCTTTTTGAACCGCTTCAGTGAAGCTGCGGCCTATAGCCATTACTTCACCAACCGATTTCATCTGCAGTCCGAGTGTATCATTAGCCCCTTTGAACTTATCAAAGTTCCACCGAGGTATCTTAACGATAACATAATCGAGCGCTGGTTCGAAGTAGGCAGAAGTAGTTTTGGTGATCTGGTTTTTCAGTTCATCCAGTGTGAATCCAAGTGCCAATTTTGCCGCGATCTTAGCGATTGGATAACCTGTGGCTTTAGAAGCGAGTGCAGAAGATCGGCTCACGCGAGGATTGATTTCAATGGCGATGATCTCCTCTGTTTCAGGATTGAGGGCGAACTGAACGTTGCAACCTCCAGAGAAATTACCCAGGTTGCGCATCATACGAATAGCGGTGTTGCGCATGAGCTGAAAGGCCGTATCGCTGAGCGTCATAGCAGGAGCTACCGTAATGGAGTCTCCCGTGTGTACACCCATCGGGTCGAAGTTTTCAACGGTACAGATGATCGCTACATTATCATTTGAATCTCGAAGCAGTTCAAGTTCGAATTCTTTCCATCCCAGTACCGCTTTTTCTACCAGTACTTCATGTATCGGGGAAGCACTTAACCCACGGTTTAGCGCTTCATCTAAAAATTCTTTGCTGTGAACGAACCCGCCACCGGTGCCACCTAAAGTAAATGAAGGGCGGATAACCAGAGGGAATCCGATTTCTTGGGCAAACTCCTTTCCTTCGAGGAAGGAATTTGCGGTTCTCGCGGGGGCTACCTGGATACCCATTTCAATCATCCACTGGCGGAACTTCTCACGATCTTCCGCTTTATCGATGGCTTTGATATCCACGCCTATGAGTCGGCAGTTATATTTTTCCCATATTCCCAGTTCATCTGCTTCTTTGGCCAAGTTCAGCGCGGTTTGTCCACCCATAGTAGGAAGAACGGCATCGATCTGATTTTCTTCCAGGATCTGTTCAATACTTTCTACGGTTAATGGGAGCAGGTAAACCCTATCCGCCATCATTGGGTCTGTCATGATGGTAGCCGGATTACTATTGATCAGAATAACCTTTACCCCTTCTTCACGAAGGCTTCTGGCGGCTTGTGATCCGGAATAGTCAAACTCGCAGGCCTGTCCGATAATAATAGGGCCGGAGCCGATGATCAGTACTGATTTGATGGATTTGTCTTGAGGCATTATAAACCGAGGTTAAAGAGTAGGTATTCCCCGGAATGCCCGGGGTATTCCCGGAGGACAAAATTAAGGGAATCCGTGCAGATTGATAGGAGAAAAATTTGGAGGTTGGCGACCCGGATTTTCATAGTGATAAAACAGGGTTTTGGTGATGAAAACACCAGTATTAAGCCTTTATTATGAGGATATTTTTACAATCAATTCCTGGGGGATATTATTCAGGTAATTTTTTTTAAAACGTAAATCAAATGAAGATGAAGAGAGTATTGGTTGCAGCCATGTTGCTGCTTGGGTCGGTATCTGTTTTTGCAGAGGAAGGGAAAATAGATAAAGATAAAGGGAGAGAAGTTAAGAAGGATATAAAGGCAGCTCAGGATGAACGTGAGGAGGATAAGCTTTGTACAGTTTCAATTTCAGCTAAATTAAGTTATCCTCTAATTGCAGAGGCTAGTTTTATTTGTAGTGCTTCGGCAGAAGACTGCATTACAGCTTCAGAAATGGCTCAAGGTTGTGTTCAATACAACATTGAAAAATTTAGAAAAAAAATTGAAGGTCTTTGGAGAAAGCTTATGGACTTATTTGATTAGAAATAGTATCCCCCAGGAATATTTTTAAATCAAAACGTACCAATTATGCGAATGTTATGGCTGGTCTTAATCTGTTATTTACCTGTTTATGCACAGGAATCATTTGAAGTGAATTATCTAATAAGGTTCAATGATAATTTAAGTAATAAAGATCCTCAATTTAGAAGGCATCATGGGATACTTCGAATAGAAGGGGGAAATAGCTATTTTTTTATGGCTGCAATCGATAAGCATCCGAACTCTACACCAGATTTAAGTAAGGTATTGGATACTACATTTTATGTAAAAACGAATCCAAGTAAAAATGAGCTTTATGCATTAGATTTTTCATGGGATAGGGGGTTTTTATGGGTCACAGATTCTTTATTTCCAATGGAGTGGACGATAGATACTGCAACAAAGAAAGTTGGAGAATTAAACTGTACGAAAGCTACCTGTTATTTCAGGGGTAGAAATTATACGGCATGGTATTCTACTGATATCCCGATTGCTTTCGGACCATGGAAAATGGGTGGATTGCCAGGTCTGATCATAGAGTTAGAAGATGAAAATCAAAATCTGGTTGTGCGTTTTTCGAAAATGAGTATTGGTACTACACCTTTCAAATTGCCTATCGCGAAAGTAGAGTGGAAAGATTTTGTGAAAATACGTAAAAAGGCAGAGGCTGATTATATAGCATCAATGAAAGCGGATCAAAAGGCAAATTGTTTGACTTGCCAAACAGAATTGTCTATAAAGATGGGTGAATCCTTAGAAAAATATTAGAAATGCGGTTTCTTGGATTTGCTTTCTTGTTTTTAGCTTTTACTCAAGTGAAAGCACAATTTATTCAAGGTAAAGTCGAGGATCCTGTTGGTAAAGAAATAAAGGGTGCATTAGTATCTCTTATAGATTCTAATGCTCGTCGAACAATTGCATTTACCATTACAAAAGAGGATGGAAAATTTACTCTTCCCTTGCCTAGAACCGATAGCGGCATTCTTTTTATTCTGAATATTCAACATATAGGATTTATGGAAAGAAGAAGGGTACTTGATCTTGTACATAATGACCATTTATTGATTACACTTATTCCATCCGCCAAAATGTTAAATGAAATCGTAGTACATGCTGATATACCCATACAGTTTAGGGGTGATACTACTACATTCAAAGCTCAGAAATTCTTATCTGCAGAAGATAGAAAACTTGTTGATCTTTTTAGAAAAATACCTGGGTTTTCAGTAGATGAAAAAGGAAAATTAAGTTATAAGGGTGATGTGGTAGAAAAGCTTTTTATTGATGGAGATGATCCGGCCGGGTTTAATTATAACCTCCTAACTAAAAATGCATCTGTTGATTTTGTAGATAAAGTTGAGGTGATGGAACATTTTGACGATAATCGATTGATGCGAAATGTACGGCGAACAGATAAAGTTGCCGTGAATATTATTACTAAGGAAGAATTTAGAATGCGTTTATCTGGTACAGCAGATATTGGATTATCTACCAGCAAACAGAAACAAGGAGATCTTACAACATCTATTTTTGGGAAAAAAGTGAAGCAATTGAATTTTGTTACCGCAAATAATGCCGGACAAAATTTAGATGAAAATTATGATGGGACTGTATATCAATCAATCGAAGATAAACTCGCTGAAATGCATTCTAATGATGATGATTATGTAAATATTGTAAGTATAAATAATGTTTTTGCTCCAAATGTTGATAATAGGCTAATTCTACATAATAACGACTGGGGAGCGGCATCAGTTATGTCTTGGAAATTAGGAGAACATACCAGAATGAATGGACAGTTTGGTTTGAGGAAAACCAGTCAATGGATTCAAAAAAATACCTTCTCCAAATATAATTTAGGCGGAAATGATTTCTGGGAAACGGATAGTAAAGAGCGACAGGAGTTTGAGGATTTTAAAGTATTCTCAACTTTTTCATTCAAAAAGGATAAAGGTGGTAATAATTTTTCCAATGGATATTTAATGCTTAATAGCGTAGATAGGAATGACGCATATAGGAATGTTCTAGCTGGCTCGGTAAATGACTCACTTGCTGAGGGCCTGTTTGGCAAAAGTTGGTTGTATAGTGCTAATTGGACTTATACAAAACGGATTGACAAAAAAGTAATGCGGTTTATCGTAAACTCAGAGCGCAATGATGGTCAGCAGCATTACACACTCCAAACTTTACGATTATTAAAGTATTTTAAACTTGACTCTGCTTATAGCCAGTATCAGCAAAATAGTCTAAAGAGACTGAACAACCATTCAGTTGACATTAAGATTAATGGTAAAATAAAAAACCATAATACTGAGATGGGTTGGAAGACAGCATTTCAGCAAAGTGATACCCGATATATTCAGGATACGTATAATGGGTCAAATACTGATCGTATCTTTTTGAATAAAGCAAATCTTCTGACTCGCTTATTTTCTTCTTATATATATGGAAGATCTATTGTTAAGATATCTAAAAAAAGTTCTCTTTCTGTTTTAACAAATATGGGAATGGGAAGCTTGAAAATCGATACTATGGTTAATATTTTACCAGAATTTTTATCTAGTTTATTATTCAATCGGAGTATAAATAAAAAGATTGATATTTCTTTAGGAGGTGATTGGAGTAGATCTTTTACAAATTGGTCTTATTTTTTACCGGATAAAATATTAGTTGGTGATGCACGGTTTAGAAATGGACTAATTTTTTCAGGCCCTTCCGATAAATTTTCTGTTCATGCAGCCTTACAATCATGGAACATTACTAAATACAAAGGGCTTATTTTAAATTTTTCCTATACAAAAAACCGGTTTATCTACGGTAGCTCATCTCAACGTTTTCCTGAATATAGCATAACAGGATATGAGCGCTATAGAAATTATTCGACTTTAATGCTTCTAGCCTCGCAGAGTCTGTTCTTACGTTTCATAAAATCCAAATTAAAAATAAATGTAAGCTTGATGGATAGTAAGGCAGGGGTTCGTATAAATAATCAGTTCGCAGAACAAAGAAATAAGACTGGGTTTTTAAATGGAGAACTTAATACAGGGTTCAATCTTCCTATAAATATGAATCTTGAAGGCAGTATTCAATATTCAGCGTATGAATGGAATCAAAATGGGAAAGTTTCTAATTTACAATATACATGGAGTTCAAAAATCCGCTATACAGTCAATAAAAAAATATACATGGCGGGTCGCTGGAAGTACTATAATCTATCCGACAAAAGAGGTTTCAACTCGGTTGATTATTATGTTCTTTGGAATATTAGTAAAAAATTTGATCTTGGAATGGAAGCCATAAATCTCTTAAATATTGCTAACCTTAATGAAAGAATAGTAGATGCTATAAGTGAGTACAATTCCTCGTTTTTAATGAATAGGCGTTTTCTGCTATTTACTATATCCTGCAGCTTCTAAAATATTGATAATGTCAAAATGATAATCATCCACTTTCAATAACTAGATTTGTAGAATTGAAACTCATTATGATTAGAAAGGCATTTCCCCTTTTTCTGGTAGTAAGCTTAATTAGCACAGCTATAACTGCACAAAAAGTAGTTTACCAGAAAGGCTATTTCCGTTACCCACTTGATATCCCCGCTAAACTGAATGCTAATTTTGGTGAAATGAGGCCTAATCATTTTCATATGGGCCTGGACTTATTTACACTGCGCAAAGAGAATTTACCCGTTTATGCAGCAGCTGATGGGTATATATCCAAAATTAAAATTGAAACGAGTGGTTTTGGGAATGCCATCTATATCGCACATCCTAACGGTACCACAACTTTGTACGCACACATGAATGGTTTCTATCCAGACCTGGCGAAGTATATAAAAGATCAACAATATAAACTGGAAAGTTGGGCACTAGATATCGAAATCCCTAAAGACAGACTCCCCGTGAAAAAAGGAGATTTTATCGGACCAAGCGGAAATACGGGTGCATCTCAAGGGCCGCATGTGCATTTTGAGATCAGGGAAACCGAAACAGATAAATGTTTAAATCCGCTGCTATTCGGTTTCAATATACCTGATGCAGTTCATCCTCAAATTCACAAGCTTGCTATTTACGACAGAAATAGGAGTATATACGAGCAATCACCCATTTTAATTCCTGTAATCAAAACAAGTGCAGGGAGGTATAAGGCTACTGTTCCTATTTTGAATACGGATTTGATCCAAGTAGCGATTCATGCTACAGATCAAATGAGCAACGCGCCAAATCAAAATGGGATTTACAAAACTATTTTAAAAGTAAATGGAAAATCAGTTGGGGGATTCACGATCGATAGAATCAGTTATGGTGAAACCAGATATCTGAATGCTCATATCGATCATAAATATAAAGCTGCCGGTGGTGCCTATCTCCAATTACTTACCCCTCTAACTGGTGATCAGTTGGATATTTATCCATATTCGTCGCCTGGAACGGGTGTGCGTATTCCTCAGGGGGCACAGGTGCCCTGCACGATTGAGGTATATGATAGTGATGGCAATAAATCCATTTTGGAGTTTACCCTACAATCCATTAGTAAGGCTCCAAATGCGATCTCGGTAAATACAATCTTAATGAAGGCTGATGAAGCCAATATTTATGAAAATGAAGATATAGAGGTCTATCTACCAGAAGGGATGATCTATGACTCCATCAATTTTCGATACAGTAAAATGGATCCAGGAACTGGAAATGTATTCTCAGCCATGCATCAACTGCATGATTCCAAAATACCGGTTCATGGCGGAATGAAAATTCGAATCAAAGCGAATAAGATCATTCCTTTTCCGCTTCGAAGTAAAATGCTTATCAGATTAAAGACAAATTCAAGGACCATTGTAAAAAAAGCGAACTGGTCCATCGATAAATTTGGTGCTGAATTCAGGGATTTTGGTACTTTCCAATTGATCGCAGATGACAAGGCCCCTGTCATCACCGGTCTTTCCAATGGTGCTAAAGTAGCAGGGAAAATAACCATTTATGTTACAGATGATAATGGTGTAGTGAAAAATTTCAGGGGAGAGATCGATGAAAAATGGGTACTGTTTGAGCAACGCGGCGGCAGTTATACATACAAATTGGATGAAAGATGTCCTCCAGGTGAACATATAGTAAAGATCTCTGTTGAAGATGAAGCAGGTAACAAAAGCATTCAGGAATTTAAAATAATACGATAGTATGGTTCTGGAAGGACAAAAAGCCCCGGTATTTAAGGCAAAAGATCAAAACGGAAATACTGTTTCATTAAGTGATTTTAAAGGCAAGAAAGTAGCCATATTTTTTTATCCTCAAGATGATACACCAACTTGTACGCAGCAAGCCTGTAATCTTCGCGATAATTTTACGTTGCTAAAAAAGAATGGCATTGCAGTAGTGGGCATCAGTCCGGATGATGTGGAGAAACATGCCAAATATCAATCAAAATACGATCTTCCGTTCACGTTATTGGCTGATCCAAAACATAAGATCATCGAGTCTTATGGTGTTTGGGGCGAAAAAAATATGTACGGTAAAAAATACATGGGTCTTCTTCGTACTACGTTCATCATCGATGAAAAAGGAGTGGTGATCAAAGTGATCAAAAAGCCAAAGGTGAAGATGCACGCGGAGGAGATCATTACATTTGCCGGATAACGAATTGCCTAATTCCATTGAAGGCTTCCGAATTCAAATGCTTTTTGATCTGGACAAAGAACTATTAATTTGCCTTGTTCGTCAACATATTGTACAGTGCCCTCCATCAGACCATCAGGTGTTTGAAAAGTATGATGTTGATTTTTCTTATAAAGAACGGCATTATACTGTTCCAGTAACCTTGTAGGTTCTTTATTCCATTGTTCCCACCTTTTTGCCAAAGCGGAACAAAGTTCTTTTGCCAGAAGAACCGGATCAAAGGTTTTGCCGGTAATCTGACGAAGAGAAACGGGGTTTGATAATGAAGGGTCAAATTTGGTCTGATTGATGTTGATCCCAAATCCTACAACTGCGGCTTTCCAAAAACCCGCATTCAGGCTATTTTCAATCAACAGGCCTCCTGCCTTTCTGTCGCGCCAATACAGATCATTGGGCCATTTTAACGAGGTCTCTTCACCTGCGTATTTGCTAAAGAAATCATAACATCCCAACGCCATAGCTGCGCTAAATAGAAAGGGATTCTTAGGGAATGGTTGTTCAATTTGCAAAACCACAGATAAAATCAGGTTTTCACCCGGAGCAGATTGCCAACTTTTGCCTCTTTGTCCACGCCCCTGGGTTTGCTCAAAGGCAAAATACGCCTTGCCATGGCTGGACAATTGGTCATGAACTTCCTGCATGGCATATTTGTTGGTACTATCAACGGAGGATAAAATGACAAATGGTTCACCGATTGGCATCAGCATGGGGTATTTTCATTAATTTTGGAAAGATAAAGGGAACTTTATACATTCTGATAAAACTCTGCCAACACATTTGCGGATTAAAATTAAAAAGATTTTCATTTGACAGAAGTACAAGATAGCGTTACTCCGGAAAGAAAAATAACCAGACTAACGAGAAGCAGTAAGATACTGAAGGTAATCATCAAGGCAATACATGAGAAAAAAGGAGAAGACGTAGTATCTCTGGACTTGAGAAAGATTTCAGAGGCGGTAGCTGATTTTTTCATTATTTGTGAAGCAGGATCCAATACACAAGTAAAAGCAATTGCTGATGCTGTTGAAGTGGAGGTAAAAAAAGAGTGTGGCGAAAAACCATACCGGCATGAAGGACAACAGTCTTTACAATGGGTATTGGTTGATTATGTGAATGTGGTGGTCCATATTTTCCAAAAAGAAACCAGAAAATTTTATCGTTTGGAAGAAATGTGGCATGATGGAGTGATGATGGAACATGAAGATGAGAACTTGCCATCTGTTGCACCTAAAAAGAAAGCATCTAAAAAGAGAAAAGTTTAAATACAGGGAAACAAAAACATGTCACAAGAACAGTTCAATACAGAACAGCGAAGAAGTGGAGACGAGAAGAATGGTCGTAAAAAGCCACGCTTCAACTTTTATTGGATATATGCGATTGCACTCATTTTCATGGTAGTGTACTACATTATGAATGAAGTGCGTCCGTCGGCGATGGTGGTTTCTGAGCTGGATTTCAGACAGAATATGCTGGCCAAGAATCATGTTGAAAAGGTGGAGCCAGTCATGAATCGAAACATCATTCGGGTTTACATCAATAAGGATAGCCTTAAGTTAGATGAATATAAATCGAAGCTGGGCAAAGAACATCCATCTGCTGTCAATTCACGGGATCTTCCTCAATTTCAATTTACCTATTCCAAAGTTGAAGATTATCAGCGCTTCCTGGATGATTATTTCAAATCAAATCCAACTGTAAAACCGGTTCCGGTAATGCCTACAGCCGAGCAGGAATGGTTTGGACCTTTTTTGCAATTTCTATTTCCGCTGTTGATGTTTGGATTGATCTTTGTACTGATGATGCGTAAGATGGGCGGACCAAGTGGTGGTGGTGGACCTGGTGGCATCTTCAATATCGGAAAATCAAAAGCCCAGTTATTTGATAAGGGAACTAAAGTGAATATCACATTTTCTGATGTTGCCGGTTTGGATGAGGCTAAGCAAGAAGTGGTGGAGATCGTTGACTTTCTAAAGAATCCTAAAAAATATACAGCGCTTGGTGGTAAGATCCCTAAAGGGGCGCTATTAGTAGGTCCTCCGGGAACCGGTAAAACACTTTTAGCAAAAGCTATGGCCGGAGAAGCACAAGTTCCTTTCTTTTCTTTGTCAGGTTCAGATTTCGTAGAAATGTTTGTAGGGGTAGGAGCCAGTAGGGTTCGTGACCTGTTCAAGCAGGCCCGCGAAAAAGCACCTTGTATCATATTTATTGATGAGATCGATGCCATTGGTCGTGCTCGTGGAAAGAACATGATGATGAGCAACGATGAAAGAGAAAACACACTGAACCAGCTTCTTGTGGAGATGGATGGATTCGGTGGGGATAGTGGTATCATCATCCTCGCCGCAACGAACCGTCCTGATGTATTGGATAGTGCACTTTTACGTCCCGGTCGTTTCGACCGTCAGATCAGTATCGATAAGCCGGATGTAAAAGGAAGAGAAGCGATCTTCAACGTACATCTGGGGCCTATTAAAAAATCAGGGAAATTAGATATTCATAAATTGGCGGAACTGACTCCTGGATTTGCGGGTGCAGATATCGCCAATGTTTGTAATGAAGCGGCACTAATTGCAGCCCGCAAAGGCAAAGCCTCTGTTGAAATGGATGACTTTCAGGACGCGATCGATCGTATCATTGGAGGGTTGGAAAAAAAGAATAAACTGATCTCGCCAGAGGAGAAAAAGATCATCGCCTATCATGAAGCTGGCCATGCTGTTTGCGGATGGTTCTTAGAGCATGCCTACCCATTATTAAAGGTGACCATTGTTCCAAGAGGGGTAGCAGCATTGGGTTACGCACAATACACTCCAAAAGAACAATATCTATACAATACCGATCAATTGATGGACCAAATGTGTATGACATTAGGTGGCCGTGCGGCAGAAGAGATCTTTTTTGGGAAGATTTCGACCGGAGCGCAGAATGATCTTCAACAGATCACCCGAATGTCTTATTCGATGGTCACGGTTTATGGCATGAATGCGAAAGTAGGAAATGTGAGTTTCTATGATCCTGCTCAGGAAAACCAATTCACCAAACCTTTTAGTGAAGAAACCGGTAAACTCATTGATGATGAGGTTAGAAAACTGATCGATGAGGCCTATCAGCGGACCAAAAAATTATTGACAGAACGTAAAAAAGAGGTCGAGGATCTGGCTCACGCCCTTTTAGAAAAAGAAGTTTTGCACCAGAGTGATGTAGAAGAATTGATTGGCAAACGTCCTTTTGAAGATAAAAAAGTACTTTTGGATGAACATTCCGAAGAGCCTTCGGCCAAAGCTTCGAATAATGAATCGGAAGCCTCAGCTGATGGTATTGGCCTAAACGCGAACCAGTAATGAACGCTTCAAAAAATAATATACTGAACAGAATCAGAAAGGCACTGGAAAAACCGGTGCCTTTGCCTTTCCCTCAATCAGCAAAAGCTGAGGAGATTTATCCATTACCTCAAGATGATGTTACTGTCATTTTCGCAGAGCAATTCACTTCTCTGCAAGGTAAATTTCAGTTTTGTATGAATGAACAGGAAGTTGTTCAGCAATTTGCACACATTGCTGCCCTGCAAAACTGGGCTCATATTTATTGTGCGGAACCTACTATAAGAGAAATGTTCATCCGTAATGGGTTTGACCATTTTACCGAGAGAGCATTGGCAGATGCCGATGTGGCCATTACAACCTGTGAGTTTTTAGTAGCCAGAACGGGTAGTATGGTGCTCAGTTCTGCCAAAGTAGAGGGAAGAACGGCATCGGTATATGCTCCGGTTCACGTATGTATTGCCAGTACTGATCAAGTAGTTTATGATATCGGAGATGCATTAGACCTGATGAAGCAAAAATATGGCTTGCGTCTTCCATCAATGATCAGCTTTGCTACAGGTCCAAGCAGAACAGCTGATATTGAAAAAACGCTGGTAGTAGGTGTTCATGGACCTAAAGAAGTATATTGTTTTCTAGCCGATCAATTACCTCAGTAAAATGCAAATACCAGAAGGGAAAAGAATATATTTTTTATCCGATTTTCATCTGGGTATTCCGGATCATGCAAGTAGTTTGATCCGTGAAAAAAAAGCTGTGGCCTTCCTGAATAGCATACAACATGATGCTCATGAAATTTTTATTGTAGGCGACCTTTTTGATTTTTGGTTTGAATATAGAAAAGTTGTTCCTAAAGGGTTTGTTCGCATTTTGGGTAAACTTGCAGAATTGACAGATTCTGGTATTCCTATCCATTTTTTTGTTGGAAATCATGATATGTGGATGAATGGTTATTTCGAACAAGAGCTTAACATTCCTGTTTATCATCATCCCAAAGCATTTGAATTTAGCGGCAAATCTTTTTTAATTGGACATGGTGATGGACTTGGTCCTGGAGATCATGGTTATAAGTTTTTGAAAAAGATTTTTCGTAATCCTATTGCTCAGTTCTTATTTGGAATAATCCCACCTTCATTAGGTATGGCGTTGGCAAACTTTTCAAGCAGAGGAAGCAGAGCTGTAACCGGCGATGATGATGATCGGTTTTTGGGTGAAGAAAATGAATGGCTTATCCGATACTGTAGAGAATACCTAAATAAAGAGCATAAGGATTTTTTCATTTT
This sequence comes from uncultured Sphingobacterium sp., assembly GCA_964441425.1. Lineage (GTDB taxonomy): Bacteria > Bacteroidota > Bacteroidia > Chitinophagales > Chitinophagaceae > Pollutibacter. The sequence continues at coordinate 25,883 of CAYTXC010000001.1, read as the reverse complement.
TGGGCACCGACATCTCCCTATTGATTTTTCTTTATCTGAAAAAACTAGGTATATTAATTTGGGCGATTGGATAAAGTATTACACGTACGCTGTATTTGATGGGCATTCATTGGAGTTGAAATCCTATAAGCCTTGAGATTTATTAATTTGATATACAGGATATTTTGATTCAGCAATTAAATAGATTTATATGCAGTCATTCTGGGAAATTATGGTATTAGACAATACCATTCTGCAATATGCAATAGTTGCAGGAGTAATCCTGACCGCCTATCTCTTTAAAAAATTCATTGGCCGATATGTAAGCTCATTATTCTTTTTTTTAATGCGGGGACTTGGGCGTTCAATGGATCGAAAGTCTTTTGTAGATCTTATCATCGGACCAGTTGAAAATTTTCTACTGGTATTGATAAGTTACCTTGCATTAGAAACGTTAACATTTCCTGTTAAGCTCAAAATAAAAGTTGGTGGCGGATTAACTGTTTCAGATTATACCGAAGGGCTAGCTCGTTTTTTTATCATTCTCTTTTTCTTTAGAATGCTGTTACGGTTAGTTGATTATCTCGCACTCGTTATGGGTAGAAAAGCGTCTCAGACTGCTCATTCGGATGATGATCAACTCATTGTTTTCTTTAAAGATTTTTTAAAGGTTATTTTATCTATTGTTGGCGTTTTATTTATTATCAAAATTGTTTTTAATCAGGACATTTCTAAAGTACTGGCTGGGTTGAGTATAGTAGGTGCCGCAATAGCACTTGCTGCTCGGGAGAGTCTTGAAAATTTGATTGCGTCTTTTATCATCTTTTTTGATAAACCCTTTGGAACGGGTGATCTGCTTAAAATAGAAAATATTACAGGCACAATTGAACGAATAGGATTAAGGAGTACCAGGATCAGGACGGTTGAGAAAACATTTGTTACGGTCCCAAATAAAAAAATGGTTGATTCCATAATTGATAATCTTGGACTGCGAACGCATCGACGTGGTGAATTGAAGGTGCAGATCGATGCCAAAACATCTGCTGAAAAAGTGGAACAGCTTATCGGTGATTTGAATAAAATATTTGAGACGGATACCATTACCGACTATAATATTCAGATAAATGAGATCACTCAAAATGCGGTGGTCATTATGATTGACTTTACAGCTTCGATGATTGAAAATAAAGCATTCAATCAGTTTAAAGACAAAATAAACCTTTCTATTATTCGATTATTACACGATCAGGGAGTGAGTCTTGCCGGACAGGATAATGTTGTTAAGATAGTGCAAGATCTTGCTTCATCTCCAACAGGAAATGCTTAAGTTGCTCTAGTTGCTTGACCATCTCTAATTTTTCTTTTGACTTTTTGTTGTTCTTGAGGTGATCTTTTGCCCCTTCAATCGTGAATTTTTTCTGGCGGAGAAGGTGATATATTGTTTGAAGATTTTTTATATCATCTGGACGGAAAAAGCGATCCCCTTTACCATTTTTTCTTGGTTTCAAGATATCAAATTCAGATTCCCAGTATCGGATTAATGAAGTATTAACTTTAAACATAGTAGCGACTTCACCTATCCCATAATATTGTTTAGCATAAAGGATTTTATCTTCAGGTAGCTCAGGGAGATCCTTTTCGGAACTCATCTCGCGGATGGATTTTCTGCCCCGAGTGGATTTTACCCGATCTATTTCTTTATGGTGATTATCTGCTAAGGCAGTAATTTTTTCCGCTTCCTGTTCTAATTCTTCCAGTTCTCTTGAGGAGGGGGTAGGAAGTTCGAGATAAACTTTTGGTTCTTCGTTAAGTATTTGTTTTTGAATTGGCGCTTCAATGGAAACTTGATCCGCCTTCGCGATTTTTTCAGCCTCTTCACGTAAAACTTCCCTGGCGGATATATCTACCGGCTGATCTTCCTGCAATATAACCGTAGGTGGAACAAGTTTGCGTTCCTGGGATGCCGGTTTCTCTACAGGCTTGGCGGTAGCTTGATTAGCTTTTACTTCAGCTTCGTATGCAGCAAAAAGGTCTAATTGTTCCAGCATCTCTGCAAATTATTCACATATACCTCAACAGCAGTTAAAAATTATACACATTTGTTGAAACTCACCCCCTCCAAAAAGGCATAGTGGAGTTAGTCGAAGCTTTGGTTGCCCGAAGCAGCAATCTTGAGGATAAGCTGGTATTGTTCAGGAGTAAGGTCGTTATAGAAGAAATAGATCGGATCTACCTGACGCCCCCCTTTATGTACCTCATAGTGCAAATGGGGGCCAGTGGATTTACCAGTGCTTCCTACCCATCCAATAACTTCGCCTCTTTTTACCATTTGACCTGATCTGGCCTTGATTCTGACCATGTGACCGTAAAGTGTTTCATACCCATACCCATGATTAATGATCACATGGTTGCCATATCCATTCCCAAGATCAGCGGCTGTAGTTACTTTTCCATCAGCAGTAGCATAGATCGGGGTACCTTGTGGAGCAGCAAAATCAAGTCCCGCATGGAATTTGATCGTTTTATAGAGCGGATCCACCCGACTTCCAAAACCAGATGCGATCCTGTTAAGATCTTTGTTTGAAATGGGTTGGATAGCAGGTGTTGCTGCTAAAAGCAATTCTTTATTACGGATAAGATTTTGAATCTCATTGTATGATTTTTCCTGAAAGGCTATTCTGGAGGAAATTTTATTTAGGGTATTTATAATAGATTTTGCCAGATTTGTTTGATCCATGGTGGCCATCATTTTCACACCCTGTGCCATTTCCATGGCTTTTTGTCGGGCACTGTCCGGTACCGGATTAGCTTCAAATATGGTACGGTAAACTTCGTTGTCCCGCTTTTCCAATTGAACTAGACGCTGCTCCATTTCCTTCACCTTTCCATCAAGTAGGTTAAGATCTTGCTGAGCCCTTTCATACTGCATGCGCATTAGTCTTTCTTTCGGGGAATCCAGAAACCTGAAAGCAAAGGCTACAATAATGAGCGCGGTTACCATAGCAGCAGCTATAAAACCAAGAATACGCAGAAGTTTCACCCGAAGCGGGGTAATAAACTTCTCATAACGAAGCGTATTGGCATTATAGTAATACTTGATTTTTTTCATCTTCCCAATGGCTTAGGCAAAAGACGTACTTTTGCACCATCTTATTCAAGGCAAATATAGCCTTCAATAGGCTATATAGACCATTAAAATCAATAAACCACATGACCTCGGCCGAAATTCGCCAGAAATTTTTGGATTTTTTTGCATCTAAAGAACATGCGATCGTTCCATCTGCTCCTATTGTCATAAAGAATGACCCTACATTACTTTTCACAAATGCAGGAATGAATCCTTTTAAGGACTATTTCCTCGGAAATAAACCCGCTCCACATAAACGCATAGCAGACACCCAAAAATGCCTTCGTGTAAGTGGTAAACATAACGATCTTGAAGAGGTGGGAGTGGATACTTATCATCACACCATGTTTGAGATGCTGGGCAACTGGAGTTTCGGAGATTATTTTAAGACGGAAGCCATTGCCTGGAGCTGGGATCTACTCACCAATATATATGGTATCCCAAAGGATCGTCTTTATGTTACCGTGTTTCAGGGGGATGAAAAAGAAGGCCTACCCAAAGATGAAGAAGCGTATTCGGAATGGAAGAAATGGATAGCAGAGGATCGTATCCTAATGGGAAATAAAAAGGATAATTTTTGGGAGATGGGGGATACAGGACCTTGTGGACCTTGCTCAGAAATTCATGTAGATTGTCGTCCTGATGCAGAAAGACAAAAACAAGATGGAAGAACATTAGTAAATGCGGATCATCCTCAGGTTATTGAGATCTGGAACAATGTATTCATGCAATTCAACAGACTAAAAACTGGTGAGCTTGAATCACTTCCGGAAAAACATGTGGATACAGGAATGGGATTAGAACGTTTAGTTCGGGTACTCCAAGGTAAATCATCTAACTACGATACAGATATCTTCACCCATACGATTTCTGCTGTTGAAAAGATCGTCGGGATTAAATATGAGTTCAGTGATAGTAAGAAAGATATTGCTTTTCGTGTAATTGCTGATCATATACGTGCTATTGCTTTTACGATCGCAGATGGACAGTTGCCATCCAATACCGGAGCAGGTTACGTGATCCGCCGAATCCTTCGTCGCGCGGTACGATACTATTACTCATATCTAAATTGTAATGCTCCTCTATTACATCATTTAGTACCTGTACTATCAGATCAGTTTAGTAATGTATTCTCTGAATTAAAGCAGCAAGAGGATTTTGTAAAAAAAGTGGTGAATGAAGAAGAAGAATCATTTCTTCGTACGCTTGAAAAAGGATTACGTAAGATTGAAGATCTTACACAAGGAAATGATAAGCTGATCAAAGGTTCAGATGCCTTTGAATTATTAGATACATATGGGTTTCCTATAGATCTTACTCGTCTGGTAGCTAATGAAAAAGGATTTGATGTGGATGAGTCAGGTTTTGAAAAAGAAATGTTGAAACAAAAAGAGAGAAGTCGAGCTGCAACAGCTATTGATGCGGAAGATTGGGTCATCGTTTCTGAAGCATCTTCTTCTTTTGTTGGTTATACTGAACTGGAAACCTCAACGGAGATCATAAAATTTAGAAAAGTTAAAGGTAAGGGGCAGGAAGCCTATCAGGTAGTGTTGCGGCAAACTCCATTTTATGCAGAAAGTGGCGGACAAGTAGGCGATAAAGGGACTCTAACCATTAATGGTAAATCATATAAAGTAATTGATACCAAAAAAGAAAATGATCTCATCATTCATCTTTTACCTGAACTGCCAGGAGAATTAACCGGTTCGGTCAATGCCTCAGTAGATATTGAACTTCGTAATCGTACGGCCATGCATCATTCTGCAACACACCTGTTGCATGCTGCTTTGCGTCAAGTATTAGGTGCGCATGTTGCACAAAAAGGTTCTTTGGTAAATGCTGATTATTTACGATTTGATTTTTCTCATTTTGCCAAAATGACCACAGAGGAAATTCAGCAGGTTTCTGCGTTGGTCAATCAAAAGATCCGCGAAAATATTCCAGTGGTGATCAAAGAGTTGCCGAAAGAGGAGGCATTAAAGCTTGGAGCCATGGCATTATTCGGAGAGAAATATGGCGACGTTGTTCGGGTGGTGATCATGGATCCATCATACTCAATAGAACTATGTGGTGGTACACATGCAGGGTCAACGGGTGAGTTGGGATTTTTTATATTGACTTCCGAAGCTGCTGTTGCTGCTGGGGTGAGAAGAGTAGAAGCACTTGCTGGTGCTTCAGCAGAGCAATTTATGCAACATGAAATGGAACAGCTTCGTCAGATTAAAGAGGTATTTAAAAATCCCAAAGATCTCTTGAAATCTATTGAGCAATTGCAGGAGGATAGTACAGAACTAAAGAAGCAAATAGAGCGTTTGGAGGGAAGGATGTTGGCTGGTATCTGCAATGAATTATTACAGAAAAATGAGCTGATTCATAATATACCTTTTATTGGGCAAATAGTTGAGGTTCCACATGCTGAAGCGTTAAAAAAATTATGCTTTGACTTACGCCATCGCCTTTCTGACCATTTGATTGTACTGGCGGCTAATATTGGCGGAAAGCCTGCTGTAGCTATTGGTATTTCCGATTCAATAGTTGAAGCTAAACAGCTTGATGCGGGGAAGATCATAAAAGAAACAGTTGCACCTTTAATAAAAGGTGGCGGCGGAGGTCAAAAAACATTGGCAACGGCTGGCGGACAGGACCATACTCGTTTGGAAGAAGTAATTACAGCCGTCCGCTCACTTTTATAATTTTCCATTCAACATACTGAATGACCATTTGGAAGTTGTTTGATATAGTTTTGCGTACATTTTTTTAGTTTTGACTTTCTAAAAACCTAATTGAATATGCAGAAAAAATGGCAAATGTCTATTGGTGCTTTATTTTTCGCAATAGCGATTTTTGCACAGGAAAAAGATCTCAAAAAAGAAGAGGTCATCATACGCAAGAGCGGAAAAGGCAAGGAAGAAAATATGACCGTTATAGTAAAGGGTGATAGTATTTTTGTGAATGGAAAACCCATTAAGGAGGGGGATGACCATATCGTTATCCGAAAGAAAATAATAAATGATGATGAAATCAGCGAACTAGCGCCCCAAGCTTTTTTAGGAGTTAATATTGAAAAGGCAGAAAATGGTGTTCGGGTGGTAAGTGTTTCCCAAGGTTCAAATGCTGAAAAAGCGGGTTTAAAAGAAGGGGACATTATTATTTCTTTAGCTGGTAAACGTGAAACCGATCCGGAAGCATTCCGCAATCTGGTTCGTGCTCAAAAACCTCAGGAAGAAGTAGAGATCATCTATTTACCTGCTGGTGAAAAGAATGAAAAGAAAGTAAAAGTGAAATTGGGAAGTATGGTGTCTATGTCAAAGACTTTCACTTATACGATGCCGGGATCAAATGTTGAACCGGGTAATTTTGATATGAAGATGTTCAAAGATTTCCCCAATGATTTAGGCGTAATGATTGAACGCGAATTAAGCAGCACCCTTAATGCCCATAAACCTCAATTAGGTATTAAGATACAGGATACGGAGGATAATTCAGGGGTTAAGGTTCTTGAAGTGACAGCAGAATCATTAGCTGCAAAAGCCGGTGTTCAGGAGCATGATGTGTTGATTGCAATTGATGGTAGGGAAGTGGATGACACAGATGCTGCCAAAGAGGCTTTACAAGCTGCGAGAGAAAAATCAAGCTATATCTTAAAGGTGAAGAGATCAGGAAAGATCATAGAACTGAACGTCAAGGTTCCTAAAAAGCTAAAAGAAACTAATCTTTAATCCATTGCGACCTCTCAGGATACTCTCCTGGAGGTCGTTTGTTTTTTGTAGATTTGCTGAACATGAAAAGGGATTCAGCATATGAGCTTGTCGTAGGTTTGGAAGTACATGCACAACTTTTAACGAATTCCAAATTATTTTCAGGTGATGCTAACCTTTTTGGTAGTGAACCGAATACACATGTGAGTCCAATTGTTTTAGGGCATCCTGGCACACTACCTAAAATGAATAAGGAGGCCATAGGCCATGCCATAAAAATGGGACTGGTTTGTAACAGTAAAATTGCCCGTACAAACTATTTTGCCCGTAAAAATTATTTCTATCCAGATCTTCCAAAGGGATATCAAATCTCACAGCATACCACTCCAATTTGTATAGGTGGGTATATAATGATAAAAACAGCAGAAGGTGATAAGCCCATTCGCCTCACACGTATTCATCTAGAAGAAGATGCTGGTAAAAGTATTCATGATGTGGCAGAGGACTTCACCTGTTTAGATTACAACCGTGCAGGAGTCCCTTTAGTTGAAATAGTAACTGAGCCAGATATTAGAAGCAGTGAAGAAGCTTTTACTTTTCTGACTGAACTGCGTAAACTGGTTCGATGGATAGGGGTATGTGATGGAAATATGGAAGAAGGAAGTTTACGATGTGATGCTAATATATCACTTCGTCTGAAAGGTTCAACTATGCTAGGGACTAAAGTTGAAGTAAAGAACCTGAACTCGATCCGAAATGTGCGAAAAGCTATTGAGATCGAAGCGCTACGCATTGAAAAACTACTGGAGCAAGGAAAGGCTATAACTCAGGAAACGCGTGGTTTTGATGCAGATAAAGAATTCACTTATTCTATTCGTACAAAGGAAGATGCAGATGATTATCGTTATTTCCCTGATCCGGATCTTACCCCGTTTATAGTCACAGATAAGGATATTGAAATCTATAGGGAAGCCCTTCCCATGCTTCCTGAGCAATGGATAAGAAAACTAGTTACCGAATTTGCTTTAACAGATTATGATGCGGGGATTCTGACAGAAGATAAAGAGCTATTGGATTATTTCTTATCTATTGCTGCAGTATCTCCTCATTTTAAAGCTATTGTAAATTGGTTGTTGGGCCCGGCTAAATCGTATGTTAATGAAAATGGTATTCCTTTTTCAGCTTTAGGGATAAACCCAGAAAGATGGGCCTCTATGATAGAACTCGTACAGCAAGACAAAGTGAGTTTTTCTGCTGCGGCAACTAAATTGTTTCCAGTACTTTTGACAAATAAAACAGATGATCCCATGCAATTGGCTGCGGATTTGAATTTGTTACAAACTTCAAATGTGAATGAGCTGGAATTATGGGTAGATGAGGTACTTCTATCAATGCCTAAAAAAGTTGAGGAATATAAAAAAGGGAAAAAGGGCTTGATCGGTTTATTCATGGGGGAAGTTAAAAAAAGATCTAAAGGAAAAGCTGATCCTAAACGTACAAATGATATTCTGCTCAGTAAATTAAATTGAATTCATTATGCAAAAAATTTCTTTGGTTGCCGTTATTCTGACTTTCATTTTATCTGCCTGTAATAACCAATCTGCAGATAAATTCCAAGTAGGGGGAGTAATAAAAAACCTTAAATCAAGTACAACTATTTATTTAGATAAACTGGAATTTGGTTCCAATGAAAATTTGAATATCGATTCGGCTGTGGTGAATGTCTCCACAGGAACATTTGAATTAGAGGCAGCACATCCTGATGAAGAAAGTGTATATAGGATAAGACTTTCAAGTGGTGAATTTTTATTTTTAGTTTCAGATCGACCTAAATTGATCTTAGAAGTGGATGCTAATAATATTGATGGATATTCAACGAATTCATCTGCAACTAATTCATTAAGACATCTCCTAAAATATTACAATGAGCGAATGGCCTCTATAAATAAAATGGCCTTAGCAATCGATACTGTATTCGTAAGAGATAGCTTACGTAATGTAAATGAAGAAGCCTTAAAAACGTATAGTAAGGAAACAGAGCGCTATCTGCTTGCTTATGCGGATACTACTAAAAGTCCAGTTGTGGCCTTATTTGTTGTTGGCCCACTGGTAGGCGGTCAGTCAGATCCGGCCACATTAATGCCCGTTATGACCTCTATTTCAAAGCGCTTTCAAGCACATACGATGGTAAGTAAAATAGTAGGTGATTTTTTTAAAAATATCCAAAATGAGCAATCTGCTATTAAAGAAGGCTCACTTGCTCCTGATTTTAGTTTGCCAGATCAGAATGGGAGAATGATTTCATTAAGCTCATTGCGAGGCAAATATGTTTTAGTTGATTTTTGGGCTGGTTGGTGTGGCCCATGTCGTCAGGAAAATCCAAATGTAGTAAGTGCGTTTCAAAAATTTAAGGATCAAAACTTTACTATACTTGGTGTTTCATTGGATAAGGATAAAACGTTATGGCAAAAAGCGATTCAGGAAGATAATTTAACCTGGACGCAGGTGAGTGATCTGAAATATTGGAATAGTGCGGTTGTTCCTCTATATAGCATTGAGGGCATTCCTTTTAATGTGTTGCTTGATCCTCAAGGTAAAGTCATAGCTCAGAACTTAAGAGGTACAGCGTTACATGAAAAGCTTGCCGAAGTATTAAAGCAGTAACGCATTAGCTACTTTTAGTATCCTTTTTTGAAAGGCTCAATAAGATCACGGGTAATAATACCAGATTTGTTAATGTAGCGGTCAGTAGTGTAAGGGATGTTAAAAATCCTAATGCTTGTGTTCCTCCAAATCCACTGAACATGAAGATCACAAATCCTGCAATTAAAACCATTGAAGTGTATAATATACTAATACCCGTTCCTCTGAGCGTGTGCATTACGGCCGTTTTCACATCTCCATTATAGTTAGGTAGATCTTGCTTGTAGCTGATCAAAAAACGTATAGTAACATCAATAGCAATTCCCAAAGCCACACTAAAGATCAATACTGTTGAAGGTTTTAGTGGTATGCCTGCCCAGCCCATAACACCCGCCGTTAACATTAATGGAATAATATTAGGAATAAGTGATGCCAATAGAATACGTACAGATTTGAACAGGTACAACATACAAAATGCGATGAGTATGAATGCCCATATAATACTATCTCGTAAACCATTAATGATGAATCGACTTCCTTCGAGGAAAGTAATACTCGTTCCGGTGAACGTTATTTTATATTTACTGCTATCAAAATGTTGGTCAGCTTTATGACGTAGTGAATCTAAAATGATTGGTAAGCGCTTAGATCCAACATCAGCCATATTCACTGATACCCGCATAATTTGTCTATTACTATCCATAAAGGCTAGCATCAACTTCTGAAATCCCCCTTCATTTGGGTTGACTGAATCTTTCCTGGGTCTTAAATAATCAGCTAGGAAAGCTCCATCGAAGCTATTGGGTATAGCATAATTATTACTATCTCCATCGTAGAAACCTTGCTTGGCAAATTTCATTCCTTCTACAAGTGAGAGAGGCCTTGCCATTTCCGGTTGATCTGTAATTTCCTTGCTGAATGCATCAACATTTTCAAAAACAGATAAGGCTTTCATTCCCGACAATCCATTCTTTTTCTTAGTGTCTATGAGGATCTCCAATGGCATGATTCCTTCAAAATTCTTTTCAAAGAATTTTAAATCACGATAAATCACATCGGTTTGTGGTAGATCATCAACTATAAATCCAACTGATTTTAATCGGGTAATACCTACTACAGAGAATAGAAGTAGAATAGTGGAAATGATAAAGACCATTTTAGTATGACTGAATACCCATAATTCAATTCGAGTAAGGATAGCAGCAAGCCATTTATTTTCCAAGTAATGTAGATGTCTCCGTTTAGGCGCGGGTAAATAAGATAAGGCACAGGGAAGTAAAATAAAAGATATAAAGAAGATAGCCATGATCGCCAATCCGGCAACGGCTCCAAACTCTTTTAGAACAGCGCTTTTAGTTAATGCGAAAACAGCAAATCCGATTGCAGCGGTAATATTACAAAACAAGGTTACAATACCCATTTTACTTACCATCTCTACCAATGCATCATGTTTATGTTCTTTACTGATATAAGATGTATGGTATTTGTTGAGGAAATATATACAGTTTGGTACACCTATCACCACCACTAAAGGCGGAATCAAAGCATTCAGTAAGGTTATTTTATATCCAAATAATACCATCAATCCTAACGAAAAGATCACCCCAATGACCACTACCATTAAGGAAAGAAGGGTAGAGCTGATTGATCGAAAAAATAGAAAGAGAATGATCGTTGAAAGAATTAATGAACCTAAAAGGAAGAACTGCATTTCTTTGGCTATACGAACCGCCATATTGCTTCGGATGGCCGGAAGTCCACTGATATGCACTTCTATATTATTTGTTTTTCCAAATTCAAGTGTTTTATTGATGATAAGTGGCATGATCTTATCTCGTTCCTTTGAATTCAGAATTTCCTTTCGGATACGAATACCCAAAAGCCATGCATTGCTTTCTGCATTGTACATCAGTCCCCGATAAAAAGGTAGATTAAGGAAGACTGCTCTTAAGCTATCGAGTTCGTTCTGATTTTTTATTGTTGCCGGAAATATTGGGGTAGGAATAAGTTTTTGTGTAGAATCATTTTTGACTAATGTGATAGCAGCGGTAACATCAAGAACATCTTCCACTCCTGAAATTTGCTTAATGTCAGTATGTAGTTTTTGGAGTGAGGCAAAGAAATCCTTTTGGAAGATATTATTCTTCGTGAAGCCAACCGTCATAAGGTTGCCATCTTCTCCAAATTTTTGTTTAAAAGAAAGGTATTCCTGATATCTTGGATTATCTGTTGGTATTGCTTTTGCAAAGTCGTAACTAAGCTGAACTTTAGAGGCGTACCAACCCATTACAAGGGTGGCTAATGTTAGGGATAACAGCAGGGTAAGCCTGTATTTAAGTATCCATTTGCCTAGATTTTTCCACATAACCGCAAAGAAACGATATTTTAAACTATAATTTTGAACCATGCGGAGGGTCTTTTGGATACTATTTTTTTGTTTGCCTTTTGGATTACAGGCTCAGCGAATACCTCCGATAGGGTATTGGCGGGAGCATCTTCCCTGGAATAATGCATCACATGTGGCAATTGATGGGGATATGGTCATTAGTGCTACTCCTTATGGGTTATTCAACTATGACCAATCTGATCGATCTTTTCAACGATGGTCGCGGATAAATGGCTTGAATGAAACAGGCGTTTCTGCGATGGCTTACGATCCCATATCCAAAAGCACCATACTGGTGTATAAAAATAGTAATCTTGATGTGTTGGTCAAGAATAAAGTGATCAATATACCCGATATCCGTATTTCCAACGTGCCTGGAAATAAATCTGTACAAAGCATAACGATTCATTCCGGAAAGGCTTATCTATCCGCCGGGTTAGGTGTTATTGTTGTGGATCTTTCAAAATATCTTATCCTTGATACCTGGCGTATTGGTGGTGCTGGCAAAGAGATTTCCGTGCATGATCTAGTTTTTACTTCTTCACATCGTATTGCAGCAACTGAGGATGGGTTGAAGATCTCAGTATTAACTCAAGATCCATCCGATTACCGTAATTGGGTACAACTGGGGAAAGGTAGTTTTGACGAGTTGGCCACCCACTCAAATATGGTATTTGCCAGAAAAGGAGATTCCCTATTTAAAGTAAACAATAGGCTCATTTATATAAATAAGATAAATGGAATAACTGGAATGGATTTTATCAATGGAGCATTGATGGTCTTATCCAGAGTTGGCGATGCAGGTCGGTTAACCGAGTTAAATGCAGATGGAGTAGTTCAACGTGTGGTAGCGCCACAAGGATTGTCATATCCACTTCAGGCTGTAGCTCAGGGTTCTTCTATTTGGATCGCTGATTTGTATAATGGTTTGAGTAAGCTGACGGGAAATTCATTGGAACGTATCTTTCCGAATTCACCTATAAATATTGCCAGTGGTGAAATGATTTTTTCAGGAAAAGAATTATGGGCCACTGCTGGTGCTGTAAATTCAGCCTGGAATTATCAGTATAACCCAAATGGTATTTATCATCTTAAAGAGGATCAGCAGTGGGAGGGAATAAATCTTTATGTCACAACAAAGCTGGATTCTTTACTTGATTTTATAACGGTTGCTGCAGTTCCATCCGGTTCCGTTTATTTTGGTTCTTATGGTGGGGGATTGGTGGAATTAAAAAATGGTAAAGACCTGATTATCCATAAACAAAATTCTCCTTTGCAACCGGCTGCAGGTGATCCTAGATCATACAGAGTAAGCGGATTAGCTGTTGATGAAAACGGGAATGTTTGGGTTTCAAATTTTGGTGCTGCTCAAAATATTCATGTTAGAAAAAAAGATGGCTCCTGGAGATCTTTTGTAATTCCTTTTTTACATACTGAAAATGCAGTGGCCGGTATTACTATTGACGACGAAGATCAAAAGTGGATCATTTCACCTAAAGGCAATGGTTTGTTCCTGTTGAACTCAGGGAAAAATATCGATAATGCCAACGATGATCAATGGAGATTTTATCGTTATGGAAAAGGAAATGGTAATCTTCCCTCTAATACTGTAAACTGTACGGCCAAGGATCGAAATGGTTTTATTTGGGTAGGTACGGATAAGGGAATTGGTGTTATCACGTGTACGGATAAGGCAACATCTTCTACTTGCGAAGCAATCTGGCCAATAATACAGCAAGATGGCTTTGCCGGATATCTTTTCCAAAATGAAGATGTGCGTGCTATTGCTGTAGATGGAGCCAATAGAAAATGGGTAGGTACCAGAAATGGACTATGGTTAGTAAATGCAGATGGAGAAAAGATCATTCATCAATTCACGGTTGCCAACAGCCCACTTTTATCGAATGAGATCAACTCTTTAGCCATAGATCCAAATACCGGTGAAGTATTTGTGGCATCCGCTTCGGGTATCTGTTCTTTCAGGAGTACAGCAACAGAACCTATTCAACAGAATAAGGAAATATTGGTATTTCCTAATCCTGTACCTCCTGGATTTGCAGGTACAATTGGGATTAGAGGCTTGCCTGAGCATGCATTGGTTAAGATTACAGAACTGGATGGTCGGTTAGTTTATCAGACCCGATCATTAGGCGGACAAGCGATCTGGAATGGCCGTGATTCAAAAGGTAATAAAGTTTCCAGTGGTGTATATTTGGTATTGATCTCAGATGAAAAAAATGTATTTAAACTAACCACCAAAATATTCTTTATAAGATAATATGCTGCATAAGACAAAAGGGTTAGTATTGAGATCCGTAAAATATGGAGATACGAGTTTAATCGTTTCAATATATACTGAACTATTTGGCTTACAGTCGTACATGGTAAATGGCGTCAGAACTTTTTCATCTAAGCAGCCTTATCGAGCCAATATGTTTCAACCATCTTCCTTACTGGACATGGTGGTATATCATAATGATCGTAGTACTTTACAACGTATCAAGGAATTTAAGTGGGCTGTAGTGTATGAAGATATTTATCAAAATATTCACAAGAATACTGTGGCGTTATTTATGAGTGAGGTTATTCAAAAATGTTTAACCCAACCCGAAGCCAATCCCGATTTATTTAATTTTCTGGAAGATGCCTTTATTCATTTGGATAGATCTAAAGGTATGGTTACTGCAAATTTTCCTCTATTTTTTCTAACCCATCTTGCTCATTTTTTTGGATTCAGGCTGAACGATAATTATTCTGAATCCGAGCATATACTAGACCTTCAAGAAGGTGTGTTCTTGCCCAATCATCCCGCCCATCCGTTTTTTTTAGATATGCCCATGAGCACCTGTGCAGCAGAATTGTTACGAACCATTCATCCAGATTCACTTGGAGAACTTTCACTAAACCGAGAGCAGCGTAAAGTTTTACTGGATGCTTTTGTGTCTTATTATACGTTTCACCAATCTGGTTTTGGCAGTTTACGATCACTGCCTGTGCTGCATTCGCTCTATGAGATTTGATCCGGTTATCCATACCGGTTTAAGACCAAATAATTCCCATCCTGTATTACACACCCAGCTTAAGCACTGTTCTATGGAAATGCCATCGTATTTATTTAGTATAGTATTCATCTCATCTGAAATTTGGAGAGACCAGTTGCTGCTTAAACTGTCTGTTCCCAGAACAATGGCGCAATTATGTTTTATAAATAATGGAATGTTTGGTAATCGATCTTCAATAAACAAATTGGCATTCACGCAAAAACAATGATATAATTTGATGCCATTTTTTTGAGCCAATTCATCAGCCCAAATAATATCCTCTTCTGACATGAAGGTATTGTGGACCAATATGATTTTTTGCCCTTTATTGAAAAAGTGGAGATAGCTGCGAAGGCTTGTTGTTCCGGTTGAGGGAAGTGGTGATGAGGCATGTCCGAAAATTGTGTAAAGTCTCAATAAATCACCAGTACCTTTTTCAAACAACTCATTTTCTGCTTTTGTTTCCTGATTATGAATGGTAATGATCTGGTCTTTAGTTCGCTCATTCAAAAATGGCATTGCGGCAGGGTGAACAGTATAAGCGGCATGGGGGGAGAGCGAGGAAGGCCAGGGTTGATTTGCATTAAACTCATTCATTAGATGTATAGCTAATTCACCACGTGATGCAACTTGTGCTTCTGTTAATGAGATCATTTCTATAAAGTTGTGAAACCGGATCGATTGGGTATTTTTTATAGAAATCGTCTGGGCGGTATTGCAGACATCTCCAACAATACGGATGCCATCTGCCTCCATTTGTGTATAGGCCTCTGCCATTGCCTTTTCGATTTGTTCAGTACCTGATCCTCGCCCTTTAACCACCTCCAGTAAAAAATCAACCAATCCTGTTTTTTCACGGATTTTCCCTTTCATATGGGAAAGTTCCAGATGGCAATGGGCATTCACCATTCCGGGTAGAATTGCTCCCTGTATGTATTGCACATCTGATCCGGCTTCACTCAATGGAATAATATCTACCTTATGTCCGAGCTCATCAAGAATCAGGACAGCATCGGATCCTAAAAGATTTTTCCCATTAAACAAATGATCTCCCCTTAGTTTCTGGTATGCCATGGTTGTATTTTGTAACTTTGCCCTCTTTTAACAGCACAAAAGTATGCTAGATAAACTGGAAGCGATAAAAGGAAGGTTTGATAATCTGGGTGTTTCTTTAACCAACCCGGAGGTGGTGAGTGATAACCGTAAGTTTACCCAACTAAGTAAGGAGTACAGAAGCCTGGAGAAGATCGTTAACGCCTATGAGGAGTATAAGCGTTTATTGGATGATCTGGATTTCAATAAAGAGGCATTGAACGGGGATGATGAAGAGTTACGAGAACTGGCCAAAATGGAAGTCAGTGGCCTTGAAGAGCGTAAGGTCGAGCTGGAAAAGCATATTCGAAACCTGTTGATCCCTAAAGATCCGCAGGATGAAAAGAATGCCATCCTCGAAATCCGAGCGGGAACGGGAGGAGATGAGGCCTCATTATTTGCCGGAGACCTATTGCGAATGTATCTCCGTTATTGCGAGAAAAAAGGGTGGAAGACAGCCCTATTATCTGAGAGTGAGGGTACCGTTGGCGGGTTTAAAGAGGTTCAAATTGAAGTAGTGGGTGACGACGTATATGGAACACTTAAGTTTGAAAGTGGGGTACACCGTGTACAACGTGTTCCAGATACAGAAGCAAGCGGCCGGGTTCATACCAGTGCGGCAACGGTAGCGGTTATGCCGGAAGCAGAGGAGGTTGATGTGGAAGTTAAAGATAGTGATGTGAAGATGGATACAGCAAGATCTGGTGGTGCGGGTGGGCAGAACGTAAACAAAGTAGAGACTAAAGTTATTTTGACCCATATTCCAACAGGGTTAGTGGTTACTTGTCAGACAGAGCGTACTCAGCTGGCCAACCGCGAAAAAGCCATGCAAATGCTACGTACTAAGCTTTATGAAGAGCAGGTGCGAAAGCAGGAGGATGAGATTGCACGCCATCGTAAAAGTTTGGTTAGTAGCGGCGATCGCTCGGCAAAGATCCGAACCTATAATTTCCCACAAGGTAGGGTAACTGATCATCGAATAGGTATGACCCTCTACAATTTGGCGGAAGTATTAAATGGGGAGATCAGCCAACTGATCGATGCGCTTCAATTCGCCGAAAATGCTGAAAAGCTAACTCAGGAGAACTAATTTTTAACATCCTTTCACATTTCCTTAGCAATTTTTAGACAACCCGATTGGCTTGGGTATCGTTTTATTGTTGTAACTTTTGTGAAATTGAATGTTTCTCTGAATGAATTTTAACAAAATATCGGTAACCTCTGGCATTTATTTTGAGTCTTATAGATATAGTAAAATAAAACAGTAAATTTTTCTCATAAGCAGTTAGTTTTGGTTGCGGCCCCTATTTCCATAGGGGCTTTTTGTTGCCATGAATCCAATAGTGGCAACTAAAGCACCAATCGTATCTGCGTAAATATCTCCCAGTTCGAATTCACGTGCGGTGAATTTTTCCTGATAAAATTCCATTGCTGTCCCATATAAAGAGCTAACAAAAAAAGATAGTATCGCAATGATAATCCCAGCTCTTGAAACCGAAGCTCTCCATTTTAGGATGATCCAGGCGTATAGACCAAAGATCCCAAAATGAACTATCTTATCGAAATGGGGGATAGGAATACGTGAAGCCGATTCCAGTGAACCCGTATCAAACGACAAAAGGATAAAAATAAGGCCCGTCCACAGAATGGAGGGCCAGGGTGTTTTCAAAATATCTTTTACCATATCTTATCCAACCAATGCCTGATAGGCTGCAGCATCCATCAGTTTTTCCACTTCAGACGGATCGTTAACGGTCATCTTGATCATCCAACCTTTTCCATATGGATCCTGATTGACATCTTCCGGATTTGTATCTAGTTCGGCATTTTTTTCAAGAACTGTTCCACTTACAGGCAGGAAAAGGTCACTCACTGTTTTAACGGCTTCAACCGTTCCGAAAACAGCTTCTGCCTCAAGTTGACTGCCAATTGAATTGATATCAACATAAACGATATCTCCCAATTCACTTTGTGCAAAATCAGTGATACCTACAGTTGCTGTATTTCCTTCTAATAATACCCATTCGTGGTCTTTTGTGTAGCGAAGATTTGCTGGAAAATTCATTAGTTATCGTTTAGAATGGCAAAGATGAATGAAATAATTTAATATAGAAAACCGTTTTTAGTGTACCCGTTTGATCAATTTGGTTTTTTGGATGCGGATCGGAGTAAGGGGCCTGTCGTTTCCCTCTCTGCCGGTAGTTTTTGTAGAGGCGATTTTATCCACTACATCCATACCCTCCACTACTTCTCCAAAAATGGTATAGCTCTGATCTAGGTGTGGGGCACCTCCTATAGTTTTATAGATTTCTCTTTGTTCAGCAGGCAATGGCCTCCCTTTTAGTCGGTATTGCTGAACTGAATCCAGTCCGGCATTGGAAAATGTTTTCCCTTGCACAATATAAAACTGAGTTCCGCTGCTTTTTCTTTCCGGGTTCACATCATCACCCATGCGGGCGGCGGCCAATACCCCACGTTTATGAAAGCGTTCAGTGTTGATCTCAGCAGCAATAGTGTAATCAGGAAGCTTTTTACTTGTATCCGTTTTGGATTTCTGATCTCCCGCCTGGATCATAAATGATTTGATCACCCGGTGAAACGCTACACCATGGTAGAATTTTGTTTTGATCAGACGAATAAAATTATCCTTGTGTCCAGGGGTTTCATCATATAACCGGAGGATGATCTTACCGCTGTCAGTGATCATCAGTATATCCTTTTTGCGGTCGCGGGCTCTTACTGGGGCTACCGGCTGAGCGATAGCCTGGATCGATAAGAGTATGGATGTTAAAATCAGGATTTGTTTCATTCTTTATAATAAACCTTGGTTCTGGAAATAGAGTAAAACATGGTCTTTCAGGAAATCTTCCTGTTCCTTCAAGGGCAAGGTAGGTAAGGATTTGAGCTGCCGGAAATGCGGCCAACCATCCTTATCCACACTTTCGAGTTCATAATAGCCACTTACACTGAGGAGACTGCAGACGGCAACATGCATGAGGTCCTGTTTCTGTTCTTTCGTAAAATCTTCCTTGATATCCCCAAACTCCTGGATTCCGATCAGGAAGAGAATGGTCTCCATATCCGGCTTTTTCCCAAAGCGTTCCATCATTTTCTCCTCCAATTTCCACCAGCGTACCTGTAAGTCGTCACTCATTTGCATATTCAAAATTACGATATCTTGGCTACGGATTATCTTTGCCAAAATTTTAGGACATGCTGCAACTGCAAGTTATTCGTAAGCAAAAAGATCTGGTGCTGGAAAGGTTAGCCCACAAGAACTTCTCTGAGCCGCATTTGGTAGAGGAGATCATTGGGCTTGATGATAAGCGCAGAGGTATTCTTACCGCTAATGAGCAGTTACTGGCGAAGCGTAATGCAGCGTCTAAAGAGATCGGAGCTTTGATGGCACAGGGCAAGCAAGAGGAGGCGGAAGCAAAGAAGCAGGAAGTAGCGGCCATGAAATCCGAGATCGAGAAACTGGAGGCCGAGCTTGCTGAAGTAGATGTGTTATTGCATGATACCCTGGTTAAATTACCGAATCTGCCTTCTGCATTAGTTCCAAAAGGGAAAGCGGCGGAGGATAATGAAGTGGTGAAAGAAGCTGGGATCAAGCCAAATTTACAAGAAGGATCTGTACCGCATTGGGACCTGATCACGAAATACGATATTGTTGATTTTGCTACGGGTGTAAAGATCGCGGGTAGTGGTTTTCCATTATTTAAAGGGAAAGGAGCAAAATTACAGCGTGCGTTAGTTGCCTATTTTTTAGATTTCAATACAGCTGCGGGTTATACTGAATTTATTCCACCATACATGGTAAATGAGGCTTCGGCTTATGGGACCGGACAATTACCCGATAAAGAGGGCCAGATGTATTATATGCCGGCGGATAATTTCTATTTGATCCCAACGGCAGAAGTTCCGGTTACAAATATTTTCAGAGATGAAATTTTGAAGGAGTCTGATCTACCTATAAAAATGACAGCGCATTCTCCTTGTTTCAGAAGAGAGGCAGGAAGTTTTGGTAAAGATGTACGTGGGTTGAATCGTGTACACCAGTTCGAGAAAGTAGAGATCGTCCAATTGGTTCATCCGGATAAAAGTTATGAAGTCTTGGACGAGATGGTGGCCCATGTAGAGAAACTTGTTGCTTCATTAGGTTTGCCCTATCGTATTCTTCGTTTGTGTGGTGGCGATATGAGTTTTGCTTCTGCATTGACTTATGATTTTGAAGTATATAGTGCCGCCCAGGAGAAGTGGTTAGAAGTAAGTTCAGTTTCAAACTTTGAAGCATTCCAGACCAACCGCATGAAGATCCGCTACAAAGATGGGGATAGTAAGATCCAGTTGCTCCACTCTTTGAACGGTTCATCTATGGCTTTACCCCGAATCATGGCTGCTATATTAGAGAATAATCAAACATCAGATGGGATTATTATACCTGAAGTGTTGAGGCCTTATTTTGGATCAGATAGGCTGAATTAGATTTTGCTAATTTTCAGCTTGAGCTTCAATAGCAGCCTCTTCATTTATGAAATAAATAAATGAACGCTTATCATTTTCATCACGTTTTCTAATGATGAGATCTTCTTTAGACATACTCATCATCTTGTATTTATTATTGATCTTTAGTATGACGTCATTTCTATTCTTTTTCTGAATAGAGATTGGCTTTTTAGTAAGCCCTAAAAGATCATTGACTTCAGCAATAGATATACCTTCATACAAGTTCTCCTTGAGTTTTTGAATGAGTACCTTTTCTAGACTATCAAAATTTATAGATTTTTGTTCGATTTGTGGATCAGCAAGATGTTGATTCTTTCGATTTCTAAAATAGAATAGAGCACCTCCTGAAATGAGTATGCCTAATGTAATAAATAGGAAACTGTATGTACGGATTGGGAAAGCGGATGCAACTATATCTTGCTTTGAGTTTCTATCAAAAAAATCACCCACTTTGTTAATGGAATCTAATGTATCTGAATATGCCAAGCTATAGTAAAATGTCGAATCAACGGAGAATAAATTATCAAGTTTGCCAATGGCTGTAGCTTTTAACGTTTGTAATACTTGTTTATTGCTTATCTCATACATCGCCATATCTGAAAACTGGATAAATTTAAATAGCTTCTCATGGTCAGTGATGATAGTTCCTTGGTAATCAGGAAGTGGATAACATTTAAAACGAATGGAGCTATTTTGATCATGGATAGCCTTTAGGATCTGTGGATGAACTTTACCTATAAGGGACGTTGTTTTTTTATTTAGATCTATAACATACCATTCATCTTGTTGTATATTTTTATTTGTAGAAATATCCATATAAGATCTAGCTAAATAATAGAGTTTACCCTGACTACGATCGAAGAAATAAGCATCTGATATGGCTGGTGTTTCTTTATTCAAGGGTACTATATCCCATTCTTTCTTTATTTCACTGAATATTCTTAGTTGCCCATTTACTCTCCAAAGTCCCATTCCGCCAAAGGAATATATATCCCCATTATATTCAAAATTGATGCAGAAAAAGTTATAGCCATAATAATGAGTATTATCTAATCTTTTAAGTGATAAGCTATCATTCTGCGGTTTTTCTATTTTAAATAGCTGACCTGTTCCATTTATGGTGATATAAGTATTCTCTTCTGTCTTTATTATCCTGTTATCCCAATTATCAAAATGAGGATGTCCAATTTTGATTATTCCTGATCCTGGTTTGAGATCAACAGTAAAATTTGCTTTTTTAGCTTCTATAACTTTTTTTAGAATAGGATAGCTTTTTATTCTTAAACTATCTCCAGCTAGAACTTGCGAATGGACTAGAAAAATAGAAAGTAATGCGGTTAGTATAGGTTTTAGCATGCCAGATTGTCAAGTATGTTCACAAAATTAAGTTTTTAAAGAGCTCAATAGTAATCCTTTTCGGTTATTATTTCCAAAATAACCTTTTAAAATACTTGCAAAAATTTATTCCATTTTATTTTTCAATCCTTTTCATATT
>CAYTXC010000001.1:0-3816 GCA_964441425.1 uncultured Sphingobacterium sp. | reverse complement strand
CATATTTCCCCATCTTTAATGTATTCTATCAAAAGTAAAAGTTAGTTGTACCTGTTTGATTGAACAGAGATTAAATTTTTTTAACAGATGGTGGGCTACTATTTTTAAAAAATGATAATCCAGCCGAATTCCGAACCTTCTGTTTTATCAGAATTAAATAGAAAACTATAAAATCTCTAGTCTAGTCCTTTCCTATACAACATCCATCCCATCAAGATGAAGACTACAGTCCCTAATAGATAGTATCCATTCATGCCAAGGCTTTCTACCAGAGAATGTTCTAAACTGATTTTCTTCAACCCACTATATATAGTATCACTTGCAGATAAGAATGCTACCAGAACACCTGCTAATGCACCTCCAGCTACTAATCCTGTTGCAAATAAATTTCCGTTACGCAGATCTTCTTCTTCTTGACTAACCTCACCTTTCTTTGCTTGTTTGCGGTCCACAATACCTCTGATTGCGCCCCCAATAAAGATCGGCAGAGTAGTGGCTAATGGAAGATAAATTCCAATAGCAAAGCTTAATGCTTTGATGCCACAAAGTTCCATCACTATGGCAATGGCAACGCCTACTAATACAAACTGCCAATCAAGATTAAATGATAAAATTCCTTTGATAAGGGTAGCCATCAACGTTGCTTGCGGAGCTGAATATTTTTCTGTACCAATGGCATGCTTAATCCCCTGAGCCATCATTTCTTGTGTGGGTGTATCCAGTACTTTCACGGTTAACCCAATGGCAAGTGATGAAACGATCGCTCCAATAAATAACGCTAGTTGCTGATTTCTCGGCGTAGCGCCCACAATAAATCCAGTCTTAAGATCTTGTGATGTAGCACCGGCATTAGCTGCTGCAATACAGATCATGCCCCCCACTACCAAGGCCATGGGCTCAAATACTTTACCTGTCCAACCTACGGCAATGAAAACCAAACAGGTTCCCATGATCGTAGCGATAGTCATACCAGAAATTGGATTGTTGGATGATCCGATCAATCCAACAATGCGTGAAGACACGGTAACGAAAAATGCACCAAACACTACTACCAATATGCCTAATAATAATTTACTCCAAATGTTATCACCTGGAATTTGTGGTAGGATGGTCATCAATAGAATCAACGCTACGGATCCAAAGCCCACGATCTTAATAGACAGATCTCTCTCTGTTCTCAACACAGCAGTTTCTGCCCCATCTTTTTTCAACGAACTCATGCTTCCTTTGAATGATGAGATAATGGTAGGTATTGTCTTAAACAAGGTAATGAAACCTCCTGCTGCTACGGCTCCTGCGCCAATCTGACGAACATATGCTCTATAGAGCGCTGTAGCAAAATCTCCGAATGTATGATGCACTGGATCCCATGCTCCTGGTCCGCCTGCTGTTGCTATATCCTTTAAATAACCCAGTTTGATCAACTGATTGGCGATCATATCCGGTGGTACCAATGATGCCAATAGCGGATTGAATACGAACCAGGTTAACACACTACCAGCAACCAATACCCCTGCGATCTTTGGCCCAATGATATAACCTACGCCCAAATATTCTGGTGTAATCTCTCCACTGATTTTAGCTGATGGGAAAAATTTGTTTGCCTGTCGGGTCATGAATTCAGGTGTTTCTGCGATCACATGCAGGATCTTTTGCAAGAATGCATAAGCAGCTGCTACTCCAACACCAATGAATGCAACTCGCGCGAAGTTCCCACCTTTCTCTCCGGCTTTTAATACCGATGCGCAAGCCGTTCCTTCTGGATAGGGTAGCGTTTCATGTTCTTTTACGATCAATGCTTTTCGTAAGGGGATCATCATTAAGGTTCCGAGAATACCGCCAAATATCGCAAGCGTTAAGATCGTGAAATAGTTGAAATAGTCTGCACTGCCGGTTTCGCTTAAAAATAAAAATCCGGGTAGTGTGAATACCACACCTGCCGCAATACTTTCTCCTGCAGATCCAGTGGTTTGGATGATATTATTTTCAAGAATAGTAGTCTTTAAAAATAATTTACTCAACGCAATGGCCATAACCGCAATGGGTATAGAGGCAGAAACGGTTAGTCCGGCTTTTAATGCCAGATAAACGGTTGAAGCACCAAAAATGATCCCGAATGCAGAGCCTACCAAAACGGATTTGATGGTAAACTCCTTCATCTTTGTTTCTGGAATAACGAAGGGTTGAAATTTCTTTTCCATATATATGATTTGCGGATTTACGAATTAGCGGATTTGCGAATTGTTCTAGTCACTAATGACCAATGATTATTGACTATTCATCAGTCCTCTCAGCCATTTATTCAGCATAAACAATATCATCGAAGCTACTCCAGCCATCACCACAAACAACATGAAGAATTCATAAAGATTAGTGATCTGATAACCTAAAATGCTACTAAACTTGAACGGAACTTCTAAAGTTTTCAATACAGAGATCTCTGCATCGGTGATCTGATGAGTGCCATTCAAGATGCCCGGTAGGTCAATACCTTTTGTTGCTGCTTTTTGAAATTCAGCAGGACCAGGAGGGTATAAAGCACTTAATTTCCCCATTACTACATTCGCAGCGGCATTGGCCATAAACCAAACAGCCATCAATAAAGAGGCAAAACGAATAGGAGCTAATTTGTTTACAAGAGAAAGTCCAATGGGCGATAAACAAAGCTCACCAAGTGTATGTAAAGCATACATTCCCGTTAACCAGATCATACTAACCTTAACGTTTGGTGCTACATCTTTAACGCCAAATCCGATCCACAAATAACCCACTGCAAGCAGAAACAGACCAATAGCCATTTTTGCTGGTGAATTCGGCTCTTTGTTGCGCTTTCCTAATAACAACCATAAAGCTGCTACGATAGGTGCAAAGATCACGACAAAGGTGGAGTTCAATGATTGGAACCATGATGGTGGTACATCAAAACCGATCGCATCGATGTGTAAATCGGTTTGCTCAGCAGCAAAAAATGACAACGATGCTCCTGCCTGCTCAAAGGCACTCCAGAAAAAGATCACAAAAAACGACACCACAAAAATGGCGATAACTTTATTCCGTTCTGCTGCGGTTAATCCTTTATCTGAAAAAATAATAAAGATGATGGCCGCTAATGCAACGAGTAATAAATAACTCAGATCAAATAATTTTTGTCCGTGTACATAAAGTAACCCCATCCCAGAAAGCGCTAAAAAGGCAACACCTAAAATAGATGCAATAGAAAACGGTGAGCGAATTAGCGATCTGCTATCGGCCATATGTGCCGGTGCTACACCAATTGCTTGTTGATCGGGGCCAACAATATATTTTTCTTGAAATATTTTCTGCACGATCACTGATAAGATCATGCCGATACCGGCGGCAAGAAAAGCCCATTTGAAATCGGCTGGATTACCGGTGTTACCCACTAACCCGCAGATAAAGGGCCCGATCATCCCACCCACATTGATCCCCATATAGAAGATCGTGTACGCAGAGTCGGTACGTTTGTCATTGGCTGGATATAATTGACCCACCAACGATGAAATATTAGGCTTGAAAAATCCATTTCCTGCAATGATGGTACCTAAACCTAAATAGAATAACCAGGTAGATATTTCAGGGGCAGTTTGATAGGTACTGGCGCAGAAAAACAATATGATTTCAGCAACGGCCATAACTAATCCACCCAAGATGATCGAATTACGATTGCCCCAAAAACGATCGGCCATATATCCACCTATCAATGGCGTGAGATAGACCAAGCTGGTATATCCACCATATAATTCAGAGGCAAATTGTTTATTGAACATGAGCGCCTGAGTCATGAAATAGATCAGT